>NZ_JBKTEM010000005.1:0-145788 GCF_047239305.1 Beduini sp.
CTTTTTTTGTGTTGAGGAGAGATAGATTTCTACTCATTTTAGTGTACTATTTCTCTTTTTTTGTGTATAATAATAGTAACGAAGGGGGAATATTTATGAAACTCGTTATCGCAATTGTTAATAAGGATGACAGCTCTGCTGTTGCTTCTACTCTTAACAAAGCCGGACATTACGTCACTAAATTGGCTTCTACCGGTGGTTTCTTAAGTAAGGGAAACGTTACGTTATTGATCGGTACAGATGAAGATAAAGTAGATGCTGTTATTGAGTTAATTAAGTCAGAAGCTAAACAGAGAGTAGAGAAAATGCCTACAATGAACTCTTTAGCTTTACCAGAAGTTTCTTTAGCCACTATGATTGATGTTGTCGTAGGGGGAGCTACAATCTTTGTAATTGACGTTGATCAATTCAAAAAATTCTAATAATAGACTTCTATTGAGCATATGCCATAGCGTATATGCTCTTTTTCTTGTGCTGATTGTAAAATATAGTATAATAGGGCATATGAAGGAGGAATTTTATGCCAATAAATAGAATTCGACTTAAAGATAACGCAAAAGATTTTTTGAGAAGTCATTATATTTTCGCAACGATTATCTGTGCGGTTATCCTTATTGTATGTGGAAATGATACATTTCTATCTATTCGTTTTGACTGGAATACAACTCAGGTTATACATTTTTCTTTTAGTGGGTTCCTGCTGTTTATTACGGGTCTTGTTTTCTCACTGATTACTTGGATAGTTGTTTATCTTCTGCGTATATTTGTTTTTAATCCGCTGATTGTTGGGAAGGCCCGTTATTTTACAGGAGATAATTATGATTCTGTAGGGGACTTGTTTTATGCTTTTAGCGGCAGACACTATTTTAATATTGTTAAAACATTGTTTGTGAGAGATATTATTGTTTTTGTATGCACACTATTCTTTATCATTCCGGGTATTATTAAGCTGTATCAGTATAGAATGGTAGATTATCTGCTGGCTGAAGATCCGACGATGGATACCTCTGAGATTTTAAATCTATCTAAAGAAATGACGATGGGAAGAAAGATGGAGATTTTTTATTTGGATTTATCTTTTATTCTTTGGCGTTTCGTCGGCTCTTTTTTAGGTGGGTTGCTGCTGTTTTTTATTCAGCCCTATTTCGATGCAACTTATGCTCAGCTTTACTTTGAATTGCGTGATGAAAGAGACTATATTACTTATAAATAAATGAAAGGAAGTCTATTTTTAGATTGGTGAAAGAAATATGCTATTTATTGAATACCCAAAATGTTCTACTTGTCAAAAAGCAAAGAAGTTTTTAGTGAGTCATGGAGTAGATTTTACAGATCGTCATATTGTAGAAGAAACACCTACTGCAAACGAATTAAAAGAGTGGATGGAAAGATCTGGCTTGCCAATCAAACGCTTTTTTAATACAAGCGGTAATGTTTATAAAGAAATGAACCTAAAAGAAAAGGTAGATCAATTGACAATGGAAGAGGCATGTGAGCTGCTCAGTCTTAACGGAATGCTGATTAAACGTCCGCTGCTAATTACTGAAGATGCAATTTTGGTTGGATTTAAAGAAACTGAATATGAAATGATTATTAAATAATAAGAGGCTGTGTTTCTCTTATTATTTTTTTAAAAAATTGTTACTTTTTGCTTTACATCTGAAAAATTTATGATATACTAGTAAATGTAATAAATAGTAATGATTACTATTAATAAAGAGGAGGAAAAAATAATGGCAAAATATGTATGTTCAGTATGTGGATATGTTCATGAAGGAGATTCAGCACCGGAACAATGTCCGATTTGTAAAGTAGGAGCTGATAAGTTCGTAAAACAAGAAAGTGGAGAAATGACTTGGGCTGCAGAACATGTGTTAGGTGTAGCTGAAGGGGCTCCTGAAGATATTATCATGGGATTAAGAGCTAACTTTGAAGGTGAATGCACTGAAGTTGGGATGTACTTAGCAATGGCGAGAGTTGCACATAGAGAAGGATATCCAGAAATTGGTCTTTACTATGAAAAAGCAGCTTGGGAAGAAGCAGAGCATGCTTCAAAGTTCGCTGAATTATTAGGTGAATGTGTAACTAACTCAACTAAGAAAAATCTTGAATTACGTGTAGACGCTGAAAATGGAGCAACTGCAGGTAAGGTTGAATTAGCTAAACGTGCTAAAGAAGAAAACTTAGATGCAATTCATGATACAGTTCATGAAATGGCTCGTGATGAAGCACGTCATGGTAAAGCTTTTGCCGGATTATTAGAAAGATATTTCGGAAAATAAAAATTTATGAAAAAAGATCGAGTCTGGTGGACTTGATCTTTTTCTTTATCAGCAAAGTGGTTAGTCACTTTGCTTTTTTCTGTTTCAAAGAGATATTGGATCTATAATAATGGCAAATTATTAGAGAAACAGAAAGTTAGCTTTAACTAACTATATATTTACATTAAAGCATTAATGATATAAAGTCAATAGTTTGTTTTGTAAAAAATGACCATAATAGGTAAAATGACGTTAAATTAAAAAGATTTACAGAATATAATAAAACTAAATAGAGAATATCTAACATAAATTTAAAAGTAATATTGGAGGCATGAGATTATGAAATGGTTTCATCGGTGGGGGATTGCAGTTGTTTTAATAACCAGTATGCTGTTCGCTCTTATACAAGTACCCATATATGCGAATGGTATAGGAATAACTGTTGAGGGCAGTACGATTTATGCCAATGGGACCTCTTTTCGATTGAAAAAAGATAGTGATGGAAAAAATTATATTTACAATCTTAATGGGGAAACAAAATTGTTGGATACAGCAGTCAGCCCTTCAGCCATTTACGGGGGAAGTAAAAACAGTACAGTCAACAGCAATATTGAAATAATCATAGAAAACGTTAATGTAGGAACCATTCACGGTGGTGGTTATAGTGATGGTACGGGAAACGCTGATGTGAATGGGAGTGTTGTGGTACGTGTCATAGGTAACACAAATGGCGGTACTATTTACGGCGGTGGATACGCCTATGCACAAAAGGGTAATGCCCAAGCCAATGTAACTGGGTCTGTAAAGGTTGAGGTATCAGCAATCCCTTCCACTAATCATGGTAATATTACATGTGGCGGACATGCTTACACAAATGGAGCTTATCAGGCAATTGCACAGACAGGCAGTACTAACGGCTATGTGACAGACAGAACCTATTCGATCCGTGGAGGTGGCAGTGCTGTCTCAGGAAGCGGAGCTGCAGGCTATGCCAATGCGGATGTTAATGGCAATGTCACACTGAATGTGGATTATGCAGATATTCGTGAGGTTTACGGTGGTGGCTATGCTTCCGGGAATGCACAGGCAAATGTAAATTTGGTAACAGCCAATATCTATAATAATACCGAAATTATGATTCTTCAGGGAGGCGGACAGGCGAGCCAAGGCATCGCGAATGCAAATAAGGTTGCTTTATCGTTAAATAATTGCAGTAATATATATGGCTATATTCGTGCCGGTGGGACTGCAGGCAGTGGGGGCTCAGCGAATACAAATTCGACTAGTCTGAGTATTCAAAATTCAGTGATACCAGCTGATACACAATTTGGAAATATTGTGGCAGCGGGAATTTATGGCGGTGGATCAGCCAGCGGAGCAGGGGCGAACGCTGCGGTAGGACATGTTACTATGGACATTGGCAATTCTAGCACTGCCGGAACTATCTACAGTGGAGGAGAGACCTATAATGGCGGAAATGCAACTGTGACTTCGGCAAATGCCTACTATCATCAATTAACAGGAAATAGCTTTAATGGCAGCACTTATTATTCCACTATTATTGGCGGAGGAAGCGGAGCCGACGCTAATGCCATCAACCTGTCAGATACTCAAATTAGGGTTCAGGGATGTGCTTTGGAAAATATTTGGGGCGGAGGAGAAAACAGCGGTAATCCCCTGAGTCTAAGCGGAAATGCTGATCTAATGCTTGATGATGGGATAACATTACAGTCCCTTGCTAACTTTGACTCGATCACGCTGAACGCATCACTGCATGCTTCTATGATGATGGGTAAAACATTGGATAGTCCTACTCTTTTAATTGCGAATGATGAACTGGCAGTAGGGACACCGTTAGTTTATTGTGATGATATTGTGGACATGGAAAACACTTTCTTGTTAAATAATGGTAAATTAGATTATGCGATAGAGGAAAATCAGTCTGTTTGGAAAGTGGGGCAGATGATTTATACGATTGAAACGAAAGCAAGCAGTGGCGGAAAGATTACAGAAACACAACGCGTTAATAAAAATGGTACATCTACTATACAATGGGTGCCTGACGATGAATATGAGGTTATTCGTGTGGTCATTGATGGTCAGCCTTATGATATAACTGAAAATTCATGCACCTTTACAAGTGTCAGAGAAAATCATAATATTGAAGTCATGTTTAGAAAAATACCGGGCATTATTAAGGAACAGGTTGAAGTGGAGAAAGGGAATAATAGTGAACTTCCAGACCTTCAGGTTCATTTAGACCAGAACTTAGCGGTAGATTTATTAACTGAAGAAGATAAAGCCATTGTAGCGGATGGCAAGAATGTGGAATTTAATCTTAAAATGGAAGAAGTCACTAGAATCCCTAATCCGATTGTCCAAGGATTAAAAACGGTTATTGATGAAGAAAATGTATTATTAAGTCTCGATCTGACATTTTCTAAAAATGTAGCAGGAGCGATTTCTCCAATTAATCAAACCTATAAACCCATCAGAATTACAATCATGATTCCACAGGCATATTTAGATCAAAGCAACGGACGTGAATTTGCGGTGATTCGCAGCCATGTGAATGCAGATGGAACGATCACGACAGATATTCTTAAAGATTTAGATGATAATGAGGCGACTATCACTTTTGAAACCGACCGTTTTTCAATCTATACATTAATCTATGATGTACCAAAAGCTGAACAGCCTTTGATACCGCCACAGCCAGACAATGAGGAAGATATTCCTCATTCAAGCGGAGAAGGTGATTCGACAACGATCATAGAAAATAATACACCTAAGACAATTGATCAGACGACTGTCAAAAAAGTGGAAGAAACACTTCCTTCTTCCATCGATACCGGGGATCAAATCGAGTATAAGGGTTATATGGGTCTTTGTATCGGATCGATTGTTATCTTAGGAATGCTTTTGGTAAGTTCTAAAAAGCATTTGGTTAAAGTGAAATAGCGGCATAACAGATTTCTGTTATACCGCTATTTTTAATGATGTGCTAGTTCATTGATTAAGAACTGCTTAATAAAGAGATTGTTTTCCTCACTTAACGTTGGCATAAAGGCCATGAAACGACACTTTTGGTATTGCTCATCGTCGAGAGTGAACGTATATCCCATTGCACACTTAGGATTGCAGTCATTTGGATTAACCAGTCGCTTGCAAAGGGAAGCTTTACAAATTTCTTTTTTCATTTTCTTTGGCAGACTGTTTAAAAATTCCTGATATTGCTCAATATGATCGGCATAGATACGCAGCTTAATGCCACTCTTGCGAAATACAAAATTAGCTAAAGTCTTTTTGTTTTCTAAGAAAACATAGGATACTAAATAGCCGCTTTTAGCTGGCTTAATTTCGCATTTACACTGATCTTTAGTTAAAAGATCATGCAGCTCTTGGACAAAATCCTGGTATTGTTCTTCCACACTGCTTAGAAATAAGTTAAAATTGTCATTCATCTTTCGTTCTCCTTTATTCAATGATCGGAATCCAAATTTGACTCAAATATTGTTCATCGTAACTGTTTCCATTGCTGTACCATTCCAATTCGGGACAATCGGCATGATCGAAAGGATATTTAATGACCCATTCTTCAAGCAGATAGCGCCAGCCGTTTTGAATAGCCTGAGGTGTAGGTCCTAGACAATCAAAGATCGCCCAAGTTTCTTCGGGAATAATAATTTCTTCAAATCCATCTGGCAGCCCCTGATCAGAAATAACCATGATCGCATACTCTATTTCATCACTCAGGGGATCGGTTTTTCCAAATAATCCGAATATTCCTTGATTCTTTGACGTATCTAATGAAATCAATTTTGAAAATACACCATCTCTTTGACACTCACTCCAAAATTCGGGAACTTTGGAATAGTGAGCATTATTTTTACGGCTAACCTTTATTTTTTTACCAATTAGACGAAAGCCTTTCTTTTGTTCTAAGCGCCAGGCATACTGCTGTTTGGAATGCATCTGCATTTTAGGATATACTTTTAATTCGACATCTCTGCTTCTGGCAGCTTTAGGAGATACGCCATGAAACTGCTGGAATGCTTTCGTGAATGAAGTCGGAGAGTCATAGCCATATTTGTAAGAAATCTCTACGACTTTTAGATTGGTGCTTTTTATATCATATCCGGCTAAGGTCAATTTGCGATAGCGAATATATTCTGCAAAGCTGATTTTATTCATATATGAGAACACTTTTTGGAAAAAATTAAAGGAACATCCGGCGATTCTTGCGATCTCGTCATTGTTAATCGGTTCCTCATCTCTTTGCAAATGATTCTCTATGTAGTCAATAATGTCTTGAAGTACTGTATTCCAGTCCATTGGCTGCCTCCTTATTTGTTTGACTGCTACTATTTTATCATTTATAAAACTAGACTGCATCTTATTTTTAGTACTGAATGGATAGATAATAAAAAGATGACAAACTCTGTCATCTTATTTGACTATGTATTCTCTTAAATTCATTTCTCCTGAAAAATTGGAATCAAACTCACGCTTAAAATGAAAATCTAAACTTTCATATAAATGATTTAGTTTTTCATTGTGACGGCGACAATCTAGACGCAGATAATCTTTATGCTCCAATTTGGCATATTCTTTGATTTTTGCCATAATTTTTCCGGCATAACCACGTCCATTAAACTGAGGTAAAACAAAAAGTTTATGGATATAATAGGCATTATCCTGATTTTCTTCTTGAGTCCAGTAAGAATAGTCTTTCTCTAACAAGAGAAAACCGCCGATCACATGTTCATCTTCATAAACAAGATAGGTTTCATATGTATCATAGACTTCCCCTAATCCTTGGATAGTCAATGATTCATCACTCCACATTTTTTGCGGCAGACTGTCATTTTTTATTTTAATATAATTTAAAAAAGATTCAGGGGAAGCTAATTTAACGATCTCCATGGTTTTCCTCCTTCTCTTTTCTTAACAGATCATCAATACATTCACTGACACTGCCGACAAAATGATTGACATGTTTCTTTAATGCCGGTTCGATATGATCAAAAGAGTAAGCATGATCAGTAATATCAAACATAGAAACATCATTCATAGAGTCTCCGATTACTGCAATATCCTCTTTGTTAAGATTGAAATGTTCAGCGATCATCAATACACCTTTTCCTTTTGAACACCCTTTTGTTACCACATCGACATTGATTGTATTGCGGTAAGCTATGATTTCATCAGAAAAATGGGCATTGATAAAATCAACTGCCTCCTGAGCCTGATCTTCTTCTCCCTCCATAAACTTAATCGCCATAAAAGCATAATCGACATCTTCTAGTTCACTGATATCTTCAATCAGCCTAAATGCTCGATTGGAAACAGTGCGGTGAATCACAACCGCTCCCTGTTCCGTAAAGAACATATATTCCTTTGGACAGCGGGTAGCATTATAGATACGTGTCACAATATCTTTATTTAAAGGACGGTCAAAAAGGACCTGACCATTTTTGCCAATGAGTTTTGAACCACTGGCTAATACCAAGAAATCCAAATGAATGCCATAAGGATCAGTGACATGCAGAATTCCTTCTAAGTTACGCCCGGTTGACATTCCAAATAGGTTACCTGCCTCTTGAAATTCTTTAATTTTTTTAATATCACTTTCTTTGATTTCATTATTAAAGGCTAATGTACCATCAAAATCACTTGCTAAAAGTTTCATTTTATACCTCCATACCTGCTCATTTTATCATTTATTTCGTATGAGAGGATAGGAGTATCAAAAAATGAAAAAAAGTTTAGCTATATCGCTAAACCATTGAGACGATCTTTTTGCGTTTTATATTGATACAGGTAAATAGCACATAAACATTCTTTAGAGAACATCGGCATAATCCAATTCGATTCCCACAATGTGTTATCAACCAGTTTTAAGTATATGAAGCAAATCAATTCCTCAGTACCTAAATCGGTTAAGAACTTTGTTAAACGAGTGACTGAATAACCTTTTGTCTGAAAGATGTCGCAGCATTCTTTCAAGGTTTTTTCAAAATTTTCGACGATCGTTTCATTTATATCATTAAATCGATAGATCTGATAAGGATCTATTTTATATAATTCAGCCAAAATGTCTAAAATGATTAATGTATAGTCGGGAATATCTAAAGTGAGTTTATTGACATGCTCCAGCAAAAGGTGAGTAAACGGCATAATGTCAAAGATTCGTATGTGCTTTTTTATTGATTCACGGTTGATCTTTGCTTCATAGCCAAGAATGCTGTAGTAGATATGCTGACACAGCGTTTCATCAATCTCCGGATATAAGGTATACTTGAATCCCAAATAACGACCATAAGCCTTCATCGTGTCATAATATCCCATAAGTCGTCGGTGAGCCAATACATCACCATCAAAATCAAGGAATCCGCCGTTATCATTTAAGGGAGCAATATATTTAATATTAGGGCGATGTGTGTATTCTTCGTGAGTAAATGTTTTGACATTCAATTCTACAGCAATAATTTCCGTAGCCCCCATCTTAAAAGCAAGATGAATAGGCAGATTATCATAGTATCCGCCGTCGATATAGCCCTGATTATTGAAATAATGAATTGGGAATGCCGGGAAACAGGAAGCAGAGGCAATGAGGTAATCCGCTAGTTGTCCCTGCGGAATTTTTTTCTTAGTAATTTCAATCGGTTTAAGAGAAGGGTATTCCACCGTAACTAAACCAAAATCAACATTTGACTGATTTAGTCTGTCCTGATCGGCAAGACGATGCACCATATTGATTAATGGTTCAATATTAGCTCCTTTAGAATTAATATACGATTTAAAGAAGGGAATGATCAAGTTTGTATTGGAAATAAGTGAATCTAAAGAAAAATCGGTACTAAATCCATCTTTTACCACTTGATCGATCGTCATGTTCTGCCATAAATCAAGCAATGCATTATAATCTTTTTGAGCGATCATACACCCATTCAGAGCGCCAATCGAACTTCCGGTGACAATATCCGGATAAATCCCTAATTCGTCCATGGCTTTAAGAAAACCGGCTTCATAAGCGCCTTTTGCCCCACCACCGGATAATACGAATGCTCTTTTCATAAAATCAACTCCTTAATTACATTATACTACAAATAGAATGAAATTATTTCCCAAATTCATTTCAATATCTTAACCCGATAATTATCTTCACGTGTCTATTGACAAATGGTATAATTCAACTATTTAAAATCGGTCTAAAACAAATATTGAAGGATGGCATGTTGTTGGTTTTTATCCCTGCTCCTTTTTTAATAGGATTGTTTTCCAGGTGCGGTATTCCTTATATAATCAATGGCTGATTCAACAATTTTCGATAAGTCTCTGGTATGGAATGATCGATGGCATACTGATCTGTTTAAGTCTAATGTTTGCAGCCATGATCTTTTTAGAAGAAAGGGATGAAAGGACCAATGTTTTTTAATAGATTACATCGGCAGAAGGCTATTCTTACTTATGTGCATGCATTGGGTTGCTAATGCGGTGGCATTTCTATTGTTTTCAATATCTCAGATTTATTGGTTGAGGTTATTTTTTTAGTGTCGTAATCGGCAGTTTGACAGGAATCTTTTTAGCGATGATGTTCGTTTCTTTGGTAAATAATAGGGTTAAGGAGCTTGCTTTTTCAAAATGGAAGGGAATCCGCTTCATAAGTCTTATTTTAATCTAGGTTATCTTAGTCTTTTATTCTTTTCTAATGGTATCTCTTTCCTCTTTTTGGATTGGAAAGCTGTTAAAAGAGGGGGGTAGATTTTTTCGTTTATATGTGAACTTCTGTGTGGATTTCGTTTTTCACAAGAAGATTTATTAAAAAAATCTGAAATATTAGCACTCAATACTTGACGGTGCTAACAAGATGTATTAAAATAGCTTTAGCACATGTGATAAAAGAGTGCTAGGAGGATAATAGATATGAGTAAAAAACAATTTAAAGCCGAATCAAAACGCTTATTAGATCTAATGATCAACTCTATTTATACGCATAAAGAAATCTTTTTAAGGGAGTTAATTTCAAATGCCTCAGATGCATCTGATAAACTGTATTATAAAGCCTTAACAGAAAACTTATCTGACATCAGCAAAGAAGATTTAAAGATTGAAATTAAAATCGATAAGAATGAACGCAGTTTAACTCTGATCGATCATGGGATTGGGATGAGCAAGGAAGAGTTAGAAGAAAACCTTGGAACCATTGCTAAGAGCGGATCATTATCATTCAAAGAAGAACTTAAAAAATCGGAAGAAAACAACAGTGATGTAGATATTATCGGACAATTTGGAGTAGGATTCTATGCTGCTTTTATGGTAGCCAGCAAAGTTACTGTCTTATCTAAAAAATACGGAGAAGAGGAAGCCTACTTATGGAGCAGTGAAGGAGAAGAAGGTTACTCTTTAGAAAAATCAATGAAGAGTGAACATGGAACAACGATCACTTTATACTTGAAGTCAAATACGGATGATGAAAACTATGATGAATACTTAGATGAATATACATTACAGTCATTAATCAAGAAATATTCGGATTATGTACGTTATCCGATCATGATGGATATGACGACATCTAAAAAGAAAGAAGACAGTGATGAATATGAAGATATCATTGAGACAAAGACATTGAATTCAATGGTACCTTTATGGAAACGCAGTAAATCTGATATTAGTGCAGAAGAATATAATGAGTTTTATAAAGACAAATTTAATGATTATACAGATCCGTTAAAAGTGATTCATACAAGTGTAGAAGGAAATGTTTCGTTTGATGCTTTATTGTTCATTCCTTCAAAAGCACCAATGAATTATTATTCACAGGATTATGAAAAAGGATTGCAGCTTTATTCAAGAGGAGTATTCATCATGGATAAAGCCAGTGAGCTGATTCCTGAACACTTCCGTTTTGTGAAGGGGTTAGTGGATTCTCAGGATTTATCTTTAAATATTTCTCGTGAGATGCTTCAGCATGATCGTCAATTAAAAGTGATTGAAGGACGTATTGAAAAGAAGATCAAATCAGAGCTTGCCAATATGCTTAAAAATGACCGTGAACAGTATGAAGAATTCTATAAAAACTTTGGGTTGCAGTTAAAATATGGCATCTATCAGTCTTATGGAATGAAAAAAGACTTACTGCAGGATTTATTGATGTATTATTCTGCTAATGAAGGAAAGATGATCACTTTAAAAGAATATGTTGAAAACATGTTAGAAGATCAAAAACATATTTATTTTGCTTCTGGTGAGTCTATTGAAAAAATCTCTAAATTACCACAATGTGAATTATTGAAAGATAAAGGCTATGATCTTTTATACATGGTCGATAATGTAGATGAATTCTGTATTCAGATGATGCATGAATTTGAAGAAAAAACTTTTAAAAACATTGCTCAGGGAGATTTAGACTTAGAAACTGAGGAAGAAAAGAAGGAATTAGAAAAGCAAAACGAAGAAAATAAAGAAATGCTGGAATCAATCAAAACAGCTTTAGGAGATAAAGTTGTTGATGTTAAAGTGTCTTCACGCTTGAAATCACATCCGGTTTGCTTAGTCAGCAGTGATGGTATCTCATTCGAGATGGAAAAAGTATTGTCACAAATGCCAGGGCAGGAAGATATGCCGATGAAAGCTGGAAAGATTTTGGAAATTAACCCTAGCCATCCTATTTTCAATGCTTTGCAGGAAATCAAAGATGAAGATCAAATCAAGGATTATTCACAGTTATTATATGATCAGGCATTATTAATCGAAGGATTTGATGTGGAGGATCCAATCGAATTTTCTAACAAGATTTGTGAATTAATGATTAAAGCAAAAGTTGCACAGTAAAAAACCTACCATTTATAGAAAAGTGTGCTATAATGTTTCCAGGAGATTTTAAGGAGGATAAACACATGAGATCTAAATTATTTAAAGTGGCTTCAATTGGAATCACAACGATGATTGGTGCATTTTTATCTATTAAATATCTTGAAAACGAAATGGATAAATGCTTTAACGAAAGAAGAAATTCAGGTGAATAGATAAATAAAGGACTGTAACCCATTACATTTGGGGAAGTCCTTTTTTATTACATTGCAAGGGGGAGGAAAAGAGATGGATCAGAATTTAAAGACATTGATGGATCTAAAGATAGAAAAGACGAGGAATGCATTGATTAAAAATAATATGGAGGCACATATTGTAGAAAATACAGAGGAACTAAATAAATTAATAAGTAAGTTAATTAAACCGGGGACATCGGTCAGTGTCGGCGGAAGTCAAACCTTGTTTGAAGCAGGGATGATTGATCAATTAAGAAAGATGCCTATTACATTTAATGATCGTTATGATCAAAGTTTATCTGCAGAAGAGATCGATGATGTGCATCGTCAGGCCTTTTTAGCGGATTACCTGATTACCAGCAGCAATGCGATCACAGAAGACGGGCTGCTTTATAATGTAGATGGGAAAGGAAACCGTGTGGCAGCTTTGATTTTTGGACCTAAACATGTCATTGTGGTGGCAGGTATCAATAAGATTGTTCCTGATTTAGAGGCGGCAATGAAACGTGTCGAAAACGTAGCAGCACCGGCAAATGCTATTCGTTTAAATAAAGAGACACCATGCACTAATTTTGGTCATTGTGCTCACTGTAAATCCAAAGACCGTATCTGTTCTCATTATGTTGTGACAGGGCGTCAGGGAGCTCCCGGGCGTATTAGTGTTATTTTAGTAAAGGAAAGTTTAGGCTATTAATCCTAAACTTTTTTTTCTTATATTCATGGATAAGCGATTTATGCTATAATGAAACAAATCACTATGAAAGGAAGATTTACTATGAAAAAAACAATGATCGCAACAACAATAAAAAAGAGAGGTCATAATAAATAGGCCTCTATACTAGGAGGAACTATGAAATTTAACATTAAGAAATTTATTTCTTACTATAAGCCTTATCGCTGGCTGTTTGTAAAAGTGCTGTTTTGTGCGTTAGTCGCAGCAGGCATTACTTTGATTTACCCTTTGGGAATTCGTTACATTACCAAAGTATTATTGGTACAGGATCCACTCGGAGCTGTACGACCTATTTTGTTGATCGGATTAGGATTACTGGGACTGCTGGGGATCCAAACCTTCTGCGGCGGCTATTTTGATTATCAGGGACATGTCATGGGTGCTAAAATGGAAAGTGACATGCGTAAAGAGTTATTCACTCATTTAGAGAACTTATCTTTCCGCTATTTTGATAATCACCGTGTCGGAGAATTGATGTCACGTATTACTCATGATACCTTGATGTTAGCGGAATTGTACCATCATGGACCAGAAGACGTGATTATTTACTGTGTGAAATTCTTTGGGGCAATGGGAATCATGCTTACTATCAATTGGAAAATGACCCTTGTTTTGATTATCTTACTGCCGATTATGTGCGGCTATGTGCTGTTTTTTAGTAAATGGGTGCATCGAGCAGCCAAACAGGGATATGAGCGTATCAGTGATATCAATGCACAGATCGAAGAGACCTTTACCGGGATCCGAATGGTTCAGTCATTTACCAATGAAGAAGTAGAAAAACAAAAGTTCGAACAGGAGAATCGCCGCTTTTTAAAAGCTCGTAAGCGAATATATGGCAGTGAAATGCTCTGCTATCAGGGAATTGATACATTTGTCGAATTAATGAGCATTTTGATTGTTGTAATTGGCGGAATTTGGATTACCAAAGGAACGATGGATTTAGCGGATCTGATGACCTTTATTTTATATGCCGGATATTTAACCGAACCGATCCGTCAGCTGACACGCATTATCACTCAATACCAAGATGGCTTAGCTGGATTTCAGCGCTTTATGGAGTTATTGAATACACAATCGGAGATTCAGGAAGTACAAAATGCAATCGAATTAACCGATGTAAAAGGACAGATCACTTTTGAAGAGGTCAGTTTTGCCTATGAAAAGGATCAGGAGAATATTTTAGATTCTGTTTCTTTTGCTATTGAAAGTGGGGAATATATGGCTTTAGTGGGACATTCCGGAGGCGGTAAGACAACGCTTTGTTCTCTTATTTCTCGCTTTTATGATATTAGTGAAGGGAAAATTCTGATCGATGGGAAGGATATTCGAGAAGTGACGATCGAGTCATTAAGAAGAAATATTGGAATTGTTCAGCAGGACATCTACTTGTTTTCGGGAACTATCATCGATAATATTCGTTATGGAAGGATGGAAGCTTCAGAAGAAGAGATCACTCTTGCCGCAAAGAAAGCCAATGCACATGACTTCATCATGAATCTGCCAGAAGGCTACCATACCCATATCGGACAAAAAGGAATCAAGCTTTCCGGTGGACAGAAGCAAAGAATCAGCATTGCCAGGGCATTCTTAAAAGATCCCGCTATTTTGATCTTAGATGAGGCTACAAGTGCCTTGGATAGCAAAAGTGAAAAAATTATACAGGAATCATTAGAAAATTTAGCGAGGGGCAGAACGACCTTGGTTATTGCTCATCGCCTGAGTACCATTAAAAATGCGAGCCGTATTTTAGTAATCGATAATCATCATATTGCTGAGGAAGGAACGCACACGGAATTAATAAATAAAAACGGGGTATATGCCCATTTATATCAAACGATTTAAAGGAGAAGAAGTATGTTATTGTTAGAAGAAGAAATCATCAAAAGAGGGAAGATCATTAACGGAGAAATATTGAAAGTTGATTCTTTCTTAAATCATCAGGTGGATCCGAAGCTGATGGAAGCCATCGGAGAAGAATTCTATCACCATTTTAAGAAATATCCGATCACGAAAGTGGTAACGATTGAAACGAGTGGAATCGCTCCGGCTTTGATGTGTGCTTTAAAATTAGACGTACCGATGATTTTTATTAAGAAAGCACAACCTTCTACAATGCAGGAAGCGTACGTTTCTCATGTCTTTTCATTCACCAAAAATAAATCTTATACAATTTGTTTATCTAAGCATTTAATTGATAAAGATGATCATATACTATTTATAGATGACTTTTTGGCAAACGGTCAGGCGTTCTTGGGTGTTGAGCAGATCATCCATGAAGCCGGTGCCGTTATTGAGGGAGTCGGGATCGTGATTGATAAAACATTCCAAGACGGTCATCTATTGATAAAAGAAAAGGGATACGATCTGTATTCGTTAGCTAAAATTAAAAGCTTAGATGAAAATGGGGTAATTTTTGATGAGTCGATATAATACATTGTTATTTGATTTGGATGGAGTAATTTTTGATTTTAAAAAAGCCGAGAAACACTCTTTCATTGAAACATTCAGGAAGATTGGCATTGACGTAGATGAGTCACTATTCAAACGCTATCATCAGATCAATGATCAATTATGGAAAGAATTTGAACTGGGACATGTAACAAAGGATGAGGTCACAGTTGGACGCTTTAAACAACTATTTGAACAGTTAGGATTCGACTATCCTTATGATCGCTTTGCCAGTGATTATCAGGAGGGTTTGGCGGATGGCTATTTTCTGATTTCGCACGCTAAAGAGACACTGGAAACTTTATCTTCAACGTTTCGTTTATTTGCAGTGACTAACGGTGTATCGAAAACAGCGTTTAAGCGTTTGAAAGGAACCGATACATTGAAGTATTTTCAAGACGTGTTTGTATCAGAAGATCTGCATGCACAAAAGCCAAGTATGGAATACTTTAATCAGGTATTTTCAAGGATTAAAGGCTTCAATCCGAAAACAACTCTATTAATTGGAGATTCACTGACATCCGATATACAAGGTGCAAACAATGCCGGACTGGACAGCTGCTGGATCAATACAGCTAGGCAGCCGCTCACAGGATCCGCAGTTCCAACATATCAGATCACACATATTGAAGATATATTTGAAATATTAGTTAAACGCGCCTAAAACAGTTTGAAGCGTTTAACTTTTTTTGCTATAATAGGGCAAAGGGGTGAAATTATGACGTTAGATTTAGTACAGCCGGGGATGAGTGCTACCGTCGAAACCGTCGGGGGAGAAGGTTTATTGAGAAAGAGATTGCTGGAAATGGGGTTAACGCCCAATACTTTAATAAAGGTGAGAAAAATAGCACCGATGGGGGATCCTATCGAAGTTTATTTAAGAAGCTATGTATTGACAATCAGAAAAGAAGATGCAGCTAAGATTACGGTGAAGGGGGTAAAATAGTGGAACATTTGATTGCTTTAGTAGGAAATCAAAATTGTGGGAAAACTACTTTGTTTAACCAGTTGACCGGATCAAATCAGCATGTGGGTAATTTTCCGGGAGTAACAGTTGAAAAGAAAATGGGAACAATGAAACGGCATAAAGATATTACAATCGTTGATTTGCCGGGAATTTATTCGTTAACTCCTTATACATCGGAAGAGATTGTGACAACGGATTTTTTATTGAAAGACCGTCCGGAATTGATTATTGATATTATAGATGCAACTAATATCGAAAGAAATTTATATCTTACTTTACAGATGATGGAATTGAACATTCCAATGGTTATTGCTTTAAATATGATGGACGAGGTAGTAGGAAGCGGAAACAGCATTGATGTATCAGGGTTATCAGAGGCTTTAGGAATACCGGTATATCCTATTTCAGCCAGCAAGGGAGACGGTATCATTGACCTGGTCAATCAGGTCAATGCCATGGTCAAAAACCGTCCGCCGGTTCACCATGTTGATTTTTGTTCCGGGGAGATCCATCGTGCGATTCATGCGATTCGCCATTTAATTGAGGATCATACTGATCGTCTGCGTTTGCCAAATCGCTATGTTGTCACACGCTTAATTGAAGGAAATGAACATTTAGAACGAGAATTGGGCTTAACAGATGAAGAATGTCACATTATTCATCATATTGTGGAAGAAATGGAAAAAAACCTGCAGACCGATCGCGAAGCAGCAGTTGTGGATATGCGCTATAACTATATTGAGAAAGTCTGCCAGCAGTGTGTGTTTAAAGAAGGCGAAACGAATGAACAGATTCGTTCTGAAAAGATTGATAAATTATTGACGAATAAATATTTAGCGATACCGATCTTTATTGGAATTATGTTCCTGATCTTTTATTTAACGTTCAGTGTTATTGGCGGACCTCTTCAGGAATTGTTAGAGGGAGGCATTGATCAATTTAATCAGATGCTTTCAGGCTTATTGCAGACCTGGCAGGTGAACGATCTGCTCCAATCTTTAATCATTGACGGTATTTGCAGCGGGGTAGGAAGTGTCTTATCTTTCATGCCGATTATTGTCGTCTTGTTCTTCTTTTTATCTTTATTAGAAGACAGTGGTTATATGGCGCGTGTTGCTTTTGTAATGGATAAGTTTTTAAGAAAACTGGGGTTATCCGGACGTTCATTCGTACCGATGCTGATCGGCTTTGGCTGCAGTGTGCCGGCGATCATGGCAACACGTACCTTATCCTCTGAACGTGACCGTAAAATGACCATAGTGCTGACACCCTTTCTGTCATGCAGTGCCAAGCTTCCGATTTACGGAATGATTACTGCGGCATTCTTTTCAGAGAAAGCGGCTTTAGTCATGATTACGATTTACTGTATTGGAATCTTTGTTGCGATTTTATCAGGATTACTATTAAAAAGCACCGTATTAAAAGGAGAACCGGTTCCCTTTGTATTGGAATTACCAGCTTATCGCATTCCTTCTTACAAGAGTGTTTTGATGCATATGTGGGAAAAAGCAAAAGACTTTATCAAGAAAGCGTTCACGATTATTTTTATTGCTTCAATGGTTATTTGGTTCCTACAGTCTTTTTCATGGAACCTGACTTTAGTCGCTGATAGTTCAAACAGTATTTTAGCGTCTATTGGAAACTTTGTTGCCCCAATCTTTAAACCGATGGGATTTGATGACTGGCGTGCTTCTACAGCTCTGATTACCGGAATTACAGCTAAAGAATCAGTTGTATCTACACTAACGGTTCTCCTTGGCAGTGATAATTCCATGATGCTAAGTCAGATGCTGCAAACGATCTTTACCCCTCAAAGTGCCTTTGCCTTTTTAGTGTTTACGGTACTCTATATGCCTTGTGTAGCAGCTTTTGCTGCAACTAAAAAAGAACTGGGATCACTAAAGGAAGCCCTGTACTGTGCCTTGTTTCAAACCGGAACAGCTTACATCGTTTCACTCGTTGTTTATCAGCTTTCCTTACTGATGATGTAGCTTTCTAGTTTAGAAAAAATGACAAAATAATAAAAATATATGTTACATTGTATTTGCTAACATAAGTATATAAAAAGAGGCGCTCAAAGCGTCTCTTTTACTTTATAATTCTTGTCCACTGATATGGATCTTCTATTTTTCCCCATTGAATACCGGTTAATGTATCATATAAACGCTGTGTTAATGGTCCGGTTTTGAAATCATTGATTGTGACAATATCCTCTTTATAATTCAATTCTCCAACAGGGGAAATAACCGCTGCGGTTCCTGTCCCAAATACTTCCTTTAAAGTACCGTTGTGTCCGGCTTCCATTAAATCATCGATGCTTAATTCTCTTTCAGAGACTTTATATCCCCAGTCTTTAAGCAGTCTCAGCATGGAATCACGTGTTACACCGGGAAGTACAGAACCATCGATTGGGGCAGTGATAATCTCATCACCGATATAAAACATGATATTCATTGTTCCCACTTCTTCAACGTATTTACGATGAACGCCATCAAGCCATAGTACCTGTGTATAGCCTTTTTGTTCTGCTTTAACCTGTGCTGCAACACTGGCAGCATAGTTGCCTCCGCATTTTGTAAATCCGGTTCCACCTTTAACAGCACGAACATATTCATCTTCTACCCAGATCTTAATCGGATTTACACCTTCTGGATAATAAGCGCCTACCGGTGAAAGGATAATGATAAACTTATAGCTGTTCGCCGGATGAACCCCCACACTTGGCTGAGCGGCATACATGAAAGGACGAATGTAAAGTGATGTATCCGGTGCTGTTGGAATCCAATCCTGTTCATATTTAACGATCGCTTCGACGGCTTCAATAAACATTTCTTCAGGTAAAGCCGGCATACATAAGCGGGCATTAGAATTAATCATTCTTCGTGCATTCATTTCCGGTCTAAACAACATAACATCCCCATTTGGATTACGATAAGCTTTTAATCCCTCAAAAGTTTCCTGTGCATAATGCAGCACCATAGCGGCAGGATCCATGGCAATCGGCTCATAAGGTGTAATTCTGGCATCATGCCATCCTTGCCCTTCATCATAATCAATCGTCAGCATGTGATCGGTAAAGTAATTCCCAAAACCAAGATGATTTTGATCCGGTTTTTCTTTTAAATGTGTACTTCGTGTTATCTTGATATCCATATATAATCCCCTTTTTTAATGATTATAAGTAATAATACGCTTTTTTATTAGTCTTTTCAATAGTTTATTCCTATTATCTAAATATTTTTGTGATATTTCGCTTTCTTACAAAAAATATCTATTTTAATTAATTTGAAACCTTGCTATAATGGGGAGTAAGGGGTGAAGATATGGAAAAAGAATTGCGTCAGGCAAAAGTTTTAGAATTGATTAGAGAGACGAAAACTCCTTTAAGTGCCGGAAAATTGGGAAAAATGCTGGGTGTCAGTCGTCAGTTGATTGTCGGGGATATTGCCTTACTGAGAGCAAGTGGGGAAAAGATTTTCGCAACCCCTCGCGGCTATTTACTAGAAGAAGCTAAAGAAACAGGCATGACTGCTCAAATTGCCTGTATACATACACGTGATGAGATGGAAGAAGAGTTAAATATTATTGTTGATGAGGGCGGAGAAGTCGTAGATGTTATTATAGAACATCCGTTATATGGCGAATTACGTGGCAATCTTCATTTAATGACACGCCATGATGTACGTGAATTTATTGAAAGCTGTCAAGCTCAGGAAGCACCGCTTCTTTCCAATCTGTCTAATGGGGTTCACCTTCATACGATTCGCATAAAAGATACCGAGACGATTGAACGCATTGAAAAGCATCTGCGACAGGCACATTTGCTTTATGAAAAAGAAGAATAGTGAAACATCTTTTCGATACATTTGGAAATCATATTATTAAATGGCATAATGGCAATGATTGAAACGAGATTGAATAGGGCATGAAAAATAGCCAGCTGCATTTTAACAGGTACAACAAAGGTCAAGATGTAATTATAGATAGGAATGTAGAAAATAATAAAGACAACAGCACCGATTAAATTGAATAGAAAGTGATACATCGCTGCCATTTTACTTTCTTTACTGCCGCCAAGACTGGCAATATAAGCGGTAATGGTTGTTCCGACATTACTTCCTGTAATCATAAATAAGGCAATCGGCAGATTGATGATATTCAAAAAGCATAATTGCTGGATCAATGCAACAAAGGCACTTGAAGACTGGATACAGGTAGTCAGCAGGATACCGAAAATAAACGAGAATAGTTTATGCTGAGACATCAATAGAATTAGTCCCTGAATCTGAGGAAATTCAAGAATCTTAACGAGTTCGCTTTCCATCAAGGTGATACCAAAAAACAAAAGACCAAAATAGAAGATTCCCAGTGCGAGCTTGGAGTCTTTTTTGACCATATAGAAAACAATGCCTAAAATTAAACATAACGGTGCTAAGCCTTTAATCTCAATACCGGTAATAAATGCAGTCACCGTGGTTCCCAAATTGGCTCCCATAATAAAGCCGATACTTTGTTTAAAGGTGACGATATCCGCACGAATCAGTGAGATAATGATTGCGGTCGTCCCGGAGCTGGATTGAATCGTTCCCGTTAAAATAGTTCCCGCTAACAATGATAAAAAAGGATTATCGGCATATTTGGAAATCTTTAATTTGACAGAATCCGTCACACAGCTTTTTAAGAGTGATGAAATCTGAGTAATACTAAATAAGAATAATGCTAATCCGGATAAAATAGATAAAATAAACATAGGACACCTCCTTTATTCATTATATGTGAGAGGTACCTAAATATTTTGTGAGGTTATGTTGATATTTGCCTTAAAATCCTGTAAAATGTATCGAGTAAACAGGGGAGGGAAAAATGTGAAGAAATTTAAGAAATTTATCTCTTATTATCGACCGTATAAAGCTTTATTTATAGCCGATATGATATGTGCCAGCATTGCGGCGGGAGTGACCTTGGTATTCCCGATGGTAACACGCTATATTACCGGAACGATCTTGCAGATAGAGCCAATTGAATTCAATGCGATCTATAAACTGGGGATCTTTATGATCGTTTTAGTTGCGGTAGAATATATTTGCAACTATTTTATTGCGTATCAGGGACATGTCATGGGAGCTAAAATGGAACGTGATCTGCGTTCAGAATTGTTTGCTCATTATCAGAAACTGTCATTTAGCTTCTATGATGATCAAAAAACCGGACAATTGATGTCACGTTTAACCAATGACTTATTTTCATTGACTGAGTTGTATCATCATGGACCGGAAGATTTACTGATTTCACTGATTAAGTTTATCGGGGCATTCATTATTTTGATGACCATCGATGTTCAATTAACACTGATTGTTTTTGCTTTCTTACCGATTATGGTTATCTTTGCTTCTTATTTCAATAAGAAGATGAATCAGGCATTTACCAACAATAAACGTAAGATTGGGGATATCAATGCCCGTATTGAAGATAATCTTTCCGGGATTCGTGTGGTGCAGTCTTTTGCGAACGAGGAAAAGGAAAAAGAAAAATTTGCTTACAACAATAACCAGTATGTTTTAAGTAAGAAAAACAGCTATAAGTATATGGGAGGGTATCATTCGGGATTAAGCGCCTTCATCAGTATGATCACAGTCACAGTCATCATTGTAGGATCTGTTTTAATTGGGAAACAACAGATGTCTACACCGGATTTAATTGCTTTTATTCTATATATCAATAACTTAATTGATCCGGTTAAAAAGCTGATTAATTTTACTGAACAATTTGCAGAAGGAATTACAGGATTCAACCGTTTCTTGGAAATGCTGGAAATCGAACCTGATATTCAGGATCAGCCTAATGCCGTTGAACTGAAGCAGGTCAGTGGTGAAGTCACTTTTGAACATGTCGGATTCAAATATAAAGAAGGCTTGGATTATGTTCTTAAAGATATTGATCTGCATGTTGAAAGTGGAGAATATATCGCTTTAGTAGGTTCTTCGGGTGCCGGGAAAACAACAATCTGCAGCTTGATTCCACGTTTCTATGAAGTAAGCGAGGGACAGATTTTAATTGATCATCAGAATATTAAAGATGTAACGTTAAAATCGCTGAGACAAAATATCGGAATCGTTCAGCAGGATGTTTATTTGTTTGCCGGAACGATCATGGATAATATCCGTTATGGGAAGCCGGAGGCGACAGATGAAGAAATCATAGAAGCCGCTAAAAATGCAAATGCACATGATTTCATCATGGAATTGCCGGAAGGCTATAATACCGACTGCGGTCAGCGCGGGGTAAAATTATCGGGCGGACAGAAACAGCGTTTATCGATTGCCCGTGTCTTTTTAAAGAATCCGCCAATCTTAATCTTTGATGAAGCAACCAGTGCTTTGGATAATGAAAGTGAAAGAGTGGTACAGGAATCATTGGAAAAACTAGCTCAGAATCGTACAACGTTTGTGATTGCACATCGTTTATCAACTATTAAAAACGCTAAACGTATTATTGTACTGACAGAAGACGGGATCGCTGAACAAGGCGATCATGAAACACTGCTTGCTAAAGATGGTGAATACGCAAAATTGTATAATATGCAGTTTAAAGCTTAAAACGGATCAAAAGATCCGTTTTTTTGTATAGTCAGCCATCAATGCCTGTACTTTATTAGTTGGGTGTAAGCCATCGCTTAAACATTCTGATTCTTCCATTAATTCTTCAATCGTCAGCGAATGCAGCTTACTGTATTCACGAATCAGCGCATAGAGATCAACACATAATAAATCAAAATGAAACGCAGTATCACGAATAATTTGGGTAACTTCGTCTAAATGATAAAGACGATTGGGATAACTTTCGTTATCGATAGTTGATGGCGGCGGTGTCATTAAAACGACCTGACTACCATGTTTTTCAAAATGATGAATCATTGAGACTAAATCCAAACGAAGCTGTTCCATCCCATTTGGGATTTTACGGTTATTTGCTCCTACCAGCAATAAAACTAGATTTTCCTGATGATAAAGCTGATCAAGCCCTTTTAAAATTTGAGCAGAATCCGCTCCGCAGCAGCCATTGTTAATCAGATTCAAATCAGGATAGTCAGATCTTAAATCCTGTTCAAGCAGGGCAGACCAGCTGTTTTGGGACTTACTGCGATACCAGATTTTATCATCAAGCTCTAAGATCACTTCATTTGTATGACAAAAAGCAGAACAGCCCTGACCGGCTGCAATGCTGTCACCTATAATGTTTATTGTAAATTGATTTTGTATCATCTTGTTAAGTCCTCTTTAATATTTTCCCCATTATAGCATATCTTATGTTTAAATAAAAAGAAAACAGCCACGCTAAAAGAGGAGATGATAAAATGATTAAAACCATTTCAAAAATTACCCTATATGTAAAAGATCAAGAAGAAGCTGAACGTTTCTGGGTAGAAAAACTTGATTTTAAAGTAAAGATGAAACAGCCAATGGGAGAAAACCATTATTGGCTGGAAGTATGTCCAAAGGATGCTGAAACAAGTTTTGTTCTATATAATAAAGATATGATGAAGAAGCAAAATCCCAATACCAACCTAGAACATCCTTCGATTTTACTTTCAAGTCCAGATGTCATGTTTACGTTTCAAATGTTGAGTGATCGCGGTGTAAAAGTGGATCCGGTGATTGATATGCCTTACGGCAAGATGTTTACTTTCTATGATCAAGATGGAAATGCCTATTTGTTGAGAGAAGACAAATAAGCATTTCTTTTTTTAATAAACCATGATAGAATATGACGAAAAGAACGGAGGTATATAGATGAATACAATTTTGTTTGATTTAGACGGAACATTGACAGATCCTGCATTAGGAATTACCAACGCAGTAAGCTATGCATTAAAACATTATGGAATTGATGAAGACTATCAAAATTTACTGCGCTTTATAGGACCGCCGTTAGTCGATAGCTTTATGGAATATTACGGGTTTAATCAGGAAAAAGCACAAGAAGCGATTGTCTATTATCGTGAATATTTCAGTGATAAAGGTCTGTATGAAAATGAGGTCTATGACGGCATGGAAAATTTATTAGCTGCACTAAAAGATAAAGGATACATATTAGCTGTAGCAACAAGTAAACCGGAAGAATTTGCGAAAAAAATATTGGATCATTTCCACCTTTCTCATTATTTCACAGAAATTTGCGGAGCAACAATGGACAGCAGCCGTTCTAAAAAAGGAGATGTTATTGCTTACGCTTTAAATCAGTTAAAGATTTCAAATCCAAACACTGCCATTATGGTTGGGGACCGACAGCATGATATTGTCGGGGCACATCAAAACCAATTAAAAGCGATCGGCGTTTTATATGGTTATGGCGATGAAGCGGAAATGAAGGAATATCAAGCCGATTATATTGCCAAAGATTTAAAAGAATTAATGGACATCTTGTCTGCTTTATAATCATTCGCTAATTTAAGTCTATATTTTGTTTGATTATTATATAAATTTTTTTGAAATTTGTTGAAGACAGGAGAAATTTATCATATTTCCCAGGAAAATGTCATTAAAAACCTTAAAATGAGCAGACCATTACTGCATGCATATGGGTATTTATAATCAGATGAATGTAGTATGAAAAACTTAATAGTTTATTGTTGACAAATCTCTGACAAAACTTTATACTTTTTGCAGGGAATGAAGTTCTCCCTTAGTGATGAAACTAAAACTGCTTACGAGCTAATGACTTCTACATTTCATAATGTAGGGGCATTAGCTTTTTTTATGCCAAAGGAGGAAGTTGTATGTTGTTAAGTATTGCTTATATTTTAATGTTAGGAATGTTTATGGGATGGTTTTGCAAGAAGATTAAATTACCTAGTTTGACCGGAATGATTATCACCGGGATCTTATTAGGACCAAATCTTTTGAATTTAATTGACAGTTCTATATTGAATATATCATCTGATTTAAGGCGAATTGCTTTGATCATTATTTTAATGAGAGCCGGTTTGTCTTTAGATTTAAATGATCTTAAAAAAGTAGGCAGACCAGCCATATTAATGTGCTTTATACCTGCATGTTTTGAAATTTTAGGAATGGTTCTTCTTGCGCCTAAATTGCTGGGAATATCTTTATTAGATGCAGCGATCATGGGAGCTGTTGTCGGAGCAGTTTCTCCTGCTGTGATCGTACCTAAGATGCTGAAACTGATGGAAGAGGGGTATGGAGCTAAGAACAGTATTCCCCAACTTATATTAGCGGGAGCTTCGGTTGATGATGTCTTTGTCATTGTTATGTTTTCTGCATTTACCGGTCTAGCTCAGGGAAATGCTGTATCCGTGCAAAGCTTTATTAACATTCCGATTTCAATTATTTTGGGAGTACTGATTGGGATTGTGATTGGCGGAATTCTAGCTAAATATTTTGAAAATGTGCATATCCGTGATACGGCGAAAGTCATTATCCTATTATGTATCGCCTTTATATTAGTGAGTTTAGAGGATCAGTTTTCAACTATTATTCCTTTTTCTGCATTGATTTCAATCATGAGTATGGGAATTATAATGCAAAGAAAACGTGAAAATGTCGCTGTGCGTTTATCCACTAAGTTTAACAAACTGTGGGTTGCTTCAGAAATCATCCTGTTTGTTTTGGTAGGCGCAACGGTCGATCTCAGCTATGCCTTGTCAGCTGGGTTAATGGCAATTATTCTAATCTTTGGTGTCCTTGCTTTTAGAATGTTAGGAGTCTGGTTTTGTCTGGTAAAAACAAAACTGGATAAAAAAGAGCGATTGTTTTGTATGATAGCTTATACACCCAAAGCAACAGTACAAGCGGCTATTGGTGGTGTACCTTTAGCGATGGGATTAGCTTGTGGGGATATCATATTAACTGTGGCGGTTTTAGCTATTTTAATTACAGCTCCGCTTGGTGCCTTTTTCATTGATTTTACTTATAAACGCTTATTGAGTAAGTAAAATTAATAAAAGGTTGAGATAACAATTTTACTATTGAGAAATCATTTGTATAAAAGAACTGACTTTATGTTTAAAAAAGCCAGTTCCTTTCATTGATTTTATCCTAATAGGATATCGAGAGCCATCATGATAATAAATCCAACCATACAGGTTAAAGAACCTAAAATCGTCGCATCATTCTTTTTACTTTCAGGAATTAGCTCCTCAACAACGACAAACAGCATGGCACCACCGGCAAAAGCTAAGGCATAAGGAAGAATTGAATTGAAAACAGTAGCGGCTAAATAGCCAAGTAAGGCTGCGGGTACTTCTACCATTGCGGAATATTGCCCATACATCATGGCTTTAAATTTAGATGTACCGGCTTGATGCATCGGTAAAGAAATAGCTAAGCCTTCCGGAAAGTTTTGAATTCCAATTCCAATCGATAAGATTAATGCGGCAATGCGTGCTTCCGGATTTGGATTTGCAAAAGCAACGCCAACTGCAAGTCCTTCAGGAATATTGTGCAGAGTCATCGCCAGCATCAGCAGTTTGGCTCTGGAAAAATGTGATGATCTTCCTTCCGTTTCGTGGGTCAAAAGATGTTCATGCGGTAAATAACGATCCATCAAACCGACAAAGATCGCCCCGACCATAAAAGCAACCGGTAAAAAACCTAGAAAATATTTTGGCTGTCCTTCCAGCAGATCGATTGCAGGCATTAATAAAGAAAAGAAAGTAGCAGCAATCATGATCCCAGATGAACTTCCCAAAGCAATCTCATTTAGCTTATGATTATGGTCATTCACTAAATAAACAAGGGTTGAGCCAAGAAAAGTAGAAAACCAGTTAAATAGTGAGCATAGAAATACTATCAGTAAAGCAGGTAAAGCAAGTAGTTGTCCCATATTTTCCTCCATTCTCTATAGACTATGCCATAAATAAAAAAAGAGTGAAACTTGTAGAACGTTTAAAAATATGGTATTCTAAGCACAAGGAGTGATATTATGAGCGGGATTACAATCGCAATGGAAAATTATTTGGAAATCATTTATGAATTCCAGCAAAACGGCAAAAAAGCCAGAGTCAGTGATATTGCCAAAAAGAAAAATGTAAGCAAGGCAAGCGTCAATAATGCGATGAACGTATTAGCTGAATATGGTCTTGTTATTAATGAAAAATATCATGATATCCTACTTACTCCTGCGGGTGAAGAAAAAGCTAAATTTATATGTGAAAAGCACCATGTCATTCAGCTGTTGTTTGAAAAGGTGTTGGAAATAGAAGAAGAGCAGGCGAGTGAAGATGCCTGTCTGATCGAACATGTCATTAGCGATTATTCGGTAAGTAAGATCAAGAATTTTTTAATAAAAAATAAATACTATAAATAAAAAAGGGATTGCTCCCTTTTTTTAGTCTGAATATTCAAGTGTTAGTAACACTGCACGGCTTGTCTGTTCATCTTTTTTACGATCATATGCCGGTATAACAGTATATTCAACAACATCATATTTTTGCACTTCTTCATCATAAATATAATCTGCTTGTCTAAAGAAGATTGTATCATCCTGAGGTGTCTTGATGTTACCGAATTGTTTTTCTTTGTTGTAATAGATGACTTTGCCTTGAACACGTTCAACCAGTTTATCTAAATGAGTTGTCAGTTCTTCCATCAAACGATCATAAATGATTCCACTGTCTTCATTGGCATAGGGATCATTTTCAATTTCTGCGATTTTTCCGGCTTCTTTTTCAACCTTCTTCAAGAATAATGAAACAAGATCAGCTAAAGCTGTATATTCCGCTTTCTGACATGCCTTTAACAAGTTTTTAAATAGATCGGTTTTAGTAACATCATATCCGCTTTGATAAAGATCATAAAGCAGGAATGTGTTGGCTTTCTTATCATCATTCAATGAAGAATACGTAGTATACAATACTTCATAGAAATTGATATCTCTAATCTGTCCCTGCAAGGCTAAAAAATCACGCTGACCTTCTTCATAGTTGCCTAAAGCTACTTGACTGCATGCACGATAATATTTAATCCATTGTAAATTACGATAATGGAAATTATGGATCATCGCTAATGCATTGTTTGCATAAGTAATGCAGTCCTTGTAATTTTGCATATCATAATGTACCTTGACCATCTGGCGATACCATCTTTCCAATGGCGATTCGCCTTCTTGATTTCTTTCTTTGATCAGTAACGGCTGATCAGATAACAACTTTGGATCCAATAATTTTAATGTTTCAAGATATTTGTCATAATTGATTGGATTTTGTGAAGTGATGTACTTGATCATACGATTGACAGTGACTTCATATGGAGAGTACTTCTCCTGTTTGCACATTCCCAAAATATCATTGGCAAAACTGAAGAATAGAAATTCATTTTCAGAAATTTTATTTACCGGGATATTAATATGTTTATTGTATAAGGCATATCCATATTGGTTGATATATCCTTTTAAGTTTGGGCACATTGAACGGAAAGTACTGCCAACTTCAATCGCTTCATCAAGCAACCCCTCGTTTTTTAATGAGCGTACATAATCTGTCGCTTCATAGTCATTGAAAGATGTCACATCATCCTCAAATTTTTTTGCATAACCACTTAAATCTACTTTTGTCATAACTTTGCCCTCCTGTACAACATTATAACACTGTTTCTTATAAAAATAAATTTTTAAAGTCATTTTATAGCAGGAATTATTCACTAATATAGAAAGAATGTTAAGGATTGAATCGTTTTTTGAAGAATTCTTGATGATTTACTTTTGGGAAGATATGAATGAAATCAAAAAAAGAGTGAATACTGAAAGTGTAGTAAATAAGAGAAAAAATGTGAATAGTGAATTAGGAGGATAATTTTATGGGTATGAATGAAGATTTATTTGAAATCAGTAAATCCCTATCTCATATTAAAGAAACAGGTATGTATGATGTTGAAAAATATTGCTGTTCCCTGCTGCATTTAACCAATCAGTTAGAATATTTCTACTGCAATCTAGTCCCTAAAGGTTCCGGTGAAAGTGCAAGCACTTATTATCGTTTGCATGATCGACCTAAGGAACATCAAATGGCATATTTCAATATTGGGCGTGGATTCCCCAAAGAACTGATGGATGGTCATTGGTGTTATGTACTAAAAGATCTGGGATATAAAGCATTAGTCATTCCGAGTACATCTATAAAAAAAGATTCTAAACCGTGCCATCCTCAGTTTGAGATGGATATAGAAATTGAATATTATGGGAAAAGATTAAAAAGCAGAATACAGCTGAGTGATATACGTTCTATCGATATGCAGCGATTAGATTTAAGAAAACCGTTTTGTCCTGTTTTTACTGATCGAGAAGTGATTAAAGAATTTGTTGAAAACAATTTACTGAAATAAAAAAAGAGCCGAAGCTCTTTTTATTATAAGTTTAATAAACGTTTAGTATCTCTAGCAATGACTAATTCTTCATCAGTAGGGATAACAAAGACTTTGATCTTTGATTCAGGTGTACTGATTAAGGCTTCTTCACCGATTGCTTCATGGTTGATGTCTTCATTGATTTGAATTCCTAAAGCTTCTTTGATAGCTTCTAAGATATCATGACGACCGCTGAATGAGTTTTCACCGATTCCAGCTGTAAAGGCGATCGCATCACATCCACCCATTTGAACAAAGTAGCGTCCGATATAATCAGCAACACGTCTTACGAAAATCTGTCTTGCTAATTTCGCTCTTTCGTTCCCTTCCTTCATTGCCTTTTCAACATCTCTGAAGTCACTTGAAACACCAGAAACACCTAACAGACCAGATTGTTTATTTAAGATATCAATCATTTCTTCTACAGAAATATTTGTTTGTTCGCAAATATAAGAAATAATAGAAGGATCAACATCACCAGAACGAGTTCCCATCATGATACCTGCTAACGGAGTTAATCCCATTGAAGTATTAATTGATTTTCCATCTTTAACAGCACTTAAACTTCCACCAGCACCTAAGTGACAAACAATGATCTTTGAATGTTCAGGATTTCCTAATTTTTCAATAACTTTTTGTGATACATAGAAGTGGCTAGTCCCATGTGCCCCGTATTTTCTTACTTTATTTTCAGTGTAATATTTATATGGGATTGGATAGATATATGAACTTGGTTCCATTGTCTGATGGAATGCTGTATCAAATACCGCAACCGCTCCAGCAGTAGGAATGGCTTCTTTAAATGCATAATAACCGGTTAAATGAGCTGGGTTATGTAAAGGTGCCAACGCTCTGATCGCATCGATCTTATCTGCTGTATCTTGATCAAAGATAGCTGAAGAACTGAAATATTCTCCACCATGAACCACACGGTGACCAACACCTTTGATTTCGTCTAAAGAATTAACAATTTTTTTATCAATCAAAGCTCCCAGCAACAAATGCACTGCTACTTTATGATCTTTGATTGGTAATGTTTTTACGTCTTTTTCACCGTTGTATTTGATTGTAAAGATCGCATCGTCAAATCCGATTCTTTCGATAACTCCGGAAGTGATCGGAGTTTCGTCATCCATTTCAAACAAACGGAATTTTAATGATGAACTTCCTGCATTAACAGAAATAATTTTTGCCATAAATACACCCCTTTTTTTAAAATCAATTCTATTATATGCCTATTTATAAGAAAAGACCATACTAAAATGTGTTAATTATTTAACAAGCTTCCTATAAAAAATACTTGCTATTTAGGGGGAATGGTTCTATCATAATATCTGCCAGGGGTGCATCTGCTGAGAGAACCAATGTTCAACCCTTTGAATCTGATACTGGATAATACCAGCGTAGAGAGAGCTAAATAGGAACTATTGGCTTTCCGCTTTGGAAAGCTTTTTTATTTGGCGGTGGCATTATATAAAGATAGGAGAGAAAGTATGAAAAACAAAAAAGTATTATGGATGAGCTATATCGCAATGTTCATCGCCTTAGAAGTCGCAATGGAATTTGTCAATCGGGCAATGCCCGGCATGCCGTTTGGCGGCAATATTTCATTTTCATTGATCGCCATCTTTTTGGCGTCTTACCTTTTAGGTGTTAAAGGCGGCATCATTGTAGGGGTAGGGTCTTCCATCATTTTATTTGCAGTGGGGATCGCTACTTTTTGGGGATGGTGGTCTGTTGCATTAGACTATTTAATTCCATTTGGAGTATGTGGCTTAGCGGCACTGATTAAAAATATCCGTTTAAAAAACGGCTGGGAGGTTCCTATTGGAATAGGTTTTGCGATGATTTTGAAGTTTTTATCTCATTATTTTTCCGGAGTCTTCCTTTTTTATCAGAATACGCCAGCAGGAATGAGTAAATATTGGTATTCCTTTATCTACAATTTACCTTATAATTTGGCAACTTTAGTAGTTTGTTTCGTTCTTGTGATGGTTTTATTACCAAAATTAAAGAAGGTTGTCAAGCTGTAGTGTGTATACACACACATGACTATCATTCATAGTGAGATTTGCTATAATGGTTGAGTAATGGAAATAAGTAATGAAATTTAGGGGATTTACGCAATAAACAGTGGATCAAACGGAGTTTAAATGTGAAATTCAAAGTGAGTTTCCCTAAATTAGTTGAAAAAGCAACTTTTTTATAAAGCTGCTTTTTTTGTGTATCAACAAAATTATTTAGACATAATCCGACAAGATATTTAAATAAAAACTCAAATATGCAAGAAATGTGTAGACACACTTACCTATTTATCGAAACTTAAAGTTCTGTTAGAATGGTAACGTGGAGGTGAGAGGGACAAACCAAGTAATAAAGTCTTTTTTTAGTTGGGAATCAAGGGGAGGAAAACTAAAAAAAGCGCAAAGGCAGAAAACGGGATAAGAGTAAATAACCTAAGGAATACTAAAAACGTAGTAAATTTATCAAAAATCTTTGAATTGTTACGTTGTTTCGACAGTTTTTTCATTTTGCCTTTGTTAAAATAAGCGTGTATTCGAGTTATTACACGAATTTAAAACAAAAAATGGAAGAAGATATGCAGAAAATAAAGAATATAAAAAGAAAAGGAAAGTTCCGACTATCGGCAAATGGTGGAATAACACCTTGATGAAACTGTATATCCGGAACCATTTTTTTGTTTTTTAAAGACCATCTTCGATAAATAAAATTGAGACTATCTATTTATCTGTAAATTGTGTATAATATTTACGTTATAGAAAGAAGGCAGGTCATGAATAAACCTAAGTTAGGCGATGAAGTCCTTATCCATAGTTATAAACATGATGGGAAGATTCATCGCAGTTGGTCTAAAGGTTTAGTTCTTGATGCAAATGAGGATCATACGATTGTAATCAATGTTAAGACATTGGTGACAGAAGCGGATGGTAGAGTCTGGTGTACGAGGGAACCGGCAATCTGTTATTTTCCTAACCATGAATGGTATAATGTAATTTGTATGATAAGGAATAATGGAGTATATTTCTATTGTAACTTAGCTAGTCCCAGTCTTTGGGATGGAGAGGCAATAAAATATATCGACTATGATCTGGATTTAAAAGTTTTTCCTGATTGTAAATACAAAGTGCTTGATGAAGAGGAGTACCGTCAGCATCAGCGCAAAATGCATTATCCTGATGAATTAGATATTATTTTGAGGTCACAGTTAGAAGAGCTGATCGAGATGGCAAAAACATCCATTGGGCCTTTCAAGCATGGATTTAGTGAACATTGGTATCATGTGTATCAGGAATTTAAACGGAAGGAAAAGTAGTGGTATTCTACTTTTTTTCTTTTATAAAACTTGTTAAAATGAGGTGGGTGATAATATGTATAAAGTAACGGTAAACAGTGTAGAAGAAACAAACGGTATTGCAATAAAACTAGGACGGGCAATCAAGAAGCATACAGTCATTCTATTAACAGGAGATTTAGGAGCTGGGAAAACGACGTTTACAAAAGGTATTGCCAAAGGCTTAGGAGTAAAAGAAATTGTCAATTCTCCTACTTTTACGATATTAAAAGAGTATCATAGCGGACGCCTCCCATTGTATCATTTTGATGCTTATCGCTTAGAAGACGGCTATGAAGATTTGGGATTTGGAGAATATATCGACAGTGAGGCACTCAGTGTTATTGAATGGCCGATGTATATGCAGGAAGATATACCGGAAGAATATTTGGAGATCAATCTTCAATATGTAGACGAACAAACACGAACTATTGAATTTGTCCCACATGGATTTACTTATGAAGCATTATGCAAGGAGGTATTGGCATGAGAACAATTGTAATGGATACATCAAATCATTATTTAGCGATCGCATTATATGAAGATGGACTGCTAAGAGCCAGCCGTCAGCTGGAAGCATTGAAACAGCAGTCAGAACTTGCCATTCCGGTATTAAAAGATTTGATGGACGGACAGCACTGGCAAATGAAAGACATTGATGAAATGGTCGTTTCTTTAGGACCGGGATCATATACCGGAGTTCGCATTGCGATGACGATTGCTAAAACATTAAGCAGTGTGATGCCGATTCGTTTAAAGGCTATTTCATCTTTAGCGATGCTTGCAGGAGATCAAAAAGCCATTCCGATCATTGATGCCAGAGGCAATAAGCTTTATGTCGGTATGTATGAAAACGGTGAACCGTTAATGGAGGATACTTTAATGGAAGCAGAAGCTTTTGAAACATTTAAGGCTGAGCATCCCGATTTTCCGGTAGTGGCATTAGTCGATGAGATTCCATTGTGTGACAATCTCTATTTATTAAGCAGAAAAGTACCGTATATAAAAGAAAGTGATCGTTTAGTTCCCACTTATATCAAAGGGGTGGAGGCAAAGAAACAATGCTAAGAAAGATGCAGATCGAGGACTTGCCTTTAATCCTAGAGCTGGAAAAAGAACTGTTCAGCAGCCCATGGAAAGAAGAAGACTTTATCTTTGAACTGACGCAGAATCCTTTTGCAACCTACATCGTTTTAAGCATGGATAATGAAATCGTAGGTTACATCGGCTACTGGATCAAAAATCCTTATGTCGAGATTACTAATGTAGCAGTGGGGAAACGTTATCAACGCTGCGGATATGCCAAACAGCTTGTTGCGTACTGCTTAGAAGATGGTGTGAAAAATAATGCTCCGATCTTTACGCTCGAAGTTCGCTTCAGTAATACCCCTGCTATTTCACTATATGAATCCTTTGGCTTTAAACAGGTATCGGTAAGAAAGAATTATTATACAGATCCTATTGAGGATGCACATTTAATGATGAAAGAGGTGAAACAATAATGGCTGTTATACTCGCTATTGAATCAAGCTGTGATGAAACCGCAGCTGCTATTTTAAAAGATAAGAAAGAATTACTGGCTAATGTTGTATCGACACAAATTGCGACCCATAAGCTTTATGGCGGAGTTGTACCTGAATTAGCCAGCCGCATGCATGTAGAAAATATTTCCTATGTTATTAAAGACGCTTTGGCTAAAGCACAGATGACAATGGAGCAGATTGATGCAGTTGCCGTGACTCGCGGACCGGGACTGATCGGTTCTTTGCATGTCGGAATGCAGGCGGCTAAAACTTTAGCCTATGCCTGTGATAAACCTTTGATTGGGGTACATCATATTGCCGGGCATATCTATGCCAATCAGTTAGTCAGTGAACTGAAATTTCCATTGATGGCACTTGTTGTTTCCGGCGGACATACTGAACTTGTCTATATGCGTGATCATCTTCAATTTGAAATCATCGGAACCACCTTAGATGATGCGATCGGTGAAGCCTATGACAAAGTGGGAAGGGTGATTCATGTGCCTTATCCCGGTGGACCGGAAATTGACCGCTTAGCTAAAAACGGAAAACCGATCTATCCTTTGCCTCGACCATTGGATGATGATACTTATAATTTTTCTTACAGCGGACTAAAGTCAGCGGTGATTAATTTAGTACATAAAATGGATCAGCGTCATGAAGAAGTCAATAAGGAAGATCTGTCATGTTCTTTCCAAGAAGCGGCGTTAGGCATCTTAGTCAGCAAGACATTGCGTGCCGCAAAAGCCTATGAAGTGAAACAGGTTATCGTGGCCGGTGGTGTCAGTGCCAACTCTAAGCTAAGAGCAGATTTGACGGCGGCATTTGAAAAAGAACCGATTGAGCTTGTCTTACCGCCATTATGGTGCTGTACGGATAACGCGGCAATGATTGCCATGGCAGGAAGCTATATGTACGATCAAAAATGCTTTGCAGACTTAAAGCTAAGTGCAAGACCAAGTTTGGTGTTGTAAGAACTATAGAATTTAGGTAAAATAAAGGAAGAAAGGATGATTTGATGGATAAAAAAATGCCGAAAATATCAAAAGCCACCATGTCAAGATATCCTATTTATCTAAAAGCATTGCGTAAAATGCAGCATGAAGGAAAAGAAGTCTTTTTATCAAGTGAACTTTATGAAGCCACGGGGATTCAAGATACAACGATCCGACGTGATTTTACGTACCTCTCTAAAACAGAGAATTTAGGGCGCCGAGGAAAAGGGTATGATGTCAAGCATTTGATTGATATCTTTAACGAAGTGTTAGGATTAGGATTACATGAACCTATTATCTTAATAGGGGTTGGAAATTTAGGAAGTGCCATTTTAAAATATAATCGCTGGCAGTACACCGTGGGACAAATTGTCTGTGCCTTTGATTTAGATCCAAATAAAGTGGGAGAAAGATTCGGAGTTAAACTTTATAATATTGATGATTTAGAAGGAAATTTCCCTAAAGGGTGCAAGATCGCAATTTTAGCTATTTCTCAGAATGTTCAAGAAACGGTCAATCGTTTAATGGATTTAGGAATTAAGGGAATCGTCGATTTCACCCATACGCACTTTACTGTACGTCCGGGTGTTGAGGTACAAACTGTCGATGTAGTTGTCGCTATTCAGGAATTGGCAATCAAAATGCATCTAAATGATGATGTAGAAGAGGAATTGTAAAAAAAGTATTGATAAATATTTAGGAAGATGGTAATAATATAGGTACAAGTAATGATTTGAGAGCATACATCGCCTATTAAGCGAGTTTTGGATGGTGAAAGCAAAACACTTAGATGCTATGTAACACTCAATGAACTAGATAGGAGAAATGTGAGTAGACTATCTCGCTTAGCGGCGTTAAAGCTTAGAGAGCATCTTTTTTAAAGATGAAGTAAGGATGGTACCGCGCTTAGTCGTTCCTTTTTAGGAACGGCTTTTTTATTTACAAAAGGAGGAAAGAAACCATGTTTGAGTTTGAAACAATCAGAGAGTTATATGAAATGGTCATTTCAGGAAATATCGTAGAAAGTGAATCATTGGAATACGTCGAAATCGAAGGATGGGTACGTACAAATCGTGATAATGGAAAAGTAGGATTTATTGCATTAAATGATGGAACATATTTCAAAAATGCACAAATTGTGTATTTACAAGAAAGTTTAAAAAACTTTGATGAAATCAAAAAAGTAAAAACCGGAGCAGCTTTAAAAATCTTAGGAAAATTTAAGCTGACACCGGACGCAAAACAACCATTCGAAATCGAAGCTACTGAAATCACGATCGAGGGAGATTGTGACGAAGATTATCCGCTGCAAAAGAAACGCCATAGTATGGAGTATTTAAGAGAGATACCACATTTAAGACCTCGTACTAATACTTTTATGGCAGTATTTAGAATCCGCTCATTACTTGCAATGGCAATCCATGAATTTTTCCAAGATCAAGGATTTGTCTATATCCACGCTCCAATCATTACCGGAAACGATGCTGAAGGAGCAGGAGAAACTTTCACCGTTACAACTCGAAATGATGGCAACTATGAAGAAGATTTCTTTGGAAAGAAAGCCTCTTTGACAGTTTCAGGACAATTACATGTAGAATCTTTTGCCTTAGCGTTTAGAGATGTTTATACATTCGGTCCTACCTTCAGAGCAGAAATCTCTAACACCAGCCGCCATGCAAGTGAATTCTGGATGATCGAACCGGAAATTGCCTTTGCCGATTTGGATGATGATATGAACCTTATTGAAGATATGGTAAAATACTGTATTCAATATGTATTAGACAACGGAGCGGCAGAAATGGAATTCTTAAACCAATTTGTTGATAAAACCTTATTGGATCGTTTAACTCACGTCTTAAACTCTGAATTTAAACGTTTAAGCTATAGTGATGCTGTCGATATTTTAATTAAATCAGGGAAGAAATTTGAATATCCGGTCGAATGGGGAATTGATCTTGCCAGTGAACATGAAGTCTATTTATGCAGTGAAGTGGTGAAAGGACCAGTATTCTTAAAAGATTACCCTAAAGATATCAAAGCTTTCTATATGCGTGTTAACGATGATGGTAAGACTGTGGCAGCAGCGGACTTATTAGTTCCGGGAATCGGAGAATTAGTTGGTGGAAGTCAAAGAGAAGAACGCTATGATGTCTTAGCGGCACGTATGGATGAAATGGGTGTTGATCAGGAATCATTACAATGGTATATGGATCTAAGAAGATACGGTGGTGTTAAGCATGCCGGATTCGGATTGGGATTTGAACGTTTAGTCATGTATATTACAGGTGTTCAAAACATTCGTGATGTGCTTCCTTATCCACGTACACCAAGAAATTTAAAATTCTAAGCGGTCAATGACCGCTTTTTTTAAAAGGAGAAGAGGATGAAAATTGGAATTATAACTGCTTTGACAATAGAAGCGGCAGACTATATTAAACACTTTGGCTTAGTTGAACAAAGTGATAACCATGGATTAAAAACTTATTACGGACACTATAAAAAATATGATATTTATCTTACGATCACCAGCTGTGGAAAAGTCAATGCAGCTTACTGTACGAAACATATGATTGATGCGATTCAACCGGATTGTCTTCTTCACAGCGGCATTGCGGGTGGAATCGGAAGTGACATTCGCCCACTTGATCTTGTTGTGGCAAAAGAGGTAACGTATCATGATGTCGATCCACAGCAAATGATTGAATTTCCACCTTGTTTAAGCGCCTTTCAATGTGATTTGGGATTGATTGATATAACTCTAAAACATATGGAGATAATGAAAATTCCTGCTAAGGTTGGTCGTATCATAAGCGGAGACAGTTTTATTGCAGATGAAGCAAAAGCAAAGCTTTTAGCGAAAACTTATCAGGCAGAAATGGTCGACATGGAAAGTGCCGCAATTGGACAGGTATGTCAGTTGGAGAATATTCCATTATTGATTATTCGTTGTGCCAGTGATGAAGCGGGGAACGAAGCCATTGATACTTATGAAGAAAACGAAGAAAAAGCCTCAAATCAGGCAGCACAAGTTATTTTATCACTATTAGAAAATGAACTTATATAGACATTTAGTACAACAATGTGTTTTTTCTTTAAGAGTGAAAAAAATGATAAAACATAAATAACTGGCAGTCCGCACTAAAATGCGCTAGAATTTAAATAGATTTAATATAAAGGAGAGCGAATCATGAAAACAATTTATATCAATGGGGAGGTTTACACTGTTACTCAGGGATTCTGTGAAGCCTTTGTGGTACAGGATAATCAATTTATCTATGCCGGTACGAATGAAGAAGCTCTGCGACATGCAGATGAAGCTTCAGCAGTAATTGATCTGGAAAATAAGTTTGTCACGGCAGGATTTAATGATAGTCATATGCATGTCTTAAATTTTGGTTATACATTAAATATGGCAAACTTAGCCGCTGCCACAACATCTCTTAATGATGTATTAGAATGCTTAAAGACATATATTCAAAAGAATCATATACCAGAAGGCAGCTGGGTAAAAGGAAGAGGCTGGAATCATGACTTCTTTAATGATGTTCATCGTTTTCCGACACGTTATGACCTTGATTCAGTATCTACTCAACATCCGATCTTAATTACCCGTGCCTGTGGTCATGTGTTGGTATGCAATTCAAAAGCGATCGAACTTTTAGGATTAACACCGAATATGGAACCAGTAGTAGGCGGAGAATTTGAGGTCGTTGATAATGAATTAAATGGAGTGTTTAAAGAAAATGCCTTAAACCTTATTTATAGTAAAGTCCCTCAGCCCACAGTAGATGAAATAAAAACAATGCTTGTTAAAGCGTTTCATGAATTAAACACATATGGCATTACATCAGCACAGTCAGATGATTTAGTGGTATTTGAAAACTATAAAGATATTTTGCAGGCATTCAAAGAATTAGATGAAGAAAACAAGATGACGATAAAACTTTATGAACAATCGCATTTTACTAGGTTAGATACATTAAAAGAATTTTTACATGATGGCTATAATACCGGTAAAGGAACGGAACACTTTAAAATTGGTCCGTTAAAGCTAATGGCAGATGGTTCTCTAGGGGCAAGAACTGCGTTAATGTCAGTCCCTTACGCAGATGATCCAACACGTACCGGTGTTCAGGTATTTACTCAAGATGAATTGAATGAAATGGTAGATTATGCATCAAGTCATGGTATGCAGGTTGCTATTCATTCAATCGGAGACAAATCAGCCGATATGATTATCGAAGCCTATGAAAGAACATTGACCAGACATCCGCGAACAGATCATCGTCATGGAATCGTTCACTGTCAAATCACTCGACCTGATATTTTAGATAAATTTAAAGAATTAGAACTACAGGCTTATATCCAATCTATTTTTTTAGATTATGATATTATGATTGTTGAAGACCGTGTCGGACATGAGCGGGCTCAAACAAGCTATGCATTCAAAACTTTATTTGATGTCAGCCACGCTTCAAACGGTTCAGACTGTCCTGTTGAATTACCGGATGTCTTGAAAGGTATGCAATGTGCTGTGACACGCTGTTCAACTCATGGTCAGGGACCTTATATTCCAAGTCAAGCTTTAAGTGTTGAAGAAGCTATTCAGTCTTTCACAATTCATGGTGCTTATGCTTCATTTGAAGAGAATTTAAAAGGATCCATTGAGGTTGGCAAAGCTGCTGATTTCGTTGTCTTAGAACAGTCTCCTTTTAAGATAGATACATTTAAAATTAAAGATATAAAAGTGTGTGCAACTTATCTGAATGGACGTTGCGTATATAAAAATTAATTGAATTATTTCTAAAATATAACGAAAATAAGGGGGTAAATTGATTTCCAATCGTTTACCCCTTGCTTTATTTGTTGACAATAATACATAAAACTTGATCTCATTTGATGGTTTTTAATTTTATCGTTGCACTTTTGTCAAGTTTCTACAATAAGCTATAGATAAATTTTTATTAATAATATATAATCTACTCGTAAAATTATTTTGAGGAGGAAAATGATATGAAGAAATTATTGAGAAATCTAGCCGTTGTAGCTTTAGTATTGGGAGTCTGCAGCTTTGACCCTATCCATGGTACTCCATGTGATCACCAACATGACGCTGAATGTGGATACAACGAAGTAACAGGAACAGGGTGTACCCATGCGCATGATGATGGTATAAGACCTTGCGATAATGATAACGGACCACTTGGGTAATGGAAAAATTCAATTTAAATGAACGCCGTCTGGTAACGTTTAAACGAAAAGAACTGGGGTTAACTGTTGGACAAGTAGCAGATGAACTCCATATGAGTAAAAGTAATCTTAGTAGGATAGAGAACGGTAAAATAATGGTTTCAGAAGATAATAGGGAACTGTTAGAGACACGTTTCTCTATCAATTTTTCTTTAGAAGATAAATATTATTATTTAACATTAGAAAAATTAAATAAGGTTACTGAATTATTGATATTTTATAAACTTTTTGATGAATATTCTCGTAATCAGGTCGATAATGCTAATCAATATGTATTGCAATCGGTAGCTTATCCTGTACATATATTATTAAGACTTCTAGTTTATTCTGTAAAATATATGGAATGGAAATTTGTAACTAAGTATATTGCAATTTTTAATAGCATAATAGATTTACTCGAACCCTCACTTCAGAAAATATTTTATATTAGTAAAATAAGCTTTTTATACTTTAATAAAGATTACAATAAATCACTTAGTTTATGCATGTACGTAGAAGAAAATTATAATCCTGAGCCATTACTGGATTCTTATATCTATCATGTTAAATCAATGATATATATTTGTTTAGGGGATCAAGATTTAACTGTTAGGTCGATAAATAGAGCAATTGAATTATCAACATCTATTGGAAACTCCCCACGATTAGTAGCATTAAACATCTTAAAAGGAAATAGTCTTCGGCTACGAGGAAAGTATAAAGAGGCATTGGTAGAGAACAATAAAAATTTAGAATACGCTAATACTAATCATATTCATATTTATGATTATACGTTACTTAAAAATCGAGGGTGGACGTATTATCTGCTTAATAATTATGAAAGTGCACTAAAGTATTATCAAGAAGCTGAAAAGATTGGTTTAGATGATGATATTTGTTTTATAGCTGGTCTATGCTCATATCGTTTGGGTTTAAGAAAACAATGTAAGGATTACATAATTAAAGGGCGAAAAACTAAAAATGCAGGTATTGCTTTCCCTTACTTAATTGATTGGCTTGAATTAACTTTAAATAAAAGATACAGTATTAAAGCAGAAAACAAGTTACTCTATTGTTTGAAAAAAATGGGAAATAAAATGCATATTGATAGTAGAAATAATATCTGCAGATTGTTAATAGAGCATTATACTTTTCACAATGATTTTGATAAAGTAAAAGAATTCGAGAGTAAATTAAAATATATGGACACGGATGATTAGTTTAGTAACTAAAAATAGAGATAAAATAGAGTATATTTAAAATTTTGTTGCACAAAGTAATGTTTCTAAAATCTGTTGTAGAAAAAAGTTGATGAATAATATATAATCTAGTCGTAAATAGTTAGGAGGATAAAAATGAAAAAATTATTAACAAGTTTAGTAGTATCTATTTTAGTGTTAGGAATGTGTTCTTTTAACACAATTAGCGGTGTTCCATGTGATCATCAGCATGATGCTGAATGTGGTTACAATGAAGCAACAAAAAATGGTTGTACACATTCTCATGATACAAAACCATACATTAATGGTGGAGAAGGTCCAACTGCATAATGCGAAATTTTAGTACAGATGAACGCTTACTGATAATTTTTAAAAGAAAGGAAAGCGGATTAACTGTAGGTCAATTGGCTAAAGAGCTAATGATGAGCAAAAGTAATATGAGTAGAATAGAGAATGGCAAAATAATGGTTTCTGAAGATAACGAGGAATTATTAGAGAAGCGATTCTCTATTAATTTTCATAACAATAATCAAGATATGAAATTAATAGATCATCAGTTTAAAAAATTAATTAGGATGTTACTTTATTATAAGTTGTTTGATGAGTTTTCATATAATCAATTGGATCAACTGTGTGCTAATGCTAGTAAGTTTATATCATATCCTGTATTAATGCTACTGAAATTTTGCATTTGTTCAGCTAAAAATATAGAGCGCAAATTTGTTGAAAAATATTTTAAAATTTTTGATTCCTTAATAACTATGTTTAGTAAAGATAAACAAACAATTTATGCAATTTGTAAAGTAAATTATTTATATCATAATAAAGAATATAAAAAGGCTTTACAGCTATGTGAATATATTGAAAGTACATATAACTATGAAGACTTTCTTGAAGCATATTTACTACATTTAAAGGCAATTACAAATATTTGTTTGGGCAATAAAAATGCTGCATTATTAACATTAGATAGCGCAATATTTTTTTCAAATAAAACTAACAATTGGATACGATTAATAGCTTTGAATATTACTAAAGCTAATTTTTTGAGACTAAATGGGCGAGTTAATGAATCAATTTTATTAGACTCCAATACTTTACAGTATGGTGAACAAATGAAGGTGCATATATACGATTATATCCTTTATAGAAATTTGGCGTGGAGTCATTATTTACTGAAAAATTATGATAAAGCTGTAGAATATTATTTGTTGGCAGAGAAATATGATAGTGATGACGATTTATATTTTATGTCAGCTTTGTGTAGTTTTAAACTAGGATATAGAAATCGTTGTCGTAAATATTTGATCAAGGCTAAAGCAGCTAAAAAAACAGATATTTCATTTGAATACTTAATTGACTGGCTGGAATTAATGTTGAATAAGAAATATAGTTTAAAAGCTGAACAAAAATTATTGTATTGTTTAAAGAAACATGAAACAACGATGCATGTTGACAGCAGAAATAACATATATAAATTTCTGATTGAGCATTATGAATATCATCAAGACAGTAAAAATGCAGATTATTATCGTAAAAAATTACAAAATGGGTAGAGGGTATTGAATAAAATGCCCTCTTTTATTAAAATAATTAGAAAAGTTAAGTGATTTTTATAAAAAAAGAGAATAGATAAGTAAGAGAAAATTTATTATAAAGTTTCTTAAAAAATATCCTATTTTTTAGTGAAAGATAAAATCATTCTTTTTACTTTTTAATTCGACGGTTTTTGCGTTTCCTGTTGCAACGGGTCTCCAGAGAGTTGAGTTATCGAAAAGATGGTGGTATTATCGTAGTCAAGAAGTAGGCATTTATTTTATAAGACAATTCATAACTCTAAGGGAAAAGAGTCTTCATAGTAATTGTAATGATTACCCTTATTTTATACCTAATGACACTTAAAAACTTATTCTTTTCCCAAACCTATTCGCACTTATATTGTTTGTTCTGTCTTGTGAAGTAATAACCTACTTCTTTTTTATTTCCCTAAAAGAAAAATAGAAAGTGAGACAAGTTGGCGGAATGCTTACTTGTTTTCTTATTATGTAAATAATAAAGACAATGGCTCGTATCTGTTAAAATGGTGGGCGAGGTGAAAGAGATGAGTAAAAGGAAATATTTCTTCTTTGATATAGATGGAACATTAGCAGTAGGAACACCGGGGGCACAATATATTCCTGCATCTACTAAATTGGCAATAAAAAAACTAGAGGAACAAGGACACTTTGTAGCCATTGCGACAGGGCGAAGTTATGCCATGGCGAAAGATCATATGAAAGAATTAGGCTTTAAGAATATGGTCAGTGATGGTGGAAATGGGATTACCATAGACGGACAATTACTAGAAGTTAAACCATTGGATTATGACAAGTGTTTGGCACTGATTGATGAATGCAAAGCAAAAGGTTATATTTGGGCAATTTCTCCTGATAATGAGACGAGAAGACTTGCTCCTGATAATCGCTTTTATGAGTTTACTCATGATCTCTACATGGAGACCGTTATAAAAGAGGGATTAAACCCGAGAGACTTCGATGCAATTTATAAAATCTACATTGCTTGTTATGCTCCGCAAGAAGAGAACTTAGAAGCATTAAAAGAATTACCGTGGTGTCGTTTTCATAAAGAATATCTGTTCGTGGAACCGGCAGATAAATCTGTGGGGATTAAAGCGATCGTAGATCATTTTGGTGGCGATTATCAAGATGTCGTTGTCTTTGGTGATGAAAAAAATGATTTAAATATGTTCATTGACGAGTGGACTTCAATCGCTATGGGGAATGCAATTGAGGCATTAAAAGCAAAGGCCAGTTATGTGACCACAAATGCTGATCAAGATGGAATATATCGGGCATGTCTGCATTATGGCTGGATAAAAGAATAACGATATAAATAAAAAATGAGCAGAATTCTGCTCTTTTTAATTACTCTTTACTAAATACACTCCATATGACACAACATAATATAAATACGACCGGTTTTAAAAATAAATGCAGTATACTGCTGACACCGTTGCAGGCTAAATAACTGATGATCAGATAAATAATTCCAAAAACAACAGTATGGATCAGCGGTTTTGATGGCACAAAATGAATAAACAAATAACTTCCGGCAATAATAACAATATAAGACGTCACTAAGATGATCATATTATAAGTGGCGCTGCTTAATGGCAAGAGATACGTAATAGTCACCATTAGTAGTGATATGATCATAAATAATCCAAAAATAAATGTTAAAGTAAAAAGATATGGGGTCAAGTATTTTTTCATAACGATCCTCCTTAGGGGTGTGCCAATGGAATATATAATTATTATATTAAAGAGTATTTTTGTTTATGTGTATTTAATTTGTTTACTGCGATTTTTAGGTAAGAAAGAATTTAGTCAGCTTTCTGTTTTTGATTTTGTCGTCTTTTTGATTATTGCAGAGTTAATGACAATGTCATTTGATGAGACATTGCCGGAAATGATTGATTCAATCATCGCAACATTATCTTTGGTGATCCTTGATAAAATTAGTTCTTCTTTATCAATGACAAGCAAGAAATTGAGAGATTTTCTGGATGGAACACCATCCTATATTATCACGAATGGAAAAGTGAATCAGAAAATGATGCGTAAGCTTAAATATAATGTTGATGCCTTATGTCAGCAGTTAAGACAGCAGCAGATCGGCAGTATCTCAGAAGTGGAGTTTGCTATCTTGGAGACAAACGGAACTTTGTCGACCTTACTAAAAAAAGATTGTCAGGTTGCGCATCCGGAACCCGTGATTATTGATGGGGAAATCATCAAAGACGTATTAACGACTTTAAATAAAGATGAAAACTGGTTAGTCAATGAATTAAAGCGTCACCATGTTCAAGATTATCACGATGTATTTTATTGTGTGGTTGAAAAGGAACGCCTATTCTTTATTATGAAATAAAGGTTAGGTTTATACCAAAGATAATGAAATTACAGGTACAAAGATGTGCCTGTTTTTTTATTGGAACAAAGCACGATAGACATTCCATGCACTTAAAATCAAAGTAATGCAGATACCAATCAATAAAGTAATACCCATAGCTAAGATCTTAAACTGCGGTGTTAAAACAATGAGTAAAACAACTTCCATAACACATTCCGCAACACTGATATAAAACATTGTTTTATTTTTATCTAACGCCTGAAGCAGGGCGCTGAGTGGAGTTTGCAGATAGAATAAAATAAAGGGAATGCTGAGATATTTTAGATATTGCCAGCCAGAAGTGGTATTATAGAGTAAAGATAAACATTGCTGTGGGAAAAAGTAGAAAATAAAGGTAAAGGGCAAAGCAATTAAAAAACAGACAAACAAACCGGTATATAAATACTTTAGGGTTGTTTTGCGGTTATCTAGATGTTCTAAAAAGATCGGCAATAGGATACGGTAAATAACGGTTGTGAAAAAGGTAGGGATCGTAATTAAACTCATGACATACCCGCTCATCATACCGTATTCAAGCTGAATCTGAGTGGATTGGTAGCCGAGCGATAATAAAATGGTAGTAATGATGATGGGTTCTAAAAAGCCGGCAACAGAATGAAGCAGACGACTTCCGGTCATCGGTAAACTGATTCTGAAAAAATCATAGTATAGATGAGGTTCACTGAAATCAAACATCTCTTTTTTTCTTCTTGGCTTAACATAAAAGAGTAGATGCAGGAGTGAAGCAAGCTCACCTAAACTCATCGCTACAAATGCCAGTGTAACTAAAATGGGCATGGAGTAATCCGTGAAAATCATTAAAAAGGCAATCGTAAAAGCTAATCGTGATACTTCTTCGGTAATCTGTGTTTTAGCTATTACTTTATGTTGCTGCTTACCTAAAAAATAATTCTTAATTACGGCACTTAAACTGGTTAACGGAATAAAGAGGATTAACGATTTAAGTGGAAGCAGAGTATCGGCATTTTTAAGCATGTTGGTGGCAATAAAAGGAGAAAAGATAGTAAACAGCAGCATCATCAAACAGGTGGTGAAAGTTGTAATTAAAAAGCCGGTCGTCATCACTTTCTTATTCTTGTACTGCGGATCAGCAATCAGTTTAAAAATAGCACTGGGAATACTGAGCTGGGATAAAGTGATCCATAATCCTAAAGTCGGCATAATCAGCATATAAAGACCAAATCCTTCACCACCTAACAGACGGGATAAAATGATTCGGTTAATGATATTAAATATTTTTGAAAGAGCAGTCGTAAAGGATAAAATAAAAAAAGCTTGAATTGTTTTCTTTTTCATAAAGCAGGACCTGTGTTTTGGTACATATTAAGGACCACCTTTCCGTATGATTGTAAAAGATACATTACATAGGTATTCGTCTTTATAATTAAATATACGTGAAGAAGACGAATAAAAAGACAATCACTTATGATGTTAGAAGCATTTAAAAGTCTTGTAAGCTGTGATAAGATAGAATTAAGAAAAATAAAGGCTATTTATGAAAAGAATTGACGAAGGAGGGGAGGTTATGAAAAAAAGATACTGGAAATATCCTGTGTTTGTTCTTCTTGTACTCACTTTCATAATCAGCGGATGTTCAATAGAAGGGAAAGTGCGGTTTTTACGAGTCAGTATTTCTGAAACCATCTTAAATCTGCATTCTGCTAATATTGTATGGGTGAATGATATGGTGAATGAAGAACATTATCAGATCGATCAATTTAACTTAGACGTAGAAGAAGGGGATTTGTTTAAAGTAGACAGCAACGAAGGTTATGATCTGATCCTTGAATTTTCAGCTTATTATTTTGGACGCTATTATCACTTGCAGCTCTTTTGGCAAGATGATTCTTATATTGTAGGAACTGTATGTTATATGGCATCAAAAAGCATTCCCCTTACCTACAGCAATCAGACCTATTATGCTGCTTCTTTAAATTTTGTCGATCAACTTAGAACAATCTGTAAAACTTTTCAAGAAGATATGAAGTAAAAGCAAAGAAATAATGGTCATTTTTTACAATCAAATTATAAACTAACGAAAATAAACCTTTCCATATGTCGAAATATCATTTATAATATCTTTTATAAGAGTTTAGTGAGTGAAAGTGGTGGTTTTAAAAATGATTTTGTCAGAAAAGCAAATCGAAGATTTGGATGTTCTACTGGCATTGAAAGTTAGAGAATTTAGAAAAGAAAATATAAAATCGATTGATAAGAGTCAAATTAAGGATTATCTTTTTTCAATCAAATGGAAAGCGAAAAAAAGACTGGAAACATGCGATCTGGTAGATGATGTTTTTGCAGTTAGCTCTGCCCAGATATTTGAATATATGAGTCGTAAAGCGATTCAGGATGCAGCCACTTTAAAAATTGATGATTTTATGGATTTAATTGCGAAATAGCTGAGTAAAATCAGCTATTTTTTTTGGAGGAAAATATGGAATGGAAAAAATTTAGAAGTGAAAACTATCGACACTATCAAGAGCTTTATCAGATGAACAGTCTGTTAAGTAAGGTGCTTGATCAGCGTCAGATGAGTGAAGAACAAATCAAACAGCTAGGTAAGATGGTTTTTCATGATTATGAATTATTTGCGGAAAGCCAGGAAGTGATTGAAAGGATCTTAGAAGCCATCGATCAAGATGAATCGATCTGCATTTACGGTGATTATGACTGTGATGGTATTTTAGCAACAACGATCTTAGTTAAAGCTTTTAAGATGCTGGGAAAAGATGTGGGTTATCATATTCCCAATCGCTTTGTTGACGGATACGGATTAAATGAAGCCAGAGTGCAACAAATGCATGAAAAAGGGTATACTTTAATTATTACTGTAGATAATGGCATCAAAGCGATGGAAGCCATTGATCTGGCAAATGAATTAGGGATTGATGTCATTGTAACGGATCATCATGCTTTCAGCGATGATTTGCCGAATGCCTATGCTTTCTTGCATACAAAGCTGTCGCCGTCTTATCCTTTTAAAGAGATTTCCGGCGGGGTTGTTGCTTATAAATTAGCGTATCGTTTACTAGGAAAGCATGACCGCTATTTATACTGTCTGGCAGCGATCACGACAATCAGTGATATGATGCCATTAGTCGATGAAAATAAAGCGATGGTCAAGAAAGCTCTGATGCTGATGAAAGAATGTCACTTTCCGGCAATCGATCTGCTTTTAGGGGATAACCCTGTCTACAGTTCGACTTCAATAGGTTTTAATTTAGCGCCAAAGGTGAATTCGTTTGGACGTTTGCCAGAGGAAGTTAATCCGGCTAATTGTGTGAAATATTTTATGATGGGAGAACACCCGAATTCTTCACAGATGTCGTTTCTGCAGACTTTTGCCAATAAAGCAAAAGCAATCAATTCTAAAAGACAGACCATGACCAATCAGTTATATGGGATGCTTAAAGAAGAAATGAAGCCGGAAGATGATTTTATCTTTCTTTATGAACAGCCAGTGCATGAAGGGTTAATTGGCTTATTAGCCGGTAAATTTACAAAAGAATACAATAAAGTCAGTTTTTTAATGAATTATGATGAAACAAATAATGTCTATAAAGGGTCAGCACGTTCTCTTGATGGTTTTAAATTAAATGAGTTTTTAGAGACCGCCAGTGATGATCTGCTGTTTTATGGCGGACATGCGCTAGCTGCCGGTTTTACGGTTAAATTTGACTGTATCCCATCTTTCTATGAAAAAATAAAAAATGCAGTGGAACAGACAGATTTTCAAGAAGAAAATAAAGAATGCATTGTTTTAGATGAAGAAGATATTACATTAAAAAACGTTGCCTCTTTACGTTTGCTGGAACCTTTTGGCAGTTGCAATGAGGAACCCATCTTTTGTGTTGAAGATGTTTTAGTAGCAAGAAAGAATGTACTTAGCGGCGGTAAGCATTTAAAGATCAGCTGTATCAAGGATCATGTGAGCTTTGATGCCATCTGCTTTAACTGCGGAGATTTAATCGAACAGGTGAATGAAGGAGAAAAACATTCTGTTATTGGTCAAATTGCGATCAATGAATACCAAAATCGACAGTATATTCAAATAATTTTAAAGGATATACTTTAAACAACCGATTGGGTTTGATATAATTTTAATTATACTAGGAGGAAAAAATATGGACTTCAAACAATATATTGCAGATATACAAGATTTCCCTATTGAAGGGGTTTTATTTAGAGATGTGACACCACTAATGAAAGATCCAAAGGCATATCATGAAGTAATCGACCAAATGAAAGCATATGCGATCAGCAAAGAGGCAGATTTGATTGCCGGACCGGAAGCCAGAGGCTTTTTATTCGGCTGTCCTGTTGCTTATGCGATGGAAGCTGGCTTTGTTCCTGTTCGAAAACCGGGAAAACTGCCTCGTGAAACGATTGAATCGACTTATGAATTGGAATATGGACACAATACATTGGAAATGCATAAAGATGCGATTAAAAAAGGACAAAAAGTCGTTTTAATCGATGATTTGCTGGCGACAGGAGGAACGATCGAAGCCAGCTGTAAGATGATTGAAGCATTAGGCGGGATTGTTACCGGAATCTGTTTTTTAATTGAGTTAGAAGATTTAAAAGGCAGAGAAAAACTAAAAAATTATGATGTGTATTCTATTTTAAAATATTAATTCTGACATATTTTTAAACAGGGCATAAGATAGAAGGGGTGAATATCATGGTGAAAATCAAACAGGCAGGAGATCCAATGAGTTTTGAAGATGTCTTGGAATTGGCTTCGACATACATCAAAAGTGATGAAAGTATCGATCTGATTAAACGTGCCTATGCATATATTATGGAAAAGCATGCGGGACAAACAAGAAAAAGCGGGGAGCCGTATACTATTCATTTGATTTGGGTTGCTTATATTTTAGCGAGCCTGCAAACCGGACCAATGACGATTACTGCCGGACTGCTTCATGACGTGATGGAAGACTGTGATGTATCGCAGGCAGAGATGATCGAGCGTTTTGGCTCTGAGATTACAACGCTTGTTGAAGGCGTGACGAAGATCACCAAGATGCAGTTTAAGGATGAAGCGGATGTTTATGCGGAAAACCATCGCAAGATTTATATTGCGATGGCAAAGGATATTCGAGTGATCCTGATTAAATTTGCTGACCGTCTGCATAATATGCGCACATTGCAGTATATGCCGGAACATAAGCAAAAGCGTATCGCCAAAGAGACGCTGGAAGTCTATGCACCGATCGCCCATCGTTTGGGGATCAACGATATTCGCATAGAACTGGAAGATTTAAGCTTATACTATCTAGACCCTGTGCCTTATCATGAAATCTCAGAATTATTAGAGATCAAGCGTGATGAAAGAAAAGAAGCCGTCGAAGCGATGATGGGAAAGGTCAGAGAACTGCTTGATCAGCACCATATTCAATACCGTATCTTAGGACGTGCCAAACATATTTACAGTATCTATAAAAAGATGGTCATCAAACATAAGCGTTTTGATGAATTGTATGACTTGAATGCCTTACGTATCATTACCGATAATGATAAAATGAAATGCTATGAGGTACTGGGAATCATTCATGAGTACTATCGTCCTTTACCGGGACGTTTCAAGGATTATATTGCCATGCCAAAGCCAAATATGTATCAGTCTTTACATACGGCAATCATCGGTGAAATGGGACAGATCTTTGAAATTCAGATTCGTACCGAAGAAATGGATGCAATTGCGGAAAGAGGGATTGCCGCTCATTGGCGCTATAAAGAAAATGCTCAGTACTCAAGCAAGATGGAACAACAGGAAATTGGTGAAAAACTGCAGTGGCTGCGTGAATTCATCAGCTTATCAGAAGATATTAAAGACGGTGATGCCAAAGAATATTATGATTCTTTAAGACAAGATATCTTTGAAGCCAATGTTTATGTATTGTCACCACAAGGCAAGATCATTGAGCTGCCAAACGGTTCAACGCCGATTGACTTTGCTTATCGTATTCATACGGAGGTTGGGCATCATGCCGTTGGGGCAATTGTGAATGGCGTGATCGTTCCGATCAATACCGCTTTAAAAACCGGTGATGTGGTGGAAATCAAAACAAATAAGAACTCTTCTGGTCCAAGCGAGGACTGGCTGAAAGTAGTGCATACTGCCGGAGCTAGAAATAAGATTCGTCAGTTCCTTTCTCAAAAGGAAGCAGAGAGCAGAAAGGTTTTTATTGAAACCGGTAAAAAACTGCTGAGAGAAGAAGTAAAAAAACGTGAACTCGATGAAAAAGTTTACTTAGACGGAGAGGTTTATAAATCGTATTACAGTTCTTTTGGTGCCAAATCTTTTGAGGAACTGCTTTACCAGATTGGACGAAAGGCAATTACTGCCTATGCGTTATTAGATCGTGCCAATCCGAAGCGAAGCAGCTTTATCGACAGCATTTCAAAAATGCTGCAGAAAAACAATACTAACAATGATCGTGATAAAATGGCAAATGCCACCGGTGTAGTTGTCAGCGGCATGAGTGGATTAAAAATTCAGCTGAGCAAATGCTGCAATCCGATTCCGGGAGACGAGATTATCGGTTTCGTTTCCAAAGGTCAGGGAATCAAGGTGCATCGTAAAGACTGTCCGAACGTCAAAGGTCTGGATATGAAAAAACGTTTGATTGATGTTTACTGGGATTATGCCTCTTTAATGGCTAAAAAGTATGAAGTGGAATTTACTATTGATGCGACCGATCGAACGAATTTGCTGACAGACATCATCAACACGTTGGGACAATCCAAAATTAATATTTTGAATATACATGCTGATGTGGTGGATACCCGAGCAATCATTAATCTAAAAGTAACGGTAGAAAACGGTGAGCATTTAAAAACCGCATTCGATAATCTGCATAAGGTTCAAGGTATTTACGGGATCGAAAGAACGATTCATTAGCACTTCTTTTGAAGTGCTTTTTCATAACTTGGCATGAATTATGAAATATCGATTATACTAAAAAGAGAGGTCTTAAAATGAAAAAAATAGTGATGGGTTTAATTGCTCTTTGTGTGGTTGTTTTAATTGCCTTTGCTTTTCTTTACAATAAAGGCGGGGCAGATATTGCTCCATTAAATGAGACAGCCATTGCGGTTGAACTGCCAAAGAAATATCAGAATGATTTTTCTGATGTGACCAATCCGGCTAGTTCAATTCCAGTCTTTATGTATCATTATTTCTATGATGAGACATCAGAGACAGCGGAAAACGGAAACTTCTACAGCATTCAGAAATTTGAGCAGCAGCTGGCTCATTTTAAAGAAGAAGGCTATAAAACATTGACTATGGAAGAGCTGTATGACTGGCTTGAAGGGAAGATTGAAGTCCCTGAAAATTCAGTGGTGATTACGATGGACGACGGCTATCATTATACTTATGATATGGCATTGCCTCTATTAGAAAAATATGGCTTTGTGGGTGTGAGCTTTGAAATTACCTCAGCACCGGAGGATTATGCATCACGTTTATCTCATCTTAATTTAGAATTAGAGAGCCATACCCATAACATGCATCAGGGAACTTGTCCGGGGATGAAGCCGATCCAGTATGGCGCTATTCAATGTCAGGACTTTGAATCGGCAGTTGCGGATATGAAAGCATCAGCGGATACGATTGATCAGCCGATTGCTATGGCTTATCCGTTTGGCGGATATGGCGGTCAGGCAAAAGATGTATTGAGAGCCGCCGGTTATAAACTGGCATTTACTACTCAATATGGGAGAGTAGAAAGAGGTATGGACTATTTGGAACTGCCAAGAGTCAGAATGTCTACGGATTCGTTTTATTATTAATTCATTCTAATTGACAAGTCATAGGAAGTATGATATAAAATGATTAATATCAATCCAATGAAAAAGAGAGCGTCATTATAAAGTGAAAAGAGATAGGTATCGAGGCTGAAAGTACCTGCATGGTTAATGACGGAGACACTTTGGAGGAGCTATTAAAAGCATAGCCGTTTGTCGCGTTAAGACCTTAAGTGCATGAGAAATCATGAATTAAGGTGGCAACGCGTGTAATACGTCCTTATTTATAAGGGCGTATTTTTTATTTAAATAAAGGAGGAAGAAAGAAATGGCATACAGCGCACCAAGAGGAACAGTAGATCTGCTTCCACAGCAAACAAAAAATTGGCAGTATTTAGAACAGTTATTACGTACCATTGCATTTAACTACAACGTAAAGGAAATTCGTGTTCCCATCTTTGAACATACAGAGTTATTTAATCGAGCAGTGGGTGACACCACCGATGTTGTGTCAAAGGAAATGTATACATTTCAAGATCGTGGAGATCGTTCATTAACGCTGCGTCCGGAAGGAACAGCCGGAGTCGTAAGGGCATTTGTTGAAAACAAACTTTATGTGAATCCTGATAAATTGACAAAGCTTTACTATATGGGACCGATGTTCCGTTATGAACGTCCGCAAAAAGGAAGACAGCGTCAGTTTCACCAGTTTGGCGTGGAAATGCTGGGATTGGAAAATCCGGAAGTCGATGTGGAGTGCATGGTCATGGCAGTGACGATCATTGAATCATTAGGATTGCAAAACGTTAAACTGCATATCAATACATTAGGAGATGAAATCAGCCGTGATAATTATCGTCAGGCACTGATGAATCATTTCAAGCCGGGATTAAACGAATTATGCGGAGACTGTCAGGCACGCTTTGAAAAAAATCCTTTGCGTATTTTAGATTGCAAAGTGGATAAAGATAACCCGTTGATTACGACAGCACCTAAGACGATTGACTATTTAACACCGGAAGCAAAAGCACATTTTGAAAAAGTATGTGCGTTATTAGATGATCTGGAAATTGATTATATGGTGGATACCAACTTAGTCAGAGGATTGGATTATTACTGTCATACAGTATTTGAAGTCATCAGTGAAGATCCAACTTTCGGCAATGCCGCAACCTTAGGCGGAGGTGGTCGCTACAATAAATTAGTTCAGGAAATGGGCGGTCCGGAAACACCGGGTGTCGGGTTTGCCTTTGGAATGGAACGCTTAGCCTTAGCTTTAGACCAGATGGAATTAGAAGATGACGATGCTTTAGATATTTACATCATGCCATTAGGTCAGGAGGCTAGAGATTTATCTTTACAGATCGTGACAATGCTCAGAGCCAATGGATTCAGCTGCGATATGGATTATGCTAATCGTTCAATGAAAGCGATGTTTAAAACAGTCGATCGCCTGCAGGCTCATTTTGCCATTATTATTGGTGAAGAAGAAGTGAAAAATGAAGTGGTTAACATTAAATGTACACATGATAAACAGCAGGAAACAATTCCATTAGAAGATATTGTTGCTTATATTGAACATCATTTAGAAGGGGGACATGAGCATGAATAGAACACATCATAATGGGGAATTAAGAATTGAAAATGTAGGAGAAACCGTTGAATTAAAAGGATGGGTCGCAAAAAAGAGAAATCTTGGGGCCTTAGTCTTCATTGATTTAAGAGATCGCTATGGTATTACTCAGGTGATTTGTGATGAATCTATGGAATATATAACGAAAGAAGTAAAGAATGAGTTTGTCATTCATGTTGTAGGAAAAGTAGTCGAAAGAAGTTCAAAGAATCCCAAGATGCCAACCGGAGATATCGAAATTGAAGCAACTCAGCTGGATATTATTTCTACGGCTGCATTGACACCAATGATTATTGCCGATGAAACAGATGCATTGGAAGAAACGCGTTTGGTCTATCGTTATTTAGACTTACGTCGTCCTAAGATTCAGCAGAATATCTTATTACGTCATCAAATTACCAAGAGTATTCGTCATTATTTAGATGACTTGGATTTTGTGGATATCGAAACTCCTTATTTAACACGCTCAACACCAGAAGGCGCAAGAGACTTCTTAGTTCCAAGTCGTGTACATAATGGAAAATTCTTTGCTTTGCCACAGTCTCCGCAGCAGTTCAAACAGCTGCTGATGATTGCCGGATTTGAAAAATATTACCAGATAGCCCGCTGTTTTAGAGATGAAGATTTAAGAGCAGATCGTCAATTAGAATTTACACAGGTCGATGTTGAAATGTCATTCATGAATACAGACGAAATCTTAGCGGTTTGTGAAGGCATGATGGCAAAAGTCATGAAAGATGTTAAAGGGGTTGAGCTTCCTTTGCCATTACCAAGAATGACTTGGCAGGAAGCAATGGAAAGATATGGAATTGATAAACCGGATATTCGTTTTGGTTTGGAATTAGTTAATTTAAATGAAACTGTCAAAGAGGTTGATTTTATCGTCTTTAAATCTGCTTTAGAAGCAAATGGACACGTAAAAGGAATCAACGTTATTGGTCAAGCAGCCAATTATTCACGTAAAGCACTGGATAAATTGACGGATATTGCAAAAACGTATAAAGCCAAAGGTTTGGCATGGATGAAAGTGAATCAAGATAAAGCGGAAGGACCGATCGCTAAATTCTTTAACGAAGAACAAACACAGTCTTTATTTGAAGCTATGAATGCACATGATGGTGATTTGCTGTTATTTGTGGCAGACGCTAAATATGAAGTCGTCTGCGATGCTTTAGCGGCTTTACGTAATCATTTGGGAAAAGAATTAAAACTATATGACCCGGAAGCATTTGCTTTCTTGTGGGTAACGGACTTCCCGATGTTTGAATATGATGATGAAACACAGCGCTATTATGCTAAACATCATCCGTTTACACGACCAAAAGAAAGCGATCTGGATTTGATCGAAAAAGATCCGGCAAACTGCTTGGCAGATGCTTATGATATCGTTTTAAATGGTTTTGAATTAGGTGGAGGATCTATTCGTATCCATGAACAAGACTTACAGAAACGTGTCTTTAATGCATTAGGATTTACAGATGAACAAATTCAAAGACAATTTGGCTACTTTGTAGAAGCTTTTAAATACGGAACTCCTCCTCATGGCGGGTTTGCTTTAGGCTTAGACCGTATTGCGATGCTGCTGACACAGTCTGAATCATTACGTGATGTGATTGCTTTCCCTAAAATTTCAAGCTCTAGCTGTCCGATGACGAAAGCACCGACAGCTGTGGAGAAACCGCAGTTAGATGAACTAGGATTAGAGGTGATAGCAGATGATGAAGCCTAATCGCTTAGAAAAAGTAATCCATAAAATGAAAGAAAAGAAGATGGATTATATGATTATCAGTGATCCTTCTTCTATCGAATATCTTTGTGAAGTCAATAATCATCCCGGTGAAAGAATGTATGCACTGTTGATTGATATTAACGGAGAACATCGTTTATTTTTAAATAAATTATTTTTTGTGCCACAAGATGTGGGCATTGAAAAGGTTTGGTTTTCAGATACCGATGACAGCATAGCCTTACTTGCTCAGACGATGCAGGAAGATAAAACGATTGGGATCGATAAATTCTGGGCAGCACATTTCTTACTGGCATTACAAGAAAAACTGCCAAACAATACGTTTGTGAACGGTTCGAGTGTGATTGACGAAGTGCGTATGGTTAAAGAACAAGATGAGATTGAAACAATGATCAAAGCCAGCCAAATTAACGATGAAGCGATTGAGCGTTTGATTGCTACACTTAAACCAACGGATACGGAACTTAGCCTAAGCGATCGCTTATTAGCCATCTATCAGGAATTAGGAGCCAGTGGTCACTCTTTTTCACCAATCGTCGCTTTTGGTAAGAATGGTGCTGATCCCCATCATGGAAATGATGATACAGTGATTGCTTCAGGCGATTCGATTATTATCGATATGGGCTGTCTGTATCAAGGGTATTGTTCAGATATGACCAGAACTTTCTTTTACCAAAGCGCCAGTGATAAGCAAAAGGAAGTCTACAATATTGTAAAAGAAGCCAACTTAAAAGCGCAGGCGATGATTCAGCCGGGAGTACGTTTATGTGATATCGACGCTGCTGCCCGCGATTATATAACAGAAAAAGGCTATGGTGAATACTTTACCCATCGTCTTGGTCATTTCATTGGCAGAGATGTACATGAATACGGTGATGTATCCAGCCAGTTTGATATGAGAGTCGAAGAGGGAATGATCTTCTCTATCGAACCGGGTATTTATTTACCGGATGAGTTTGGTGTTCGTGTCGAAGACTTAGTTGTCGTGACTGAAAACGGCTGCCAAAGCTTGAACCAATATTCTAAAGAATTAAAAATAGTAGATTAACAGCAGGGAATTTCTGCTGTTTTATTTTTGTTACTAAATCTTTTTAACTTAATTTTATTTTAGCGTATAATAGAGATGGACAAAAAAGAAAAAGGTGAGTATATGAATTTGTTATTTTTTTTGAAATCCAAATCGGATGTAACATATATTGATGAAAGCAACACCGCTAGGCAAGCCTTAGAAACAATGAAGCATCATGGCTTTACGGCAGTACCGGTGATCAGTGCCGGCGGTCGCTATGTAGGAACCATTACCGAGGGGGATTTGTTATGGGAGATTTTGAAACATGATCCCTTTGAATATAAAATGAGTGAACATATTTATGTAAAAGACATGATTCGTCAGGAGCTAAATCCTGCCGCAAGGGTTGATACATCAATGGCAGATCTATTGCTGATGGCAACGAAGCAAAACTTTATTCCGATTATTGATGACCGTAAACTCTTTATTGGAATCGTTACCCGCAAGGATATTCTGCAGTATTATTATCGCTTGCATTATGTAGATAATAATCCTAAGGAATTCATGGAAGAATATCAAAAATAGTTTCGCTGAGCCCTTATTTATGCTATTGTAAAGATAGATATAAATGGAGGGGAAATACATGTATTTAGGAATTGATATTGGCGGAACTTTTATCAAATATGCGCTAGTTGAAAAAGATTACACCATTACCAAAAAATGGAAAAAAGAAACCAAGCTGTGTGAGACCAAAGATGAATTTTATGATTACCTTTGCGAAGGGCTAAAAGAATTAGATGTCGAATGTATTGGGGTCAGTGCACCGGGTGTGATTGACAGTGATTCTACGGTATTATCTAAAGCTGCCCGTAATGTGCAGATCATGATGTATCATTGCGTCAATGAAGAAATTCAAAGCCGCACCAAAATCAAGACAGCAACGATGAATGACGCTAAAGCGGCAGGTTATTGTGAATTGATGATTGGTAATGGGAAAGGAACTTCTTCAAGTGTATATTTCGTTATCGGAACGGGAATCGGCGGATGTGTCTGTGATCGTGACGGTGTCATTCAAGGGGTTAATAATATTGCCGGAGAATTCTCTAATATTCCAATGGGTTATGCCAATGGAAAGATTTTAGGTTTATCTCATCTGGCATCCATGAGTGCTTTGATTGACATTTATAACAGTATGAGCGAAACTCAGCTGACTTATGGAACAGAAGTATGTGAACGCTATCTAGCAAACGAAGAAGCAGCAGTGAAAGCAATGGACCAATGGTGCTTAAATATTTGTTTAGGACTTTTCAGCATTGTTATTTTCTATAATCCGGAAGTGATCTGCCTAGGTGGCGGAATCAGTGAAGAAGACTGGTTTATTGATAAAGTAAGAGAGACTTGGAATGCCTTGGAACGTCCGTTCAAAGACTTAACTACGACAAGGATCGACCGTTGTCTTTATAATAATGACGCCAATCTGCTAGGTGCCGTATTATATGCAACAAAACATTAGGGAAATAGAGCTCTAATGTTTCTTTTTTTTGTGATTGTGATAAAATAGTTCTAGAGGTGAAAATAATGTATTATTTTATAGGTATAAAAGGTTCTGGGATGGCATCCCTAGCAAGAATTTTATATGAACTTGGGTATGAAGTTGCCGGAAGTGATATTGATAAATATATCTTTATTGAAGAAGATTTGAGAAATAAAGGCATCCCGATCTATTCTTTCAACAAGGAAAATATTAAAGATGGGTATAAGGTGATTATTGGCAGTGCGTTCAATGATGATCATGAAGAAGTGAAAGCGGCATTGGAAAATCCCAATGTAGAATGCTATCGCTATTTTGATTTTTTAGGTGAGATGATGAATCACTATGACTCAATTGCGATCGCCGGAACTCATGGAAAAACCACGACAACCGGAATGGCTTATCATCTGTTTAAAGATTATGATAAGACAACGGTGCTGATTGGGGATGGAACCGGCTTTGCAAAAAAAGACAGCAAGTATTTTATAGCGGAATCATGTGAATATCAGGATCATTTCCTGCATTATCGTCCTAAGTACGCTGTGATTAACAATATTGAATATGATCATGTCGATTATTTCAAGACGTTTGAAGATTATAAGCAGGCATTTGAGAATTTTGCCAATCAGATAAAAGATACGGTCATCATTTGGGGAGATGATCCTTATCTGCCAAAACTGAATATTCAAACCAGAACACTGTCTTTTGGTTTAAATAAAAGCAATGATGTTCAAGCGGTTAATTATTTGCCGACAGAAGAGGGCATGAGCTTTGATGTGATGATTCATGGTGAACTGTTTGGTCATTTCAATCTGCCTTATTTTGGCAAACATATGCTTCAAAATGCCTTAGCGAATATTACATTGGGATATTTAGAAGGCATGGAAGCAGAATATATCAATGAGCGTTTAGCCTCATTTGATGGGGTAAAGCGCCGTTATAGCGTCAAAAAAATTGGTCATAATATATATGTTGATGATTACGCTCATCATCCAACAGCAATTCGCATGGTCATTGAAGCGACACGTATGCGTTATCCGTATAAAAAGATCGTGGCAGTCTTTAAACCCGATCGTTTTTCAAGAATCTTGCGTTTTGCTAAAGAATTCGCTGAAGCAATGGATCTTTCAGATTATCCGTATTTATGTCATTTTCCGGAAAATGCAGCAAAAGAACCCGGCATTGACATTGATATTCATGAGATCGGACAATATATACCCAGAGCTAAGATTATTCGTGAAGATCAGGAGTCTGCTAAGCAGCTTTCAGAGTATGAAGATGTGGTCTATTTATTTATGAGCAGCAAAGATATTTATAAGTTCGAAGATTTAGTGATAGAGGCGAAGAAAGCGGAAATTTAATACATTTATTGCATAATGAAAGCGACTGTGCAATAATAAACTTAAGAGAAGAGGTGGATATATGAGCGCATTGCAGATAAGCCAATGTATCGTTTTATTAGCAGGTGCGTTTGCCTTGCTGGCACTCGGTTTTGTTTTTATAAAATTAGTCAGCACGATCGAGCGTCTCAACATGACGATCGACCGCTCCAATCAAACAATCGATAAAGCCAATCTGATGATTGATGACATCAATTACAAATTGGATATGATCAATCGTCCTTTTGAAGCGATTACACGATTGTTTGCCCCATTTGGCGGAAGAAGCAAGTTTAGGAAAAAATAGGAGGATATAAATATGAAATTAGGAAAGTTTATTGTTGGTTTAGGTGTTGGTGTTATTGCCGGAATGCTGTGTGCACCTAAAAAAGGCAGTGAAATGGTAGAAGACATTAAAGAAGGTTCTAAGAAAGCATACGATAAATCAAAAGACCTGACAAAAGATGATATCGTAGGCATGATTAGTACTACTGCTGATAAAATGAAAAAAGCTGTAGAAGATTTCGATGCTGAAAAAGTAAAAACTTCAACGAAAGAAAAATTAACAGACGTTAAAAGCAGTTTAGATGAATTGGTACAAAAAGCAAAAGATAATGAATCATGCCAGGAAGTATTAGAAAGAATTGATGATCTTTCTCAAAAAGCTATGGAAAAGATTAATGAATACAAAGAAAAAATCATTGAATACGGTCAAGATGTATACGATGATATGAGTGATGAAATCGACGAAGAATTAGATGATGTTAAAGAAGAAATCGATGACTTATTAGAAGAAATTGGTGAAGAAAAGTCTGATACAGACGATTCTAATAAAAATAATGGATAAAAAGGTAACCATTTATGACGTAGCTAGGGAAGCAAATGTTTCTCTAGCTACTGTTTCCAGAGTTATCAATGGGTCTAGTGTTGTTAAACAGGCAACCAAAGCCCGTGTTTTAGAGGTCATCGAACGATTAGATTTTAAACCTAACGAAATTGCCAGAGGATTGGCAAAAAGTAAGACAACGACGATCGCTGTTGTTTTTCCACAATCATTATTTGCTCATGTAAAAGATATGATCGGTGGGATCGGAGATACAAGCCGTACTTTAAAATATACGGTTACTTTCCATACGACAGATGATATTGGTGAAGATAACATGGTCAATGAATTGGTGGAAAAATTAGTTAAATCAAGAGCGGATGGTGTTATTCTTTTCAACAATGAATTCTTGGAAGAAGAAATTAGTCAAATTTCTAAATATAAAATTCCGATTGTAGTCGTAGGAGATTACATGGCAGGAGATAATTTAGGAAGCATTCATACGAATGTTAAGCAGGCGATTTATGATATTACCTGTGACCGCTTGGAAAAAGGAATTGATGATATCTTATTTGTAACGACACATCAAAACTTATTAAGCGATGAAGAAATGGTGAGCGGAATCAAAGAAGCTTATGCGAAATACAATAAAACATTTGATCAGATTTTAGAAAGTTCTTCTGAATATGAAGAAAGCTACAAACAGTTTCAAGAGTATTTTAAAACTCACAAACATCAGCTTGTCATTGCGACCAATGATAAAGAAGGCGTAGCTGTCATCAACGGAGCAACCGATAACCAGATTTCAATTCCTGATGAAATGGAAGTCATTGGGATGTTTAATACCACTTATGCTCTGATGTCAAAGCCAACACTAACAAGCATCAATATTCCTATTTACAATATGGGAGCTTTAGCTGTTCGCCTTTTGACAAAGATGCTGAATAACGAAGAAATCGAATCCAATGATGTTGAAGTAAAATATATTTTAATTCAGCGTCAGTCAACGAAATAAAAATGAAAGCAGCAGGGTCTGCTTTTTCTTTATGAATTCTGTTTGACAAACTGTAATAAACCATATATAATCCAATTATACGCTGAAAGAGAGAGGTTCAAAGGAAAGCAACAGAGAACTCGTGGTTGGTGAAAACGAGTCTGGAATTTGATCTATACACTCTGGAGTTTCTAAGTGAAAAGCTTAGACGGGTCATGTCGTTATGCATGAATGAGTGCATGTGAAAGCATGAATAAAGGTGGTACCGCGAGACTTCGTCCTTTGGATGAGGTCTCTTTTTATTTTAAGGAGGACAATATGAAAATTTATGATGAATTAGTATGGCGTGGATTGATCAAAGATATCAGTTCACCAGAATTAGAAGAAAAATTAAATAACGGAGGATTAACTTTCTATATTGGAACCGATCCAACTGGAGATAGTTTGCATATCGGGCATTTTTCTTCATTTTTGATCAGCAAGCGTTTAAAAGATGCCGGTCATAATCCTATCTTATTGGTCGGGGGAGCAACCGGACTGATCGGAGATCCAAAACCGGATACAGAAAGACCAATGATCACTAAAGAACAAGTGACTCATAACTTTAATTGTTTGAAAAAACAAGCAGAGGATATTTTTGGCTTTGAAGTGGTAAATAACTATGACTGGTCGAAAGATATTAATTTTATTGATTTCTTAAGAGACTATGGAAAGTATTTCAATATTAACTATATGCTCTCAAAAGAAATTATTAAAAGCCGTTTAGATCTGGGAATCACATATACTGAATTTTCTTATATGATTATGCAGGCTTTGGATTTCTTATGGCTATATGAAAACAAGGAGTGCATGATGCAGGTTGCCGGACAGGATCAATGGGGTAATATTACCGCCGGAATTGAATTGATCCGTAAAAAAACCGGAAAAGAAGCTTATGGATTTACGATGCCGTTATTAACTAAGAGTGATGGAACGAAGTTTGGTAAAACCAATGGAAAAGCCATTTGGCTGGATAAAGAAAAAACATCTCCTTATGAAATGTATCAGTTCTTTATCAACTCAGAGGATGATAAGGTTATCGATTATTTAAAATTCCTGACTTTCTTAACACCGGAAGAAATCATGGAGTTAGAAGAGAAAAACAAAACACAGCCTCATCTGCGTGAAGCACATAAAGCGTTGGCTAAAGAAGTCATCACGTTCTTACACGGTTCGGAAGCTTATGACGAAGCCGTGCATATCAGTGAATTGCTGTTCTCCGGTGCGATCAATGAATTAAGCTTAGCTCAGGTAAAAGCTTGTTTAAGCGGAGTGCCTACTTCTAAAACTAATGAGGATCTAAATATTTTGGATGCCTTGATTCTTTCAGGAGCAGCGAAAAGTAAACGTGAAGCACGTGAATTTACAAAAGGCGGATCTGTATTAATCAACGGAAATAAAGTGACGGATGAAACATTTACTGTTAAAAAAGCAGAGGCCTTTGGTGAAGAAATGACAGTTATTCGTCGTGGAAAGAAAAATTACTACCTAATACAGCATGCTTAAGATATCCGAGAGGATATTTTTTTTTGTAAAAAAAAACAGGATTTAGGATATCGCTATGCTAAACTGTAAGTAGATAAAGAACAAAAAATATGAATTATAGAAAGGAGCAAAGGAAGCGATGAAACAAGTAAAATTTATTGAAGTGAAATCAGAATTAAGCGGATATGGCTTGGGAAAAGGAACGAGGTATACATTTGAAGGACTCGAAAAGGTCATTTATGAAATGATCATGAAGGGCTGGGACTATAAAGGTTATGTTCCAAAGGAGACAAGAGGCACCGGTGATATCGAAAAAATGTCGCTCATCTTTCAAAAGGATGAATTAGAAGAATAAATTGTAGGCAACTCCCATTTAAGTGTTTTGTTAAAAAAGAATTAAAAGGTAAATTTCTATCCAAAATATAGAGAGTCGTAAAGGAGAAGGAAACGATGAATAATGAAAAAGTATATCAGATGAAATTTTCTAAAATCTATCCCTTGCTTGTCAGTAAAGCGGTGAAAAAAGGGCGTACGCAATCAGAAGTGGATCAAATTATTACTTGGCTTACCGGTTACAGTGAAACTAAACTGAAGGAGAGTGCAGAAACAAAAGTAACTTATGCGGATTTCTTTAATCAGGCGCCAAGTCTAAATCCAAACAGACATTTGATTAAAGGCTCAGTCTGCGGTGTTAAAGTAGAAGAAATCAAAGAACCGTTAATGCAGGAAATTCGCTATTTGGATAAATTGATCGATGAACTGGCTAAAGGGAAAAAGATGGAGCATATTTTAAGAAAATAAATAATCAGATACAAAAAAGATCCCGAAGGATCTAATGATTATAAGTGTCTTGATCAAACTGGTTTTCAGATTTTGATACAATGATCGAAGTGGCGGAATCTCCGACAACATTTAAAGAGGTCACCAGCATTTCGATTGGTCGATTGATTGCTAAAATCAAGGAATAGGCAAGCAATGCGGCATCGTTCGTATACCCCATGCCGGTTAGGATTGTAAACAAAATGACAGCCCCGGCACCTGGAGCAGCAGGTGTCCCGATCGATGAGACTAAGGCTAATACAGCGATGATGCCAATACTTGTAAATGAAACTTCATATCCTGAACTAGCAGCAATAAAGATTGCGGCAATGACCTGCATAATCGCTGTTCCATCCATGTTGATAGTCATTCCCAACGGTAAAGTGAATGAGGCAATTTCATCGTGAACGCCTAATTCTTCAACCGTTGTTTTTTTGTTTAGTGGGAATGCAGCAGCACTTGATGAGGTTGAGAAACCAAATAGTGCCACTTTAGCGATTTTCTTAACAAAAGGAATCGGATTTAATTTAGCTAATAAACGAATATATATAGGATAACCAATCAGAAGATAAACAAATAATGCCAGCACGGCAGTAATGACATAAGCTAAAGCCGGCTTTAGATAATCAATGCCATAGATCGCAAAAGTACGAGTCAGTAAAACAAAGATGGCAATGGGGGCAAATTTGTTGATGACAAAACTTAAACAAACTGTAATGATTTTATTGATTTCTTCAAGCAGACGATGAAAGACTTGAATTTGACTATGTAAATGATTGATTGCTAAACCGATACAAACAGCAATGAAAACGATTGACAATACTTTACCATTATTAGAGAAGGCGGAAATAATATTGTTAGGCACAACAGATAAAATAATATTTAGCGGATTGGCACCCACACTTCCTGTTGACGGTGCTAAATTATTGACATTGATCGGATTAAACGCCCCACTGCGATAGACGCTCATTCCCACAACTCCGGCAAAGATTAAAGCACATACGGTAGTCAGTAAAAAGATTAAAATGGTTTTGGTTGAGATGCGACCTAATTTTTTTGTATCTTTCATAGTGCAGATCGCTAATGTAATGGAAGTAAATACCATTGGAATAATAATTAATTGCAAAGCATTGACAAACAATTGACCGATGATATAAAAGATTCCAATTGCATTTCCTGCGTTTTCGGCGCTGATATCTTGAAATAGAATTCGATTGATCGTATTCCATGTTTCAGTGTGACCATTGGTTAACAGATTTTCACGTAAGACCATGAAAATACCACCGGCAATTAAACCAAATAATAATGAGAACAGCATTTTTACTGCTAAGGATAATTTCTTCTTTTCTTTCATTTATAGACCTCCTGTTTTGGACACAAACCTTTAATATTATATATAGCTTTGTCTTATTAGGCAAATATTTTTTTAAAAAACTTCTTTATTGTATTATTTTGGCAAAAAAAGACTCGATTATGAAATCGAATCTTAATGTGTTAAATATAGGGCTAATAATTTCATTGAATTTTCTACACCTTGATAATGAGAACGCTCATAGCCATGACTGGCAAAAACACCGGAACCGATTAAAGCGGCACGAATGTTGTTTCCGCCACGTAAGGCAGCAGAAGCGTCGGAAGAATAAGAAGGATAGATATCTACGGCATACTGTAAGTCATTTGCTTTTGCCAATTCAATTAATTTTGAAGTCATTGCATAATCATATGGACCGGAAGAATCTTTTGCACAAATCGATACATCATACTCACTACAGGCAAGATCTTTACCAATGCATCCCATATCGACGGCTAATACTTCGGAAATATCATTAGGAATATATGCCATACCATGTCCGACCTCTTCAAATGTAGAAATCAATACTTTTACGTTATATTGAGGCATTATGTGTTGATCATGCATGTATTTTAAAACCCCGAAGATAATGGCTACGCTTAGCTTGTCATCTAAGAAACGTGATTTAATAAATCCATTTTCAGTAATCACAGTTTTTGGATCGATGCAGATATAATCACCGTTTGCAATTTCTAGCTTTTCAGTGTCTTCTTTTGTTTTTACTATTTCATCCAAGATTACTTCCATATTTTCTTCTGTTCTTTCCAAAGTGGCGGCATCATTATAGACATGAATAGCCGGACTGGTGGAAAAGAATGTGCCTGAGTAAGTTTTATTGGTACGGGTATAGATCGTACATTGTTCACTATCCAACGTAGGTAAGATAGGACCACCGACACGAGTAAAGGCTAAGCGACCATTAGCTTTAATACTTCTTACCATAGCTCCTAATGTATCAACATGAGCAGAAACACCAATAGTGCGGCTGCTGTCTGTTCCCGGAACCATAATAATGCCATTTCCTTTCTCTGTCATTTCAAAAGTGAATCCTAATTCCTTTGCATACGTTTCAATCTTTTGCATGACACCATGTGTAAATCCGCTTGGACTGTCTGTTTTTAAAATATCGGTTAAGACATCTAATACATATTGTTTATCAAAATTCATTCTGTTTCTCCTTTTATTAAACTCTATTATTATTTTACATCTTTTAAGTGAATATACAATATTATTTTCCTTTTAAATAAAGACGGAATTTGTTAAAATAGGTAAAGTAATGAAGAAGGGTGAAAAAGACATGGATGGGATCATATTAATCGATAAACCGTTAGGATATACAAGTCATGATATTGTAGGGAAAGTAAGAAGAGTACTGCATACAAAAAAAGTGGGACACTGTGGAACATTGGATCCGGAGGCTAGTGGTGTTTTAGTGGTTTGCGTCAATAAAGCAACCAAGGCTTTACAGTTTTTAACGAGTGAAGATAAACACTATGTAGCTACTATTAAGCTGGGGATTTCTACAGATACTTATGATATGACTGGAACAATTCAAAACCAAGTGCCTTATCGCAATGATATATCACTAGAACAGCTAAATCATGTCTTAACTCAGTTTAAAGGGAAACAAAAACAGATACCGCCGATATATTCCGCAATCAAAGTGAATGGAAAAAAATTATATGAGTATGCCCGTGCCGGTGAAACTGTGGAAATTCAGCCACGTGATATTGAGATTTATTCAATAGAATGTGTAGCATTAAACGAGGATGAAATTCAAATTCGAGTGCATTGCTCTAAAGGGACCTATATCCGGTCATTATGTGTGGATATTGCTTGTGCATTAGGTTATCCGGGATGTATGAGTGCATTAAAAAGAACTCAGTCCGGACCTTTTAAATTAGAGGACTGCGTCAGTTTAGAAGCGTTGGAAAACAATCAGTATGAAATGATTGCCTTAGATGAAGCACTGGCTCATTTACCATCCTTAACAATTGAAGATGAAAAGATTGTTTATCATGGAAAAACGATTGATTCTGCATTAGAAGGGCAGATCGCTATAAAAAACAAAGAAGGACATATTTTAGCCATTTATGAGCAGTCAGGCAATCACACTTTAAAAAATGTAAGGGGGTTATGGTAGTGAAGGTATTACATTATTATTTGAATGAACCACTCACCTTAAAACAACCGATTGCCTTAGCGATGGGATATTTTGATGGGCTTCACTTAGGGCATCAGGCTCTAGCCAATAAGGTAAAGGATTTTGCATCCGAGCATCAAATCGCTTCTGCCTTGATGACCTTCTCGCCGAATCCTTTGATTACTTTAGGGAAGATGGAAGCTGAACATCATTTAACTTCTTTTGAAGATCGGGCAAAGCTTTTAGAAAAGATGGGAATCGATTACTTGATTATTGTTAATTTTGATAAAGCAGTAAGTCAGTTATCACCGGAAGACTTTTTTAGGCAGTTTATTCGACCTTTAGACATTCGCTGTTTGGTATGCGGCTTTGACTATCATTTTGGTTCAGGCGGCAAGGGCAATGGCAAACTGCTGAAAGATTTGGCGGCAGATCATTTTGAAGTTTATATTCAAGAAGAAATCATGATTGATCAGCAAAAAGTAAGTTCGACTCGTATTCAAAAAGCATTGTGTGACGGACAGGTGCAAACAGCCTGTCATTTATTAGGACGACCTTACTGCATCAAGGGCGAAGTGATTAAGGGACGTCAGATTGGGAGAACGATCGGTTTTCCGACAGCTAATGTAGATTACGGAGAATATGCGGTTCCTAAAAATGGGGTTTACGGAGTAAAAATAGAAGTTGATCAGCAATTATATATGGGAATGTGCAATATTGGGTATAATCCAACTTTTGATTCATTGGAGCAGCGTTCATTGGAGGTTAATATCTTTGATTTTGATCAGGATATCTATGGGAAGATTGTGCATGTCTATTTTTATTGTTTGATACGCGATGAAGTGAAGTTTTCTTCACCTCAAGAGTTGATTTCACAATTAAACAAAGATAAAAAGGAAATCATTGGTTATTTTTTAGCCAATGATTAAATGTTTTTACCCATAATTTACCATTTTTACCAATTTTGATTATGTAATTGACAAAATAAGTGGATTATAGGATAATCTGTAAATAGAGAAGTGTGCAATTAAAAGGGGGAGTAAATCGATGCATAATAAGAAGAAAATAACGTTGTTATTAATGGCGTTTATGATGATTATTCCTGCGTTTTATAGATACGGTGAATCTGTTAAGGCGGAGGATAATGAGAACAACATTAGTGATATTGACAATACTCACTTTATTGTCATGGATAAAGAGGGGAATGTAGAATATATAGAATATAATAATGAGGCAGAACCATTAGCGGTATCTGATGAAGATGAAACCTATCAGGTTGTTTCGGTACGTGGTGAAGATGAAACTGTCTTAGGGGAATACGATACCTATGAAGAAGCCAATGAAGTAATGGAAAAGTCAAAATATTATCGTTCAGCCGGAGATGTGATGGTCAAGGCGAATAATACGGTTCGTACAACAAACTATGGGTTAGCTCGTTTGAAAAATCAGGTGATTTATTATACTGAGGTAGATTCGGGAAGAACAGGATATATTCATGGCGGAACAGCGGCAGATGCAGCTTATATCAGTACAAGTGCAGATGGCCGTACGATCCGCATCAAAGTTTCCGGTGTGGTGATGGATGTGGCAGCTGGGTACATAGCAGGTATTGAAACCAATATAGCTGACAACCGAGTTAGTTTTTATGAAGTCGATAATGGGGTTTTATACCATGCTTCACGCTATTACAGTGGGTCTAGCTATCCGCTTTCTTATGCTCGTGTAGGGGTTAAACAAAGCTATATGCAAGAAGGAGCGACCTATTATAGTTATGACGGTCATTACTTCTATACAAGCTACACTAAAATGTTAGATGACTATCGTAATGGAAATTACAGTAATGCCATTAATAGTGGAAATCCATATTATAATTACTATCAGTATTTGTCCCATCATACAAAAAGTAATTTTTCAGTAAGCAGTTTGAATAGTTTTTTAAATGCTGGAATTAACGGAAGAACAAGTGCCTTAACTTCTCAAGGACAGGCGTTTATTACTTCTCAAAATACATATACGGTCAATGCTGGGTTAATGCTTGGGGTCGCTATCAATGAAACCGGTTGGGGAATGAGTGATTATGCATTGAATCGTAATAATTTATTTGGACATGCAGCTTATGACAGTGATCCTGATCAAGCAACTTATTATAAGAGTATTTTAGATAGTATCAATGGACATGCTTATGATTATGTTTCACGAGGATATTTAAATGCGATTGATGAGCGTTACTGCGGACCACATTTAGGAGATAAACACAGCGGATTAAACGTTGCTTACGCCTCTGATGGCTATTGGGGCGAAAAAGCGGCTTCGCATATGTGGAAATTAACATCTAGTGATAACAGTGACTTTGGACGTTATACGATTGGGATTTTAACTGGTGGGGAACAGTGGTTCTATAAAGAAGCTGATCCTAATTCGAAAGCAATTTATTCTAGTGCGACTATGGATGGAGCTGGTCTTGACCAAGTGTATGATTTTCCAGTAACAATCCTTGATGTTGTTACAGGAACAGATGGAAAAAAGTGGTATAAGATTATTTCTGATACTCCATTAACTGAGGAGCGTAATCAATTAGCGACAACCGCAGTTTTTAAATCTACACGTGATTATGTATATATCCCTGCTTCATCAACAACTGTAGTCTATAACGGAAGTGGGCTTGATATTCCAGATGAAATAGTTTTAAAGGGTGACGTAAATGGAGATGGAAAAATTACACCAGCAGATTATGTAAAAATTAAAAATCATATTATGGGCACCAGTTTACTTTCTGGAAGAGCATTAGAAGCGGCCGATGCAAATGGTGATGGTAAAGTAACTCCAGCGGATTATGTAAAAGTTAAAAATATAATTATGGGCAGATAGAGAAGAGGAATAATAAATGAAAAATAAAAATAAAAATAAAATCATGATAAGTGCATTGTGTACAATTACAATGGTGGTATGCATGATGACTGGATTTATTAGCAATGTCTATGCAGCAAGTGCTTCTATTTCTGCAAGTGCAAGCACTATTTATGTTGGAGAATCAGTCACTTTTACAGTTACAGTAAGTAATGGTGCAGGCTTTGTTACATTGTCTGGTGCCGTGAATGATAAGGTATGGCTAGATAATTCTTCCCAATCATACACCGTAACCGGAAATTCAGTAGGTACTTTGTCTGTTTCTATTGGGGGAGTAGTTTCTGATTATGATACTGAATTAGATGAGTCAGTATCAGGTGGCGCTTCTGTTTCTGTTATTAACCGCCCAAGTAACAACGGTGGCGGATCATCAAGTAATACACCTTCAGGTGGAGGAAATTCTAATACTGGGGGATCAACTTCGGGTGGTGCAGCTTCCGGAGGAAATACAACACCCACAACACCAACTGAAACTCCCGAAGAAGATCCAAAGTCAACAAACAACAATTTATCCGGATTATCTGTAAGTACAGGAACATTAAGTCCGGAATTTAATGCCGATACAACAGAATATACAGTTACTTTACCGGCAGATGCGACAACGATCAGCATTGATGCAAGTGCCGCAGATGAAAAAGCAGCTGTAGAGGGAACCGGAGAACATAGCTTAAAAGCAGGAACTAATGAAATCGCGATTAATGTTACTGCAGAAAACGGCGATGTTAAAACCTATTATGTAAAAGTGAACGTAGATGAAACACCGTTAGTTTACACAACCTTTAATAACCAAAAATTAGGCGTTGTCAGAAATACTGATGAAATTGGCATTCCTAATTCTTTTGAAGAAACAACAGTAACGTTAGACGGACAGGAAGTTAAGGCATGGAACAGTGCCCAAATGAATAAGACTATTGTATTCTTAGTAAATGAAGCAGGTGAAAAGAATTTCTACTTGTTTGAAAACAATCAGGTGACTTCGATTTTTAAACCGGTTGGATTATTAGGTCGAAACCTTTATATTGTTGATGTTCCGGCAGATAAGCAAAAGATGAAGGGGCTTATTTATGGAGAAGTTGTGATCAAAGATGAAAAATTTAATGGATGGACATTTGAAGACGAAGCATTTTCAAATTACTCAATCATTTATGTAATGGATGAACTGGGTAATATTAAATACTATCAATATGAAAAAACAGAAGATGCGTTACAGCTTTATTCAATGGCAGCACCAACAACTCAGGAAGCAGTAGATAAGACAAATGAAAAAGTCAATACGCAGCAGATGATCATCTATGCGCTGATTGCAACGACGCTTGTTGGTGGCGGGTTAGCAGCTTATGCATTCTATCAATTAGTACAATCAAAGAAAAATACTGGTTACAACAAGAAATTTGACTATACAAATGATGATGAATAGAAGAGTGATAATGCTCTTCTTTTTATTTTGTAAGATAAAAATTTAGTTTGTCCCTAATATTCTAGTCAATTCTACATGGGGTTAAGCATATAGTATTACTAGGGAGTGAGGATGAATGAGTATTACTAGAGGAGATATTTTTTATGCCGATTTATCACCGGTAGTAGGAAGTGAACAAGGAGGATATCGTCCGGTCCTGATATTGCAAAATAATAAGGGAAATAAGTTTTCTACTACTGTGATCGTAGCCCCTATTTCTTCAAAAGTGCAGAAAAATAAAATACCTACCCATGTCTTAATTGATAATGATCAGTTAGAAAAGAAATCGATAGTTTTATTAGAACAGATAAGAACGATTGATAAAAAACGTATTTTCGACAAAGTTGGCTGTGTTTCCGCAGAAAAGATGGAACTGATCAATCAGGCAATAAAGACTAGTTTAGATATCAAATGAATTTTCTTTTATTGGGTGAAGTGATATAATGTCATAAAGGGAGGTATGAGAATGCGTAATATTGATATAGTATATAGATCTAGAGAAATGATGATTCAGTATAAAAGAATCCTAATTCCGATTTTTTTATTTGTTTCTTTAGTTGGGGTTATCCCATCACTAATATCAAATTCACTTCTTACACTGATAGCGAGTATATTGATAATGCCTGCTACACAAGGACTTATCACTTCATCTTTAAAAGCTTATCGTGACAGTGGGGAAACGGTAGAAACATATGAAGATGGGCTATATGGTTTTAAGAATTGGACGAAATTATTTGGTACATATTTTACGTATAATTTTATAAAATTCGTCATATTCTTTATTGAAGTTATTTTGGTAACGACACTGGTTTATATGGTGTTTGGTGATCAACTGATGGAAGCAGTGGAATTGATCAGTCAAACAAATTATGGGTTCCTTAGTTATGAATATGCGTTAATGTCTGCGTTAGGCGCTGTATTTACAGTGTTGGCAATGATTGTCTTGCCAAACATTATCGTCATTATCATCACTAACATTATTTATGATTTATTCTTCTTTCCGGTGTTTTATCTATTGGAAGATGGAGTTAAAGGATTTGAAGCAATGGGAATTGCTAAACGAATGATGAAAGGCAAGAAGAAACAGTTGTTTTTATTGAAGCTTTCTTTCTTTGGTTGGATAGTGTTAGCCTATATTCTGACTGTGATTATTGGAACGGTGATTTCAATGCTGATTCCGATTGGTGATAATGGAACCTTTTTATTCACTATTATTTTATCTGCAATTATTAGTGTTTTAGTATATCGTGTTCGTTATCAATTAGCCATGACCATTTTTTATAAAGAAGTGGTCGGAGAGGATACGATAGAAATGGATGATCATTATTATGATTATGGAGAGTCTCGTTTTAAAGAGGAACTGCCAAGAGAAGATGATGATTTTTATGAAACATTCAGTAATAGGCAATTAATAATGGGGGTGGGTATATATCTACCTCTCTATTTTATTGGTGCAACATTTTTATTAAGCATTGTATTTGGACTTTTAATCAATGCCTTTGGCTGGACGGACAGCAATTTTGTCAACTCGTGGTTTAATTTTGTTGTTGATGGGACATTACTTATTATTGCCCTTTTTATGTTTAGAAACGTATTTCAATCTGCTTGGCAGTACTTTAAAAGTCTTTCTCTAAAAGAAATCGGGAAATTGACATTAGCCGGTTACGGATTGACTTATGTTGTGATGGTGGCTGGGAATATCGTAGTTAACTTATTTGATTTGGGCAGTGAAAGTGCAAATCAAGTAGCGATTGAAGGATTAATGCATAATTTTCCAATACCGATGTTGTTTGCGACGATTGTCTTTGCACCATTAGTTGAAGAATTTGTTTTCAGGGGCATTATTTTTAGGGCGATGCGCCGCTTTGGTCCAACGCTGGCAATTTTGGTGTCAGGCTTTCTATTTGGCTTTATCCATGTCAGTCGAGCTGTCTTTGCCGGAGACCTAAGTCAGTTTATACAAATAGCGCCGTATATGTTCATGGGCTGTTTATTTGCATTTCTTTATGAAAAGACAAAATCGATTGCTGTACCGATGTATTTACATGTTTTCAGTAATCTAATTTCAGTGCTTGTTATTCTGTTTATTTAATCATAGTGATTTAGTAGCTATTACAGCTACTTTTTTACGTTTAATGAACTAGTATTGCTTATATAGATGAGGTATAATGGGACAAAGGGGGATTTTTATGAAAAAGTTTATACAGTGTTTACTTGCAATTTCTTTAGGATTAGTAGTACTTACAGGATGCAGTGATAAAAAGCATGGATTGAATCCCAATAATCCAATTAGTATTACAATTTGGCACTATTATAATGGAAAACAGCTCGTTGCCTTTGAAGAAATGGTAAACCAGTTCAACCAAACTAAGGGGAAAGAATTAGGGATTATCGCAACAGCAAAATCGAAATCAACGATTAATAATCTTTATGATGAATTACGTAATGCCGCAAATGAAGAAGTGGGTGCAGATGAGATGCCTAATATCTTCGCTAATTATGTAGATTTTGCTTTAGAATTAGATAAAATGGGAAAATTAGTGGATCTAGATCAATATTTTACTAAGAAAGAATTAGATACATATGTCGATTCATTCATTGAGGAGGGACGCTTTGATGCGAAGAATTCATTAAAAGTATTTCCGACCGCTAAATCAACGGAAGTGATGATGGTCAATCAAACAGATTGGAATAAGTTTGCACAAGCAACAGGAAGCAGTCTTGAAGAACTTCAGACTTTAGAAGGAATTACGGAATGTGCAAAGAAATATTATGAATATACGGATGCTTTAACACCGGATATTGCAGATGATGGAAAAGCATTTTTCGGACGAGATTCAATGGCTAACTATATATTAAGCGGAGCTAAAGAATTGGGTGAAGAAGTATTTAAAGTAGAAAATGGGGAAGTCACAATTTCATTGACAAAGGAAACGGCTAAGAAGTTATGGGATAATTACTATATTCCTTATATCAATGGATACTTCTTGTCTAAAGGACGATTCAGCAGTGATGATGCCAAAACAGGGGATATTATTGCTTTAGTTGGATCATCTTCTTCTGCAAGCTACTTCCCGTCAGCAGTGATTGATGATGATGGAAACAGCTATCCGATTGAGTGTACGGTAATGAAAGCTCCTTATTTTAAAGATGGGGAAGCCATTGCAGTACAGCAGGGAGCTGGGATGTCGGTTTCGGTATCAGATGAGGCGCACGAATATGCATCTGCAGTTTTCTTAAAATGGTTTACTCAGGAAGAACAGAATGTTGAGTTTTCAGTAAACTCTTCTTATTTGCCAGTTCAAAAATCTGCTAATAATTTTGAAACGATTACAACGCGTCTGCAGGACAGTGAAGTTACTATGGCACCTGTTGTCAGTGATACTTTAAAAGTATCAGTAGACCAGGTTAATGATTATGAACTGTACACATCCAAAGCTTTTGACAATTCCAATGATGCCCGTAATGCGCTGGAAAAATCATTAAGTGATAAATCGAAGACAGATCGTCAAACTGTTTTGGACAGCAGTGATAAAAAAGCAGCCGTTAGTAATTTTGATACCGAAGAAAATTTCAATAATTGGTATGAGGGGTTATTAAAGGAATTAAATGAAATAATCAATAAATAGGAGTATCTAATATGAAAAAGTCAACCTCTATAAAAACTAAATTATTAAAAGCGATGATTACAGTTGTCTTAGTGCAATCATGTATTTATATAATTTTCGTTTTTGGTAGCGGGGCAATCAAGAATATCGAGACAAATGCATATAATAATATAGCAGCGACTTCTCTGACAAGAAAAAACACTGTGGAGTCAATGTTAAGTCGATATAAAAACAGTTTAGATACTTTTGAAAAAGAATTTAATAAGAATATTCAAGCGCGTGCAAAAGATTTGGGAATAGATCTGATGAGTTCGTTAACTTCAGAACAGACTTCAGAATTGCTCCATCCTTTTGCCAATGAATTACTCACACTGACAAAGAATTCCAATGTGAATGGAGGATTTATTATCTTAGATGGAAACGGTGCAATTGAAAAGCCAGCTTTGTATTTCCGTCGTTTAGATATTTCTTCTATTTCTTTAGACAACAGTGATATCATTGCCGAGTATGGATTAAGTTCAATTATGAAAGATTATAATATTACACTGGATAGTCATTGGACACCTTATGTAGATCTAAATATGATGGATTATCAAGATTTTTATACAAAACCATTTTCAGTGGTTAAAGAATATCCGGGATTAAAAAGTAGTCAGTATGGCTATTGGTCGAAAAAATTCAGTCTGAGCCCAACCGATATCGATATTTTTACCTATAGCTTACCCTTAATTGATGCTGCTGGAAATGTCTATGGGGTTGTAGGCATCGAAGTAAGCACTTCCTTGTTAGCTCAATCTATGAGTTATGATGATTTAAGTGTAGATGAAATGGGCGGATATCTGATCGCGGTAAACAGTAGGGAGGCAGACAGTCAGTATGGAATTGAATTTATCAATAGCCCATATTTAAAAGCAGTTTTGAATGGTTCTGATTTGACACTCAATATGATGGAAAATGTTCCTAATATGGCGAATGTTTCTGCACAGGGAGTGAATGAAAGCCTGGTTGCCGGGGTACATCGTATTAATATTTATGAGAAAAATGGTCCCTTCTCAAGTGACCAATGGTATTTGGTAGGGGTTGTCTCAAAAAACAATCTATTAAGTATGGTGTATACGATGGATAAAGCTATCCTTTTATCGTTTGTCACAGCAATCATGGTATCTGTGGGAATTGCTCTGCTTTCAAGCTCTAATATCTCTAAAGCGATGCTGAGGGTAATGAAGCGATTAAAAGAAAGCAATCCGGCTTCAAAAATTGAATTAGAAAAAGTGAATATTAATGAGATTGATGAATTATCCTCAGCGATTGAAAAACTGAGTGCGGATGTGGCATTTAATGCTTCTCGTTTAAGTAAGATTTTTGAATCGATTGATTTTCCGCTGGCAGCAATCGAATATAAGGATAGTGAAAATTCAATCTATTGCTCGGACAGTTTGGTCACTCTTTTGGGAATGCCGAAAGATATCAATTTAGCGAGTTTAGATGAGGTTTCAACATTTTTTGAAGGATTTTATGATAAGATTATCGAAAATGAATATGATGAGGGGACTTATACTTGCTTGGTTCCTTTTGAGGATACAAATAAATGGTTCCGTTTTGTCTTAAATGAATCGGATGATCGTTTGCTGGTTATTGTGACAGAGGTTACTAAAGAGAAGTTGGAAATGCAGAAAATGGCTTATGAACGTGATTATGATGTTTTGACCAATCTGCTGAACCGTCGGGCATTTAAAGAAAAAGCAATGACGATTATAATGGATAATTATCCGGTGATCGCTTGTGTATTGTGGGATTTAGATAATCTAAAGTATGTCAATGATACGTATGGTCATGATTTTGGAGATCTTTATATTCAGCAGTCAGCTCAGGTATTAAGTGCGATAGAAACCGGAAAAGCAATTATATCCCGACAATCAGGAGATGAGTTCATAGGTTTGTTTTATGGCTATGAGACATCGGAAGAAGCACTGAATGAAATTAAACGGGTACATGGTACTTTATCAAAAACACGTATTCAATTTCCTGATCAATCGTCTATGCGTCTGCGTGCCTCTGCTGGTATTTCATGGTATCGCGAAGATGCTTACACCTATGATCAGATGATCAAACATGCGGATTTTGCGATGTATGATGCGAAAAGACGTCAAAAAGGCATTGTTGTAGCTTTCAATGAGGATTCTTATGAAAGAGATAAAATTCTTCTGAATGATACTGAGCTCTTAAATCAGATGCTGGAAACAATGGCTGTTCGTTATGCCTTTCAGCCAATCGTTTCATTAAAAACAGGAGAAGTTTATGCTTACGAAGGATTAATGAGACCACAGATTCCTAATTTGAAAGATCCATCTGATGTGATGCGACTGGCAAAATCACAATCTAAGCTCTATTATATTGAACAGATGACATGGTATCGTGTATTGGAAGATTACAGTGCACAGATATCTTCTGACATGCCTTATAAACTATTTGTGAACTCTGTGCCAAATACCAGTCTGTCGGCTGTAGATATGAATCATATTCAGGAAACCTACGGTGCTTATTTGAAATCAATTGTAGTCGAGATGATTGAGAGTGAGCAATCAGATTTGGGGCGTTTTGAAACGAAGGTGGATCAGCTTACTCGTTGGCAGGCAGAACTTGCGATTGATGATTTTGGGACTGGCTACAGCAGTGAAACAACCGTGTTAACGATGAATCCCGCTTATGTTAAAATTGATATTTCATTAATTAACAATATTGATAAAGACAAAGATAAGCAGTTAATGGTTAAAAGCTTTTTAGCTTATACGAAAGCCAAAGGGATAAAAGTTATTGGCGAAGGGGTAGAAAGACCGGAAGAATTAAAAACATTGATTGATTTAGATTTGGATTTTGTACAGGGATTTTATGTGGCAGAACCGGATTATACAATAAAAGATATTAATGAGGAGATTAAAAAAGAAATTTTAAGCTATCATCAAAAAAATTAAATTTTGTTTTGTCTTTATGTAAAGAAAGCCATACTAATAATAAAAAGGAATGAAAGGAGGAAAATACATGGATATCAAATTAAGTATTGAAAGTGGATTTGAGAATTTTAAAGATCGTTTCGATCATTTTCCTTATGGGATATGTCTGATCAGAAAAGACGACACATTAACGATTGATTATTTGAATGAATCTGCAAAGCGATTGATGTTAGATGTAAATCCGCCTTTTTCATTAATGGCTTTTATAGATATGAAAGAAGAAAACAAAAAAGCTTTTATTCAAAAACATAGTCAGGATTGGCTGATGAATATTAACTTTAATATGGGAAAGCAGCTTCTTCAGTTAAAATGTACTCAAATGCCTGAACTAAGTCACTATATTGTCGGACTGCTGCTGGATATTAGTGAGTATCAGAGTGATGAAGCACAAATCAACCGCATTATTATCGAACAGACAGGAATAACTGTATTAGAATGGCAGCATCAATTGTCACGCTACTATTTATCGGCTGGTGCGGAATGCTTTGGCTTTTATGAGTGCATGAATCCTTATAAGTTCAATTTTCTAAAAAAAGAGGATGTTCATCCTGATGACTGGAAAGAAGTCAAACAGACATTTCTTTTGCTGCAAAAAAATGAAAATCAAGCTAAGATAACTGTACGTTTAAAAGATAATGATCACAGCTATTTGTGGTGTCATCTTACTTTCTTTGCTATGCGTGATAAAGAGGGACAAATAGACCGCATGATTGTAACCATTCATAATGTCGATGAAGCAGTGAAAAATCGTCAGTCGCTTGAATATTGGGCTGAATATGATCCTTTAACAGGATACTATAATTATGGTAAATTTAAAGAGTATGCCCGTGAGTTAATCAATAATAACCAAGATAAGAAGTATGCACTGTGCTATACGGATTTAAAGAATTTTAAGTTTTTAAATGATATCTATGGCTATGAAGAGGGAGATCGCATTCTTAAATACTGGGCGGATAAGTTAAATTTAGTTTCAAGGGAAAAAGAATCGTTTGCACGAATTTCTTCGGACCATTTCGCAACATTGAGAACCTATGAAGATATAGAGGATCTAGTATCCCGCTTTCATCATTCGGTACATGAACTTTATAAATATCAAAGTGCCACCAATAAAAAATTCCCTTTAGAGGTAGCGGCGGGTTTTTATCTTATCAAAGAAAATGATCGCCACAGCATTGAGGATATGCTGGATCGTGCAAATATTGCCAGTAAGAGCGTAAAGGGAAAACCAGGCAGTCAATATGGCTTCTATGATGATCACCTGCGTCAAAGTGTGATTGCCCGCAAGGAATTAGAAGCAGAAATGTTCCATGCTTTAAAGGAGGAACAATTCGAAGTTTATTTTCAGCCCATCGTAGATATTAAAAACGGAGATCGGGTAACTGCAGTGGAGGCGTTAGTACGCTGGCAGCACCCGCTCCGCGGAACTATTCCGCCAAATGATTTTATTCCTTTATTTGAACGCAATGGATTTATTGTAGACTTAGATATCTATATGTTTGAAAAGGTATGTCAGTATGTCAATAAAAATAAAATTACAGACATGATGATTTCTATCAATGTATCACGAGTAAGTGCCTTTCAATCCGATTTTGTAAAAAAGTATATTCAGTTAAAAGATCAATACCAGGTGCCTGACGGAATTCTGGAGCTGGAATGTACTGAAACAACAGTGGTGAATAATCCCCGTGAATTAAATACGATTATGAATAAATTGAAAGATTATGGCTTCTTATTTGCTATTGATGATTTCGGTTCCGGTTATTCATCTTTGAATGTTTTAAAGGAAATTTCAACTGTTGATGTTCTGAAATTGGATCGTATTTTCTGTACTGATGATCTGCAGGAAAGCCGCAACCATGCGATTATTTCCAGCATTATTACGATGGCAAAGAAACTGGATATGAAGGTGATTGCTGAGGGAGTCGAATCCTTAGTGCAGTGCGATATCTTAAAATCCTTGAACTGTGATTATATACAAGGTTACTTATTTGATCGACCAATGCCTATTTCGGCGTTTGATAAGAAGTATCGTGATTTAAAAAACTAAGCCCTGATGGGCTTTTTAAATGCAAAAAATCGCTTATATCAAGCGATTTCCTGTAGAATGAATAGCATTTTAATAAATTTTCGCTTCTTCATCTCTGTTTTGCTTTGTTAGGAAAAAGATCAGCAAATGAGCGACGTAGCAGCGACTTCCATAATGTCTGCTTTGGCATTCTAATTGATGCATCTTTTCTAAATGACGAATGATCTTTGTTTGATTGTTACTGAACAGAAAAAGCTCAACTAATTCCAAATATAAAATTGAAGTCTGTGATTTTTGTTCAACTTGCTTCCCTGCTTCTAACCATTTCAAAGCCTTATGTGGCTGCTCCAAGTAAAAGTAGTTCAAAGCATAAAGATAATGTAGGTTGTTAGCGTGCTTTGAATGGTGAAGCAGGTCTAAAGATCTGAGTGACTGTTCATATTGACCGGCATAAAGTTCACTACATGCCTTACACTCTAGGATATCTTCTGCCATTGAATCAAATTTCATATTGATGGCTCCAATCAGACAGTTACCGTAAATTGCAATGGCTCGATTGAACTGACCGATTGATGCCATGATCTTTGCGTCATTCATTTCAGTATAAAGCCAACGAATTGAGTTATCAGTGGCTAGAAAAAGGTGGATCGCATTTTGACTGCTGCTTTTTGCTTTAACACTGTCACCTAATGAAAGATAAACCATCGTCAGATAATATTCATTCATGGCTTTCATATTCTGCACTTGGGCATATTGCTGGACAATCAGCAGTTTTTCTAAAGCATCTTCGTTATTTAATGTGTAATGGTCAAGTAATGCGCTATATTGAATAAATATCAGATCATCAAAAGTGAAGTTTTCATCTTCCTGCACGTGGATCTTCTGCAGAAATTTGATAATCCTTTTAGCTTCAGATAAATGCGTTTCCAACGATATATAATACATCGCCACAATGAGCAGAAAAAGCGGGTAGTCATCAGTATTCTCATAATGTGTTTCCCATTCTAATAAATGACAAAAAAGATGCTGCCTGTCAGCTGTTTTATAAAATACACTGGCATGATAAAATGCGAAAAAAATATTTCTTATCAGTTTATGGCTTTGGGCAACAGTCAATCTATCCTTGATCGGATAAGCTAATTGGATTGACTCATAAAAAGATTGAAGAAATGGGATATCGATCTTATTCCTTTTTAACACATCATCATTCAGCAAATACTGAGGACGTTCTAACTGATAAACGTTTCGGACATGCTGTGATACTTTTTTTCTTCTGAAATCCTGACTATCCTGAGGGCTCATTTGTATTCTGGGCAATCCTATTTTCTTCGTTCCTGATATTTAGATAGGAACGCAGACCGACTGTCTTAGGTGAGCTGTTTGCCTTAAATAATGTGGAAGTTTTTATATTGGCTTGATAGTGGCTGAATCTGTTCATCTCTTTCTCTCCTTTCTTTAAAGATACTACTATTATATAGAATTCACGAAAGCTTTGTCTAGATAGCGTTGTTTATACACAAATGGGTAGAAAATTTAAAATATATCATTATTAGTGACAATTTTGTGATAATTCATGGAATATATAGCTTTTGATCTGTCTTTTTCCGAATAAATAGGAGTGAAATCAGCGTGCATTTCCTGATATTTGGAATATAATCTTTTATAGGCTGGGATTTATCTTCGAAAGATCATGAATATGATACGCAAACTTGTTATTTTGTCGAAAGTTTATTATAATAGTCCTATAAATAACTATTTTATACACATTATTTCATTTGTGTTGTTAAAATAGAATAAAATAGCAGGGGGGGATACTATGCATAAAAGAAATAAGCGTTTTATTATGCTTTTTTTCATTGTAATGTCATTAATGCTGTCAGGAGTTCCTCTGCATGCAAAGGAAAAGCGTATTATCAAAGTCGGATACCCCATTCAAGCTGGGTTGACTGAACTGGATGAAGATGGAAATTATTCCGGGTATACCTATGAATATTTACAGGAAATCGCGCAATATGCGAATTGGGAATATGAGTTTGTTAAAATCGATAAGAATATTAATGACTCTCTAGTTGAATTAATGGGGATGCTCGAACGTGGAGAGATCGATCTTCTAGGCGGCATGATCTATTCTGAAAGTTCAGCAGAGAAATATGATTATGTCGGTCATAGCTATGGCAATGCCAATACTGTTTTAAAAGTATTATATGACAGTGATATTACGAATCTGAATTCCGCAAGCCGAACAGAATTGCGAGTAGCAGTGATTGAGGGGGCGCAGCAGCGCCAAAAAGAGCTGAATGAATTTTGTGCATTATATAAAATAACACCGATTTTTATTGAATGTACCGATTATATTGAACAAGTTCAAGCCATGACCGAGGGGCGCGCGGATGCGTTATTAGACGTCAGTGCTCATCCCACAAACGAACTTAGAACAATTGCTACCTTTTCACCAAGACCTTTCTATTTTGCAACAACAAAAGGGAAAAGCGATATTGTTTCAGAGGTGAATTCGGCGATTGATTTGATCGAGCAGACAGATCCTTATTATACATCGAATCTATATGACAAATACTTTGGCGGAAACTCTTCTATTTTCAAATTGACAAGCGAAGAACAGCAGTATGTTGAAGAGAATAAAATAGTTCGTGTAGGCGTCTTGGCAAACAATCCTCCGTTTCAGTATCTCAATAAAGATAATCAAATCGATGGAATCAGTATAGATCTATTAGCTTATGTGAGTGAAAAAACCAATCTTGATTTTGAATTTGTATTGGCATCTACACAAGAGGAGCTCAATAAGCTGGTAGAAGATAATAGAATAGATATCATTTCTCATGCTGTTTGTGACTACAGTCTTAACCGTGAGAGCGATGTTGCATTAACGCGTCCTTATTTAAAAACATAGAATTTTATAGTGCTGAAAAACGGTGCGGAGCAGACGGATTTAAAAAATTTGCGCTTTATTTCTTATCAAAACGGTCCTTCGGGTGATTATGAGGATACATTGAAGGCAGATAGCTTGAAAGAAGCATTAAAAGTGATTCAAAGCGGGAAAGCTGATTTCACTTTAGGTAATGGGTATGCATTACAATACTATGTCAATCAATCTGAATACAGTGAATTAACGCTGATTCCAGCGAATACAGAAGAGTATGGTATAGGGTTTGGAATCGTTCGTCCGGTAAATAAGAACCTATTGAGTATTTTAAATAAAGTCTTTATTAACTTAAGTGATCATGAACTGCAAAATATTATTTATCCCAATACAACGTATGATCATAGTTTTTCAATCGGTGAGTGGATACGTTTAAATCCTTTTATTTCTTTAGCATTCATAACGATTATTATGAGTATTATCATTTTGCTTTTGGTACGTGGATTGAGACTGAGAAAGCAGATGAATCAGAAAATCTTATTAGATTTAGAAAAGCATCGTCAGATCTATGAATTGGCAAATGATTATTTCTTTGAATATAATGTCACAGATGATACGCTGATGATCTCGGCAGATAAGAAAACAAGAATGATAGATTTGAAGAAACCGCCTCAAGCATTAAATAAACGGCGTTCACTTAACTCATTTGTAGATGAGATTAAAGCACTTCAAAATGAGACAAAAGAAGTGCAGATTTTATTGGAAAACGGTGAAAAATGCTGGATCAGTCTAACAGGAAAAACCGTTATTGATCCCAATGGGAAAAGGGCCTATATCATTGGCAAGATCAATAATATTAATGAAGAAAAAATACGTGAAAACAGGCTGATTAAAAAAGCCGAACAGGATAGTTTGACCCATGTTTATAATGCAGAAACATGTCGATTAAAAATAATTGAAAGTTTACAAGCATTTAAATCCGGACAGTTGGGGGCACTGCTCGTGATTGATGTCGATACCTTTAAAATTGTTAATGACCAGTTTGGACATTTGCAGGGAGATAAGGCTTTAATCCATATCGGTGAAATATTATTAAAAGAAACGACGCTGTCGGGAATCTGTGGTAGATTGGGCGGCGATGAGTTCCTGCTTTATCGTGATGATTTAAAAGATCAAGCAGAACTAGAAGGGATCTGTCAGCGAATCAGTGACACGGTCAAACGCTATTATCTTAATGATGATTATCATTTGACGGTAAGTGTAGGGGCTGCTTTATTTGATTCATCCGTTGAATTTGAAACTCTTTATGAAATGAGTGATCAGTTGTTGTATGAAGTTAAAAATGGTGGAAGGAATCATTATTTAATAAAGCACATGAATAGTAAATAAGGAATCAAGATAAGAAATTGAACCAACGCGAATACCTCAATGATCATAGAATATATTCATGCTTCCTATGTTTATTGATACTTTAAATGAAGATGGATAAAAGAAAAGAGGAAATACGTATGGAGATAAGAGAGACTTTAGAAACATTGGGAGTAGATTATGAAGTATTGAAGATGCGTTTCAGCAATAATGAAAATTTGTTAAGCAAATTTATTTTAAAATTTCCTGATGATGTCTGTTACGCTCGATTGCAGACAGCTGTTCAAACCAAAGATTATGAAGCAGTCTTAATGGAGGCCCATAGCTTAAAGGGGGTAGCCGCTAATCTTGGATTTGAGACATTGTTTTTAAGATGCAGTGAACTTGTTCAGTATTTAAGAGATGGACATACAGAACACGTGGAAGAATTAAATAATGCCATTACCGCAGCATATAATATCATCATCGATGGATTAGCAATGATCGATAAGTGATAATCGGTGGGTAGGTCATGATGAATAAAAAAACAAAAATATTGATAGTCGATGACATTGAATTAAATCGAGCATTATTGTGTGAAATGTTTCAGTCAAAATATGACATTTTAGAAGCGGAGGACGGGAAAAGTGCCCTCCGCATTATTGAAAAAGAAAAAGAGAATCTTGCTATTGTTCTCCTTGACGTGGTCATGCCGATCATGGATGGTTTTAGTGTCCTCGAAATCATGAATGAAAAAGGCTGGATTGATTTTGTTCCGGTCATTATGATTACAGCCGAGGTATCCGATAATGTCATGGGAAGCGGCTATGAATTAGGGGCAATGGATATCATTAATAAACCTTTTAATCCGAATATTGTTAATAAACGTGTTGAAAATATTATTGAAAACTTTGCCTATAAGAACAGCCTGGAACAAATGGTTGAAAACCAAGCACGTAAGATTCGGGAACAGTCCGAGCGCCTGCATGAAAATAATTTACGATTGATTGATGCCTTGAGTTCTATTATTGAATTCAAGAATACCGAATCTGCACAGCACATCTTCAATATTCGTATCATCACTAAAATGCTGTTAAATAAACTGATAGAAATTCGTACAGATTATCATCTGACTCAACATCAGATCGAACTGATCTCAGAAGCAGCGGCAATGCATGACATTGGTAAGATTGCAGTGCCGGATTCAATCTTAAATAAACCCGGGAAACTAACTCAGGAAGAGTTTGAAGTCATTAAAGAACATACCATCAACGGATGTGAAATATTAGAACATATCGCAGCCATTAAAGAGATGGATTTCTATCATTACTGTTATGATATTTGCCGCCATCATCATGAAAAATGGAATGGAAAAGGGTATCCTGATGGACTCGTTGGAAATGAAATCTCGATTTGGGCACAGGCTGTTTCTTTGGCGGACGCTTATGATGCGCTTACAAGTAAACGGGTATACAAAGATGCTTATTCAAGTGAAGTCGCCATGCGAATGATTTTAGATGAAGAATGCGGGGTATTTAATCCGGATTTATTGGAATGTCTGATTCAGATCCTGCCGTTGCTCTCAGAGAAGAACGGGATCATCAAGAAAGATTATTCCGTACCGACAGAGATAATAAAAACGGAAAAACAGAAGAAGCCGCTGATGGATATTTCTGCTAGAACCCTGCGTTTATTGGAAATGGAACGACAGAAATATAAAATTATATCTGAGCTTTCCGATGAAATCATCTTTGAATATGATAAAGAAAGCGATAAGGTAATATTTTCTGAAGAATTCCACAAAATTACGGGGAATGATACAGTAATTTTTGATCTGAAGAAAAAAGGTTCATTGATGAAATATATCAAAGAGGAAGATTATAATTTCATCATGTCAAAAGTCGAAAAACTATCATTAGAAAATAAAATGCTCCATTTAGAACTGCCGTTAAATCTAAATGGAAATGGCTATGAATGGTACAGCGTTCGCATATCCGGATTGTGGGATATCAGCTATGAAGTAAAATGCATGGGGTATGTTGGAAAAATCGTAAATATTGAAGATGAGAAACAAAAAAATATGGAATTGGAAAAAGCTGCAAATTATGATTCATTAACTAAAATTTTTAACCGTCACGCTGTCGAAACGATGATTTCCGATGATCTTAAAACGACTTCAAAAGCGGCGATCTGCTTTATTGATATTGATAATTTTAAAATGGTCAATGATCGGTATGGTCATCTTTTTGGTGATAGTGTCTTAAAGCGCATTGCGACCATCGTGCAAAAGAATTTAAAGGAAAAAGATCTGGTAGGACGATTGGGCGGAGATGAGTTTGTCGTCTATATTCATGATTATAAGACGAAAGAATCCCTTAGAGAACGTTTGGAAATTTTACGTGCTGAACTTAAAATGGAACTAAATGATTTTATTTTATCAGGCAGTTTAGGGGTATCCTTTTATCCTGAGAATGGGAAAAATTATCGTGAATTACTTTATAAAGCCGATCAGGCATTATATTTTTCAAAATATCATGGAAAAGATGTCTGTCATTACTATGATCAAGAATGTGAAAGCATTCCCTTTCGATCATTAGTTTCTAATGTTGATGATTATCATGATGAGGTGGATTATCTTGATCAATTACTGAAGCTGAAAGGAAATTCTTCTTCTAAATAGTTGAACATAAAGCGTGATAAAATATTTTTATATGTGACACTAGTAAAAGGGGGAAAGGATAAATATGCTGACTTTATTTAAAAAAGAATTATTTGTTGGCAGTAAAGAACAATGCTTACAGATTGAATCAAAATTAAATATGGGGAATATCAAATATACTATAAAAAAACGAAATCCCGGTTCAAATTTCACACCTTTTAGAGCGGGCGCTTATGGAATGGTAGGCGGTGAGAGAGCCTTTCAAAGAAAAAGCTTGGATATGTGCGACTTATATGTAGTGTACGTACGTTATCAGGATTTAGAGGAAGCTGCTTATTTGATGAATAAGTCATAAATGACTTTGATTTTAATAAGGTTAGGATAAAAAGCTGTTGAGTTTTTAATTATTATCTATTGTATAAATTTATTTTATATTGGAGAATACTAACATGATAAAAAGGGTTCACATATTTATTTTATTCATCGCTATGCTGGTAATATCGGGTTGTCATGACACTAAAGAAATACCGGATTATGATTCCGGAATTATAGGCGTTGATATTAATGAATTAACAGCAGAAAATATAATTCTTCCTGACTATAAATTAGTCAGTGCCACTAGACAGATGTCTTCCTCACTATCTTTAGATGAGCTGATTAATAAATCAGATATTATTGTTAAAGGGAAGATTGAAAAAATATATTTTAATTATTATGCTTATTTTGATTGTCTGCTGACAGAGGTTTATAAAGGTGATCTGGAAATAAAAACAATGATCACGATGAATACTCAGCAGGAATTTTGGAATATCAACAGCAGAAAAAAGGAACAAGAAGAAAACGATCCTTACGATACGAGGACTTCTTCTGCTGACTATTACGGTATCGATATCAACAATAGGGAATTTAGTGATACAGATTACTTAGATTACTGTGGTATAAATATGTTTGAGATCTGGCAGAACAAGGATCAAGAATATATCTTCTTCTTAAAAGATGGAAGAAAAGCAAAGGGCTATAACGGCTCTAATCTAATCCATTTTACCACAGATTATTATTACTGTTTATTTGAAGAAACTGCGAATGATCAGTATACTAATAAAGAGAATCGCTATTTGGATCTAATACCGATAACGTTTGACAGTAAAGATTTGGTGGATTAATGCTGTGTCAATAATACAAGAGCTATTTTAAGGAGTACATCTTAGGGGTGTATTCTTTTTTGAATGGAGGATAAGCCGGATTTAATTGTTGTTGATAATTATGCTATAATATTGTTATGTTAGGGGTGATAGAGTGGAACAATTGGCTTACACGTTACTGGCATATATAAATAATGTCATTGAAGAGGATATGAACTATTATATCGCTAAGAAGTTTTTAGAAAACATATATAAAATTCAAGATTTTTCTTTAGAAGAGATTGCGTTTGAATGTAATGTTTCCAGCAGAACAATCAATCGTTTCTGTAAAAAAATTGGTTATCATAATTTTACTACATTAAAAAAGCATGTCTTATATCCAATTGTTGGAAATGATAAACCTTATTATGAAACAGCTGAGTTCCAGGCTATTCTTTCACGACATTTTGATGTAATCCGGCAGATTGACTTATCGGATTATTTAATCTTAATAAAGATGCTGAATGAGGCTGAAAATATCTGGGTCATTGGTTTTGAAAAACATCAGGTATTTGCATTAGAGTTTCAAAAACGATTGTTTGAATTTGGAAAAATAAGTCGCTGTATCATGAATTATCATCAGCAGCTTATTGATATTAAAAAAGCAAGTGATAAAGATTTAATTATTACCATTTCTATAAAAGGGGGGACGTTAACGGATTATAATCAAATATTAAGCAATATTCCGGCAAAGAAAGTTTTATTAACGTTTAATCCTCATTTAAGTCCTCATATTTTTGACCAATGTATTATCTGCGGGGATCTCAAATATGTTGAGTTTAGTGAATTTGCTCTGCTTCGTTTTTTTGATATTTTGTTTTACCATTATAAACAATGGATAACTGGACAGAAATAGTCCAGTTATTTTCATTGAAGCACGTTATAATGAAACTATCTTAATAACAAAAGGAGAGATGTACGATGAGTTTTCCAAAAGGATTTTTATGGGGCGGTGCTACTGCTGCCAATCAATATGAAGGTGGATGGAACGAAGACGGCAAAGGGGCAAGTGTTTTCGATGCCTCTACGGCGGGATCTGTCACTAAAAGTCGTGAATTTTTTAAAGAAGTCAATCCAGATATTTACTGCCCCAATCATGTAGCTACAGATTTTTATCATCATTATAAAGAAGATATAGCGTTAATGGCTGAGATGGGCTTTAAGGCATACAGAATGTCAATTGCTTGGACACGTATTTATCCAAATGGAGATGAGACTGAGCCAAATGAAAAAGGATTACAGTTCTATGATGATGTATTCGATGAATGTTTAAAAAACAATATCGAACCTGTTGTCACCCTTATTCATTATGATACACCACTGCATTTAGCGAATGCCTATAATGGCTGGTATTCTAGGGAGTTGGTTGATCTATTCCATCGATATACAACCACCGTGTTTGAACGTTATCATAAAAAAGTGAAATATTGGCTGACTTTCAATGAAATAAATTGTATTGCGATTGGAAATCCCTATATGGCAGGGGCTTGCAGAGAGGTTGAAGGTGTATCTTTAGATCAAGTCACCTATCAAGCTGCACACCATCAGTTTTTAGCCAGTGCCAAAGCGGTGAAACTTGCCCATGACCAATATCCCGATCTTAAAGTCGGAATGATGTTAGGAGGATTATTCTTTTATCCAGATACGTGTCATCCATTGGATATGCAAGAATACCAAAAGTCAAACTATCAACAATATTATTTCAGTGATTTGATGTGCCGTGGCTATTATTCAAACCGTGCTAAGGCATTCTTGAAAACCAAAGGGGTAGAACTTGTCATGGAAGATGGTGATGAAGAGATTTTGATGAGTGGAAAAGTCGATTATTTGGCATTTAGTTACTATATGACGATCAATGCGACTCATGTTTATAACCCTGAATTAAAATTAGCGGGTTCAGGCATCGCTTCACCTAAAAATCCATATTTACAGGCAAATGATTGGGGAATGGAAATTAATCCTATTGGATTGCGTTATTATTTAAATGAATTGTATGATCGCTATCAGATCCCCTTGATGATCGTTGAAAACGGTCTAGGCCATATTGATGAATTGGTTGATGGGAAAGTCCATGATGATTATCGTATTGACTATTTAAGAGAACATATTCAGCAGATGGATTTAGCGATCAATGAAGATGGTGTCGATTTGATGGGATATACAACATGGGGGTGTATTGATTTGATTTCTGCCGGAACCGGAGAAATGAAGAAAAGATACGGCTATGTCTATGTAGATCGTGATGATTTGGGAAATGGAACACTTAAACGTTATAAAAAGGATTCATTTGACTGGTATAAGAAAGTCATTGCATCGAATGGCGATGACTTAGATTAAATTTAAATAAAAACATCCTATTGGGTATCGAAATATTCCCATTAGGATGTTTTTGTTACCAGTTATTTAATTTACAGTCTTTTTTTCCGTATCCTTTTTCCAGATAGTAATTATAAAGCTCCAAGAACCTCTGATAATGAACAACTTCACGCTGTCTTAAGAAAGATAGCGGTGCTAGTATTTCTGGATTATCGGTTAAATCCATCAAGTGTTCATAAACGGCACGTGCTTTTTGTTCTGCTGCCATATCTTCCGCTAAATCGGCGATTGGGTCACCGGTAACAGCGAAATAATCTACGGTAAACGGCGCCCCTTGAGCGTTAACCGGATATAAGGCACGTCCATGTTCAGTATAATGACCTTCCAGTCCGGCAGCTTTGATCTCTTGGATCGTTGCTCCCTCCATTAGTTGGTAAACCATTGCTGAAATCATTTCCATATGCGCCATCTCAATAGCACCATGATGATGTATGTTATATTTTAAAGTTAATTTCTAGACTGAAATTATCGATAGCAGCCTTATTCCAACGTCCACCAGTTTCTTTTTTATAAACACATTGTTGTATCGCAGATTTTAATAATTCATTCTTTTCTACAGGGCTTGATTTGTCATAAACCTCTAATATATGTGTTAGCAATGGGATTGCCTTTTTATAACGATCTAGTTTATTTTCCTTAGATTGTTTTAAAAGGTGGTCCTTTTGTTCTTCTAACAAAGTAATCGAATTTTTAATGCTGTTGGTTCTATTCTTAAATAACTCTTCTGTGTACGTTCCTGTCTCTAAAAATTCGCAGCACTTCACAATCTGATTGTTTAATTTTTTTATCTCTTTGTCTATGTTGCTAATTTGCTTTGCATAATTGTTCTTTTCAGTAATAATTTTTTCTGAATAATTATTTACATATAAAGTGCATTCGTCTAAATAATTTTCTATAGATTCCATAATTCTGCTTTCAATAATATGCAAATCAGAAGCAACATTCGGGCAACCAATAGTATTGCATAATAAGGTTTCAATCCGTCCGTTAGCATAGGGTTTACGGATCATCTTTTTACCGCAATCTCCGCAAGTTATAAGTGTTGCGAGCGGATTTTTTAAGGTTTTTACCGTATTTGTGCGTGGTATAGAATTTTTATTTTTTCTACTTATAATGATGTCATATTGCTCTTTGGTAATGTAAGTAGGGTGTAGTCCTTTATGCAATTCGCAGTCCTCATTTCGTGGGCGTGATCGAGCAATTTTATTGTTGTTCACGATCTTCTTTGTTTTTCTATAATTCCATCTTAATAAGCCGGCATATACTGGATTCAGTGAAATGGTGTCAATGGCTGCTTTAGTCCAGTCGCCACCGGAACGCGTTTTATAACCCAATATATTTAGTTTTTTAGCGATCGCTTGACTTCCCATATTATTATCGATTATAGAATATAGAATTATATTTGTTGCATCTTCTTCTGTTTCTTCTTTTTCAAGCGTATTCCCTTTTTTTAATCGTTTTATTTTATAGCCATAGGGAGCAATACTTCCTAAATAAAAGCCCTCTTTAACTGCCATCTGTTTTCCGGCTTGCATACGTCTATTGATTGTTTTATATTCTCGCCTACTCATAAATAACCCAAATTCAAAGTATTCTTGATCGTATTCATTGGCAGGATCAATCGTTTTCATAGGGGTAATAATCTTAGTGTTTGTAAATTGGAATGCCTGAGATATGATTCCTTGATCGATACTATTCCCCCTTGCTAGACGTTCGACCTCCACAACGAATACACCAATATATTTTTGCGTTTCTATATCTTCAAGTAAACGTTGCATTTCCGGCCTTGCGCTTAGATTTTCGCCGGATACCACTTCTTTGTATATCTCTATATCAGATTCATTAATATTTAACTTATGTGCAAGTTCGATTAATCTTGTGTAGTGTCTGTTTAACACTTCCTCTATGGTAGCATCAGGATCATCGGCTCGGCTTTTTCTTAGATACATGGCATATTTATTTTTGTTTTGACTGGTATACATTTTATTACCTCCATATAATAAGGTTTTCAATTAATATTATACGTTAAACTCAAAATAATTCAAATAAGTCTATAGATATGAAGTGTTTATTTTGTTAAATCCTAGTAACTAATTTGACATAAATATTTTATATTGATTTTTATTATTATGAAATAATTGTCCTGTTATATTGTGATTTATATAAATAAATTCTTTTATTATATTTTATTTTAATATTATTTCTTTTATAAGTGTGCAACAAAATGCAACTAAATGGTCAAAAACTATCGAATGATTTTTTATGCACAGTTTGTTATATCCTAGTAAACTAGTAATTATAAAACAATAAACTAACAATTCTATATATCGTAAAAAAATAAAAAATTAATTTGTAGAAAAAAGAAGTATTTCTTTAATTACTCTAGTATATATAGGTAGGCGGGCAAGCGGTACAAAAGAATATATGTTAATATGTATTTACAGAAGCGCTACTGAAAAACAATAAAAAGATCGAGGGGAGAAGTTAGTATGAATGAAGATATTTACAAAGAAAGAATAATAGAAATGATTAAATCGATCAATGATGTTAACTATATTGAAAAAATATATAATTTTATCATAATGTACTACTTAAAGTAAAAAACGAGGATTTATTCCTCATTTTTTTTTTGCGCTTTTTTCTGCTAACGTTAATAGAAAATTTTTGATTGCGTTTCTTTGAGATTCAGATGCTTGTAAATAAGTTTCAATGATTAAACGATCTCGAATATCCAAATCAAATTCATCCACGAGACTATCGATGATCGATTCAGGAATTGCTGTAAACATATCTCCTTCGCCAGTCTCGAGCCAAAATGGATCGACTTTGTAAGTTGTACATATTAATTTGATCATAGCTTCATTAGGGACTCTTACTCCACCTTCATAGCTAGCGATAGCATTTCGAGATAAGCCCAATTTTTTAGCAAAGTCTATTTGTGTTGAATTAACAGATTTTCTAATGCTTTTAATTCTATCTCCTATACTCATTTAAACTTTATCCCTCCTTTCATACATATAGTAAATCAATAAATGTTTTACTTAAAGTAAAAAACGAGGATTTATTCCTCATTTTTTTTTGCGCTTTTTTCTGCTAACGTTAATAGAAAATCTTTGATTGCGTTTCTTTGAGATTCAGATGCTTGTAAATAAGTTTCGATAATAAATCGGTCTCGACTATCCAAATCAAATTCATCTACAAGACTATCAATGATTGTTTCAGGAATAGCTGTAAACATATCGCCTATTCCTTCTCTTAACCAAAAGGGATCCACATTAAAAGTTTTACATATTAACTTCAAGGTCTGCTCTGATGGATTGGAAATCCCTTTTTCAAATCCTGAAATAGCGGATTTAGAAATGCCCAATTCATTACCGAATTTTTCCATTGATAAGTCGAGGGTTTTCCTAAGTTCATATAATCTTTCTTTTAAATTATTCATATTTAACTCCTTTCTTGTTTAAATAGTAAACTTATAATTTTAATTAGTCAAGTAGATGAACATAAAATATTGACAAAGTATATTAACAGAACTATAATGTAAATGTACAGAACGAAAGGGGTGAAAATAATGACAGAGAAAGATTTAAAAAGAAAGCAAGATCAGGGAAAAGATATTGCTAAGGTCTTACAGTCTTTAAAGAAAAAGGGCTATGAATTAAATGATTATGATATGGGTTTTATTTCAGGATTGTTGTCAAGTAAACAAGTAGTTCACAAACAAACATAGGAGGGTAGAAATGGAAATCATAACAATTATCGTTGTAAGTGCGATAGTTTCAATAATTATTGGGAATATAATTGGAACCTATTATTTAAAAGAAAATGATAACAAGTGGAAAGAAGTTTTTCATCAAATAACTGAAATTACAATTAATGAGGTAAAAAAAATAAAAAAATAAAGTCTGCATTATTCAATGCAAACTTTTAGAAAATCTTTTCCTAATGGTGTTAGGTCAACAATCCCTTTTTCAAGATATATTTCGGCTATTCCATTCTTATCAGCAAAGCTTTTTAATTCTAAGTAAACGGGATGTTGTTCATATATATCGTAATTTTCTGACACCACTAGTTTAGATAAATAAGAAACCTCTATAATACCCAATCTTTTAAGATTAGTTATGCAAGAAGAATAAGCATCAGGATTAGACGATGTATTTTTATTCAACACAAAAAAATGATTAGTTAATATTGTCATTCCCTCACCGATTTTAGATTTAACGCAAATATTAGTAATCGCTTGTTTACTATTCTCGTTACAAAACGATTTAAGTATTATAGCATCTTTAGGATCTAATTGTTTTATTATATTTAAAAAGTAATGATGAGAATTGATATTTTTCCTGTTATCACAAGCGGAAGCAATTAATTTAGCAAACATTTCACGATATTCTTCATCTTCTAAATAAAAAATTGAGGACTCGAATGCAGGCCAAATAATAGAATTCTTTGGAGATTGTCTGTTTTCTTCGGGTATATCTTCTAAATGTTTAGTTAAATGTTCTTTAAAAATATTCATATAAACCTCCATTTCTGCTCTCTTTTTACAGTAAAGAGGATTTATATCTTTAAAATAGTCTGCTACACCAATAACAGAAGCGATTAATGCTAATCCGGTTTGTAAATCCATTTTTTCACCTCACCTTCAATAAAATTTCGATAGTCCTAATATCGATACTTTAATTATAGTTGAGCATTCGTTAAGAAACAATAAAAAATAAAAACAGATGATAAATATCACATTTTGTAAGTATGTATAGATTAGGAGGTGATTAGAATGCCGATTGATCCTAGAGACGATCCAAAAGACAATCGATACATCGATAGGGAGAAATATCCCAAGACAAGGGAATATATGATTGGTCACACAAAGATCATTACACATCACCCGGAGACACCAAGCCGGGAAGCTGTAATACATCTTTTTGACACAATAAACAAAATCGCAAGACAACATGAAGCAAGAGGAATAGACACAAGTAACTATTTCTATACAGAAGAACAACTAGAGGAACTTAAAAATGACCCAAATACAATTATTTTATAGCAATAATTTTAGGCATGAAAAAAGCTCTCTAGTTAAAACTAGGGAGCCTTTCTTAAAATATACACCATACATATTATAAGAGATCGCTCCCTAAAAGTCAAATTGGAGGAAAAGAAAAATGGAAGTTGCAACAATAACTAAAACAAAAACTTTAAAAGCACCGCTTTATATATCGGTTAATTGCAGTGGATATAGTTTTATAGTGATCTATGGAAAATTATTTAAAGGATATTACTGTAGTATTTTGAATTGGGGAATTTGTATTAATTTAGCTTGCCCTAGTAATATCTTACAGAATTCCAATCAATTAGCTAATGGATTCATGGGAATTGAAGGAAACGATTGGGAGAGTGCACTTGCTTTAGAAATTGGCAAAAGTTTATCCCTAGCTATTAAAGAAGCCTGTGATCTTATGCGAAGAAAGAATAAATATGAATGATGCACAACGCCTATTGATCTTCTTTGTAGTGGCTGTACTTTTGATAACAACAATCTTAAATAAAATAAATTTTAGGAGTTTAAAGCATTATGGTTTATTTGTGTATCGGAACATTACTAGAAAGTTTAATATTATTGGCTTTATTAGGCATGGAAGGAATAAAAGAAATAGAAAGTATTATGATCGTTATTCTTATCGTAATTGCGATCATACTCGGCATTAATAGTGTCGTTTTAGGATATTAGGAGGAAAACAAATGAATAATAAACACATTGAAATTTATGCAGCTGGGAAAACTGTTTACTGCACGATGACAGAAGATTCAGAAAAAACAGGAGAAGGATATTATACGTTCCCACAAAACATGAAAATGGACTTTATTAAAGGGGCAAGATGTGCTTTAGAACAACTCGCAGAAAAAGAAAGAATGAAACCTAAAAAAACAGGATTTCATACCGTGGGCGGAGAAGAAATTAAAACGGGGGATATTTGTCATATTTACATCGATCGTACGTATATGGGAACAGTTAAAATCGATAATCAGATGATGAATAGCTTAAAAAAATTGATAGATAAAAAAATTAGTGTAGCTTTAAAAAAAGTGAATCAAATCCATGATATTCCATCAGATAGTGCGTTGAGAATGGCGGTGTTCAAATGAGTAGGAAAAAGAGACAAAAAAATGATGAAAATCGTTTTTCAAATAATTATATTGTCGTCTTTGGTTGGATGATTAATAAGCTTAAATTAAACGGTAATCGACTACTCGTCTTTGGCACTATTTATGGCTTTAGCCAAGACGGAGAAAACGTTTATAGTGGTAGTTTGGAGTATTTATCTAGGCTTCTGAATATCTCCAGCAGAACAGTGCTGAGGACACTTTCAGAACTGACAGAGGAAGGCTATATTTTAAAAGAAAAAGAAGATAATTTCTGTAAATATAAAGCGAATATCGATCTGATTAATACGCTCGTTTTTGGTATAAATAACCAGTGTCAAAGTGTCATAGAGGGCGAAAAAAGCGGTGACAAAGTGTCACACACCCTACGACAAAATGTCACACTAAATGGTGACAAAATGTCACACAATAATAAATATAATAATAAATATATATATATGACCCACGGAGAATTTAAAAATGTACAGCTTACAGAAGAACAATACAACAAGCTAAAAGAGCGAGATATGCTCCCTTACATAAAGCAGCTAAGTGTGTATATGGAGAGTACCGGAACGGAGTATAAAAGCCATTATGCGACTATCTTAAATTGGTATAGAAAAGATCACCCGGAAGAGCAAAAGGAAGAGACAGAGAGCGAAGAATACAAAGCCCCAAGCATTGAGGAATTAGGAGATTATCTGACATGAGTATTCCTTGCAACATAGAAGCTGAAAGAGAAGTGTTAGGGGCATTACTTTACGACTATCAAGAAGTATCGATCAAGTTTTCTAAATTAGTAGAAGATGACTTCTACGATGAAACCAATAAAAGAATATTTAATGTGGTAAGTGATCTGCTAAAGTTGCGTTCGCCGGTTACTCCGATTACAGTCTATGAAAAAGATAAAACGTTAGATATGGTAATGCTGCTTGATTTATCCGGCGCTATTGCGACAACCGGAATGGTCGACCATTATATTAAAATTCTGAAAGAGAATACATCTAAGCGAAAACTGATCCAAGCATGTAGGAAAATGATAGGTGACATAGAAAATGGAGAAATCGATGATCTTCGAGATTATGCTTATCGCTTTAATGGATTTATAGAGCAAAGTGTAACACAAACCCAATCCACGCTGGTTCCATTGCAAGACATTGTTAACAAAAATATTGATGAAGTGAAGTTGATTGCAAGAGGACAGGGAAAGAAAGATTTAAGAACTGGATTCCTGAACATCGATCTCAAAACACATGGCATCGATGAATCGTCTTTAGTGATTATCGGTGCGCGCCCGTCTGTTGGGAAAACAGCCTTTGCCATGAACTTGGCGATGAAAGCAAGCCGACTAAATAATATGAACGTGGCATTCTTTAGTTTAGAAATGTCCGGAAGTCAAATTGCATACAGGGTAATGAGCAACATCGGGCATATATCCCATCAAGAAATAAAAAACGGAAATATCGCAAGGAATAATCCCGACAAGCTATCAGAAATCGCCAATGTGAGCCAACAATATAAAATCTATATTGATGATGGAACGACAACGAAAGTCGCTGACATAAAAGAAAAATGCATGAATATGAAGCGGTCAAAAGGAATTGGGCTAATCATAATCGACTACTTGCAACTGATGAAACCATCACGCAATAATATGAACCGATATGAAGCCACTTCTGAAATATCGAGGGACCTTAAACTCATGGCAGCGGAGTTGAAAATACCAATAATAGCGCTAAGCCAATTAAGTCGAACGGTCGAAGGAAAAGAAAGCCAAGAGCCAAGAATGAGCGATCTTCGAGATAGTGGCAGCATAGAACAAGATGCAGATATTATTATGCTAATGCACCGAGACGACTATCAAAAAGAAAACGCCGGGGAGATTTCTAAAACAAAGGTCAATCTTGCAAAAGTAAGAAATGGGAACACCGGGGTGGTTGAATTTGATTTTTATAAGGATCATACGCTTTTCGTAGAAATTAGCAATCGGTATGAAAAAGACCTACGAACATGAAAAAATATACAGGAGAAAAAGAACTCTTTTAACAAAATTAGAGCATTGGATAAAAATGATCTAATTCGTATTTCCGAGAGAACAGAGTTTCTTATGGAATTAAGGCATAACAGCAAAGCTAAAGGACAATAATAGCTTTGTAAAAGGAGGGCTATATATGCCATTAACACAAAAAGATAAAGATTTTTTAAGCGGTTTTCAAGACGATGTCTATTTTACAAGAGATAAAAACGGTCGTCTGTTTATGACCATTATTATGCCGACATTAAATATTACTGTTGGCGAATGGGAAAGCGATGAAAAGTTAAAAGACAACGCTTTTTTCGAATTAGATAAAAACATTCTTAAAGATGTTACTTGGGAAAGTCAAAAAGTATGGACCCCAAGAGAATTATTAGCATTGGCGGACTAATCCGCCTTTGCTATAAGGGGGAATAAAAATGAATACATTATTAAATTATCCAGGATCGAAGCAATTAATCAAAGATTGGATTATTTCTTTCATTCCAAAACATCAAACCTATTTGGAGCCTTACTTCGGATCAGGAACTATCTTTTTTAATAAAGAGCAAGCAAAAATTGAAGTCATTAACGATATTGACCAAGATATTTACAATTACTTTAAAGTGTTAAGAGATAAACCGGATGCGTTTATCGAAAACATAATACTAACGCCGTTCTCAATTAAAGAATATAAAAATTCAAGAGTAATAACTGAAACTGATTCCGATATAGAAAAAGCTAGAAAGTTTGCCATTAAATGTTGGTTTGGGATTGGGAATAGTGCAGTGTATCAAAGTGGGTTCAGGCGATCTAAAAGTTCCACAAGTTCTAATAAATGTAAGACGTGGAATAAGCTGCCGGAAACAATGCAAATCGCATCATCTAGGCTTAAAAATGCGGTTCTCGAAAATGACGATGCAATTAATATAATAAAAAAATACAACAATCCGGATGTGTTTATCTACTGTGATCCACCTTATGTATTAAGTACAAGAAAAGAGCATTTATATAAGCACGACATGACAGACGAACAGCATATCGAATTATTACGAACGCTTAAGGAGCATAAAGGCAAGGTGCTTATAAGCTGCTACAATGAAGAAATCTATAGCAAGGAACTTGCCGGGTGGCATAAGGAAACGATCGAAACAGCGGCCGAAAGAGGGAAAAGAACAGAATGTTTATACATGAACTACCTTCCTCAACCGTCATTATTTGATATTGGTGAATTGAATGGATAATATCGATATTTTTGAGTTGCTTTATCCTACATATAAAATAACAAAACCAATCAGATTAATTGAACTATTCGCTGGCATTGGATCACAAGCAATGGCACTTAGAAACTTAGGCGTAAAATTTAAACATCATAAAGTGGTTGAATTTGATAAATATGCAATAGCAAGCTACAACGCTATTCATGGAACGAATTTTATGCCAACAGATATTACTAAAATAAGGGCATCTGATCTAAACATAGTTAACACAGATCAATACGATTATGTCTTAACTTATAGCTTCCCTTGCCAAGATTTAAGCCCAGCAGGGAAGCGAAAAGGAATGAAGAAAGGAAGCCAAACAAGATCGGGGTTACTTTGGGAAGTGGAACGAATTTTGGACGAATGCACAGAATTACCACAAATTCTATTAATGGAGAATGTTCCACAGGTATTGGGAAGCGCAAATGCTAAAGATTTCAGAAGTTGGCAATTAAAATTAGAAGAACTTGGTTATAGCAATTATGTATCTTTGTTAAATGCTAAGGGCTACGGTATTCCACAAAATCGCAATAGATGCTTCATGGTCAGTATTTTAGGTCAATATAACTATACATTTCCACAACCACAAAAGTTGGAATTAAGATTAAAGGATGTGTTAGAAAAAGAAGTCGATGAAAAATATTATTTGTCTAAGACAAAAATTGAATATATGCTCAACACACAATTTACTCAAGGTAAATATGAAAATAGAGTTTTAAATGAAAATGGAATTAGTAAGACATTATGTGCGCGAGATTATAAGGACCCTAAATGCATTGAAGTAAAACAACTAGGTAATTGTATGCCAACTAACAAAAGGGAAAACCCAAATCAAGGTAGGATTTACGATAAAGACGGATTATCCCCTACGCTTACAACAATGGAAGGCGGAAATCGTCAGCCGTTTATAATGGAACCGATTATTTGTGCAAGTAGAGGTAGAAATCCAAATTATCCAAAGTCTAGAAAAGTAGGATTGCCTATTAAACAGATGTTAGAAATAAAGCCGGATGGATTATCAAATACCCTTACTACTGTTCAAAAAGATAATTTAGTTATTATGCAAGCAGATGGAATCTATACAAATGTGTCAGATAACTTTCAACACGGACCATTAAAAGATGTTTCAAGGACAATTAAAGCGATCAATCACGATAGTGGTGTAATGTTAAATAATTCAGCAATTCGTAAATTAACGCCCCTTGAATGCTGGCGGCTAATGGGGTTCGATGATGAAGATTTTTATAGAGCTGCCAAGGTAAACAGCAACAGTCAGCTTTATAAGCAAGCAGGTAATAGTATTGTAGTTAATGTGTTAGTAGCTATATTTAAGCAATTTTTGTAGGAGGGGGAATTGAATGGAAAATCAAATTAATTTGTTTGATCATCTAAATACGTCTACATCAGTTGAAAAATATGAAAAAAATAAATATTACGATTCTGATCATGTAGCAACCCCAAGGTGGGTGGTAGAAAATATCTACAATATTATAAATATAAAATCATTCAGCATGTGTTGGTTCCCATTTAACCATTACGACAGTGAGTTTAAATTACGAGCAGATGAACTAGACCTTAAATATAAAGCTACTCATAAATTTGACGATTTAGGAAATGACTTTTTTACAACACTTCCACCAAATGGAACCGATTTGATGATTAGCAATCCTCCATTTTCCATCCAAAACGAAATAATAAAACGCTCATTTTGGTTAATAGAAAATAATTATATCAAATCGTTTGCTTTGCTACTGCCGATTGCGACTGTAGAAACCCCGACAAGGGCAGATATTTACGAACAATATGCAGATAAATTATCCATAGGAATATTTAAAAAAAGAATCAAGTTTCTAGGGCATACACAAGTATTTAACAAGGGGTGTTGTTGGGTGTGCTACAACATACCAGCTTTAGAAAATAAACCACGTTGGTGGATTTAGAGAGGGTGATAAATTAGTGTGAAAATGACCATAGAAGAATGTAAAGAGCAGCTTAATAAAACGAAAAGTCCTTATCGGAAAAGAGATTTAGAAAAATGTTTAAAGAGGTTATTAAAGGAGAAAAGGAAGAAAATGAAAAAATGTAAAGGATTTATAATGTTAACAATCTGTTTATTACTATGCGGCTGCAGTACCGATGCAGAAGTAGTGACGGAAAATGTAAAGAAAGATGCAGAACAATTCAAGATTCTTAGAAGAGTGATTTTTATGAATAACATAACCGGGGAATATTTATTTGAAGCCGAGGGAAACTGTTCGGTTGAAACAAATAATACAGCTAACCGTTTGGAGCTAACCTGTAAAGTTGGGGAAGACAAATACAAAGTTCATTACTTTGGCTTGTCCGATAACACAAGTTACATCGTAGAGCAGACAGAATGGAAAGAAGAAGATAAATATAAATACAAGATTATATTTAAACCCGATAGTATCGTTCCCATTGAATTTGATAAGGAGTAAAAGAGAATGGAAGTAACTAAAAAAGCATTTGAAGAAAAAGCAAATTTATATCAATCGCTTTTAGCGGTAAGAAACGTATTTCAAGATTTTGGAATTGACATAAATATAGAAATCGAAAACGAAGAAGGAAGTAAAAGAACCATTAATGCACTTGATATAATTACTGCTCACGTTGTTTCCTTTATAAATAGAGGAGTAGAAGAAAATGCTAACACTACCGATAAAAAAGAAATGGTTTGAGCTTATTCTTAGTGGAGATAAAAAAGAAGAATACAGAGAAATAAAACCATATTATACAAGTAGATTTTCTAAGTTGTTTGGTTTTGACGAGTATGGTATGATAGATGCTTTTATAAATGTCGAGGTAACGCACTATATAGCAAGTAGACAAGTGTGTTTTAGGAATGGATATTCTTCTCATTCACCTTGTTTCATTGCTACTGTTAGCTTGTCTATCAACTATGGCAAAGAAGAATGGGGAGCAGAACCTAATAAAAGATATTATGTATTAAAAATTATAGAAATAGAGGAGGTAAAAGAGAATGAATAGTCAAGTCAAAGAAATAAAAGATCAAATTGATGAAGCGCTTGGAAATGCGGTCGGTGTAAAAGAGGTTTGCGAAATATATGCCGAATTACTCCATCATATAAAAAGACAAATGGAATTTGTTATAGATACCTTGTTGGAGGATTAAAGAGTGGATTTAAACACTGTATTAAAACATGTAGCATGCATCGCAAAGGAAAAAATAGAAAACGGCGATAAAATAATTGGTCTTTGTATAAGAAACAAGGAACTCATTATTAGGTTTGAAAGAAGGTGATGAAATGAAAAGCGTTGATCCAATAAGAGATAAATACCTGTTAGCGGATATTGAGGAATATCTAAGAAATAAAGAAGCCAAAACAAAGCATCAAGAATTTATCAGAGATAGGAATCATCTTATTTTCATGTTTGGGGTTTATGAGGGGCGAAGAATCTCCGACTTTATCGTTCTTAAATATGGAGATATTACCGATGATCGAATCGAAATGTTAGAGAAGAAAACAGGCAAAGAAAATACGCTATATTTGCACGACAAAGTGTTAAAAGAAGTAAAGGCATATGCTAAGAAATACAATCTTAATAAGAGTGACTATCTATTCCCAAGTCGCAAACGCGATCCCATAACAAAGTTAAGGAAGCCACTAGCGAGGAATGGAGCGTATGCCTTTTTAAAGAAAGATATCCAAGATTACTTTGGAACTCAAACCGGGAATATTGGCACTCATACATTACGCAAAACATTTGGTTATATGTATTACCAAGCCACACACGATGTCGTTATGCTACAAAAGCTATTTAATCACGCTACGCCAACGATTACATTAGACTACATAGGAATAACCAAAGACCAAAAACGTGAAGCTATACAAGGATTTGATCCCTTTAAATAGCTCCTAAGAATGAATTAATCAAACATAATGAGCAAACATTCAATTCATTTTTAAAGAATTGAGAAGATGGCTAGAAAATATAGGGGGATTTAAGGGTAAGCGAATTTAACAGTATATAAGATATGTTCAATTCAAATAAGGAAAAAAGGAGATAACAGAAAATGAAAGATAATCAAAAAGCATTAAAAAAACGTAAGAAAGAGTAAAAGGAGATTTAAAATGTCAAAAAAAGAACAATTAGAATATATTAAAGAACATTATTCTATACCCAACATTTACTTTGGTTGCTATGTGGAAGCATATGGAAAGTATGCCGGTATTTTTAAAAAAATAAATGGTCATTACGTTGTTATAGTTGGAAAAGAAAGTTATATTTTACACCCAACGGATAATATTGTTTATTTTGATAATAGTATAGATAAAAATATTATTTATGACTTTAGAGAAAATATAAAGAATGAGAAAATTGAAAAAATGTCAGCTGCGGTTGGAAAATTGAATAAATATCTTAAAAAACAAAAACAATATGGAAAACTTAAAGCTAATCTAGCGAATTGCGGTGAAATAGAGATATTAAGCGATTACGATGGTGCTTTAGAAATGCGCATTACATATCCCGACGACGATGAAGAATACTGGGACGATGAAGAATACTGGTTTAAATATATTAATACATATGGTCATGGTATGAATTTTGGTTTTATTGAAGGTATCATAAATTGTCTAAAGGAGATTGAAAATGAATAAAGATCAGAAAACATTAAAACAATTTAAAATATTTAGAGAAATCATAGCGTGGGTACTTGCCATTTCTTTTTATGGATTAATTGTGGGTTGTGTTATGTTTATATGGTTTGGGGTGATAGGACTTAAAATATTGTTAACATGTGTGATATTTTTAATTTTCTTTGGATTTTTATATATACCAACGGATAAGGCAATCTCAGACTGTGAGAAACAACACCATGAAATATAATGGAAAAATTGGCTTAACAAAATCTTCCCTAAAAAATGTGAACTACCATATTGATTATAGTAATGGTGTTGATTATACAGCTATTGCCACGTACAAATTAAAAGATAACGGTGTTATCCAAGTTGAAAACGTGAAGATCATAAAAAAAGAGGTAAAAGAAGATGTATAAAATTAATGAGGATTTAAAAAACGTAGATGCTTTCCGATTTGGGTATGATCCCATGCCGGTTTGGTTTTTAGATTTATTTCGTACAGAATTTAATAATAAATATTCCTACGATGTACATCACGTAAGATATGCAAATGATTTGTTAAATATAGAGACATATGAAGACATCAAACCGGGAGGTGGTAGAAAAACTATAGATGATATAAAAATATGGCGCGGACAATGGGTGTGTAAATACATAGGAACCGATAATAAAATAAGAGTGTTTGAAAACGAAGATTTTAAGAAACAATTTGTTAAATACGATAAAAAATATAAATCAACAGATATAATATTCACTGGTCTGTCTTTAATCACGGGGATCATAATCATTGCGATTATGGCAGCCTTCGTATTTAAGATTATGAAAGGAGGATAATCTAATGACCTATGATGAATTAAAAAGAGCGTTACTAACAATCAAAGAAGAATGCAAACGAAATTATAATTGCGATTCCTGTATGGTTAAACAATTGATCGGAGAATATTGTCAAAGGAAAACGCCGGAACAATGGTATTTCAAAGAAAAAGAAGAAATATGCTGTTGCGATCGCTGTGGAAAAGAAATAAAAGATTATACGACCTATACTGTAGAAATTGGGGCTTTGGAAACGACTGCCGGAATATCAGCAGATGGAGCGATAGAAAATATTGAGACTAATGCATCACCGGCGATTCGTTTATGCAAAGAATGCAAAGATGAAATCAAGAAATTTGTATATAAAAAGGTGATAGAAAAATGAAGTACGATGAATTGATAGAACGCATTGCGGAAAAAACATCTGAAAAAACATCGACAAAAGTAATTAAAAAATTAAAAAGAGAAAATCGAATTAGATACAATAAAATGAGCAGCTTCACTCGAACAGAAAATGTTTTGAAACTTTATCCTAAATTACCCGAAGATAATTCTTTAAAGAAAAGAATCAAGACAGCTTTAGAAGAAATCAAAGATGATGAGTATTATGGAATAATAGAGAGTATCTATAGCGACATGATGACGATCAAATCCGTTAGTGAATTTTATAATGTAAAAACTACCGCCATTTCTTATCACAAAGTAAGATTAGTTAGAAAATTAGCGATGAATTTATTTCCGGAAGAAGTCGCAAAAGAGTTGCTAGAGGATTTTGCAATCAAAGATTAAGCACTGAACCAATAGTGCTTTTTTATTTTGTATTTTTATAGATTTATAGGGGTATTTGGTTTTATCACCTTAAAGTATACAATTATATTGTGAATAAATTACCTTTTACGCCTAATCAACGGGTCCCATTTTCCTCCTAGAAAAATGTTGATTAGGTATAAAAGAAAATTTGTTTTGAGAAAGGAGGAGAAACGTGAACAACAAAGAAACTAAGACGGGGCGTAAAGGGGCTTATGAATCCCGTATAAAACCCCGTTTTTCTTATATTAGTCAGTTAATTAAAAAAGGATATAGGGAAAAAGACATTGCAAAAGTGCTGGGGATTGCTGAAAGTACATGGTATAAATGCAAATCAGAGCATTCCGAGTTATCGGAGTTAATTATAAAATGCAGGACAGAGCCGGTGAAAGAGATTGAAGCGGCAATGTTTGATAGTGCTAGAGGATTCACAAAAAAAGTGAAAAAGGCGATAAAAGTTAAGAATGTTGATTATTTAGATGGAAAGAAAAAATCCGAAAAAGAGGAAGTCATTTTTTATGAAGATGAACTTTATTTTCCGCCCAATCCAATGTCAGCAAAGTTCTTGTTGCTGAATTGGGCGAAGAACAGTCAGGGGTTACCGGAATATGCAAATGATCCACAGACGATTAAATTAAGAGAAAAGGAACTGGAATTAAAGGAAAAATCTCAAGAGGATTGGGAGTAAAGGAGGAATAGAATGAGAAGCATATGTAATATTGATTATGCGAATCCGTCTAATATTGGTGCAAGTACAAGCGCTAGTGACCAAAACGAAATCATCGTTTCTATTCAGCCATTAATTTATCAGACAGATAATTTAAGAGTAGAATTAAGCAAAAGCAACGGCACTATCATTAAAACTACAAATGCGATAAAAGGTAACAGTGATCTTATATGGTTTACATTACCAGCGGGTTCTTACACCAGTACCGGAACTATTCGGTTGCGCTTGCTTTCAGATCAAGGGAATAGTTCTTATGTGACATTTAATACTAATCAAGCATTATCAAATGGAGACAATGTATATGTTGGGATCAACGCATTAAATAGTGGGTTTGAAATCGTTAAATATACAGATTATCATACCCCACAAATCATCGACAATTTAACAAGTACGAGTGGGATAGATGCATTAAGTGCAAATCAAGGACGTATTTTGAATGAAAGTAAAGAAGATAGGAGGAGTTATCGCGTTACTGTTGACTTAACGGGGTCTTCCTATAATACAAATACCTATTATCCAGTTGTATTGACAAAACAAATACCAAGTAATCCATTTATTTTTTATACATATGAATGCAATGTTAAGCTAAATAGCGGAAGTAAGCCGCCATGGTCGACACACAGCGGTGGATTTACTGTAAATTTAAAAGCACATATTGTTGCAAACGGTTGGGGAGTAACTGCCAGCGATGAGATGGGATGGCTCGAAGCGGCAACCTGTATGCATTGTAATGGAACGATGCCAGCATTTATACAGCAGATCAATCAATTATCAACAGTTGTTTTTTATCTTAGAGGTGGTGGAAGATACTACCTCAATACGCCTAATGAAACAGGATTTAACATTTATACTGTGAAAACGAATGTCGGTAGTGCGACTTATCCGAAGTATGTAGAACCAACAACATCGCCCACAAATAGTTATAAAGTAGGTGGAATACAAGGAACCGTAACAAAGACAAGCGGGACAGTGGTAGAGTTTTCAAAAGATAGTGGGGGTTACCTTGGGTTTAGTGAGGCGAGTGGAAACTATTTAAGAACGCCAATAGGAGGGTTACTTCCAACATCAACTAGTACCGATAGTCAGATTGGAACATCGAGCTGGCAGTTTAAAAGCGGATATTTTAAAAACTTATTTTTGAATGGCACAAACATCACCACGCTAATGCCTAAAGCAACAACAAGTAATGGTTTTAGATTGTACACGTTCCCAAGTGGACTAAAAATAGCGACATGGAGTCCATCTATAAATTCGGGCAATTTTGTATCATGGGGAACTGTTTACGAAAGTACAAATTATATCGGTCCAACAACTCTTCCGACTTTTTTTAGTCGAATTGATTATTTCAGTGGTACTTTTCATGGAGAGTTAGGGCTTTGGACGGAAGTACAAGGTCAGATTTCAACGACCAAAACGCCATATTTCTATGCGTGTCGACCAAGTGCGCAGCCATCACAAACAATTTCATTTAAACTAATTATAGTAGGAGGATAAAAATGGATAAATGGGTAGAAAAATTAAATCTTATGCCCTTAGAAATGGGGCTAGAACGTCATGGAGATACGGTTCAAAACAGGATTATATTTTATCAAACATTTATTGATCAGAGCGTAAAAAAAATACAACAATTTGAACTTGAAAGCAGATTGAAAATTCAACCAACACTAAGCGATGATGAATACTTGGAGTTATGTGAATTAAGAGATCAAGCATTTTTAACATTAAGAGAATTAGAAAGGGGAATATAAAACATGGGAAAATATGTATTTAGTGAAGATGGCAGTCGATTTGATGCTTATGATCAAATCGAGATTGATGAAAGATTGGAAAGGAAAAGTGACACAGGGCATACTCATGCATACAGTGCCATTACAGGAAAGCCAACAACATTTCCACCTTCAACACATAATCATGATGATCGTTATTATACTGAGAGTGAAGTGAATACAAAGTTAGCGAATTATAAGATAAAAGGTGATTTTGCAGTGACAACAGGGACAATCGCACTGACAAACGGAAGTGGTGGTGCGACATTGACATACCCTAGCGGATTTAACTCAAGTAATTGTGTGATTATTTCTATCGGGGTAGCATTCAAATTAGCAAGTGCTTATAACTTTGGTGGGGTAGATGAAGTACAATTCAATACGACATTAGGATCGAGTAACATATCGCTTACTGTATTTGCACCCGGAATGGGACCAACAGCAACACGAAATTGTAAAATAGTTTTAATGAAGATATAACGATGCTATTGACATTAGATAACATCTACAAGGATAAGCGATGGATCTCCTTTCGAGAACAGTTGATTGATGAACGCAAGAATAAAGAAGATGGCTTAGTATACTGTGAACATTGTGGTAAGCCAATTATCAATAAGTATGATTTGATTGCACACCATAAAGTGGAGTTAACAGAAGATAATGTTAATGATTTCGATATTACCTTTAATAAGGACTTAATCATCTTAATTCATTTTAAATGTCACAATGAGATACATCACCGTTATGGATATGAAGGAAAGAAGAAAGTCTTTATCGTGTGGGGTGCGCCTTGTAGTGGTAAAACGACATGGGTCAATAATGTAGCATCACCGACTGATCTTATTATTGATTTGGATAACATTCGTCAAATGATTAGTAATGCACCGAGATATACAGAAAACAAACGATTGAATAGTGTGGTCTTTAGTCTGCGTGATTATCTCTATGATATTGTAAAAACTCGCAACGGGAAGTGGACGAATGCGTATATCGTTACAACAGAGCCATTTAAGATGGCAAGGGAACGTTTAGAAAGAAAGCTGGGAGCCAGTAGTATTTTTATAGACACTAGTCAAGAGGAGTGCTTGCAACGGTTATACAGTCAATCAGATAAGGGATCGCAATGGGTAAAATATATTGATGAATGGTTTGAAAACTATGAACAGTAGCCCCCCTATTCCGTTTCAAACAACGTATTTAAGGAACCGTGGAGGACTAATATATCTCACCGAACGCCATTTTTTGAGATTTTTGAAATTGAAATCATCTTGGGAATGATGATTTTAGAAAGAAGGGGAAAGTGTGAAAAATGAAACCGTAGAAGATCAGCGAAAACAAGCATTAGAAAGGATTTTAAAAGCTTACGACGATGACGTTAAAAATATTATTCTGCCAATGATAGAGGATGTCCTCTTTTTAGAACAACAGCTTAAATATTTAAGAGCCTTACCGTTTATTCGAGTAAATCCACAAAACAGATCACAACAAAAGCCAACGCCGGCAAGTAAACAATATAAAGAACTTCTGCAGCAATATAATAACTGTATTAAGATATTATGTTCCTTGACAACAAAAAGCGGAGACGAGGGAACAAGCCCTTTAAGAGAATACTTTGCCAGTTTGAAATTAAAACATGAATAACCTTACCACAAATATCAAACTTGAAGAAACGTATCTGTGGGAATATCGGCAAGCAATTAAAAAAAGGAAGATAAGAGCCGGTCGAGAAATGATCTTAGAATTGGATCGATTAATCGAAGAATTTAAAGAAGATGGGTATATTTATAATATTGATGATGCCTATGCACGTATAGATTTTATTGAAAATTGTGTGAAGCTGACAAAATCTCCCTTCTATGGAAAGCCAATGAAGCTGCAGCTTTGGCAAAAAGCGTTTATCGAGGTATCGTATTCCTTCAAAATGAAATCGATCGATACAGGTGGGTGGGTGGATCGATTTCAGGAGATACTTCTTTTAATTAGTCGTAAAAATGGGAAAAGTGAAACTATCTCCGCATTGGAATTGACCGAAATGTTTCTAGGTAATCCGGGAAGCGATATCGTCTGCTCCGGAACCAATGATAATATCGCAGATTTGTGTTATCAAGCGGTTGATAAAATGCGTTTGCTGATTGATCCGGATAGCTTAGATACATGGCGCAATCAAAAAGGGATTACCTGCACCATCACGAATAATAAGATTTTCAAATTAAGCGATTCTTCACGCGGGAAAGAAGGACGAAACATCGACTTCGCCGGACTTGATGAAATCCATGAATTACTCGATGATGGCATTTATAGTCCGATTCAGCAGTCTACATCGGTAAAAGATTCATATAAGATTTTTATGTTCAGTTCCGAAGGCTTTACAAATGATGGCTTTTTGGATCAAAAGACAGAAGAATACCGTAAGATCATTTACGGTGAAGATGACAGCGAAAGTGCTAAAAGAATGTTACCGTGGTTCTATACCCAAGATTCCGAATTAGAAGTATGGGAAACAAATGAAGAGGGAATCAACTTGGATTGGGAGAAATCCAATCCTTCCATTGGAGCTGTGAAGAAATGGTCGTATTTAAAAGATCGTGTGGATAAAGCAAGACGAAGCCGATCAGATCGTATTTTCACATTAGCAAAGGACTTTGACTTTAAAGTGAGCAACGCAGAAGCGTGGTTGGATTTGGAAGATTATAGTTATCTTGCGGGCTTTGAGTTGGAATCGTTTCGTGGTAGTATATGCCTAGGAGCGGTGGATTTAGCTGAAACAACCGATATGTGCAGTGCGAAAATACTGCTTATGAAGCCAAATGATAAAACTAAATATATTTATCAAATGTATTGGATTCCACGATCTAAATTAGAAAATAGTGACGATAAAAACGCCGGCGCTGATTATTCAGAATGGGCGCGTCAAGGTTTTATACGAATTGAAGATGATAATGAGGTAGACGGCGCTCATGTTGCGGATTGGTTTGCAGAAATTTATCATGAATATGACATAAAGACTTTCGTAACTGGCTATGACAGTAACCTAAGTAAAGCGTTCATTAAGCAAATGAACGAATACGGGTTTGAAACGGATATTGTCTTACAAAAACGGGAAGTGATGTCTAACCCGATGAAACTATTGGAAACGGAATTGAAAGATCAGTTAGTCAATTTCAATAACAATCCTATTGATACATGGTGTTTAAAAAATACGAGCGTGCAAGTATGGGACACAGGATTAATTATGCCGGTTAAGTTGAAAGGACAAAGCGCACACCGTATAGATGGGGCGGTCAGCTTGATTATTCTTTATGAAACATATCGACGATATAAAAAAGATTTTATTACTTACATTGAAAATACACAATAAGGAGGGGTGTTCTGTTGGGAATCATGGATAGTATAAAAGCCATTGGTCAGAAATGGAAAAATTTAAGCTATGCAAGGATGTTGAATGGTTCTGCCCCTATTTATAGTCAGTTCGGCACCAATATATATGCGAGTGATGTCGTTCAACAAGCCTTAGGTGCTATCGTTCGTGAAATGTCGAAGTTAAATCCTACACACATCCGACTTAAAGGATTTGATCCTATCCCGGTAGAGGACAGCGAGTATCAGCGAGTGTTAAATAATCCCAACTTTTTGATGACGACATCGGAATTTATAGAAAAATTCATGTGGAACTTAGTCCTTCATTATAATAGTTTTATCTATAAAGAGTATGATCGTAATGGAACTATAAAAAGTTTGTACCCTGTCACTCCAACGAACGTCACTCTATTAGAAGATCAAACAGGGAAACTATATTTAAAAATGCGGTTTAAGAATGGGTATGAAGCCACCTTACCCTATGAACGATTTATTCATCTTCGTAAAAATTATTCAGTTGATGATTTTATGGGTGGGAATGAAGCCGGTCAGCCTGATAACGATGCTTTATTAGGAGTTTTACGACTAAATGATATGTTGCTGCAGGGAGTTAAAAAAGCCTTAAATGCCAGTTTTGCCATCAATGGCGTTGTCAAGTTTGGCGGCATGATTGAACGAGAAAAAACGGAAAAAGCTGTACGTGAATTTGAAAAACAATTACGCAATTCAGAAAGTGGCATTTTAGCTATTGATGGTAAAGCGGATTACTTACAATTTAAACGCGATATTAAAATCGTAGATGAAGCGACGCTAAGATTTATAGACGATAAGATTCTACGCAACTTCGGTGTACCGGTTGAAATCGTTCGCGGTAATTACACAACCGAAATCTATGAAGCTTTTTATCAAGCCACGTTAGAGCCGTTTGTTATTGGTGTTAGTCAGAAATTCACAAAAGGACTTTTAAAAGATACCGGCAATAAGGGATATAAAGACGAAATCAAATTTTATCCTGAAGAACTCGCCTTTATGAACATGAGCCAACGGTTAACGATGGTGGATTTACTAGGTCAATCCGGAACGCTGTTTGAAAATGAAAAGCGTGTTGCGTTTGGTTATCGTCCATTAAAAGAATTAGAGGGTATTCGTAAGCAATCCCTCAACTATATTGATACCAATATTGCAAGTGCCTATCAAACACAAAAGAATAAAATGAAGGGGGATGGAACAAATGAATAATGAGAAGTGGTTCTGTTGCCCCGTCTGTCATAAAAAACTTTTTAAGATTAAAGAAAAAGGAGAAGTTAAAAATATAGAAATAAAATGCGGTCGATGTCGGTCGATTATACAAGTCAATGAAGAGCCTATGAGCCTATCAAAATAGTGAAATCTCGCTATTTGGTAGGCTTTTATTTTTATTTGAAAGGAGAATAGAATGCCTAAATTTGAAAAGCCAAAAATGCACGAATTATGTCAGCGCGCATTTAGCGAATATAGCGCAAGAGCGGATGAAAGCAATGGCAATATTGGAATCGTAGAAGGAACACCTATCGTTTTTGAACAGCCGACCATTATCGGCGGATTATTTGAGGAAACGATCGCCCGTGGCGCTGTTTCAGAGAGTGTGTTGAAAGATGTCGCTTTGTTTTTCAACCATGATTTAAAAACAAAACCGTTAGCACGGACACGAAATCATCACCTTTCCTTTACCATTGATGATGCGGGTGTACATATGCGTGCAGAATTGAATTTGGATCGGAGTGATAGTCGTGATTTTTATCTAGCGGTTAAAGATGAAGATATTGACGGAATGTCCTTTATGTTACGCGTGGAAGCGGATGAATGGTCGGACTTAGATACACAACTGCCAAAGCGAAGAATTACCAAGATCGGTTATGTTCAAGAGGTGAGCGGAGTGAATTATCCGGCTTACTTAGGAACTTCTATAAATGCTCGTGCCGACGGTTTGCTGGAAAGCGACCGCAAAGCCCTGGATAGTGCAAGAGCAACTTTGATGGATATCAAAGAAGAAAAGAGAGACATGAAAACAAAGATTTTAATTAAACGATACAGTACAAGGGGGAAAAATAATGAACTTTGAAGAATATTTACAAAACTTAATTAACGGTTATGAAGAAGAACGAACACAATTACGAACAGCAATTACAACAGCCGAGACCGCAGAGGAAAGAACAGAAATTTTGAATGCTACGGACGAAGTAGAAGAGCAACTCCGTAATGCTCAAGAACAGTTGGCAAATGCTCAAAATGAAATGCAACGCCGTTCAAATCCGGATCAATTCAATATCTTAAATACTTATGGATTACGTGGATCAAATGGCGGAGCAGAAAGCGTGGGAACGGATTCTGCTGAATATCGTACAGCGTTCATGAATTATGTCATTGCGGGTACACCTATTCCCGATGAACTACGTGCGAATGCTAATACGTTGACTGCTGATGTAGCCAGTGCTATTCCAACTGTTTTAGTCAATAAGATCATTGAACGTATGGAAGAATGTGGCATGATTTTGCCATTAGTCACTAAAACCAATTATCAAGCCGGCGTGGTCATTCCAACCAGTAACGTAAAACCTATCGCAACATGGGTATCTGAAGGGCAAGGATCAGATCGTCAGAAGAAATCAACGGGTAAAATTACTTTTAGTTACTATAAACTGCGTTGTGAAATCTCGATGTCAATGGAAGTGGGAACCTTAGCACTAGCGACCTTTGAATCGAAGTTTATTGAAAGCGTTGCAAAAGCGATGGTGATCGCCAAAGAAAAAGCCATTATTAATGGAAATGGAACCACACAGCCGAAAGGCATTTTAAAGGAAACACCAATTGCTACAAAAGAATTGGCAAAAGCGGAGCCAACATATAAGGAACTTTGCGAAATTGAAGGATTGATTCCAGTTGAATTTGAAGAATCTTCTAAATGGTATATGACCAAAACAACGTTCATGAGCATTATGGGGATTACCGATGCGAATGGTCAACCGATTGCACGTGTTAACTATGGCATTAATGGAAAACCGGAAAGAACTATTTTAGGGCGCGCCGTTGTTTGTCACCCATATGCGGAAGAAATGGGGAATACAAAAGCCTTTATCTTTGATATGTCCGATTATGTATTAAATGAAGTCTATGACATGGGAATTACAAAGAAACAGGATTGGGATACAGAGGATTTGCTCACTAAAGCGGTAATGAGCGTAGATGGAAAAGTCATTGACAATGGGTCGTTGATTACCGTGACGGTGAAAGCGGCAGCTTAAATTATAAAGAAAAGGAGGTTAGGGCATGAACGACACATTTACTATGCTGGATACCGTTAAAACGGCTTTAACAATTACGGGAGATTATTTAGATGACACCATTCAATTTTATATTGAAGAAACACAGAACTATTTATTAAGTGCGGGTGTATCGGAAAAAATGATTCATACAAAAAAATGTGTCGGTGTGATTGCCCGCGGTGTTTCTGATCTTTGGAACTATGGAAACGGCTCAACGGGATTAAGCCCCTATTTTAAAGAACGGGTCATTCAATTAAGTTTGGAGGAGGAAGAAGATGGCATACAGACCCAAACCACAGAACTTTAATGTGCCTATGTGGCTTCTCGTCCCGGAATATCAAAATAAATTTGGGACACCTACTAAAATTTACCCGGATATTTCAACATTAGATAAGAAAAAATATCTATTTTTCGCAGAGGTAAGAAGCTATGGAGGAACAGAAACCACAATTAACGATCAATACACGGTGATTGATACAGCAACGGTGAGGACATGGTACCGACCGGACATATTAAGCGATTGTCGTGTCATAAATACGTTAAACGACCGAGTTTATGAAATCATGAATGAACCCGAAAACATCGAATTTAGAAATCAGTTTCTACAATTCAAAATCAAATGTATTGGAGGACGTGCTTAATGGCGAATAAGATGAGTATTACCTTTAAGGGATTTGACATCTTGGCAGAACAATTAGATCGAGTGTCGGGTAATATAAAGCCTGCTGTCGATGAAACTTTAAAACAAACACAAAATCTAATACAAAGTCAAATAAAGCCGGCAATGAAACCCCATGAGCGAAGCGGAAGGACGAAACAAGCAATTATTAAAGATTCCACAATTCATTGGTTAGGGAGTGTTGCTGAAATTGATGTCGGATTTAAAATTCGTGACGGCGGGTTTCCCTCTATTTTCTTGATGTGGGGAACACCAAGAATGAATAAGGATGTCAAACTTTATAACGCCATTCGAGGAGCGAACACAAAACGGAAAATAAGGAAGTTGCAAATGGAAATTATGAAAAAGCACATTGCTTTGGGAAAGAGGTAGACAGGACGGGTATGCAGACAGTGAAAGAAAAATTAATTGCCGTTTTAGAAACGTATGGCTATCCCGTCATTTTACAGGGGTCACTTCAACAGGATCAACCCTATCCGGAACACTTCTTTAGCTTTTATAACAATAACACGTATTCCACGACATTTTATTCAAACTTTGAAAAAGCGATCTTATGGGATTTTGATGTCAACTTTTATAGCGTTGATCCCTCTAAAACCAATGCTATGTTGATAGAAGCAAAACAAAAATTAAAAACAAATGGATTTATTATTGACGGTGCAGGGCATGATCTTATCAGCGATGAGCCAAGTCATACCGGGCGAGGAATCACCGTTTTATATGTAGAACCATTATAGAAAGGGGAAAAACATGGAAAAAGTACAAGAATTTAGAGGGGTGGACAACCTCGTCTATGCGAAAGTGACAGATGATACGCTAGAAACGTATACAACCAGCGACGTAAAAACGCTCGCTCCTGTCGCAGAAATCAGCAAAACCACGGAAACATCATCAGATTCAAAATATTACGATAATAAAGCAATGTTGACAATCAATGCGGAGGGAGCGGACACGGTCGCATTAACTGTGCCGGCATTAGATTTAATGACTTTGGCGGATTTAGTAGGAAAACCCATTGATGCCGAAACAGGGGCGTTCATTGATGGGGAAACAGAACCTACTTATATCGCTTTAGGGTATCGATTAAAGAAAACAGATGGGACATATCGCTATGTATGGCGTTATAAATGTAGCTGTACTATTCCTGATGAAACCAGTGCTACCGAAAATGCAGGAACAGATACGAATAATCAACAATTAACTATTACAGGTGTACACACAATTCATAAATTCACTAAGACCGGAAAAAGCCAAAAGGCATTAGTGGTGGACGAATCTGATGGTAAAGCGGATTTGAAGAATTTCTTTAAAGCAGTCACTACAATCGACACATTAAAGCCGCTAACACCACCATCAAGTGAATAGGAGGATGAACTTTGAAATTAAATATCTATAAAAATCAAAAGGAAATAGAACGTACGATTGAAGTCGACCAATACGACATTATGTTTGGAACCATAGAAGATATTTTATCCATCATGGATCAAATTGATTTATTAGAAGATGATGATGGAATTTATGCTTTAATCAAGGACAATTTACCGAAAATCAAAGGGCTGTTAAAAGATATTTTTATCGGAGTGACTGACGATGAACTCAAACGCATAAAAATCAAGGAACTTGTGCCGCTATTTCAAGAATTAATGACAACAGTCAATACCTCTATAGGAGGAGACACTGAAAAAAACTAAATGAGGGTATAGGGGAACCTATACCCCTTTATGAAATGTTATTTAATTTGACCGATCAATTATGCACACGTTATTCCTCCCTCAATCCTTTTATCATTCGTAAAGAGAAGTGGTCGGAGGTGATGCTGCTTATCCAAAGGATTAAGAAAAGCAGTAAAAGGCAATCAAATCAAGTTGCATCCGGAGAATCAAGAAAGGTCCTTGCGAATGGGGATGTCATCATTCGCAGACCAGCAAATAATAATGATTGGTATTGAGGGGAGGGACAAAAATGGCAGGAGATACAACCGATAGTACAATGCGATGGAAGCTGGATATTAGCGACTTAAAAGCGAATATTCAGCAATCCAACCGTTTGATTAAAGAAGCGAATTCAGAGTTTAAAGCCGTTACCTCTTCGATGGACGGCTGGTCGAAATCAGCAGATGGGTTAACTGCTAGAAAAAAGCAGTTAAATGCCATCTTAGAACAAGAAAATAATAAGTTAAAAGATTTAAAAGAACAATATCGTCTCGTTGTCGAAAACGAGGGTGAGAACTCACGAAGCGCGCAAGAGTTGACCACGAAGATCAACAATCAAGTGGCGAGTATTGGAAAAAATGAAAAAGCCTTACGTGATCTTGACACAAAGTTGATTGATGCGCGAAAAAGCGGAAAATTAACGGCTGCTGAATTTAATAACTTAGCAAGCGAAGAAGCAAAATTGGCTCTTAAAACGGAAGAAACTAAAAAACAGTTAACCGATTTAAAAGAGGTTACAGGAGAGCTATCCACTAAGGTGAAAAACGGGTTAGTGGTATCTTTAAAGGCTGGAGTAACAGCGCTTGCCGGTATGCTGGCTTATAGCTCCAAAGTCGGGGCGAGTTTTCAAAGCGTGATGTCTGAGGTGCAAGCCATCAGTGGGGCAACGGCAGAAGAATTGCAACTGCTCACCGAAAAAGCGAAAGAAATGGGAATTAAAACAAAGTTTAGTGCGACAGAAGCAGGCGAAGCCTTGAAATATATGGCGATGGCCGGGTGGAAAACAACGGATATGCTCGAAGGATTAGACGGTATTATCAATCTTGCCGCAGCTTCTAACGAGAATCTTGGAACGGTATCGGATATTGTAACCGATGCGATTACTGCATTCGGGTTATCTGCAAAAGATAGCGCCCACTTTGCTGATGTACTTGCACAGGCTTCAAGTTCAAGTAATACGAATGTTTCATTAATGGGGGAAACGTTTAAAGAAGCTGGGGCTTTAGCCGGGGCGATGAAATATAGCGTTGATGATGTTGCGGTCGCTGTTGGATTAATGGCGAATGCCGGGATCAAAGGATCAAAATCCGGAACAGCTTTAAAAAATGCAATTGCCAATATGGCAAAGCCAACTGAAGCGATGGCAGACATTATGGAGGAATACAATTTATCTCTAGCGAATGCAGATGGATCAATGAAGACGTTAATTCAAGTCATTAATGAATTACGTGGCGCATTTGGCGGGTTAAGCGAAGATCAACAAGCCAATGTGGCTGCTACTTTATTCGGAAAAGAAGCAATGGCGGGAATGTTATCCGTTGTTAATGCAAGTGAAGCGGATTATGTCAAACTACAGACTGCCATTCAAAACGCTGATGGGGCTTCTAAACGTATGTCAGATACAATGATTGATAATGTAAAAGGAGCGTTAACGATTGCTGGATCTACTGCCGAAGGGTTGGGGATTCAACTCTTTGATGTGTTCAAAGATGATTTGAAAAAAGCCATTCAAGGAGTGACAAAAGAATTGACAAAATTCGGAAAGGAACTTGACAAGCCAGCAACCAAGCAGTCATTAAAAACCTTAGCGAATTTGGTTTTCAGTTTGATTAAAAATGTTATTCAGTTGGCAAGCAAAGCCATTCCTCCACTGATTAAAGGGTTAGGACTGATGATCGATAATTCCGATAAGTTGATTCCTTTGATTACTGGTTTAGCAACCACCATGTTGATTTATCATACGAAAACAGCAATAGCGACAAAAACAACTGGTGAATTAAACGCCATTCAGTTGTTAGCCAAAGGAACGAGTATCGCCTTTAACACGGTCATGGGGCTGTTAAATGGAACAATCGACGCCCAAATCGTAAAGACACAGCTATTAAATGCGTTACATACAGCGACACCATGGGGAATGTTAGCCTTAGGCGTTACAGGAGTCGTAAGTGCTTATATGCTGCTATCAGGTGCGACCGATGAAAACGTAAAAAAAGCAAAAGCCTTACGTGAAGAAGCGATCGCTCAAAAAGAGAGTTTTGACGAATTGATCGAGAGCAAACAAAAAATGATGGCGGAATCGGTCGCCGAAATGGATTACTATAGCCAATTAAAGCAAGAGTTGACTTCACTGGTAGATGAAAATGGCAAGGTAAAAGAGGGGTATGAAGGACGCGCCAATTATATTTTAGGAGAACTTAATAAAGCATTAGGAACTGAAATAGAAATGACAGACGGTATCATCACCAATTATCAAGAGCAAATACAGGTCTTAGATGAATTGATGCAGAAAAAACGCGCACAAGCCATCTTGAATGCAGGAGAAGAAGCCTATTCAGAAGCTATTAAAAACCAAACGAAAGCATGGCAAGAGGCGGCAGAGGCAGAAGCACTTTATGCCGAAAAAAAAGCGGAATGGGCGCGTATCGAAGCTGAACAAATTGCGAAACACATAGAAGACAATGAACTCAAGGCAATGAGAGATATGTTCTTCAATATGGAAGAAGTGAAGTCATTAAAGGAAGCCACTGACCAAAAAACATTGCTTGCGCAAGGGTATACCGATACCATCGCGCAACAAGAATATTTGCAACAGTTATATGCCGAAGGCAGTGCAGAAAGCATTAAAACCATCAATGACAGTATTGTTGCTTCTTATAATGATAAAGGTGAACGGGTGGTCTTATCTACTCAACAACAAATTCAGAACGAAGAAAATTTATTGAGTTATCTGCAACAAAAATACGTTGAAACCGGGGATGCGATGTATTTGTCGCAGATCAATGCCAGTGCCAATCGTTTAACACAATTAAAGAAAGATTTGAGCGATCAGAAATCAACGATCGATACAGAGAATCCGGAAATAGCGAGTGCTTGGGAAAATTTAAGCCAAAGTGGGGTAGATGCTTTTGCGAAAAATACAGAAGATTATAAACTGGCTGCTTTAAATCAAACATTACGTGCAAAACAAGGGATTCGTGATGGAACACCGGAAACAGAAAGTGCATGGGAATATCTCGCTTCACAGGGCTTAGCTAAACTCGATGAGAACGGATGGGAATACACGGAGACGGGAGAACAATACGTAAAAGGTGTAAAATCCGGAATTGAGAACGAGCAAGGCGATGTCTATACAGCTTTAGCTGGGTTAGGAACAGGGATGATTTCGTCTCTTAAAAAGAGTTTGGATATTCATTCACCCTCAAGAGAAGGAAAAAACATCGGGAAACTGTTTGATTCCGGAGTTGAATTAGGAGTGACGGAAAATATCGTTGGAATTAAAAAATCAATTCAGAAATTAGGAAAAACAATGGTAACAGAAGCCAAAAAAGCGGTTCCGGATTTAAGTCGGAAATTAAGTCTTAATCACGATGTTGTTACTCCGAAACTAGCTTTTGCTACGACAATGCCTTCTAGTCCTGCCCCTATGTCACAAACAACACCTCCCACGATCTCTTATCAGCAGATTATTAACAGTCCTAAACCAATCAATAGTTTAGAGGTGTACCGTCAAACAAATAACCTGTTATTCAGTGCTAAAAATAGAAGAAAGAAAGGGGGATAAGGATGTTTGAACTGGTTTTAAAAAACAGTAAAGGGGAAAGCCTTACTTTTTCCCCAATGGGAGATTTTACCCTCATTGATACGCAAGGACTTAACCCACCTAACGCTACAATTAATACAAATGAAACGGCTTTAGGGGATGGTGTCACCTTTAATTCTGCAAAAGTGAATCCTAGGACAATTAACCTAGCTTTCACGATCAATCGTAATTCAGAAGCGAATCGCTTACAGGTGTACAAAGTTTTAAAATCAAAGCAGGGGGTAGATGTCTTTTACACCAGTCAATACCGAGATATTTATATTCACGGGATTGTCGAAAGTATAGAAGTTGCTTATTGGGAAAACCCACAGACGATTACTCTTTCTATCTTTTGTCCAGCACCATTTTTTAAAGAAGCACAGGAACTAGTGAATCGATTAGAAAATACAATTGGTATGTTTAAATTTCCTTTTGCGATTGCTAAATCAAAACCCATTCCATTTAGCCGATTTGATCAGTTTAAAGATGTTACAATCGTGAACCATGGAGATATTACCTGTGGTTTAAAAATCGAATTGTATGCCTATGCCCGTGTGATTAATCCGAAAATATTCAATTATATTACAAATGAGTTTATTGGCATTCAATATACGTTGGAGCCAGCCGATGCTATTGTGATCCATACATCGCAAGGAGAAAAAACAATCTTGCTTATTCGCAACGGGAAAGAAATCAATCTTTTTAATTCTCTTATGCGTGGATCTACATGGCTGCAGTTAGAGACAGGAGAAAATACTTTTGTCGCCGAAGCAGATGACGATACCCAAGTCAATTTAGGCGTTACCTTCTATCATTCGCAACTCTATGAGGGGGTGTAAGCATGGAAAAAATGATCCCCATTATTATGGATCAACATTTCAATCGGTTAGGGTTAATCGATAATTATATCAGCTTTATATGGACGGCACGCTATTATACATGCGGTGATTTTGTTTTGACGGTCGATGTGAATGAGCAAACGAAAGAATGGTTTAAAAAAGATTATTATGTCATGCGCGATGATGATGACCATGTGGGTGTGATTGAAAAAGTAGAAATTGAAGTAAGAGAGGATAGCCAAGAGATTGTCACGGTTAGCGGGCGTTTCCTATCTTCTTTACTAGGTCGAAGAATTATTGCGGATCAAACGCAATTAAACACAACCGTTTCACATGGCATTTACACGCTTATTCAAAATAATGCGATTATGCCATTACTATCCGCTCGGCAAATACCAGGATTAAAAATAGGCAATGCAACGTTTACCGAACGCCTGCAGGTTCAATATACTGGTCAAAATTTATTAGAAACGATAGAGGAAATATGCGAAACCTACGGGATAGGATTTAAAACAATTTTAAGTGAAAACAATGAAATGATCTTTCAACTTTATAAGGGAGAAGATCGCAGTTATGCTCAAACAAGTAACCCCTATGTCGTGTTTTCAGATCACGCCGGCAATTTGCTATCTTCTAAATATTCAGAAGATTACACTTCAACCATTAGCGATGTGTTAGTTGCCGGAGAAGGGGAAGGAATTGAACGAAAAAAATTATGGGTTGGGAAAGCAAACAATACAGGATTAGAGCGTTACGAATATTTTCATGATCGGCGTGACCTAAGCACGAATAATGGAGAAATTAGCGAAAAAGATTATCAAAAACAATTAAAAGAAACAGGACTAGAAGCCATTACCGAAGTGACAACGGTATTTGAAGGTACGGTTGATTTTAGAAGTGTAGAGTATAAAAAAGATGTCTTTTTAGGTGATATTTGTGTAACGGAATATACAGGCTGGGGGATTGGGATTAACGGTCGCTTAGTAGAAGTGATCGAAAGTATGAGTGAAACGGGAGAATATAGTATCAATCCGACTTTCGGATTATAAGGAGGGAACATATGGCAATAAAAAGTTTTTTCTTTGATGCAGTTGAAGTGGATGGAAAATATGACCGTGAGTACACATCAGAGAACTTTTGTGATTATTTAAGAAAACTGGTAGGCAACGGTGTCTTTACTGATCCATCGAATAATTTACAGGTTATGCAAAATACTGGCATGAGTATCACGGTGAAAGCAGGCGATGCGTGGAGTGACGGTCATAAGATGGTGTGCGATGCTGATTTTAATCTTGACATAGAAGCAAGCGACGTAACACTTCCTCGTATTGATGCCGTTGTTTGGTATTGTGATCACGATCTAAGAGATATGGGAGTGCGAATCAAAAAAGGAGAAAAAGCATCAACACCGGGAGCGCCCACAATGGTGCGTAACGATCGCTTAAAAGAATATTGCTTGGCAACAATATATGTTAATAAACAGACAACGACTATTACACAAGCCAATATAACCGACACCCGCATGGATAATACGGTTTGTGGTTATGTGCGAGGATTAGTGCAAAACTTAGATACTGCCACTTTATTTTTACAATGGCAAGCTAGTCAAAAAGAACAATTAGAAGCAAGTCAAAAAATCTTTGATGATTGGTTTAATTTGATGCGTGAAACGTTATCTAGTTCAACGCTATTACGCCGATTTTCAAATGTAATTTCAACGACCACCGCCTATCAAAATGATTTCATGATAGAGGTTCCGAGCTTCAACTATGAAATCGATTTGTTAGAGGTGTATGTTAATGGCTTCCGTTTAGCTTCGGATCAATACACATACACAGGAGAATATGTCACGTTAAATAGTCCACCACAGAATGTTGGGACACGAATTGAAATAATCGTCTATAAATGCGTGGATGGTAAAGATGCCGTTACATTGGTAGAACAAGTGGAAGAATTACAACGTACATCAATTCGTACATATAGCGGAAACGTAGCGCCGGATAACAGCCTAGGGAAAGACGGGGATATCTATGTTATGGTTTAAAGTCAACGAGGTTTGGGAAGCTGGAACAATGTATATCAAAGTCAATGGGGTTTGGAAAGCTGGAACAGTATATATCAAAGTCAACGGGGTTTGGCAACTATCACAAAATGAATAGGAAGGAAAACTAAAAAATGAATTATTTAATTACGGGCGCGGTAAGTTTAACCGTTGGACTTTTAAGTTTCGTGGTTCAACAACTTTATAAGGATAATAAGCGTCTTAGAGAGAATCGAAAGCAAGCGAACACCACAAAAGAAAGCGCAATAAAAGAAGCTCTCTGCTGCTTATTAAGAGTACAGCTGATTGAGTACCATGATAAATATATGGAGTTGGGAGAAATACCAAGTTATGCCTATCAAAATTGGGTCATGATGTATGGGGCTTACCATGATCTCGGAGGTAACGGCATGATTACAAAAATGGATGAAGAAATAAAAAAATTAACGATCAAATAAACGGAGGAATCAAGATGGATCAACAAACATTCATTAGCATTATAGTGATTGGGTTAGTAACGGTGAGCGGGTTAACCTATTCTATTAAAAAGAAAACATTAAGAGGATTAGCGATTGATTATATCGTAAAAGCGGAGGAAATATTCAACAAAGGAGAAAATGAAGAAAAGTTAAATTTTGTTATTCAAAATATCCGATCTAAATTACCGGCATTAATAAAACCGTTTGTAACGGCAACGGTGATTAAAGATTTCGTCAATACGGTATTTTATGAAATTAAAAAGGCGTTAGATTATCAGGAGGAAAAATAATATGTTATATGGAATAGATGTTTCAAGTTGGCAAAGCGATTTGGATTTAAGTCAAATTGCTTTCGATTTTGCTGTCGTTAAGGCTACAGAGGGAACTGGGTATATTAACCCTTACTGTGATAAACACGTTCAGCAAGCTTTAAATATAGGCAGAAAAGTAGGCTTCTATCACTATTCGCAAAATGCACAAAACACAGCTAGACAAGAAGCAGAGTTTTTTGTTAATAACTGTAAAGGCTATTTTGGTAAAGGTATTCCGGTCTTAGATTGGGAAGAACAGACATCGGACGTAAGCTGGGCATTAGAATGGTTACAGATCGTTGAGCAAGCCACTGGAGTAAAACCTATGATTTACATGTCTGAAAGCGTAGTTAACCAGTATGATTGGTCTGCTGTAGCTAATGCCGGTTATGGCTTATGGGTAGCAAAGTATAAAGGATATGATCCTATTTATAATTATGATATGACTAATGTTGGCGCAGAACCAAAAGTTAACTACTGGCCGTTTTATGCGATGTGGCAATTTACATCATCAGGGTGCTTAGACGGCTATAACGGTAAGCTAGATTGCAATGTTTTCTATGGCGATTTAGATGCTTGGGATAAATATGCAGGAGTGACAAGCAACGTTGTGAGTCAGCCAGCAGAACCAGTACCAGCGCCACAACCAACCTTAAAGCACCACGTAGGAGAATATGTTTATTTTGGGAGTTGTTATGCTTCGTCTACCGCAAAAGTGGGTTGGTCGCCTAATGGTGAAGCCCTAGTGCCGGATATTGGAGAGGGGACGATCACCGCTATTTACCCGGGAACCAATAACCCTTATCTGATTAACGATGGCATGTGCTTTGTGAATGACGGTGATATTGCAGAGAATACAGAAAATCCGGATCGTCACTATGTCGTACAATCCGGAGATTCTTTATGGGATATTGCTGGCACATTGCTGGGCGATCCTACAAGATATGTAGATATCAAAAATTGGAATGGTCTGATTGATGATGTAATTTATCCGGGACAAGTCCTAGTTATTAAGGGGTAGAGGTATGCGAAAAATTATATTAGTTCCTAACGCTAAAGATATGAACGGGAAATCATTAAATTTAAATTTCTTTAATAAAGATATTTGTATCGCTGAGAAAAAACACCGTACCTATATAATTAGATGCGGTGATCGGGATATAGAAGTCTATCACGATCAAGTTAAAATTATAGAGCAAAATAAAACCCTAATTCCTTAATTGGAATTAGGGCAATTTTTTATTCAACGCTTGTAATAGTAAACTTATATGGAGAATTACTATCAATAACTGTGAAATTAATAATGATATAATCTTCATTTTCAATATCTTCTTTTAGTGCATAGGCAATGCTCTCATCAGATATTAACTGATCCCAGTCTGCATTTTCTTCAGAAGCAAATCCATAATCTATCATATCGTTGTCAAGATCGATCCAACTTGTATAAGTCTTTCCTACTAATTCATTATTTAAAATTTTTCTTATTTTATCATACATTTTATTTATCCTCCGTTTTACATTTATTATTGTCTTTTGCATTTTGAATTGTTTTTTTCATCGCTTCTCTGAATACATCGCTTTGAGTAATACCTAATTGTTTACAGGCAGCCTTAAACTCATCAACGAAATCGCTTTTATATTTGGCGCGTACAAAGAGCATATTTTTTTTTGACCAATCATTAGGATCCTTTTTTTCTTCCATTTAATCGCCTCCTATAAATGAAATAACTTATGAGTAACACTAAATAGCAACCCCATTTAACGAAATCAAAAGGAGTAGGGTGAGAAAATTCTCCATTTAATCCATCAAACAATATTTTAATGGCACTTAATACTACTATTATATCAAATACTTTAAATTTATCCATAAATTATAAATGAATGTGTTATAATATAAGTGAAGAGAGAGAAGAGGATTATTTCCTCTTTCTCTTAGACTTATTGGTTTTCTTTCTTCTATTCTTAGTTGTCACGATTAGGCAGACCGTAGAGACTATGTAGAAGACTGCTTCCGATAAGTCTTTTATTATTTCACTTATCTCATCATTCATTTCATTCCCTCCTTTCCTTACATTCTCATTATATCATAGGTAGCTACCTATTGCAATAGATTTTAAAAAGTTTTTGTTATTTATTTGTTTCTTATGTTATTATATTAATTAGTAATGTAGGGAGAATGTGGATATGGAAATAGGGAAATTAAAAGAGATTGTGTTTTTAAATCTTATACACTCTTATGGAAGTTATGTACAAGCTATGCAAGAGGACAGATCAGATTTAGAATTATTAGAGTATTGCGAGGGGATTATATTCGGACAGCTTAAAATAGCATTGGACTTAAAGATAATATCACAAGATGATTTAAGCAATGTTTATCATTCGATTATGGAATATAAAAATAAGATCATTCAAGGTATATGAACGATCTTATTTTTCTTTTAAAGTGTAATTTTCTATAATTTTTCCGTTAACTGTTTTAAAAGAGAACTTACAGTTACCGCAATAAAAGAGTTGATGGACTGTTCCACCTTTATTTATTCTCTAAATATGTACCATGTTTTGTGATTGTTTTTCCACATTTAGGACACTTTGCCTTTTCTTCCATACCTATTCACCTCAAAGAGTATTATAGCACTATGTATAACTTAATAGATTTAACAAGTTACTATAAGAAGTTATATAGCTTGCTGTATAATTCCTAATAATGTACACATAACTAACAATATAGGAGTGTGATGAATATGCCAATAGCACATAAAAGTGCAATAAGTGTAGGAATGTTATATGTTCCTGTTAGCTTACACAAAACAACGAGAGAAACAGGGATTAGCTTTAATCAACTTTGTAAAGATGATTCGGGCAATCACCAGCGGATTAAATATCAGAAAATTTGTCCTAGCTGCGGAAAAGAGGTAAAAAGTAGTGAAATAATAAAAGGATTTGAGTATGAGAAAGGAAAATATGTGACTATAACAGAAGACGAATTAGAACGTATAAAAACTAAAAAAGATAAGACTATCCATGTTATTCATTTTGCAAAGATAACAGATGTAGATCCAATTATGTTCGATCGTGATTATTATCTTGCACCGGAACCCGGTGGAGAAAAAGCGTTCGAATTATTAAGACAAGCGTTATTTAGTTCTAAGAAAATTGCAATCGCTAAAACAGTTATGGGGAATAAAGAGGAATTAGTGGCATTATATCCTACAAAAAATGATATAATCGCTAAGATATTATTTTTTCAAGAAGAAATACAGCCGATCCCATCTATTAATAAAGTGCAAGTAGATAAAAAAGAATTAGAAATGGCTAAAATGTTAATCGCTAGCATGACAGAACCTTTTAAAGCTGAGGAATATGAAGATGAATATCAGGCTAAATTAAGAGAAGCTATTCAGACAAAGATAAATGGACAAGAAATCGTAACGGCTGGAAACGAGCAACAAACAACCGCTATAGATTTAATGACCGCATTACAACAAACCCTAGAAATGGCAAACAACCATTCAATTCCATCTTAGTATGGATATTTTTGAAAATAGAGAAGCTCGGGCAATGCTGATCGCAGATCAAAGTAAGCCGTTTGATGATCCAAACTATTTTTATGAATTAAAGTTTGACGGAATCCGTTGTCTTGCTTATATAACAAAAGACGATGTAGACTTAAGGAATAAAAGAAACAAGAATATTACCTCCTTGTTTCCGGAATTGCTAAAATTAAATTTGCAAGTTAATAGTCGGTGTATTTTAGACGGAGAAATTATTGTGATGAGGAACGGTACACCGGATTTTTTTGAAGTTCAAAAAAGGACACTTATGACCAATCCTTTTAAAATTAAGTTACAATCTTCTCGGTTGCCCGCAACATTTGTGACTTATGATATTATTTATGTTGGTGATAAAGATTTAGTCGATCTGTCTTTAGAAGAAAGAAAAGTCATTTTAAATCAAACTGTTAAAGAAAATGACCGAATTGCCATATCTAAAACAGTAGAAAATCATGGTGTTGCATTATTTAATCTTACAAAGCAGCAAGGTTTAGAGGGAGTAGTCGCTAAACGTAAAGGCAGTAAATACTTTTATGGGAAGCGTTCTAAAGATTGGATAAAATTTAAAGTGTTAGAGGATCAGGACTATGTTGTATGTGGGTATATTCAGAAGCCTAATAATATGACCAGTATAATAATAGGACAATATAATAATAAGGAAGAACTAATTTATAAAGGTCACGTCACCTTGGGAAGCAGTCTTAGAACGCTGAATCAATATAAGTATACAATTATAGATCATTCCCCATTTAATTTACCAGTTCCTTCAGGGAATGAAAAAGCCGTATGGTTAGATCCAACTTTAGTATGTATCGTAGAATATATGCCTTCGGATAAGGAAGGGTTAAGACAACCTGTGTTTAAGGGGATTAGAATAGATAAATCAACAAAAGAATGTATGGAATAGCTATTTTATAATAGCTATTTTTATATTTATATACGATAATATAATTATATTTAGAAAGGATGGATTTATATGTTACAAGATATTACTCCGTTTTTAGGTGACACAAATATCTGTGTCGAAAAGATTTCAACAGGTTCAAAACTATATAAGAGAAATGAAGTTTATAATGCAATATTATCTCCTAAATTGACTGCTTCTTTAACTGTTACTATACAAGATAGCTTTATTAAATATAATTCCGATAGTAGTTGCAAAGTCTTTTTAATTGATGAACTAGATCCTGAAAAAATAACTAAGTATTTAAAAGATGGTAAATTTACTAATATCGATGAAAAAATTATTTATTTTGTGGTGTGCGATCAATTAAGAAAAGCCGTTAATAAATTGTATAGAGACTTAACAAAATATAAGAAATGTGGGGAATATCCGCTAAGATATATGATCTTGTCGATGGATTCAAAATTCCGTAGTAGATATGAACGCAAATATAAAACAAGATTTATTAAAAGGACTAAATTTCCGTATAAAAATATTGATTAAATTCAGCTTTTTATTACATACATCATTTAGGCGCTGTTTCCTCGGTTCCGATATCCGTTAGTAAAGCGCGTCCTCTTTCATCTGGCATGGTATATCTCTGGGTTAAATAACGTAACAGAGCACCTAATTCACCGTTTGCACCACCAAACTGAGTAATGATATACTTTGCCATCTGTAAATCTTTGTGTTTAATATCTACAGGGTATTGCAGTGTTTTTTCATATTTCCACATAGTTGTCTCCTTTTATTTATTTTCCCATGGCCAGGGTGAATTGATCCACATCCATTGATTCGTAGGATTACATTGATCTACGGTTAATGGACGGTACTGTTTTGTATATTGGCTTAATAATTTTTTGTACATTTCGTTATATTGATTGAATAATTGAATCAGTTTTTCATTCTTAGGATCATTATCCAATAATAGATTCAATTCATGTGCAGCAAATTTAAATGCCAATACTTGATATAGTAATGATTGCTCCTGATTGCATGCCTGTAATGGGAAGTTACTGAACCCACAGTAAGGATCGTATAATCCCTCAAACAGGTTTCCGAGCATAAATGCTGTATCCACTTGAAATAATGGATAGTTTTTACCTAGAGGAATGCAGCTGGCGCTTTTCATATCTTTTGCTGGCTTCGCCATCGCTCCATCCTTCTGTGCTTTTTGTGGCATTTGTGTCTGTGACATACATTGAGCGTTCATTTGTGCTTCCTGCATTTGTGGCATAGATTGAGTATTCATTTGCGGTGCTTGCATTTGAGCCATAGACTGAGCATTCATTTGCGGTCCTTGCATCTGTGCCATGGTCTGTTGCATTGGATTGCTGCAGCCACAAACTTTAGGCATTTCACTTTGACATTGTCCACCCATCATCATTTGTGTTAAATCTTCATAATAATTCATATTTTGCCTCCTTCAATGTAGTCTATTAAAACATTAAGAAAATGTATAGTTAACTTGTACTAGATATGTATTAATATATTAAATTATGATATGATAAAGCCAAAGAGACGGGAAGGTGGAATCTATGTATTTAGTATTTGATATTGGTGGGACAGCCATAAAATATGCGTATTTAAATGAAGAAGGAACAATTTTGGAACGACATGAATTTCTTTCAAATTCATTGCATTCATTACCTGAATTTATTGAAAGTTTAAGCCGAATTTATCATGAAGGAAAGCATGAAGTGGAAGGAATTGCTTTAGCGTGTCCGGGAGTTATTGATGCTCAGCAGGGAAAGATCCTAGTTATTTCAGCATATCCCTATTTAAATGAAGTATGTTTGACCAAAGAGCTTTCCAATGCTTGTGATGGGATAAAAGTAACATTGGAAAATGATGGTAAATGTGCGGGATTAGCAGAAGCTTGGATTGGAAATGCTTCTGCTTATCAGGATTCAATTGTTGTTGTATTTGGAACGGGAATCGGCGGTGCGATTATCAAAAATAAAGCGGTTCATCATGGCGGACATCGTCTTGCCGGTGAAATCAGTACCATCATTTCTGATTATGACGCTGCAAAAAACAAGTTTATAACGTGGGCGGATACCTCTTCAACAAAAGCCCTGTGTCAAATCACAGCAAATCGCTTGAACTTGCCGATATCTGAAGTAAACGGCTACTTTATATTTGAAAAAGCAGAGCAAAATAATCCGATCGTACTTGATATCCTAAATCAATTCTATATCGATGTTGCAGTGCAGTTATACAATCTGCAATATATGTATGACCCGGAGATTATCTGTTTAGGCGGAGGGATCAGTAAACAACCGAGAGTTCTTGAAGGTGTTCAAAAAGCGTTGGAGCATATTTATAACGAAACAAAGAAACAATTGCTTATCCCTAAAGTAACAACTTGTAAATATTATAATGATGCCAATTTGATTGGAGCGTTGTATCATTTTAAACAAATACGTTAAATAAAAGAAAGGGTGGATACACCTTTTTCTTTTTATTATTTGTATTTTGTGGTAATATTTTTGTTATATGAGGAGGGATAATATGTCAGAATATAAATTTGAAACATTACAAGTACATGCTGGACAGCATATCGATCCAACAACAAAAGCAACGGGAGTGCCTTTATGTTTATCTAACGCATTTACTTTTGACGATGCGGATCAAGCGGCACGCATCTTTGCATTAGAAGAAGGGGGATACTTCTATTCACGTTTGTCTAACCCAACAGTTACAGCTTTACAAGAAAGAATGGCAGCTTTAGAAGGCGGAGTAGGGGCTGTCGCGTATGCATCAGGGACAGCGGCAATCATGGGAACAATCATGACGATTCTGCAAAGCGGAGACGAGATTTTAGCGGCAAATAACCTTTATGGGGGAACAATCGGTTCTTTATCCGGAACAATGGTTGGAATGGGATTTACGACACACTTGTTTAATCCTAAAGATTTAGATGGAATGGAAAAAATGATCAATGATAAGACAAAAATGATTTTTGTTGAATCTGTAGGAAATCCTAACGCAGATATTATTGACTTTGATAAAGTCAGTGCAATCGCTAAGAAATACGGTATCGTGTTTGTGGTTGATAATACAACGCCGACTCCTTATTTATTTAAACCCATCGAACATGGAGCTGATATTGTTGTTTATTCAACGACAAAATACTTAGCCGGTCATGGAAATGTCATGGGGGGGATCGTTGTTGATAGTGGTAAATTTGATTGGCATAACCCACGTTATCCATTGTTTACACAACCGGATAAAGCTTACCATGATATTGTGTACGCTGATCTAAATGAAGGCGCTCTGACAACTAAAATGGTTGCCAAGACATTGCGTGACTTAGGAGCATGTATGTCACCGTTTAATGCCTATATGACATTATTAGGTTTAGAAACACTGTCTTTAAGAATGAAACAGCACGTTAAAAATTCACGTGAGATAGCACAATTCTTAGAAATTTGCGAAGATGTGGAATGGGTAAGCTATCCTGAATTGCCTAGCCATCCTGATCATGACCTTGCGAAAAAGTATTTCCCAAATGGATTTGGCGGATTATATACTTTCGGGGTAAAAGGTGGAATTGATGGCGGTAAAACAGTGATCAACAACATCAAATTAATTATTCATGTAACAAACTTTGCCGATTCAAGAACATTACTGACGCATCCGGCAAGTACAACTCATGCACAGATGAGTGAAGAGGAACGACAAGCAGCCAGTGTTAAGCAGGAAACATTGCGTATTTCTGTTGGATTAGAAGATTCAGAAGATATTATCAATGATTTAAAACAAGCATTTGCCTGCATTAAATAAACAAGGTCCTTCGGATTAGCGAAGGACTTTTTCATGTTTCTTATGTAGAAATGAATAGGTCAGCCATAATAGAAAACTAAAGAATAAAGCAAAACCTAACAGTATCATGGAACATTTAGATTTATTTGTGATCATCATCCTTCCTCCTTTAATAAAAGGATACAGGAAAATTATCAGAAGAAGATGAGAAGATCGTGTTAAAATAATGGGATCAGCCTTCTTAAAAATGTCACTAGTCAATGACGTTATTGTTGCTTAAATAGGATATAAGCGGAAATACAGCGATGAATAGTGCAAAAGGTAGTTATATATATCAATATTCTTATATTTTAAGTCTTTGCGACAATACGATAGTATCCTTTCTTTACTATAAAATATAAAATGATTAATTCAACGCCGTAAATTCCAACGGTACCCAAGAAGAAACTCACCGTAATGATCCCGTCAAGTAAAGAACGGACGAATGTAACGAGTGGAAATATATTTGAAACGGTAAAGGTCACAATTAAAAATGTAATGAGATCGTAATGGATAACTTCCTTAATATCATTGTTTGTTTTTCCTATCCTAAATAATTCAAAATATTCTTTTTTCTTCTTCTTTGCTTCTGTTAATAATTGAAATCCAATGGATATCACAACAGCTAAAGTAGCGATTAAAAATAAAGCGACACTGATTGATAAATCCACTAAACGGTTATTAAAGAAAACCAGTAAACAAATGGCATATTGATAAAGCATAGATAATACAAAGATCAGCCCATAGCATTGAATTAAATTTGAAATCGCAAACGTTAAGCCGAAATAACCGTTTGTTTTTTTATAATATTTGGTTCGCTTCATTTTTGTGATCATCTTGACAAAAATATCTTGAATCAGCGGTTTCATAATAAACCCAATTGCAATACAGCAAAGTATTATATTCGTATTGAGGCTGTTGACGGCCTTTATATACAAGTACATTATAAAGATAAGTCCTACACAGGCTACCATCATTCTATTCGTTTTTTTATCTTGATTGATTCTAGCGTTGCTTAAATGGCTGCCATTATTACTATAGTAGAGTATATCTTTGATCTCATTTCTGACCACAAAACCTAATATTAAAATAATATAGTAGACCATTTGAATTAATAAGATAATGATGGTGATTACGATTCCTTCAACGGAGAATTGAATGCCCGGATAAGCAGCTTCGCTAAAACTAAAGATAATGTAATTAAGAAGCTGAACAGAAATGAATCCCAGTATTAAACCAATTAGAATAGCAGTCAAAATAATGGGGAATAGATACATGAAGAGAAATAAGATGATTTTGGCGGCGCTAACACCGCCGATTCTAAACACGGCTATTCTTTTGGACTGCTCTTGATAAATGAATTGAAAAGCATAAAATCCTAACATGACTAATGCAAACAGTAAAAATATACTAAACATAGTAGTAGGAGGAAAAGTTTGCTCGATAAAATATTTATGATCGTAGATAAGCACACTGTATTCATAGCCCGGAATATTTTGTATATACGAACCAAAATCAGCTAAAAAATGACAGCAGATACATATTCCAATGGTAATAAATATTTGGAACAGAAAATATGATTTTGTTTTTTTGGTATCAAATTTCAATGATTTAAAGGCTAGCCTAATGGTTTCCATATGTCATTCCTCCCTATATACTATGCTTAGAATTTAAGGCTATTATTTGATCAAAATATTCTTCCTGCGACATTGACTGTTTTTTTATTTCATCAATAATTCTACCTGATTTCAAATAAAGCATTCGATCACTGTAACTTGCTAAATAACAATCGTGTGTTACCATTAAAATCGCTGTACCTTCATCATTTAAGGATTTAAATACTTTCATTATTGCTTTTACAGTTGTACTGTCAAGATTACCTGTTGGCTCATCTGCGATTAGAATTTTAGGTTGATTAATCAATGCTCTAGCAATCGCAATTCTTTGCTGCTGACCTCCGGAACATTCGTTCGGATACTTTTCAAGTAAAGACTCGATGCCGATTTTCTTTGCTAACACCTTCACTCGATTTTCAATGTTTTTATCTTTACCTTGCATTATTAATACAGGCAGAGCAATATTTTCAAATACCGTATACTCATCTAATAGATTTAGATCTTGAAACACAAAACCAAGATTCTGATAGCGAAATTGAGATAAGTCGTACTGCATTTCCATCTTTGATCTTTCTTCTACGGATACTGTGCCTTTAGATGGTTTGTCGATGGTTGATAAGATTTGGATTAAAGTAGATTTACCTGAACCGCTGGCTCCCATGATACAAATGAATTCCCCTTCATTGATCTCTATGTCAATATTATCTAATGCCTGGACAAATGTTTTTTCATCTATTTTATATCGTTTACTTATTTTGACTGCCTTAATGATCGTAGACATGATTTCCACCTCCTAATTTTCTATATTTGATGTCAATTTGACTATCTGCTGGAAATATTCCTGCCTAGTTTGATTGTTTTTTTCTATTTTTTGGTGAATTTCTCCATCTTTAATGAATAATACTGTGTGGCCATAGCTTGCCATTGCACTATCGTGGGTTACTAAAATAATGGTGGTTCCACCATGGTTTAAAGTGACTAATAATTCCATCATCTGTTCAGCATTTGTACTGTCTAAATTTCCTGTGGGTTCATCTGCCACAATCAAAGGAGCGCCGCTCACGATCGCTCTGGCAATTGCCACTCTTTGAAGCTGACCACCCGAACACTCGATAGGATATTTTTTTATTAAGTCAGTGATTCCAAGATCATCCATTGTTTTAATAATTTGCTTTTTAGCTATTTCTTGATCAACACCGTTCATCAGTAATGGTATTTCTATATTTTCATAAATACTTAAACTATTTAATAAATTAAAATCTTGAAATATAAAGTTTAATGACTGATAGCGGTATTTTGCTTTATCAGCTGAGGTCATGGTAGAAATAGATCTGCCGTTAATTAGAATATCACCTGAAGTATGTTCATCAACAGTCGTAATCATATTTAATAAGGTAGATTTTCCGCTGCCACTTGTTCCCATAACTACTAGGAAATCTCCGACAGATATAGTTAAATTAATGTTTTTCAATGCGATTACTTCTTGATTAGTATTAGGATAATAGATTTTACCTAAATCTCTCAATTCAACAATTACATTCATGATTTTACTCCTTTCATTGATATTATTTATATTATTAATATTATGTATATCTATATTATAGGTCTGGTTTATAAAATAAACAAGCTTTATCATGAATTAAAATTACATGATATACCGATAATATTTTATTTCTTTAGTTTGATGATCTAAGGGTTGAATGACAGTTAGATATGCCACCTAGCTGCTTTGTTATTTCCAACTCAAGAAAAAAAGCTATGTTTTCTATAGTATTTGAGACAGTAAAAGCGATTAAGTTTTATTAATATCTAGGTAAAGCATTTATTGTGTGGTAAACTTTTCACTAGAAATGGGGGTATAAGCATGACTAAAACATTACAAACATGGCATTTTGAGATGAATAATGATCAGTGGGTAGAATTAGTATTGTCCGGTAAAAAAACGGCAGTTACCTCTTTATACAATGGAAATGATATCTCACATGTTGAAGAAGAGGCGATCTTAATCTTTGATAATGAGAAGAAGGCTTGTTTAACCAAAACAAAAAAAGTCATTATCACGGAATTTAAAAATATTAATGAAGATTTATCTAACCTTGAAGGTATAGGGACATTGACAGAATGGAAAAAAGCTTATACCCATTATTTTAAAACAAGATGTTCAAATTTTACTGAGGATACAAAAGTGGTATTTAAAATATTTGAAGTAAAAGAAAATTTGGTGAAACAGCGCTTAGAGCTTGCTGAAAAAATAGTACGAGCCAATAAAGATATAATTGGCGATAAAAAAAGCATTGAGGAAATCAATGCAGGATTTAATAATAGTCTCTTTAGTGTTAACGATCAATATATCCTTAAGGTCTGTGGTGAAAGTGAAAAAGAAGCTTCATTTGACGTAGAAGTCAATTTTTATCATAGGAATCAAGATAATAAAAATATCCCAACTTTATATAAATATGATAATTCAAAAGGAGTAGGACCTTACGTTTATGAAATATTAGAAAAAGTAGATGGGAAATCTGTTTATTATCACTGGTATAAAATGAGCGAACAGCAAAGAGAAGAATGGGTTAAAGAATTAGTTGACGTATTAAGGAAGATGCATTCTAACGAAGGGGTTAAGTATGATTGGAGTGCAGCGATAAAAGCAAGTATCTTATCAAGCTTTAATAAAACAACGAATCTGTTCAGCGAAGATGAAAGCTATGTTATTATGAATTCGCTTGATCAATATGATGAGATCTTATCAGATAATACATTTTGCTGCATTCATAATGATTTACATTTTGATAACATTCTATTAGACAGCAGTCAAAAAATTAAATTAATCGATTTTAACGATTCAATAACTGCTCCTTTTGATTTTGATTTAAGACTATTGTATATGAGTGTGTTTTTCCCATGGAAATGGGCGAATATTGAAATGGATTCTTTTCAAAAGACAGAAGATTATCAAAACTTGTTTCATTATATTAAAAAGTATTATACGAAGTTAAATGCGGTTAAATACTTAGAGGAGAGAATGATTATATACTGGATATTATATGACTTTGAACTACTATCTAAATTTAGAAATAATGAAGAAAAAGAGAGGATTTTAATGAACTGCAAAAAGATTTTAAATACAATAATCATAGAAAGATAATGGCTTATGTGTAAGTAAATTTAAATAAAGGGGATGCTTAGACATATCCTGCGTTTTGCTTTACTTTTGTATTTATTGAGATTTAGATTCTTATAAATAGGAGTATCTTTGAATACTGATTTTACGTTGAAGAAGTCATAAATTTTTATGCCTTTACTTTAAATAGAATAGGGGAGGATAGTTTTGCTTAGTTATTCCAAGCCTCTTTCAGGATAATTTTTTAATAGAAAAAGAAAGCACAAATGTGCTTTCTATGTATTTTGGTTTTTATATTGTTCATTTATGTAAGTTGCTATATTTGCAACCGTTTCTATTTCATCTGGAATATTCAATCTTTTTTCAATTAAAGTTTTGCTTCTATAAACTTGAATGCTATTTTTACCGTACCTTCCTAGCCCAAGAATGAGATCATCAATAAGTAGGAGGTTGATGTCTTTTACAAGTTGTTTGTAATTGGCTTTTTTTATTTGCTTTGCTGATAACTTTTTGTATCGTTTAGAAGCATATATGTTGTAATTCTCCCTTTTGAACTCAGACTTTAACACTTTTTCAATGCTTTTGATTACTACTTTTTGTCCTATATATTTATTTGGATTATCTCTTTCTAAAACGACTGAATTAAAATGATAATAGTCATCTGTAGTTCCGCCTACGATGCCTAAATATCCACCGGCACTATTTATATAACAGAATTGTAGATAATCTGTATCAAGTAATGTTCCTATCTGTTTCTTGTAAACCATAATGTTTGTTTCGTTGAAAAGACTTTTAAAAATAGAGACAAAAGCTGCGTTTCTACCATATATGTAAAGTTCATCTTTAGTCAAGGAAGATGTTTCGTATCTTTTTTTATCAACTAATTCAAAAATAGAGACAGTACTTTTAAATAGATGGTCATAAAAGTTTTTTGCAGACATTCGTGTATAGATAATATTGTAAGATTTATCAATCCCGAGTAAATGCTTTAAATTTTCTTCTTTAGAGTCAATTATGAGATGTCCCAATGTTGTTTCTAATATAATATGGCAGGATTTCTTCTTTAAAGTATTCCCCATTCTTATTTATGCAAAAATCCCCATTCATTTTTAATTATTCTCCTTAAATAAAATAGGAGCTACTTAGCTCCTGTTTTACATTGCGGTGTAAGGCCTAACCCTTACCGAACTCACATTTATAAAGCTCGTGACAAGCTAACGAGGACAATGAACTCTCGCTTGGTTTATCCGAGAAAGGTAGGTTCTTATGTGGCCACTTTCACGAATAGTAGAATCGCTATTGCTATCTACCACACCCTAAATTTAGTTTTGACAATTTCTTGTCATAATATTCTATGCTCATTAATTAGAAAAAATGTAGGTAAATACTATCTTTTCTATCATAATTATATTAAAAAGCAATAATAATTATCCGATTTCATAAGTTTACTTTTATATATTGATGCAGTTGAAAAAATAGTTGATTCGTTCCATAGAAAAAATAATAAATAAAGGAATATAAAATATTTACTGAAAAATAAAACTACACCATATTATTATGCAGTGTGGAAAACTACGCAATTAAAACTTTATATTGCTATTATGTGGAAATATCGCTAAAAGCGATACTCTATTTGGAGTACCACTTTGTCAACAATCTGAAGTCTTGATATTTAATCAAGACATTTACCTTTATATTCACTTTTGATTATTTCCATCATTTCTTCTGGTGTTTCTTTACAATCATTAGATAACCATTTTTTTATAATAGCATTAAATCCTGCTTTAAAAAATTCAATATGATAGTCAATAAATTCATCATTGTATATTTTTTTAGATAGATAAGTATCATATGCAGTGGTTTCTATTTTTTGATCAATTTTCAATTTGAATAATGTTTTATAAAATAACTGATTGTCTTTAATATGTTTGAATAGTTTTAAATAATCATCACTATTGTATTGATTATCTCTTTCATCTGCATATATCCTTTCTATTTCATTAATCATATTATTTCCAATTTTTTCAGCTAAATCATAGATATCTATATAATTAGCGTAAAAAGTTGAACGATTTACTTTAGCAAGTTTAACAATATCAGTTACATTAATTTCATGTATTTCTTTTGTTCGCAATAAATTAACAAAAACTTTTTCTATTTTTAGTTGAGAGTCTTTTTTTCTTTTATTATTTGGAATATTCATGTAATCAATCTCCATCAACCCAACATTTTGCTTTAATCTGTTGATTGAATTTAAAATTATAATTATATTATACTATAAATGTATTAAACAAACAAGTGTCTAGTACATTGGAGGTGAATAGATGGCAAAATCAAGATTAATTAAAGCAAATGAAAAAATTGCAGATTCAATGGTAAACGGTTATAAAAACATTGAAAAAGGTGTTACTGGTGGATATAAAAAAATAGAGGATACTGTTGTAAAAACTTATACTAAACTTGAAGATAAATTTGTGGACCAATATTTAACAAAAGATGAAGAAACCGTAGAAGATGCAAAAAAGAGATTAAAAAAGGAGAAAAAATAATGAAACAAGAATTTAATGAGGCTAAATTTGATACATACCCTACCTATAATCAACATAAAAATATGATTTATATAAAAAATACTATTAAAGCAAGTAATGTTCATGTTGGTATGTTTACATATTATGATTGTAATGGAAAAGTTGATGCTGATTTTGAAAAAGATAATGTTTTTTATAATTATCCAGGTCATGGAGATTTATACATTGGAAAGTTTTGTAGTATTGCTTATGGCGTTGAATTCATAATGGGAGCAGCAAATCATAGCACACGATCTTTTTCAACTTATCCTTTTAATACAATTAGTAAAAATTGGGCGTCACACCTTGGAATGACAAAAGATGAAATGCCGCCAATAAAAGATACAATTGTTGGTAATGATGTATGGATTGGTAGAAAAGCAAGAATTATGCCAGGTGTAAAAATTGGTGATGGTGCAATAATTGCTGGATATAGTGTAGTAACAAAAGATGTACCACCTTATAGTGTTGTTGGAGGTTCCCCTGCGGCAATAATTAAATCTAGATTTGATGAAGATACAATTGCATTTTTAAAGGAAATAAAATGGTGGAATTTTGAATCTGATAACTTAGAAAAGGCAATAACATATTTATCAAATGTTAATTTAAAAGAATCGAAAAAAAATTTAGAAAAAATATATCAAGCTGATATCGAAATGAAAAATAAGTAATAATAAAGAATGGGAGAAAGAAGAATGAAAAAAACATTATTAGAAATTATATTAGGAACAATTGGGGGACTTATTTTTGCAATAGGTATGTGCATGATAGTGTCTCCTTCTTTCAGGCATACCAGATATTGAGAGACAAATTTAAAGATCAAATCAAAAATATCTGTTTAGATGCAGGATATATAACCCCAGCAATATGTAAGACGATATTAGAGCATAAGCAAAAAATGTATGCACCATATAAAAGGCCAACAACGAAGAAAGGGTTCTTCAAGAAATATGAATATGTTTATGATGAAGGATATGACTGTTATATATGTCCGAATATAAAAATATTAGAATATAGAATAACGAACAAATTAGGCTATAAAAAATATAAATCGGAACCAGAAGACTGTAAGAATTGTTCCTTTTTAAATAAGTGTACACAATCGAAAAAACATCAAAAAGTCATCACACGACATGTATGGGAAGAAATCGAGAAGAAGCTATGGAAGAGATACGACATACGCCTGAATGGAAAGAACGATATCCCCAGCGAAAAGAGAGTATCGAACGTGTATTTGGAGATTGTAAGGAGTATCACAATTTGAGATATACAAGATTGAGAGGACTACAAAAAAATCGGCAACAAGGGCTGATGATTTTTGCGTGTCATAATTTAAAAAGAATGGCAAGAAGGAGATGGAAAGCATCAACTAAAACCATAATAAAACGAAAGATTTCAACAATAATTAAAATTTATGAAGCAAAAGAAAAGCGATACTCTATTTGGAGTACCACTTTGTCAACAATCTGAAAGCTACAGGTATGAATGTAGCTTTTTCCTTTTAGCTTCGATCAATATGTATTAGCGATCTTTATATTTGTTGTTTATATATTCCGCTATTTCCTATGCTGTCAGTAAATCTCCCTTTATTTGCTCTTTTTTTTCTATTATAATACCATTTTTATATATCATCAATGCATCTTTTTTATATGGGCTTATTGATATAGCTAACCCGTTTTCCAATAAAATTTGAACTTGATTTTTTATTGTTTTTAGAGCTAATTTTCGTTTTAGAGGATTTTTAACTTTTTAATCATTTTGATTTCTTTTTGATAAATAAAACGCATAATTTTCTTCTATGAACTCCTCTTTCATTATAAATTTTATTTTAGAAACATTAATTTTTTTTACAATATATTTATTGGGGTTTTCAATACTTTGAATAATTGAATTAAAGAAATGATAATTAGATTCATTATCTCCTATGACACCTAAATATAGTCCATAATTTTCAGTCAATTTAAAATGTAAATAGGCTGTATCAAATATATCGGTATTGGATGCTTTAGCATAAAGACAAAGTTGAGGGTTACCTAATAAGGAATCGAATAATTCAACGAAACACATATTTTTAGATAAGATAAGTAAATCTTTATAATCTAAACATTTATTTAAATATTTATCTTTATTTATCAGATGAAATAGATGAATATTTTTATTTCTTACCTGTTTATAAAAGTATTGTGCATCTGCATTCTTAATACTCACATATTTAGAGTGTGATGCCCCTGTTAAATGCTTTAAATTTCTCTCCAGTGGATTAATAACAATGACACCTTTGGCTGTGTACAGCAAAATATAATAAGGAAGAATCTTATTTTCAAAATACATCAAATTATCATACAATAATTCCATAGTTTTCTTCCTGTTATACAATTATTATATTAATAAAATAAGGAAGCGATTAGCTTCCTTATTTCCATTTTTGTGGGGCATTGCAGCCAAAGTAGACCACATTATTTTATAACCCGTGGCTCAGGTCGACGAGTCCATCAGCTCACTGGTTTATCCAAGGAGATAAGTATCCATAAAAATCTATTTCGTTATCTTTGCACCTTAGATAGTAGAATCGCTATTGCTATCTACCATACCCTAAATTTAGTTTTGACAATTTCTTGTCATAATATTCTATGCTCATTAATTAGAAAAAATGTAGGTAAATACTATCTTTTCCATTAACATATATATTATAATTGTTTGAAAAAACAATAAAAATTATCCAATTTCATAAGTTTGCTTTTATATACTAATAAAGTTGAAAAAATAGTTGATTCGCTCCATAGAAAAAATAATAAATAAAGGAATATAATCAAATATTTGCAGAAAAATAAAACTATACCATATTGTTATGCAGTGTGGAAAACTACGCGATTAAAACTTTATATTGCTATTATGTGGAAATGCCGCTAATGTAATTGAAAATTAAATATAAAGTATAAAAAAGAGGTATTCAATGGTTTGGCAGCCATTAAATACCTAGGTTTACAAACAATACCAGTGTTTGATCACCATTTTTCTTTATATTTTTTGTAACGATCTAATCGTCACAAATTATTATAGCATATTAAATTAGAAAATCAACTGGTCCTATGTGTATGTTTGTATACTCATGGGACTTTTTTATACCCGAGGTCATGAAATTGTATACATTTAATTGTAGTTCGAGTAAATAACATTGGAGCGGGTGATGGGAATCGAACCCACGTAGTCAGCTTGGAAGGCTGAAGTTC
>NZ_JBKTEM010000006.1:0-109122 GCF_047239305.1 Beduini sp.
TCCTTTCTCCTTTGACAAGTCTTTTTTATTACTTTTTTTATTTTTTTTAATAATTCTGTATATATAAATAAAAAAAGCCCCGATGGGCTTCTATTCATAACTATTCCGCTACTTTTTGTTCTTTGATAACTTTAGCGATAGATGCAATAACTTCTTTTTCGTCTTCACCTTCAGCAACGATTTCTACAGTTGCTTTAGTTGGAACACCTAAAGACATAACACCCATGATTGATTTTAAGTTAACTTCTTTTTCATTATAAATCAATTTAACATTGCTAGCGAATTTGCTTGCTTGATTTACTAAGATAGTTGCTGGTCTTGCATGTAACCCAACAGGATCAGATACTACAAAACTTAATTTTTCAGCCATTATATAATTCCTCCTTAATACAATTTGACTGGATATATTATATCACATTTTCAATGAAATTCTATAGGAAAAGCAAAATTTTTTTAGCGCTTTCACTTTATTTAATTTATATGATGATTTCTCACTTTTTTCGACACACTAAATAAAATTCATGAATAGTCAGTTCAAAGAATCCTCTCTGTTTAATACATTCATCAATATAAGCATACTGGTTAATATACATATCGGAGTTTGTTACTCTATCCGGCATTGCCTCTTTCAGATATGTAAATAGTGCTGATAAGCTTCTAAACCCAATCTTAGCCAATTGTTCTTTGCCGTCAAGAATTGTAAAGCCATTTTGATCCAGAATTGCCTGACAAGCATATTTATTCCATTTAGTATTCGGGTTAATCGGCATATACAGTGGATTTAACTCTTTCAGATTATCTCCACCTCGCTGTTTAACTAATAATAATCCACCCGGTTTCAAAATGCGATGCACATCGCTTTTATCAAAATTAGTATATGCAACGATATATGTATCCAGTTTTTCATCTTTAAATGGTAAGCGATTTTGTTGAGTTAAGGTTGTCACTTTGACACCTTTATCCGCTAAGCGGTGTTCCGCATCGACTTTTCTTGTATCAATCACATAAGTGACATCCGGCAGATCATGGATCGAATCAGCAAATTCTCCGGCATCCATACTCGCTATTCCAAGATGGTCTTCCGGTGTTAAATATGATTGTGCCACTTCTTCAAATCCCAATCCCGGCTCCGGATAGATGATATCTTCTTTATTTTCAATTGTTTTTTCTTCATTAATCTTACTGCGAATAGCAATCGCCTTATCCACTCCATCTTTAAAACGACGCTGTGCATACTTATAATAAGTAAACTGTGAAACAACATCGATAATGACTGAGACACATAATAAAGTAACAAACTCTAACAGCCAGGCCATTGAAAACAAAGGCAAATCATTTGTAAACAAGAAGATCAGCAGCGCAATAAAAATGATATAGCTTGTTCTTCCATAAGCAAAAGGTCGGGTAAACTGTAAAAAGTAAGCAACATTGAACTGCTTGCTGGCACGTCGTCCATCCATCTCAGCAAATATAATTTTTAGTATGTTCATGATTACAATCATCATACAAATTAGTATTATTAAATATCCCATAGGCTCCACCTCACCATTTAAATGTACAACATTACCTCTTTAAAAGCAAATAAAATACAGAAAATCCCATGTTCACTCAAAAAAAAAGCATTAGGCAATTCCTAATACTTCTTATAGCTTCTCACGATTCGCACGACGGCGTTCCTGATCTGTCAATAGACGTTTACGCAAACGAATGTTTTCCGGTGTTACTTCTACCAGTTCATCATCATTAATATAATCTAAGCATGACTCTAAGTTAAACTGTCTTGGTTTCTTTAACACAACAGTAGAGTCTTTAGAAGATGAACGTGTGTTGGTTAAGTTCTTCCCTTTAGTAATATTTACTACTAAGTCATTATCACGACTGTGTTCTCCAACGATCATTCCTTCATAAACTTCAACACCCGGACCTATAAACATAACTCCACGATCTTCCACGCTGCCTAAAGAATATGCCGTTGATTGTCCAGAATCGATTGAGATTAATACCCCTAATTGTCTTTCTCCAACCGCTTCACCATCTACCGGACGATATTCCATAAAGGTATGAGAAATAATTCCATATCCTTTTGTCATTGTTAAGAAGTTTGTCATGAAACCGATCATTCCTCTTGATGGAATATGATATGTTACTCTTGTCTGTCCATCATGACTTGTCATGTTTTGCATAATACCACGTCTAAATCCTAATGACTCAATTACTGAACCGATGCAGTCGTCAGGTGCTTCCACCTGTACATCTTCCCATGGCTCGCAAACCTTACCATCGATTTCTTTTAAAATAACTTTCGGACGAGATACTTGCAGCTCATAACCTTCGCGGCGCATTGTTTCAATTAAAATTGATAAATGCAATTCTCCACGTCCGCTTACGATCCACTCTTCTGAATTGGGAATTCTTTCAATCTTTAATGATACATCTTTATTTGTCTCTTTAAATAAACGTTCTTCAATTTTGCTGGCAGTAACGAATTTTCCTTCTCTACCCGCAAATGGAGAAGTATTTGTCCCAAATACCATTTGAATTGTCGGTTCATCTACACGTAATAACGGTAAAGCTTCTTCTTTTCCCATTGTACATACGGTTTCACCTACACCGATATCCGCTAATCCGGCAATGGCAACGATATCCCCTGCTGCTGCTTCTTGAATTTCAATTCTTGATAATCCAAGGAATCCAAATAATTTTTGAATTCTAAACTGTGTGATAGAACCATCCGCTCTGACACATGATACGGTTTCATTTAATTTGATTTTACCACGTTTGATACGCCCAACCCCAATACGTCCAACGTAGTCATTATAATCTAATAAAGCAGGCTGGAACTGCAAAGGACCATCCTCATCAACATCGGGAGCCGGAATTTCATCAATGATCATATCGAACAGATGATCCATAGTCGCTTCCTGTGTCGATAATTCTTCAGATAAGCTTGATGTACCCTGTAAAGCAGATACGTAAACAGTCGGGAAGTCCAGCTGATCATCTTCTGCCCCTAATTCCATAAACAACTCTAAGATTTCATCGCGCACTTCACTAATACGGACAACCGGACGGTCTACCTTATTAATAACAACGATGGGCTTAACTTTTGATTCCAATGCTTTTTTTAATACAAAACGAGTTTGAGGCATTGTTCCTTCGTATGCATCTACCACCAACAAAACCCCATCGACCATTTTCATGATACGTTCTACCTCACCGCCAAAATCGGCATGGCCCGGTGTATCCATGATATTGATATGATAATCCTTATAATTGATCGCTGTGTTTTTAGCTAGAATTGTAATTCCTCTTTCTCTTTCTAGGGCATTACTATCCATTACTCTTTCTGCAACCTGTTCATTATTTCTAAAGGTTCCTGATTGTCTTAATAGCTGATCAACTAATGTCGTTTTTCCGTGGTCTACGTGTGCAATAATTGCAATGTTACGAATGTTACTCATCACAATACCTCTCTTTCTTAATCTTTTTTACAACTTACACATTATAACACAAATCGTGTTTCTGCAAACATTTTTTATCATTGTAAGTGCTATCACTCCTATTTTTTTATTATTTATTAAATTATAGTTCATTATTCTATACTTTTTCATATTCATAGACGAAATGCCAATACTGTTTTATAATGATTTAAGGAGGAATATTATGAAAGCAACCTATATTTTCCACAGTGGATTCATGATTGAACTTGAAAACCATGTTTTAGTATTTGATTATTACCAAAAAGAATTACCCCCTTATCCAGCAAATAAAAAGGTCTATTGCTTTGTCACTCATTTTCATCAAGATCATTTTAACCGTGATATTTTTGATTTATTTCCTAACGCAACCTTTATTCTTTCAAAAGACACACGTATAAAAGAAACAGATTCTATTCACATCGTTAAAAAGAACGAAGCTTATAAAATTGAAGATTTAACGATCAAAACCTTGCGTTCTACGGACGCCGGTGTTGCTTTTTTAGTTACGGTTGAAGATAAAGTCATCTATCATGCTGGTGATCTCAACTGGTGGCATTGGGAAGGAGAACCTAAGAACTTTAATGATAATCAAGCCTATAACTTTAAAAAGGAGATGGCAAAACTTGACGGTCTTACTATTGATGTAGCCATGCTCCCTCTTGATCCTCGTCAAGAAGAAAATGCTTGGTGGGGAATTGAAGAAATTTTAAAACATGCCCAAATCAAACATATCCTACCGATGCATTTTGGTGATGCCATTGAATTGATGCAGGATTATCTAAATGAAGAACCTTTAAAGAATTATCCTCAAATACGTAAGATTGAACATGAAAATCAGTCTTTCGAAATCTAAAAGAATCTGCGGTTTGCAGATTCTTTATTCTTTCAGCATATTATACGGACTTATCTTTCTAATACGCATCGAAACGATCATAGTAATCAAAAGACCAAATAGGAAGATTGCTGAGCCCACACCGATCATCCAAAAAGTCGGAATAGCAAAATTGATTTTCATCATTCCAATGCTGCTGAATAAAACACTCAGCATAGCATTCAGGCCCACTTTTCCTAACAGGCATCCTAGAATTGTCCCAATGAATACAACCGGTAAAAAAGTATAGACTGTTTCCAAAACTAACTGACGGGTTGTATAACCAATCGCTTTTTGAATACCAAATTCCTGCCTTTTACGAATCACAGCTGTTTTGACTACCATATATAAGGCAATACTAACAATCGCCACCGTAATCAACATGATAATAAAGGCGATAATCGTGACAATATTTTGATAAACTCCCAGCATACTTTCAATTTGCAGCTGTGCGTTAGTCGTTTTAGCAATATCATCGGAATATTGATCTAAATCCTCAATGAAGTTAACAGTATCTGCTCCTTTATCCAAATAGACATAAATACATAAAGGGTGATAACTGCTATCTAATTGTTGGAAGGCTTTGCTTGTCAGCATCGCTTCATGTCCCATATAGTTAGAGCCCTGACTAAACCCTGTAATCAAGTATTCAATTTCTGTGGCTCCTTTTTTAAGAGTGACTGTATCCCCAATATTTTTATTCATGTTTTTCGCAAGCAATCCATTGATCGCGATTTCATTGTCATGCTTAGGGAATCTGCCTTTGTAAACTGCCAACTGATTATCCAAAGCACTAAAGTCATCCATAATATAGCAGAAAACTTCACTGTCTTTAGTTCCGATAGAGGCTCTGACCTGATCATAATAGGCGGCTTTCCTTACCCCCTTCGTATTTTGCAGACTGGCTAATAAACGATCTGCCCCCGTCTCATCGATCGTATTGATTTGAACCGTTGGAACTTCTGTGGATACCATCTCTACAAATTTTGTTGATTCTACGGAAATATTATAATACATCACCATCGCAAACATTGCCGCAAAACTGACTCCCATAACAACAAACATAATCATTATATTTAATCGAATTTGATGAATAAAGTTTTTAGCGGCGAGAAGCATCGGTAAATTTCCTTTCGTTGTTTCAAGTGGAAAGGGATTATTTTTAAAGCTATGGGTTGCAATTCCGGTGCGAATGGCGGTGATTGGTGTTAACTTACCTATTTTGCGAGCACTTAAATAAGCTGTCAAAATAACCATTAAAGAAATTCCATTAACACTTATAAACGCTGAAGCAAGATCAAAGCCCTGATTCCAAACGATTCCGGTCTGCAAAGCAAACATATTAGAAATAGAGGGCAGGATCAGATAGGATACCCCTATGCCAGTCATGCTTCCTAGCAGTGTCAGGATCAAGAACTGCACAATCAGCGATGAAATAATCTGATAACTGCTGTAGCCAATAGCTTTTTGTACTCCCATATTCCTTATTTCTTCTTCAATGGTATTACCGATTCTAAACTTCACCATCACTAAGACAACTGCTACAATGATCATCGAGAAACCAATGATAATCATAGAACCAATGGATGATGTCATTGTACGTGCTTGTTTAACCATTAAATAAAAAGATGAATCATGGTACACATTAGAATCATAATCTTCAAGTAAAGTATTATACGTGCCGACAAAATTTTCTCCCATTGTTTTATTTTCTTTTAATATGGCATTGAAGATCGTTCCATCTATTTTACCATCAAAAGATTGTGACAGGTCCTGATATTCCTGCGCAGGCAGTACCACTCCTGAAATCGTGGAATTAACGGTTCCTAAAATTGGTTCTTCAAAGAATCCGGCAACTTGATATATTCTTGTTTCCTTTTCCCCACTCATTAAGACGATCTCCATCTTGAATGAATCTCCTAGCTGATAATTGCCTCCGGTATGAAACAGCCAAGGCAAATAGATCGGATGTTCATAAACATCAGAGGAATACTCAATATAATCAATCTGACTGATATTGGGGCGATCCTGTTGATTCATAAACACCATATTACGGGTTTGCTCACCATCCCCGTAAGCGAGTGTTGCGGTGGCAAAAAGAATATCACGTTTTTCAACCTCTGTACTGCGGTCATCCTCCTGCATGGCTGTCATAAGTTTATCAACCAGCTTCTCATCCTGTGATTTTATCGCTAGAATGGCACCGGCACTATTTAATCTATCAGCATGCTGATCATAGCTGCGGTCATAATTATGCGTGATAACTAACCCAATATTAAGAAGAACGGCTCCTACCAGTACAATAACAAAAAATGAAACAGCTTGGCTTTTGCTTTTATGAAACTGGGCTTTTACTAATTGCCAGACAGATTGCATATTACCACCCCATTTCCTTTAAAAAGGCAGTTAACTGGTCATGGCGTTTTTCATCGTTTGGAAGATATTCACCTAAATTACATTCTCCGCGGATAGCCCCATCTTGCAAATATAAAATACGATTTGCCCGACGAGCAGATATAACATCATGGGTTACCATCACAATGCTTTGTCCGGACTGATTCAAATGAGTTAAAACATCCAAGACAGCTGTACTGGCATATGAGTTTAATTGTCCGGTAGGTTCGTCTGCAAATAAGATATCGGGCTGATTAATCAAAGCTCTGACAATGCCTGCGCGCTGTGCCTCTCCGCCGGAAAGCTGAGTTGGAAATTTATGATAAAGCTCTTCTTTCATCTCTAATTGAGACAGCAGTTGTCTTGCCCTTTCAACAACCTCTTTCTTCTTACGGCTAACCAGCAATCCGGCAGATAAAATATTATCCATGACACTCATATTATCCTGTAAATAGATTTGCTGGAAAACAAAACCACAATGATGACGGCGAAAGATCGCTAAACGATCATCCGAATAATTGGATATTTCTTCATCTCTAAAGTGAATATCCCCTAAAGACGGCTTATCCATTCCGGATAAAGCATAAAGCAAAGTCGACTTGCCTGCGCCGGAAGGTCCCATAATCACCGTAAAATCCCCGTCATAAATATCTAAATCCAAGTTTTTTAAAATATGTTGTAATACACCGCCACTGGAAAATGTTTTACACAGTTTATGGGTAGATATAATTTTTTTCATAGTTAAATCTCCTCTCCTTGTATATCCATCCTACCATGTAAAATTCTTAACGGTCTTTATCCAATCCTTAATTATTTCTTAATTATGCCAGTTTTAAAGCAACCTGCATAATAAAACCGTCTGCCGTTTTCTCACATTCGATCGCACCATTCATCTGCATCATAATATAGCGGCAAATATATAATCCTAATCCCGCACCGCTTTTTTCTTCGGCATTCTCAGCACGATAATATTTATTAAATATAAGAGACTGTTCTTCTTCGGTTACCCCATCACCAAAATCTTTGATAGAAATAAGGAACTCATCATCAATAATCTTAAAATAGACTTCTATTGCTGTGTTGGCATATTTATAAGAATTACCAAACAGATTGTCAAATACCTGCTGTAAGCGAAGAGCATCAAATAAAAGTAAGCAATCCGGTATTTCTCCAATAACCGCTTTATCTTGATAGTCTGCCATCTGAAGCAATGTCGCTAACTCTCGACTTGAATGTTCTTTAACAGTAATGGTTAATTCCTGCAATTCTTCCAAAGTCGCATGAAACAAATCAGATACAAGTTCATCAATCTGGTTAGCTTTTTGTTCAATGATCTGTAATTGTCCGCGCTCTTTTGGCTCTTTTACCTTGATCAGCATTAATTCTAATATTGCTTTAATAGAGGCGATTGGTGTTTTAATATCATGACTCATCTTGGCAACCAATTCTTTCTTGCTTTGATTGGCTTCCTGTTCTTTTAGTCGTGCTTTTTTTAGTTCGGTTCTCATCAAATCAAAGCTTTCAGTAAAAATCCCAAAGTTATTATGACGATCCATCTCTAAGGGGAAATCTAAATCTCCACCCGCTACTCTATTAGCAAAACGCTGCAATGTACGAAAAGGCTGAATCATCCGCTTATTTAAATAATAAGTATAGCCCCCTAAAGCAACCCCTTCTATGATCAGTGTTCCTCCTAAAACCTGCAAAAGAAAGACAAGATGTGAAGCTAAACGCTGAGTGCTGTCGTTATAAATTAAGATCTTTCCTACACTTTGTCCGTTTTGTTCAATATCGATAATACTGTCACGATTTCGGATTGCCGCTTCCATAGACTGCGAGATAGATGGAGATGACGTATACACCTTTTTCCCATCATGATCAAGTAAAGTAAAGTCTAAATCGATATTCGCTGTCACTGTACATGATTGTGTTTCTTTTATAATTTCCCACTGCTGGTTAATCTGCCGACTTAAATCATTCACCATAACATTATCGAGCGGCGTATCCTTAATTTTCCCTATGACACTCCAACCTATCATCCCTTCTATTAAAAACAATCCCATAAATAAAAAGAGGATAAATTTCAATTTCATCTTAGTTCCTCCCTAAATCAATATCTGACAACTCATCGCTATTTTATTTCTGAATACCTTTTAGTTATTTTGTATTAAACAATTTTACATATTTAATTAAATAACATTCTTCTTATTAACTATCTCTTTTTCGGTGAGTAATATTTTTCATTTAAATACAGCTATTATAACTCAAAATACTTTTTGTAATCTTTTGTTTGTCAAATAGTAAAGAGAGGCATAATGAACTCCCCTTTTATTGTTATGACAAAACAAAATTTAGAGAACTGCTTGTGAGATTTCTTCTACTGTATCTGAGCGAAGCCATTTTCCGAAAACTTGCGAATTCTTTGACGGCAAGTAGCCTAAATCTATATAGCCAAGCTTTTTAAGTAATGCTTTACTTGGTTCATTATCAACTTCAGTGAAAGAAATATAATCCCATTCAGGATAGTGGGTATGCAAATATTCGAGTAAAGTAGATAGAGCTTCGTAAGCATACCCTTGGCGATGTATTTTGTAAGAGAATGTATATCCAATAGAAATTGTCCTCTCATTTGGCATTACCACAATCTCGCCAATCAGACTATCCGTATCTTTTAAAGCTACCGCAATCCATGTAGAGGTTTCTATATTCAAGATGTCACTGTTTTTATTCTTCACCAATTCAATAAGCTTCTCATAACTTTTTTCTTGATCCCTTTGATATTTCCCACATATCTCATTATTTCGATAATCAAACATTTCATCGACATCTTTTTCATTCATATTCCTTAATCTCAATCGTTCTGTCTCTAAAAAAGTCATCATCCTATCCCCCATAGATTCTAATCATAATATAAATTACTTGTTGCACGAAGCCCATTACAACAAGCAAAAATCTTTCAATACTGTAAGCCATTAAAACTTCCACTCTATCTTTTATTCCTTGAATCGGTAGCCTACTCCCCAAATGGTTTCAATTAATTGAGGATGATTAGGATCTTTTTCTATTTTTTCACGCAAATGATGGATATGTACATTTAAAGTGCCGTCACTTGTAATCGTATCCTGCCAAACGTTTTCAAAAAGTTCTTCTTTCTTTAAGACTTTTCCTCGATTCATAACAAGATAAGCTAACAATTTATATTCCAGCGCCTTTAATTTAATTGTCTTTGACCCTGCTTTTACTTCATGACTGTTAAAATTGATCATAAAATCATCAATCTCAAAAATATCTGCGCTCGTGTTTGCACTGCTGTATCGTTTTAAGACCGCTTTCACCTTAGCAAGCAAGACACTGAGTGAATACGGTTTGGAAATATAATCATCACCGCCAATATTTAATGCCAGCAAAATATCGTCGTCACTGTTTCTGGCACTGATGAATAGAATAGGAACACTGATCTCTTTTCTTAATTGACGGCATAGTTCAAAGCCAGAGCTTTCCTTTAAATTAATGTCTAACAAGATCAAATCAGCCGTATGGTGCTTAAAAAATTCTAAGCAGGAAGGCGCATCAAAAACAGCCTTGCAAGTAACATTGAAAAGATTGAAATATTCTTCTGTGCTTTGTGCCAATGGTTTTTCATCATCGACAATTAAACATTGATAATGCATGAGATCACTTCCTTTATCTTTTATTGTAGCGATTTTCCAAGTTGAAAGCAATCGTAACTAAAAATAGCTATCGCATTGATAGCTATTTTCCATATTGCCCGCAATAAATAAAGAAGACCCCAATAATGATTAATAAAAGCGCCCATACTTGCATACTGATTGTTATATTTAATATAACAATATCAAATTGATCTATAAATAATGATAAAAAACCACCGAAAAGATAAAAAATACCGCTTGTGATGGTAGAAGCATAAGAATTCTTTCCTAATATACCTTCCATCGTTGCAAAAAGCAAACATCCGACTAATGCTGTTGCCAGCAAATCATTCATATAACTATTTGATATGAAGTAGTTCCAAATGATTTGTAAGCATAATTCTACTAATACGATTCCACATAGGGCAGGCGTCAATAAATTGATGGTCATTCTTAGTGTCTGCAGGTTTGATGGCTGTTTTAATTGCTGTCCTTTCATGACGATCACCCGCTTTCATCATAGCATGTCCCACTTTATTATAAATATGTAATCGTTCCCATAATATCGACAGAATTTATCTACGATAAATAAAAAAAGTGCCTATTTGGCACTTTTTTTCATTATTCTTCAAAATCATATTTAGAAAATACATCACTCACTGGCTTAGAATGTTCAATGTTGTAAATCGTACTTGCAATTAAGTCAGCGATTGACACATGTTTTAATTTATCAAATTTCTTTTCATCAGGCAATTGAATAGTATCTGTAACGATAATTTCCTTTGCTACTGAGTTTTGCAGTCTTTCACAGGCTGGTCCTGAGAATACAGCATGGGTGCAGGCAATATAAACCGCTTTAGCACCTTTATCCATAACCGCTTGAGCTCCGGCAGCAATTGTTCCGCCGGTATCAATCATATCATCTACCATGATACAGTTTCTTCCAGCAACATCGCCGATGATTCCCGTTACTTCCGCTACGTTTGGTTTAGGTCTGCGTTTATCAATGATAGCTAAAGGCACATCTAAAGCATTCGCTAATTTTCTTGCTCTGTTTGCTCCGCCATGATCCGGTGAAACTACAGTAACATCTTCGATTCCCTGATCTTTAAAGTAATTGCTTAATAACGGCAACGCAGTCATGTCATCTACCGGAATATTGAAGAAGCCTTGAATTTGGGCAGCATGTAAATCCACAGTCACAACACGGTCAACACCGGCAGTTTGTAATAAGTCTGCAACTAATTTTGCTGTGATTGGCTGTCTGGCTTTTGCCTTGCGATCTTGTCTTGCATAACCAAAATATGGAATAACGGCAGTAATTTCAGCAGCTGAAGAACGTTTTAATGCATCTACACAAATTAGTAGCTCCATTAAGTTTTCAGTCGCCGGACATGAAGTTGATTGAATAATATAAACATGTTTACCACGTACAGATTCATTTATTTCGACTAAAATCTCCCCATCAGCAAAGTGATGAACTTTTGTATCACAAACCTCTCCATCTAAGATTTTTGCGATATCCCCTGCTAATTTCTGACTAGCTGATAATGCAATGAGTGTTGTTGTTTCTTTCATTTTTTTGCCCCTTATTTTCTTTCTCTTTTTTCTTTCAATACTTTAGCATATTCTTCTTTTGTAACTTGTCTTTCTCTTGCAATGGCAAATGCATCTTCCGGTACTGTTTCAGTAATCGTTGATCCTGCCGCAACATAAGCTCCGGATTCCAAAGTGACAGGTGCCACTAAGTTTGAGTTGCATCCGACAAAGACATTGTCTTTAATAATTGTCTTGAATTTATTTTTTCCATCATAATTGCTGGTAATTGTTCCACATCCGATATTAACATCTTTTCCAACGACCGCATCCCCTATATAGCTTAGATGCGCACATTTGCTGCCAACACCGAAAGTTGTATTCTTCATCTCTACAAAGTTGCCCATATGAACATTTTCTAAGATATGGCAATCTTTTCTTAAACGAGCATAAGGACCGATATCGACACCTGATTCAACGATTGAATCGCTCAGCACTGAGAATTTAATTTCGACATTATCTTTAATAATTACATTATCAAATTCACAATAAGGTCCGATATGGCAATTCTGTCCGATAACCGTATCGCCTTTAATGATACATCCCGGTTCAATGATTGTATCTTGACCAATTTCAACATCTCTGGCAATATACGTATTTTCCGGATCAAGAATCGTTACTCCGTTCAGTAATAATTCATGGTTGACACGCAGCTGCAGTTTTTTCTGAGCTTTAGCTAATTCTACACGATCATTGATACCGCCAACCTCATCAAAATCACTGATCACACAGCTTCCAACCTTCTTACCCATTTGATTTAAAATTTTGACTACATCTGTAATGTAATATTCTTTTTGGGCATTATCATTTGTCACCTGTTTCAATGCTTCAAATAATAAACGATTGTCAAAACAGTAAATTCCGGTGTTCATTTCTGTAATAGCCAGTTGTTCTGGCGTTGCATCTTTTACTTCCACAATAGCATCAACATCACCCTGGGCATTACGCAAGATACGACCAAATGATTTTGATGTATCGCAATGTGCCGTTAAAAGCGTTGCCTGATTCTTATTTTCTTGATGCACCTGCACCAAAGTATCCAATGTTTCTTTTCTTAATAACGGGGCATCCCCATTAATCACTAAGGTAATTCCTTCTTTGTCTTCTAGGATCGGTGCTGTCATTCTAACAGCGTGTCCGGTTCCTAACTGTTCATTTTGTTCAACGTAAGACACTTCATCCTTCATGATTTTACGGATAATGTCTTTTCCATGACCAATTACAGCGATTGTTTCAGATGTCTCCATCTTTTTTAATTCATCGCAGATATGTTTAATCATGGGTTTATATAGCACAACATGTGCCACCTTTGGCAAACTAGATTTCATTCTTGTTCCTTTGCCGGCAGCTAATACAATTGCATAAATATTCATTGCTCCACCCCTTTTATCCGACATTATTCTACCAAAAAACCTATAAAAATAAAAGAGTATTACGGTAATACCCCCTATTTTTCTATAAAAAAGTTGCCTTCTGTGCAAATATTTTCTGTTTTCTGAAACGATCTACAGCTAAATCCACGAGTTTTTCATCCTCTGTTAAAGCAAATACACAAGATCCACTGCCAGACATTAATGCTGTATCGAAGCCCATTTCTAAAAGAGTGTTTTTTATTTCACCAATCTGAGGCACAATCTTTACCGAAACACCTTCAAGTGTATTCCCCATGCATGTGAGCATTTTGTCGTAGTCATTTTCTTGTATGGCTTCTTTTAATCCACGGCAGTCCGGATGAATCTCATTCGCTATATCCAGCATTCCAAAAGAACGTTTCGTAGACACTCCTTTTCTTGGCTTAATCAAAACAATATGTTTATGAATACGGTTATCTATGAATTCCAGTTTTTCACCAATCCCGGATACAAAAGCCGTTTTTTCATGAATACAAAAAGGAATATCTGCTCCTATCGTTTTGCCCAGTTCAGCTAGTTCTTCATAGCTAAGTCCTAATTTAAATAAAAGATTGATGGCGCGCATCACCGCCGCTCCATCAGCACTGCCGCCAGCTAATCCGGCCTGCATCGGAATATGCTTGTAGATATGGATACGGATTCCTTTTTTGATGTCATAGCGTTCCATCATTGCCTTAGCGACTTTATACATAATATTTTTTTCATTGACCGGCATAATTGTACTATTGCCGGAAATCTCTATTCCTTCATCAATGATATTGATATAAAGAAGATCGTGCAAAGAGATCGGCGCCATGATCATTTCTAATTCATGATAGCCGTCTTCTCTTTTCCCAACTACATTTAAACCAAGATTAATCTTAGCGTGTGCTCTTATTTTCATCCCATTCATTCCCTTCTCGGATAGATGTTGCGGGCTACCCCGCGTGTATCAATTCCACCGATCCCTGCAGCTTTATTATAAGTATTTTTAATGACAGTTTCAACATCGACATAATTCTTCACACTTTCATTGGCTACTTGAAAAGCTATATAGACAGGATCTAAGGCATGAATATTCTTTCTTTGCGGTGAAGAAGCAAAATTAGCGCCTGCTGCGATTAGTAATTCATAATTAGACTGACAGCCTCCGGCAAAAATCACTAACTGATCAATATTGCTTTCATATAAACGTGCCTGTTTCACCGCTTCAATATAGTCTCGGGTATGACTGTAAGTATCAATATTCTCACAGTTTCCATCTCTGGACATAGAGTCATGTCCGGTAATCACTAAGATTTGCGGCTTATGTTTTTCCAACAATTCACAGATCTGATCTTTCATTTCGCCTTCTTTTAAATAAATACAGACCGCTCGAACTCCCAATGTTTTATACTTTTCCTCACACATTTTTAAGTATCTGGGATCTCCGTCTAAATGCAGTACTTTTCCCCTGATCACTTTATCATTTCTTAACAATGTGGATTCATCCAGTTTAGAAACAAAATGACTTTCCTGTGCCGGTTCTAAATCATCCAGTGTGCTGTCTGCCACCAGACGAACTTCTACACCTTTTAAATAAACGACATCCTTTTGAATATCATAGATTTCAAAAACGATGTCGCGGTTATATTTTATACGTACTACTAAATCTCCTATTTTCATATGACCACCTATTTAAATATATGAAAAATATTAAATAAGGTCATACAATTCTTTAAATTGATCTAAAGATAATTGTTCTGCACGTAATTTAGAATCAATATTACATGTTTTTAAGACATCCTTCAGCTTATCTTTATCTTGTGCCACCTGAGATAAATTATTATAAATCGTTTTTCTTCTTTGTTTAAAGCAGGCTTGCAGAAAGCGGTAAAAATCCGCCAGATTTTCTTTATTCATTTCCTTAAAAGTGACCAAGATAACAGCTGAATCGACATTAGGCTTAGGAATAAACACATTTGCGGTTACAGTAAATTCATAGTTCACTTCACCGACACAGTCCATCAGCAGACGCAGCGGACTTTTTTCTTTAGACGTCAGCTTCAAAGCTACTTCTTTTTGCATCATTCCGACAAAACAATCAATTTTTACTGGACTGATCATGATTTTGGTTAAAAGCTCACTGGTAATATAGTAAGGCAGATTAGAAATAATGATAAGATGCTCATAGTCCTTGACTTCCTCTGCCAAAGAATGAAGATCAACAGTTAAAAAATCCTGCAAACGCACTTCAACATTGGGATATTCACTTAAACTGTAAGCTAACACATCCATTAACCGTTCATCAATATCATAAGCAATTACTTTTTTTGCTGCTCTAGCAATATATTCAGTCAATCCGCCGATTCCCGGTCCAATCTCCACGACACAGGTATTTTCTTTAATATGCGCACACTCTACGATATTCCTAATAATATTGATATCTACCAGAAAGTTCTGACCAAAAGATTTCTTAGCACGCAATTCAAAGTGATTCAATATTTCCAATGTATGATTTACTTTTCCGATATCTCTCAAGCGTCTTTTCCTCCCTGAGCTATAAAATCTTGAATCTGCTGAGCGGTAATGCCAACTAAATTCAATCTTTTAAACAACGTTTTAACATTCCCATAGCCTAAATGAAAATGCTCATATATTTCTTCACGTCTTTTTTTATCACCGATGATGTTTAATTGGATAAATTCTGCCCAAGTAATGCTTTCACTATCAGGACTGAATGTCACGACATTTTCCAGTGCTTCTAAAATCGCATCCTGCGTCGCTTCGGCAATCCCTACCTTATGATGCTTGATCGCATCTTTTTTATTCACAAAAGCATGCTTACAATGGGGAATCACTTTTGATATTTGATCACGGATCTGTTTGCCCGGGAAATCAGGATCTGTCATCACGATAATATCACGTGTCAAACTTGTTGTTTTGATATATTCCAATGTCTTTTGATTTAGTCCCGATCCTCCAGTTTCAATCGTATCCACGTCTAAAAAGGATTTTAATACCTGCGTATCCGTTTTTCCTTCAACAATAATAACCTCATTAATCTTCATTGATAACCCCCGCTGCTTTCTTCGCCAAATAGTCGGCTCTTTCATTATATAAATCACCGCTATGCGCCAAAACTTTAATAAACTGAATCGCTATTTTTTTTCTAAACTCTTTAATGATCTGCTGATATCGCTGAGTTCCGACTTTGTTTGCTTTCCATAACCCATCTGCCCATTTCTGAATACCTTCATAATCATAATAGATATAGATCGCTGAGTAACCATGTTCGATCGCATAATTAATAGCGACTTCACTTCCAAATATTTCCCCGGCAACATTACGCATTGAAGCATACTCCGGATGATCTCCTTTTCCCAGCAATTCTTTAACAACGTTCTGTCCATCTAAAAGGACGCAGCCATATCCATATTCTTTTGTTTTAATATTGTAGCTGCCATCAACATAAGCTATCAACCCCGGCTGATCCATCGTTTTAGGCTGATCTTTAATAAATGCTTCTGCTTCTTCTTTGGTTGTGAAACTCTTATATACTGCTCCGGAAAATCCTGTCACCTGCTTTTTACATGCTTCCCAAGTAGAATAAATTCCCGGTACTTTTCCATTTTTTACTGCATAAAATTTTGCCATATCTACACCTCATTGCCTCTATAATAGCATTTCATTATTAAAAAAACCAGTGTATTAAAAAAGAACTCTTTTGAAATGAATTCCCCTATTTGAATATCCAAACTATCGGGTACACTTCTTTTTGAGTTCTAAAATTTGATTTCAAACACATCGATTTCCGGTGGTACCATAAACCGTGCATGAATTTTTGTTGTACCAATACCGGTATTGACAAACAGCTGAGTTTCTTCATCAATTGTATAGAATCCATCAACATAGCGCTGAGCTAACTCCGTACGGATTCCCGGAATAATCGGAAGACGAATCTGTCCGCCATGACTATGCCCGGTCAAAATCAGATCTGCCGGTGTATTCACCAAAGTTTCGGCTTCATCAGGCTCATGCATCAATAATAAATTATAATCTCCATTCAATTGATTCGCTGTCCTTTTCATTTGTGGATCTCCCAGTAAAAAATCATCAACACCACCGATAGAGAATACCTTACTGTCTATTTCCATTGACATCACTTCATTGCTTAACACAATAAATCCCGCATTTTCCATTAAATCCTGATAGATGCGTTCGGCACCGCCGCCATAATCTCGGTTGCCCCATACCGCAATCTTTCCATACGTCGCTTGTAAACGTGAAAGACTCTCTTGAACTTCATCTTTTTTAGGGTACTGACTGTAATTATCAAACAGATCACCTGTAAAGATAATCAGATCCGGTTCTAAGCGATTCGTTTTCTCAACTAATTTATCTAATTGCTTTATATCGTAATGGGTTCCGACATGTGTATCGGACAACTGAACAACCTTCATTGAGGACAGCTGATCATTCTTTTGTAACGTATATTCATTAACAACCAATCGTTCAGGCTCCACTAAAAAGGCATATCCTATGCACAGACAACCAACCACAAACACTACAGCAAATATCTTTAATAAACGTTTGACTATCTTCATAGTTTTCTCCTTTTTGTTTAGTTTATCATTCTTTAAACACTCTATTCTAAAATAAAAAGACTCTCTAATGAAATCACGTTTGTGACATTGAACACATTAGAGAAATCTAATTTATTCTACAATACTCATTTATTTTTATCAACTAAGAACCCTTAATTATTTTGTTGCGGCAATAAATTCATCTTTTGCTTTTTGAAGCAATTCCGGCTTTTCTAACAATTCCAGTGCGGTTAAAGCGATTCCTTCCGCCGCTTTAATTAAACCGTTTTTACCTTCTGGTGAAATTGTCGCTGCTGCCATTTCTTTTGAATGTCCGGTTACACAAGTATCTGCGATTTTAATTCTTCCTTGAATGGTCGGACATTTATAACTTACAGCCCCAACGTCGGTTGATCCGTCACCCACTTCATTAACAGGCTCGATATCCGGAACACCTAATTCCATATATTTATCATTTAAGATATCCGCTAAGGTGTAGTTAATCAATGTATCCTCATACGGACATTCATAAATAGATGTCTTGAATGTTGTTCCTGTCGCAAGACATGCTCCCTTTGCACATTCGATTGCTTTATCTGTAACTTCTAAAGCATATTTCATTGTCGGTGCTCTGAAATAGTATTCCATTGAGGCATAAGCCGGAATAACATTAGCAGCTGCTCCGCCATCTCTGATAATCCCATGAATAAATGTATTCTTTTCCACAAACTGTCTTAACAGGTTAATTTGAATATATGTCATTACGGCTGCATCTAAGGCAGAAGCTCCATCCTGAGGCTGACATCCATGAGCATTTTTTCCAAAGAACTCAAATTTAACTGGATTGATTGCATTTGAACGTCCGCCTAATCCGCTTGATGTTCCCGGATGCACCATCAATGCCGCATCTACATCATCGAATACGCCGGCATTTGCCATGGAAACTTTACCGCCAAAATTTTCTTCAGCCGGTGTTCCAACCACTAATACAGTACCACCAAATTGATCCATAACAGCTTTTAAGGCTTCTCCTGCCGCAATTCCGATCCCTGCAATCAGGTTATGCCCACAGCCATGTCCGACTTCCGGCAAAGCATCATATTCACACATAAAGGCAATCTTCGGTCCCGGTTTCCCAGTCTCATACTTTCCTAAAAAGCCAGTTGGTACCACGTATCCTTTAGTTGTTTCAAATCCGGCTTTTTCTAAGTATGAAGAAAGTAATTCCATTGTTTCAAATTCTTCATTTCCGATTTCCGGATTTTCATACATACTCTTAACTAAGCTCATGTAATCTTCTACTTTTGATTCTACTGAATCTTTAATAATTTGTTTGCAGTCCATTGTTTTTCTCCTTTTTTATTTTTATAAAAAGCAACCGTGGTTGCTTTTAATGATTATTCTTCAATCGCCTTAGATACCTGAGCTTTTGCTTCATTTACCCATTTATCTAAATCACCATTCGCTCTTGCATCTTCAATCACTTTATTTACTACTTCAATCAATGATTTATATTCATCCCCTAATGGGAACCCAATTACATTTGTTGAATACATTTTTTCCGGATCTAAATCAAATTCGTCTTGAGGCAACAATACTAAATCAGGGAATGTCTTTAACATTGGTTCAGCAGAAGAACTAGCTGAAACCATTGCATCGATATCTCCAGCATTTAGTGCTAAAGCAATCGCATCTGTTGTTCCTAATTGCTGAATATTTGCTTCTTTTGTTAATTTTGTTGCCATTTCATATTGAATAGAAGCGGCTTGTGCTCCGATTTTTAAATTAGCTGCTTTTAATTCTTCTAATGTTTTATACTTTTCAGCTGTTGCTTTGCTGACTACTAAGCCTTGATATCCATCATCTGCTTCTCTTTGGTATCCAACTGAAAACTGCATCACTTTCTTTCTTTCTTCAGTTGCCGCAAATCCTGAAATACCCATATCCACTTGCCCAGATTGGATATTGGCAAGCACACCATCAAAGTTTGTTGCTTTGATTTCTAATTCAACCCCTAATTCTTCAGCGATTGCTTTTGCTAGAGCGATATCACTTCCGACAATTTGTTTCTGTCCTTTTTCATCCAAAATATAGAATTCTGAAGGTGGGAAATCAGGGGAAGTCCCAACTACAAGTTTCCCTGCTGCTTTAATTTCATCTAATTTATCTTTCTTTTCTCCGCCTGAACATCCGACTAATGTCACCATCATCACGACAGCCAATAATGCAGTTAATAGCTTTTTCATAGTTTTTCTCTCCTTTTTATTAATACATCACTTTATCTAAAAATTCTTGTGTACGCTGATGTTTAGGATGATTAAAGACATCCTCTGGTTTTCCCTCTTCCAATATGATCCCTTGATCAATAAACATCACACGTGATGCGATTTCTTTCGCAAATCCCATTTCATGAGTGACAATAACAGTTGTCATTCCACTCTCTGCCAAATCTTTAATAACTAATAATACTTCTTTTACCATTTCCGGGTCTAAAGCACTGGTCGGTTCATCAAACAGCATCACATCCGGTTCCATCGCCAATGCTCTGGCAATTGCCACACGCTGTTTTTGTCCCCCGGATAACTTATTTGGATAAACATCCTTTTTATCGACTAAGCCAACACGCTTTAACAGCTCTACTGCTTTCTTTTGAGCATCGTCTTTATTCAATCCTTTTACTTGGATTGGCGCCAATGTGATATTTTCCAAAACTGTCATATGCGGGAATAAATTGAAGTGCTGGAACACCATTCCAATGTGTTCACGTACTTTATTAATATTGAAAGACTTATCTTCTTTAGTGGTTAAGTTCACACCTTTGAAGATCACCTCTCCTTTTGTTGGTTCTTCCATTAAGTTTAAGCATCGTAAGAAAGTAGATTTTCCAGATCCTGATGGACCAATGATAGCGACTACTTCACCTGTATGAATCTCTGTCGAGATTCCTTTTAATACATCTAACTTACCGTAAGTTTTATATAGATCATTTGTTTTAAGCATCTGTATTCATCTTCCTTTCTATAACTCCGATGGCTGCCGTTAATACCGAAGTTAATACAAAATATATGACAGCAATAATAATTAAAGGTTCAAATACGGAATAAGTAGAAGCCTTTACAATATTACTTGTATACATCACATCAAATACTCCAACAACCGAAACTATTGAAGATTCTTTAATCATCATAATAAACTCATTACATAGCCCGGGCAATACCACCTTTACCGCCTGCGGTATAATGATATAACGCATTGTTTGTGTACTGGTTAATCCCAATGAACGACCGGCTTCCATTTGCCCTTTATCGACTGAATCCAAGCCACCTCTTAACAATTCACAAATATAAGCCCCTGAGTTAATTCCTAAAGCCACAACCGCAGTTAAGAATACTCTTGAACCATAAGTTGGACCTAAGAACGGCATTGCCGGAATCGCTATTCCGATCAGTGTAAATCCGTACAGCCAAATATATAACTGAAGTAAAATCGGCGTTCCACGGATCACCTGTGTATAAGCTGCTGCTACAAAGTTGAGGATTTTACTATTAGACCGTTTCATTAGAGTGGCAATCAACCCTAATACACATCCAATTACCACAGTAAGCAACGATAATACGATCGTTACAATTGTCCCATCAATAAATGTTGGGATCCATTTTGTCATCTTGCTAAAATCGATGACAACCGCTGAAACTAAGCTAAAATCTAACATCTCTTTCTCCTCCTTTTATAAATAAAAAACGCCTCTTGAAATTAATCAAGAGACGAATATATCGCGGTACCACTCTCGTTGATATAAGTTGACCTCATATCCACTCTCGCTTGTAAGGTAAGCTTACCGAATATCCTATGCATTCAGATATTCCCCTCCAAAGTGCGCTTCGCCATCTTTCCTGTGTTAATCTCTCACCTACATTAACTCGCTGAAACATTTCAGATAACTACTCTCTTTATCGTTGGGTTTGTTTGTATGCCCTCATTATACATTTTTAATTTGACTTGTCAACACCTATTTATCATTTTTTATTTTTTGTTTATCATCACTAAATTTACGGTTCCCCTAAAATATATGCAAAAGGTTCGTATATTAGTAATGTATTTTATAAAAAACATTTATTGTTTAATTTTAAATTTAGTTTAAATTGACACTTGGTATAATTTAGTTTACATTATAACTAACAAAATGAAAGGCGGATTATACTATGCTTAAAGCAGTTATTTTTGATATGGACGGTCTCATGATCGATAGTGAAAGAGTCACTTTTGATGGCTATGTGATTGAATGCAATAAACTGGGACATACCATGACAAAAGAATTTTATAAAACCTTACTGGGTAAACCTATTACCGGAATTTATGATCAATTCCATAAAGAATTCGGAGAAGATTTTCCTATTGAAGAGGTTATTCAAAAAGTACATGCTTATATGGCAGATTTATTTGAAACAAAGGGAGTACCTGTTAAACCCGGTTTAATTGAACTGCTGAAATATTTGAAAGAGAATAACTATAAAACAATTGTAGCGACTTCTTCTAACCGTCATCGTGTAGACGTTATTTTAGAGAATGCAAAGATCGCTTCTTATTTTGATGATTCTATCTGCGGAGATGAAGTGTCAAAAGGAAAACCAAATCCGGAAGTATTCCTGAAGTCTTGCGAAAAGCTCGGAGTCAGTCCTGATGAGGCTTTAGTATTAGAAGATTCAGAAGCCGGTATTTTGGCGGCTTACAGTGCTGATATTCGCGTGATCTGCATTCCCGATATGAAATACCCGGAAAAGGAATATGCTGAAATGACGCATGACATTGTCGATAACTTAAATGATGTCTTAACTTTAATAAAAGACCAACAACTATAAACTTAATACGGTATGATTGCTTGTTATATCGTTTTTTTATAGAAAAAGATGAATAAAAAGGGTTGCTAAAAAGTTAAAAATAGCCTATATTTAAAGTAACAAAGGGGATGAGAAGATGTATAAAATTTCTTGCTAAAAAATAGGATGCACGAAGCCAAATAATGGCAATTTTCAGTGTGTCCAAGCAAGAAATTATATATCTTCTTTTTATTATGCTAAAAAAGATTGTAATTTCTTGCAATCTTTTTTGATTATAAGGAGGACCACTTATGGCATTAATAAATATATCCCAATTAACATTTTCCTATGATTCTTCATTTGATGATATTTTTCATGATGTAAGCTTTCAGATTGATACAAATTGGAAACTTGGTTTTATCGGCAGAAATGGGAGAGGAAAAACAACCTTTTTAAAGCTATTGATGGGAGAATATGAATATAAAGGAACAATCAGTGCAGATATCGAATTTGATTATTTTCCTTTCTCTATTGAAGATGATTTAACCATTAATATTATTGAAGAGATGCTTCCAAACATTGAACAATGGCAGATTTACAAAGAATTTTCATTACTGGAAATTCCTGATGAAACCCTATATCAGATGTTTTACACATTATCTAAAGGGGAGCAGACTAAAATAATGCTCGCTATCTTATTTCTAAAGGAACATCACTTTTTATTAATTGATGAACCGACCAACCATTTAGACATGAATGGACGAAAGATAGTCAGTGATTATTTAAACAAAAAGAATGGCTTTATCTTAATCAGTCATGACCGTACCTTTTTAGATGGCTGTATCGATCATGTGTTATCCATCAACAAAGCCAATATTGACGTGCAAAAAGGAAATTACAGCACTTGGAAGCAAAATAAAGACTATCAGGATCAGTATGAACTTGATGAAAATCAGCGTTTAAAGAAAGATATTAAGCGTTTGAATGAAGCTGCCAAACGCACATCTCAATGGTCAGACGCAGTAGAAAGCACAAAAAAAGGACAGCGTATCTCCGGGTTAAGACCTGATCGCGGCTTCATTGGGCATAAATCCGCTAAAATGATGAAACGCTCAAAGACACTGGAAAAAAGACGAAGCGACCAGTTAAATGAAAAAGAAAAACTGCTTAAAAATATTGAAGAAGCGGAATCTCTTGCTATTCATCCATTAAAGTTTCACAGCAGTCAGATGCTGTACGTCGATCATTTAAACATTGCCTATGATCGTCCCATCATCGAAAATCTCAGTTTTGATGTGTATGACGGAGAAAGGGTAGCATTGATCGGTAAAAACGGCAGTGGAAAATCAAGTATCATTAAATTACTATTAGGACAGGATATTCCGCATTCAGGCACTGTCGTCATTAAGAATCAATTAAAGATTTCTTATGTATCACAAGATACTGCTTTTTTAAAGGGAAATTTAAAAGAATATGCTCTAAATGCTGGGATTGATGAAAGTTTATTCAAAGCGATTTTAAGAAAATTGGACTTTTCAAGAATTCAATTTGAGAAGAATATTGAAGAATTCAGTGCCGGACAAAAGAAAAAAGTGCTTATTGCCGGCAGTCTCGCTCAACAGGCGCACTTATATATTTGGGATGAACCACTCAATTATATCGATGTTCTGTCTCGCATTCAGATCGAAAATCTTATCTTAGAATATCAGCCGACCATGATCTTTGTAGAACATGATGCAGCATTTGCAGATAAAATAGCGACCAAGCGTATTCAATTAGGATAATTTGTTTTATAATACCTCTAACGGAGGTATTTTTATGTATTTGATTAAAAATATAGAAGTCTATGCACCCACCTATTTAGGCAAGAAAGATGTTTTAGTCAGTGATAAAATTGAAATGATTGAAGATAACATTAATAGTGATTTATTTGAGAGGATTGATGGGACACATAAAAAACTGATTCCCGGATTCATCGACCAGCATGTGCATATCACCGGAGGCGGAGGAGAAGGAAGCTTTAAAACAAAAGCTCCGGAAATTACACTATCTAAATTAACGACTGCGGGGATTACTACCGTGTTGGGACTTTTAGGAACGGATGATATCAGCCGCGATATTGAAAATCTGTTGTCTAAAGCCAAAGCACTTAAAGAAGAAGGATTAAATTGTCTGATTATCAGTGGATCTTATCAATATCCTCCCATTACAATTACCGGAGATATTAAGAAAGATATTCAATTTATTGATGAAGTCGTTGGCTGTAAGCTGGCTCTGTCTGATCATCGTTCCAGCCATGTCACTGCTCAGGAATTGATTCGTTTAGCCAGCGACATACGCGTCAGTGCCTTATTAAGCGGCAAGCCCGGCATTTTGACTTTGCATATGGGCGATGAAAAGCAAGGATTAAGCCTAGTGTTCGAAGCCTTAGAAAAAACCGATATCCCTATCACGCTGTTTCGTCCTACGCACGTGACAAGAAACGCTCATTTATTAGAAGATGCTTATCAGCTGTTAAAGATGGGCGGGTATATTGACATGACAGCAAGTCCTGACCATCAGCCGACTCATGCCATAATAGAAGCTAAAACACGTCGGCTTCCATTATCTCACATCACGATTAGCTCTGATGGACAAGGCAGCTGGTCACATTATGATCAAGACGGACAGCTGATAAAAATAGGCGTATCCAGTGTGGAGTGTCTATTCAAAGAATTCCAATATATGCTGACTGCAGGATTTACGATTGAAGATGCCTTACCATTCTTCACAGTAAATGCAGCAAAAGGGTTAAATCTAAACAAAGGACAGATTGAACTTAATAAAGATGCCGACCTTATTCTATTAGATGAAAATAATGATATAGAAGATGTGATGATTAAAGGCGTTCTTCACGTTCAAAATAAACAGCTTTTAATAAAAGGAACATACGAATAAACCGGTGAATGCATCACCGGCTTTTCTTATTCTTGAAAGTAATCTTTAATATTATGTTCCTGATCATCAAAATAATTGATCTTCATCGCATCTTTTGCTTTCTTTAAAGTAGCATTCGCTTTAGCGTTCGCTTTATCACAGCCTTCCTGTAAAACTTTCATCACACCATCAATATCTTTTTCCAGTTCTTTTCTTCTTTCACGAATCGGGATTAAAAGTTCCTCTAAGACATTATTTAAGAAGCGCTTAATCTTCACATCTCCCAAACCACCCCGCTGATAATGGGCTTTCAATTCATCTAAGTTTTTGTATTCAGGCAGATATTTTTCAAAGTATTCATCTTTACAGAAAGCATCTAAATAAATAAACACCGTATTTCCTTCAACACTACCCGGATCCTCTACTTTTAAATGATTAGGATCAGTATACATACTCATCACTTTTTTCTTTACTTCTTCAGGTGTGTCTGATAAATAAATACCGTTTCCTAAAGATTTTGACATCTTTGCTTTCCCATCAATCCCCGGCAGTCGCAAGCAGACCTCATTATCCGATAACAAGCCTTCTGGTTCCACTAAAACATCACCATAAATATGATTAAAACTGCGTACAACTTCACGAGTTTGTTCGATCATTGGCATCTGATCTTCGCCAACCGGAACACAGGTTGCTTCAAACGCTGTGATATCAGCGGCTTGAGATACCGGATAATTTAAAAAGCCAGCCGGAATACTTGTTTCAAATCCTCTTTGTTTAATTTCTTCTTTAATCGTTGGATTACGCTGTAATCTCGCCACCGTTACCAAATTCAAATAATAAGCAGTTAATTCATATAAAGCCGGAATCTGTGACTGAATAAACATTGTGGTAATACTTGGATCTAACCCTACAGATAAATAATCTAATGCTACTTCTAAAATGTTTCTTCTGATTTTTTCAGGGTTATCGGCATTATCTGTTAATGCCTGTGAATCGGCAATCATAATATAAATTTCATCAAACTCTCCTGAATTCTGTAATTCTACACGTCTTCTTAAAGAGCCGACAAAATGTCCTAAATGTAGGCGACCGGTTGGTCGATCTCCTGTTAAAATGATTTTTTTCATAATTTTCCCTCTTTCTAACAAAAAAAGTTTCTGCCCAATAGGACAAAAACTGATCCGCCACCTATTCAAACACCATCATGTCTGCTTCCAATAACGCAGGAATTGCGGCGCCACTACTCGTTTCCTTTCGTTTTGCTTCTCATCAGGCCCATTCCCTTGAACATTGATATAAGTTTCCACCAGCCACTTACTCTCTATGATCTTACTTTCAAGCTACTCTTCCTAATTAAGCGAATTTTTTTGTTATTAAAATAATAGAACGTAAACTATTTTTTGTCAACGAAGTTAGTTAAAAAACTTTATTTTCTTAATTCCTATATTAAGAATCAGTATAAATACACTTGGTACAATCAAATACGCCCATAGCCTTTGTAATTGCAGATAAGGAACTGCACTCAGCCATTGATTCAAAGTCCCGTCACTTATACAGATGATGCCAATACTTAATATAATGCCTAAGCAGTTTAATATAAATGTCTGCAGCATATTAAAATGACTTAATTTGCTTAACAATAGATCCACACCTAAACAAAATAAGCTGACAATCGCAAAAAGGTCTAAAGCTTTCATTATTTTTTGCATATAGCTAATCACTTGGTCATGCTGATTTAGGGTAAAGCCTGATTGTTCCTGCAAAGTCTCCATATCCGTTGATGGTGAAAATAATAGACGATGCGTTGAGGATGCGGGAATTTCTTTTATATAAATGACCCATTCCTTTTGCATCTGAACACTCGTAATACCGCAGATACGATAATCGAAAAAGTCCCTGCCAAAAAGATCCTGATCACTCTCTAATTGATAAAGAGAGATCAAATAATCGGCTATTTCCCGAGAAATAATGACCTCATTCTCTGTCTTTGGCATCGTTCCGCTTTCTAACTCAATAGCTGAAATAAGCTGATAAACAGAAATTTCCTGATCTTCTAAATGAAACAGGCGTTCATCTTGATAACCGATCATTGACCTATACTGTTGTTTTAAATCCTCAATATTTGCAGTAGGTTCAATATCTACTTGATTATAATGATAATACCATGCAGCTTTATTATAATTTTCAATAGTGCCATTCACTATTAAAGAGGTACAAAAATAAAGACAGGTAATCCATACAGACACAATAAAAGTATAAAAAATATATTTAAAAAGGTTAGTCGAATGCATAGCTTCATCTCCTAACCTTTATTATAACGATATTCGATTAATTGTCCAAACTATTCTTCTTATAGACAAATTTAAATACGACAAGTGAAATAATCATCCATGCAGCGATAACCGCAATGGAAAACAAGCCTTTTCCGGTCATTAAATCTCCGGCACTTTCGATGCTTTGCAGCCACATCATTGACTGGGTTGGAATAAATTGTGTAACCTTGCTGATGGATTCTGACATCATTCCAAAAATTGGAGCCATAAACAACAGCATGACTGGGGTTGAATAATATCCTGTTGCCATCTGATCCTTTGAAATCAAACCGATCACTGCTCCAAACATTAAAGCAGATAACGATGTAACAAAGATTACAAACATGGTCCATGGGAATAATGCGATATCTACTCCGCAAATAAAATAAACTAATACATTAACGCCTAAGAACATAACGATCCCTAACACCAATTTTGCTGTCATGAATTCAACTGCCGATACATTAGAAAGCATCAATGTACGCAAGGTGTTTTTTTCTTTTTCTTCTGCAATACTCATTGCTACTATTGAAATAGGGACAACCCCCATATTTAAGATAGTACATAAGTTAAAAACATACATTCCCGCTTCATCAGGCATTTCCATAATATGAGTATATAGGAAAGCAAAGGCGATTGGCAGCAGCAGCATAAAAGCTACATTTGGATTACGAAACAAGTTTTTAATATCTTTAATAAATAACGCTTTTATTTTATATCCGGCGATTTTCATTATGCTGCCTCCTTTGTTAATTCTAAGAAAATATCTTCAATCGTTGGTTCGATTGTATGCAAAGTGATAAGTTCATCATTTTTTGAAAGCTCCGCTAATTTAAGCAATGCTTCAGATGACTTATCTAATTCTACTTTACCGTTTTCTTTAAATACTGCAATCATTTTATCTTTAGCGTATTTCACTTTTAATTCTTCCGGACTTCCGGATTCGATCACATGTCCTTTGTTTAAGAAGGCAATACGATCACATAATTGATCTGCCTCTTCCATTCGGTGTGTAGTCAGGAAGATCGTTGTTCCTTCTCTGTTTAATTCTAACAGCATTTGATGAATCTCTTTTGTTGTTGAAGGGTCTAAAGCCGCTGTTGGTTCATCTAAAAATAACAATTTCGGTTTATGCAAAACTGCCTGAACGATCAACGCTCTTTGAGTCATCCCTCTTGATAAACTTTTCATCTTTTTATTACGGTCTTCATAAAGCCCAACACGCTTTAATAATTCATTGATTCGCGCATGATCCACTCTGCGGATGTCTGCAAAGAATTTAATATTGTCATATAAGCTAAAACGTTCATAGGCACCGCTGTTGTCACTTAATATTCCTATTTTTTCAAATGTGTCCTGTGATACATGATCAATCTCTTCACTAAACAATTCAATCATGCCGCTGTCTGCTTTTAATTGCTTTGTCAATAGTTTGATTGTCGTTGTTTTACCGGCACCACTGGGACCTAAGAAACCAAAAATTTCATTTTCATAAACTTCAAAGCTTAATTGATCCAATGCTTTTTTTCCATCAAAAGATATACTGACATCCTTCATGATTAATTCATTTTTCATAATATCCCCCCTGTTTAAATCATCTTACACACTTTTATACTACTTTACCACTAATTTTAGTCGAATGGAGCCTGGAAACTGCTGAAAGGAGCCCTAAAAATCATAGAGCTCCCTTAATTCATCAATTCTTCCTTTAGATAAAGGAACATGTTTATCTTCCATATTTTTCAATTTAAGCGAATAAGAGTTCTTTGTCCATTTCTTTACTTCTTCGACTTTCTGCATGTTGACTAGATAGGAGCGATGGCAGCGATAAAATCCAAATCGCTTTAATTTTACTTCCAATTCCTCTAGCGTATACTGACAAGGAAACATACTGTCACGCACACAAATAATCGTTTTAGAATTTTGTGCTTCAATATAGCTGATATCCTCCGGATCAAATAAAAATACTTTATCTTCAACTTTAGCACTAATTTTAGTGTAGACCATCGGTTCCTGACGCAGCAAGTCAAAATAATCATCTGTATAGATTTTTTGCAGCTGCCCTTGAAATAAACTATAAGGATTCCCCGGTAAAAGTAAGGTTGATTTTAAGGATAAAGAAGTGGTAATCAATTTCATCTGCTGTTTTAAAGTATTTGTCCATCTTAATATAATATTAAAACTAGTTTCATCAAGATCAGTCAGCGGCTCTTGGATATACATAACCTTAGGATCACGCAGCAGTTCCCTGGCAATCGCAATTCTTCTTTTCTGTGAATGGGTTAACTGGTGGCATCGTAAATTCATTAATTCATGCAGTTCCATCATATCAATAATATCCTGATATTGTTTTATTTTATTAAGACAGCTAAAAAGCCTAAGATATTCTTTTACCTTCAAGCGATCATAAAGAAATATCTCTCTTGTGACTATACCAATCTGTTTCCATGTCTGTAAATATTCCAAAATTTGGTCACTGCTTTTACTATCACACTCAATATTGATAATCATGCCATCTATTTGCATTTGTTCACTGATATTTTCTAAATAGTTCATTCCTTCATCCTCTGATATTTCTATTTTGACTTTAACATAAATCTATTCTATTGCCAACCGGAATAAAAATATTTCAAGAACGCTTTTCATTTTTTTTATAATCCAGTTACCGATTTTTATGCTATAGTGGAATCAGATTATTTAGTAGGGAGAGAGAATAAAATGAATCACATAATGAAAAAGACAATACTATATTTGCTATGCGCCTCCATCAGTTTATTTTTATTGATACGAATAGAAGGAATCTTAATTTATCTATCCCAGTTTTATGACAAGCTTGTTCATAATTATGTATATCCTTGGATGGCTACAGATACGCTTATTCTTCAAAACAGAATTATTATTCTTTTAATCGTCTATTTTATCTATCGTTCTTTTTTTGCTAAGAATAAGAAATAAGATATCGAATATTTGTTTAAACAAAAACACTGGAAACAAGTTTATTCCAGTGTTTTTTTTCAATTCTTTATTCTTTTCATATAGGCTAGATACCTAATTAGAATTTCTAATAAATGTTTATTTGATTCCAAATATCGATTGACGTTCTTTTATTTAGCTCAACAACATAATAACTTTCATTATGGAGGGGAATACATAAAGCTTCTTGAGTTAAATATTTCTCCAATAAATCTGCACTCTGTTTCAATTCACTGTCATTTAGCTGCTGAAAGTAGCCATTTAGATCAAAACTATTTAATACTTCATCAACTCTGCCTGAATAATGATAAATAGCTACACTAGGATCGTCGATAGATAATGTCTGTAAGCCAACCATTCGATCAGCCAGAACGATCTTCTCTTGCAGTTGATTTTTGAGCGTATCAAATAAACCTAAACCGACACCGTCATAGGTATGCTGGAATAAAACCGTTTGATTTAATGTTTCTTCGCTCTTCTTTTTTAAAGATAAATAATTCGGGGGTTCTTTTTCACCTGATAAAATTCCTTTAGATAAACTTCCATCTTCATAAATAGTTTTCACTATTTCTTGTGTATTTAAAGCATCAGCAAGAATTCTTCTGTTTTCTGCTTCCTGCATCAATTCATTATCTTTATTGAATATCAGAAAATCTCTTTGCTTACTGGAATATTCGTATATACGATAAGCCCCCAGCTGTTTTATAGAATCAAGACTGCTTTTAGAAATAACCATTGTATCTAATTCCTGTTCATTTAGTAAAGAAAGGTCAGCTGCAACTATTTTTATTTTGCTGTAATCAGTTTTGACTTTATTAAATTCATTTTTAATTAAAGTCACCTGATTGTATAAAGATAAGCTTTCTATTTTATATTTACCTGCACCTAGGTGTCTTTGGGTTTTAGAAGAATAATCATAGGATCCATTCTGATCTTTTAAGATAGGCAGTTCAAAACAGTCAAATATACCGGATTTAAGTTCAGAAAATTCAATTTCTAAAGTCTGTTCGTCCAATTCTTTTATCCCACTGATCTCATTTGTATTGCCTGTCTGATAATCTTTTATTCCTTTAATGGATAAACATGTGTTTTTGCCTTCATAATTAACATCTGGGTGATTTAAATAATAATAACTATATAAGACATCCTTAGCTATTAATGGGCTTCCATCGCTGAATTTCAAGCCTGTTTTGATTTTTATGACAGCCCTTGTTCCCTGTTCTTTCAAAAGAATACTTTCAGCTAAAAGATACTCATAATTTCCCTTATTAAAATGAACTAAAGAAGGATAAACTAAATCATTTATCATTTGTGCAGAATCATTGTTTTGCAAATAAGGATGAGCATTAGATAATACCTGTGAAACACCAATAACATAAGTGTCTTTTCTTTCCACATCTAGTTTTTTTACTTTTGATTGCTCTCCTGAAAAAATAAGATTCTCCGGTTCCTTCGGTGATTTGCTTATTATATAAGCAAACATAGCAATCACAAGAATAACGGCGATGCCTGCAGCAAGTTTATGTTTCATCTTATCCCTCCTATTAATGATGAGAAAAGGAGTATAAAACTACTCCTTCTCATTCTTTTCTTTTTTCTTTTTGTTTAACACGATGAAAGCTATTCCTGATAATGCGAGCAATCCTGCCACACCCATTAACTGATTTCGATCTCCGGTATCTACATTTTCAATCACTGTTTCATATTCAGGATCATATAATGAGAATCCTGCATCTAAATCATGGATATTAGAAGCTTTGACAATATTATAGCCATTTATTGTATACATTGGATCAATCGTCTGATCCGCTTTTGAAGCTAAGACCATTAATTCTTCATATTCTGATAAATAGCCTGTATTGCCATTTAAATCACTGTCTAAATACATGTCATTTGCATGATAGCTTGTCACTTCATAATCATTTGGATAGTTTTCTATTTTAACTTTATAGCCATATAAAACAAGTTCTTCATCAATATAGCCATAAGTTGACAGGTGGTTAAATTCATATTTTCCTTCTTCACTTGTGATAGCTTTCAATACGACTTTATCCTTTAACTGCTGCCATTTTCCTTGCTGGTAATAATAGGTTTCCAATATCACTTCAATATCCGCCATTCCTTTTTCAGTTTCATGACGAATACCATTTTTATCTTCATCTTCCCATACTATTCCAGAGATACTTCCGGTATCAATAGATGTAAATCCGGCATTATAATCGGTTAATGATTTAGCGGCAATCGTATCATATTTTCCAATGACATAATGTGTATTCTGATATGATTCCTGACTGACATTTTCAGCGACCGTCAAATATCCGCTGTTCATTTCTGGCAGTGACATATCAGCTTTCATTAACTGTTTAGTATCTGCTTTTAATGCACTGTCATTTTCACCGTTGTTTTGCTGATACTTAGTTACTGCTGTTCCTTGAGGAATATCACCAATCCATAACTGATAACCATAGATATAACGTTTTCCGTCTATTTCTTTGTAGGTCTCTAAATTATCAAAGATATAATGTCCGTTTTTATCTGTCAGCATCTGACGATAGATACTTTCTGGTTTTTCAGTCTTTTCATAATCGTCAGCTTCTTCACCAATGACTCTCGGACTGCGATTATCCTCAATCCATTTTCTTTCATCACTATTGTAATAATAGCGTTTTAATTTTACCAGCACTTCTGCTTTAACTTGGTCACTATTATTATAGATACCGTCATAATCCGCATCTTCAAAGGCAGTACCTTCAATGCTTCCTAACTGATATTCCACATAACCGGCACTATAGTCTTTGTTGTGTTCTCCTACTAAAATATCATAGTAGCTTGCAGACTTCAGCCAGCCATTATCGACTTTAATCGTATATGGCTTATTGATATAGTCATCGTGAGTAGCATCATGTGCTAAAATGATATACTCATTTGCTTCTGTCAACCTTGATGTTTCGACGTTGAGATCACTGTCTTTTACAGGATCATCCCCTTGACGATATTTTGTTACCGCATATTCTTCCGATATCATGTCTAACTTCAGCTGATAGCCATAGAGATATCGAGTACCGTCATCCTCTTCTTTATAAACCGGCAAATCTGCAAATAGATAATGTCCGTTTTCATTTGTTGTCGTGAAGAGATCACCGTCTTCTACTAATTCCCATTTTCCATTCTTCAGTAAATACTGAGATAGAATAACCGTTTGATCAGCTATTCCCGGCTCATTGTCATTTTTAATACCGTCATAATTTGTATCTAAGTCATCACTGCTGTCGAGCCAAACATCTCCCTCTATACTTCCTTGTTTGAACTGAACTAATCCGCCATCAAAATCATTGATTGTCTGATTATCCAAAATATCATAGTCCTGTCCATTGTAAGTATAGATATAATCTTCATTGCGTGGATCGTTTTCCCGAAGTGGATAAGCCGTTAAAATATATTCCTCAGTGGTTTTCTTTCCATCACCAGAAGTCAGATAATGTGTCGCTGCTACAAGATCACTGTCTCTTGTTTCATCATAGATATCCGTTGAATCCTGACTGCGCATGTTCAAATAAGTGATTCCATAAATTTCCGGAATATCCCCTACTTTTACTTTATAGGAAGCTAAATGCACTGTACCATCAGCCGCAGTTATATGCGTTGGCACCGCATCAAATAAGAATAATCCATCTTTTCCATTCAATGTCTGCGTTTGAGTCTGAGCATAATCTTCTTTATTTAAAGTCCATGTACCATCATCAAGTAAGTAATATTGTTCAAGATAAACATCAATACCATTGATGCCGGCTTCGCTTTCGCCATAGAAACCATCATAGTTTTCATCATCAAAGATCGTTCCCTTAATTTGTCCGCCTACCTTATCGGTAAATCCAATATTATAATGCTCTAAGTCTCTTGACTTCACAATATCATAGCCATTGATTACAGTAGCTGTGTTGACATTGTCAGTTTCTGTATTATGGTAAGCCGGAATAATATAACCGTTTAGTTCTTCAAAGCTTGATCCGACATACCCTTTATCCTGTGTCGTCTTAGTGAGTGCTAATGTATTTCCTTGCTTGTATAAAGTGCTGTCTTGTTTTCCAACATTCATTAAGTAACGTGTTGAACCATAGCCATCAGGAATTGTGTTAATAAATAACTGATATCAGGCTAGGTAATGTTTACCAGACGCATAGATCTGTGTATCCACCTGACTAAATACATATTTACCATTGTCATCTACAAATACTTTTTGTTCATAAGGATTGCCATGTTCATCCAATCGTACTTGCCAGATACCATTTTCATCTTGATAATACCCTTTTAAGGTCACTTCCAATGGAACCCCATTGTCTACTGCTTCTTTTATTTTTGCATAGTTTTCTTCCGTATCATAGATACCGTCATAATCTTCATCTTCAAACACATTTCCTGTGATTGTAGACTGTTCATACTGAACAAATCCGCCATCATTGTTAATATTGTCTTTTGCAGTAATGAAGTCATAGCGTTTTCCCTCGACACTAACAATGTATGGTGTGTTTTCTGCACTGCCTGCAGTCACCTCATCAGCAATCACTAAATAATCAGTGCTTTCTTGCATTTGATAATCTTTCGTTAAATCACTGTTTCTTATATCACCTGTAACAGGGACTTTGTAGAGTGTTACGGCATATTTTTCATTGTTCGGAACTCTTAGTACATCAGCCTGATACCCTGCCAAATAATTCTTATTATTTATGTGAACATAGGTCTCTAAATCTTCAAATGCATAGTTACCATCTGCATCCGTTGATTCTTGATGCAGCAATGGATTCCACTGAGCTTCCGGAACTTTCTTCCATACTGATCCTTCCAGATAATATTGCTGTAACTGTAGAATGACATTCGCTATTCTTGGTTCATCAAGAACATTGCTGCTGTCATCTTTATACGTATCCATAAGTCCATTATAGTTTTTATCTTCCCAAATGGTTCCTTTGAGAGCCGCTTTTTCATACTTAATCAAACCACCGTCATAATCTGTTCGATGAGTGACTTTATTGACATCATAATTACCTAAATCATTTTGAATAATATAATCCATATCATAGTTAATGCTTGTTACTTTTTCTGCGACTGTAATATATTCATCATCCGCATTTAAATATAGATTATTCTCTTTTAAATCACTGTTGATTGTATCATCACTGCCTACACGGTATTTACTTACTGCATAGTCAGCAGGCAACTGATCCACTTTTACTTTATACCCGGTCATATAACGATCACTGCCAATCGTGATATTGGAAGCAACATCATTAAATTCGTAATGACCATCGGTATCGGTTAATACTGTCGGTGATACGAAGTCTGTTTTTTGTATCCATTGCCCATTTTGATAATAATATTGTTCTAAATGGACAGATACATTACTGATTCCCGGTTCATTTACTAGCTGATCCGCCGCATCCTTATATTGGTTTTGCAATCCATCATAGTTCTTATCATCCCAGATTGTTCCGGTGATGGTTGAAGTATCGATAGAGGTTAATCCCAAGTCTAAGTTTAAGATCATCTTTCCGTTGGAAATATCATATTTAATTCCTTCATGGATATTGATATATTCATTTGGCGTATCATTATCTGCTTTTTCAGCAATAATAATCATTCCCGTTGAATCTGTATCTTGAGTAACATCTAAATATCCGTTTGTTGTTGAGATCGGTAATTTACTGTCATCTAAGCCGTTGTTCATTTTAAATTTAGTAATTGTGTAATTTTGTGGCAAAGTGCTGGTATCCACTTTCAGCTTATAGCCTGCCAAATACACTTTGTCTCCGAGTGTATAAGTGGTCTTAACATTTTGGAAAGTATAAGATCCTCCTGAATTGGTCAGCTGTTCATAAGCAGTAACAGCTTCCGGAACAGGTTTCCATTCATTGGTATTATCATCAAAATAATATCTTTCTAATATTAATTTGATGTTTTCCACTCCTGGTTCGCTCATAACTTGATTATTAGCGTCAATATAATTTCCACGAAGTCCATCGTAAGTCACATCATTCCATACATACTTACCGATATATCCACGTCCCGCTTCAACAAATCCTAAACCAAGATGATTGTAGACACCATAATAGTTTCCATTTGTATCTAATATTGGCTTATTGCTTGCATCAAACTCTACTCCGGTAGTAAAGACAAAGGTTTGATTTGTCTTTTTATCACTGGATAAAGTTAAATCATTGTCATCATTCTGCACTTTTGGATCAGTATTGATCGTAATCGGAGATGGTTTATAAACCCCATCTGTTTTCGCTGTGCCTGCAACAGCTAAATAACTACGTTCTGGATATAAACTCATTTCAAAATATCCATTAGCATCACTCTTTGTAATGGCATCTTTACCATCCGCATTCTTGGCTAATACTAAACCTGTGTCTGTTACTTCATAGAAAGTCACATCCACATTTTCCAAACGTTTTTCTGCTGCACCGATCAATCCATCACTGATCACATTATTCGGATCTGATGGATCAGGTGTTTCATCTACCCATGCGGTTCCGCCATAAACATACGCTCTTGATACACCGACGTTATATGATGTCATTTTTGCATCATAAGCGGCATACGTGCTCGGATCACTGCCGATTGCATCGATACGTATACTGTCAGCTGTCTGTACTACTAATTTATTGGTGACTGTCTGTGCATCGCTCTCGACATCTCCCTGACCTGGATTTCCTAGATCTGGTAAAGTATCTCCATCACGATATACTTCCATCTTCGCTTTTGTATCCCCTATTTCTAAGGTCGTTAAAGCGTGTGTGTTATACGTTTTTTCAGGGAACGTATATCTTAGTTTATAATTACCCGGAGTGACATTTGAGATAATGAAATAGCCGTTATTGCCATAGGCATCTGATTCGGTTGTATAGGTTGTCGGTCCATAAAGACTGTATTCATAAGTTCCGTTGATATCGGTCATCTTCATGCCTGTGGTTTCATCAATCTTAATAAACTTACCGGTTCCTGCTTCTTCAACAACTGCTTCACCCAGTTTATTTACCGGATATCCGTTTTCTGATAATAATTCAACAAGTACCCCATTGATTCCCGGATCATCATTGATACCATCATAATCCAAGTCTTTTGTCTTATTTTTAAAGATCAGACGACCATCATCACGACGAACATATTCACCTTCATCGATATTAGCATTGTAGTTGGCATCATACCAGACATAGCTTCCGATATAGCCTTTTTCTACAGGAGCATTCAAATAGACACCTGCACGCGGAGATTCTACAACAGACATCGGATTTACATCCTGCCTTGCCTGAACGGCAAAAGTATTCCATCCCGTATAGTCCGTTACATTTTGACGAATTGCATCATCCCCCATATCGCTTGTGATAGCACCATTGTATTGTGGAAGGTTCAATGGAGAATGTAAGTAGTAATTTAATTCAAATTTGACACCGCCATCTAATCCAAGTTTTTGTCCATCTGCTACCTGTACCCAAATAGCTTGAATATTTTTAGATAACATCGTGTAAGCTTCTTCATCACTAGCCTTAACTGCTTTTAAATCCGATAAGCGAACAAAATATTGACTTCGCATCACTGGATCAGCATACATGTTACTGTAAAATTCTGTATTAGAGGTATCTTTAAACGCAGGCAGATCACTTATCTGTTTAACTTTGATTTGACCACCTGTTTTTTCAAATGGTCCTACCCAGATTTCACAATCTGTACCATCTGCCAATTCTTTAGTAATCGTTCCACCAGCTGATGGTGTTTCCATTCTCAATAGTTTTACACTTTCCGGAATAACCCAGCCATTCCATTTTGAATTACGATCTGCACCAAGTGAGTTTGGATCATCTTTATTTTGTGCATTTACGATATTTTTGTCATTTTCATACGGTAAGACATCATAAATGATCGTCTCTTTATAGCCAGGAGCACCATAAATATCCGGATTTAGTATAATTGATTTGAACTGATAATCGGTTCCTTCCGGAACTAATGAAGGTCGGGTTGTTTCAAATCCAGCTGTATCATATTCAGAATATGAGAATTTCAAACGATTAATTGCTCGTCGAGATTCAAACGAAATTCCCCCTACCCCTTTAACAAGAGTAGCTTCACTTGTTGTCATTCCGTTATCATTGATATCACGCTTATCAATTTCAAATGCATAGGTTTCATTGCTGCTTTCAATTTTTGGAATAAATGGTTTCAAGCTTCCTTGCTTATATCCATAGACACTGCACTTCATTAAGTCCGTTGATGTCATCCCAAAATCTTTTGTCGCTAATGGCACCATATAATCTACCACGATGGTTTGTCCCGGTTCTAAGAATCCATCAAAGCTCCAAGTCAATATCTTTCGATCAACCCCGCTCAAGTCTGCACTCTTTGAATAGCTTACGAAATCAACACCCTTGATCTTAGAATTCGTTACAATATTCCCGGCTTCATCTAGCACATAATATGTCCATTGAGACTGTTTTCTTTCCAGTCTTTCAGTCGCTGAGTAATCATCGCGGACAAATGAATCTTGATATTCTGTTGACTGAGCATCTACATATTTATAATCTGTATCCAAAATATCTTCTAAATATGGCAGTACTGTAGAAATCTGCGGCTTAGAAAGGTTATCCTGTGTTTCATCTTTAAATCCGGCGGCCTCTATTTCTGCATCCGTAAGATTATGAATACTTGCTTTATATTTCAGCATGGTACTGAAATTCTGTTTAATCAGCATGTCTGTATCTGACCATTCAAATCCATAAGTCTTATCTTCTTTTTGATAACGATGGAAATAATATGGCTCTAAATCGACTTGCATATAAGGCAGTTCTGCATTGACATAATATCCGGCTCTTGCTGCCGAAGATGTTGCACTGTACTGACTATCATCATAACGTGACCAGCCTGTTGCAAAGTTATTTAAATGCAGTCTCTTTCCTGATCCCTCCATATGAGCAGAACTTAATCGTACATAAGCAGCATTATCTTTAATGCTTTGAGGTAATTCGTTAATATTCTCTCGCTTAGGATCCACTTCATCCATTTCCTGTATACCACCTGTGTTTGGATCTGCATCTACAGATAATCTAAAGCCTTTAGGAACTGGATATTTTACAGTTTGTTTTATATCTCCTTCTGCTTTGATCACATAACGAATCTGCGTAATATTGCTGTTGTAATCTTTATCTTCCAGATTAATAACCGCATTTTCTGTAAGACTATAGCTTCCCAGATCTTTCCAATGTGCCGCTGTATAATCCCCATTATTTCCCGGGTTAATATAGGCTGTTATCGGTGGATTATCACTGGTTAGTACATAAATATGAACCCTTAATTTATTTTTTAATACATCTAAAGGCGCACTGCCAGTATACTTATCCGGTTTCGGCAATTCCCATACACCGGTTCTTATTTCTTTAATCATCGATAAAATTGGTTTTGCTGTCATTGGTGCTTCATAAAGCGTTCCTACTTCTGTTCCTCTTGAAGGCACACGATAATCAATGATAAATTCAGGTACTGCTGAACTTAAATTAACCACCTGATCAAGATAGACATTCATAGCCGTAGCTCCTTTGACACTCGGATCTTCAGCTACAACAATACCTGCATCCGGATTGCTGATCAAGGTATGTTTAACAGAAGTATCTAAACGTGTTGTTGAAGATGGTTTTAATACTGTCACTCTTGCTGATGAGTCTGTAGCGTATACATCTTTAAGATCACCGTCATAATTATGGTCTAAATCGACATCTTCAGGAATTGAAGCATCTTTTTCATAATCTGTTTCTTGACGCTCAAATCCAACTAAATCAAGTGGAATTTCGATTAATCCCGGGATATTCAAATAATTTCCGCCAGTATCTTTTAAAGTTACATAAGACTTAGCTGCATACTGTTCATCCCAATAATTTTCTCCAACTGTTAATGTATCCGGTGATTCTAAATGATCAATCACTGTTTTCACTTTAAAATCAAAGGTACTGTCTGTAGCAAAATAACCTGGGAAATTTTTACCATCATAATAGTCTTGATAGCTTTCCGCTTCTCCGGCTGTAATCACTTCAAAGACAAGCGTTTCTTCTAAAGTATCCGGATCAATGACATGGTTTAAATAATTAATCTGCCACCCTTTAGTACGAAGGGAATCCCCACTATCTATATCTGCTTTAGTAATTTTTACTTTTTGCCCTAATGAATCTTTAAATTCTAAATAATAATCTTCTTCATAAGAAACATTAGAAGGTAATTTTATCGCAATAGAAATCTTAGAATGAAGAATATCTCCTGCATGGGCATAATCTTGGGCATTCTCCGGTTTATTCATTACCTGAGTGGTATACCATAAATAATCACCGAACTGCTTATGGTCAATATCACTTTTTACATAATCCGGATCATCAAAATTGATTGTAGGATAATGATCGATACCGACCTTCGTATCATCATCACGCATTCCTAATACGTCCACATCATCACTGACATATGTCTGAGTTTCCATACGCGCATATTTAACACGAATTCTCATAGAGGTGGTTACGCCTTGTTCTGAGATAGTTTCACCAGTAACTGCAGCATGAGTCAATCCACCGCTTAAATTAAAGTCTTTTTGTGTTTCATTCAGATTTAAACCTGTTCTGATATGGGTATAATCCTCTAAATTAAATGAATCTGTTTCATCATAACGCTTTACACCACCATCTTCTACAGCATCAATAATAGAATATTGAGTTCCTAATTTAGAAACTGTATTATTTGGTATAACTCCTCCTGATACCGAATTATATGAATAAGGTATAGGAACACTATTGTATATCGCATCTTTTCTGTTATCGCCAACAAAATAGTTACCTGCATAATACGGGTTCCATAGAGCGCCTACTGTATACGGATTCCCTTCAATATCTTTATCCGTTATGAATTTGAATCCCGGAAGCTGACTGGTTACATAGGTGTTATTTCTTTGATATTGTGCAAGCAGTTCAGAATTTTTTTCTCCGTTTTGCATAGTATCATCGGGAACATCCACATTGGTAAAATCAAAGCTAAAGATTCTTGTATCACCTGAAACGATTTTTGCATCCGGAGCATCTCCTTGAGCAGACTGATCCTGATAGAAAGTAATCTTATAGCGACCTTCTTTTCCACTGCCATCTTCTTTATCAATTTCAATATACTCTACAATTGTTTTATACAGGTTCTGTTCTGCGTTGACCGGTAAATTGGTTGCACCATCGTATAAATTCCAGCTTAACTGTTTAGCTGCATTTGCACTGTTATCGGTAGTAAAAAGCTGTCCGTTAATATCTTTAGGAACAATATTTTCAGGTAAAATATCAGTAACTACCGGGAAGAAGAATGTTCCTCTATTTCCACCATCCGTAGAATAGTTATGCAAATGACGCATCGTGCCGGAATTATCATAATATCCACTTGCCGAACCAGACCAATTGGTAGATAAATCATTCCAATAATAATTGTTTTCTACATGAATATTCATTGAATTATCATCTAATTCAGCGTTTAAATAGTAATCTTTAATATTGCTACCATCGAGAGACTGATCATCTCCTAGGGTTGTCCATGTACGAATCAGCGGCTTTCTCTTTTTCGCACGTGTTCCTGTGCTTGCATAAACATTAGTTTTTCCACTGCCATAATAGTCTTTTAAATCCCCACTGACCACTTTGCCATTGACATTTTCATTAATCATTACTTCATTGTTTTGAATATTAAATCCGTTAATATATGGTGTATTAGGTGAACCACTGTTGTAGGCAGTCATAGCATCAAAACCATCTCCATCATTATATGCACCATCATAACCATCCCATAAGTAATCCATACCACCATACTGAGTGCTTAATAATCCATAGACTGTATCATATACCTTATCTTTGGTAGATCCCTGCCAAGCGGTAATATCAAAAATCTGGCTGTATTGACTATTGACACTTTCTATAGGTGATGCGAATACTTTGTCATACCAGTATTCGTTGTCATCAACCGTTTCGACAACACATTCAATATCCACATTGAGGATATAGCCTTTATTACTTTCTCGATTGAACCACTTGCTTAATTCCTGATCCACTGTAATTTTAATTACCCATGACTCCGCTTCTGAAATCGTATAATAATCAGGATGATCACTATACACATCGGTCGTTGTATTGGTTCGGTCATCGACCAAGAACGGATCCTGAATCTTTCTTGGAGTTAAATATCCACTGTTTATTCCACCAGGCTCTTGTAATACTTCTACTTTTATTTTTCCACTGTCAATTGCACTATAGATTGGATTTAATGAATCTCCTCCGGTTAAGGTGTTTGCACTAATAATCATTTTACCATTTTCATCTAATTGCGGTGCCATGCCGTTAGGAAGCACATAAATAAATTCTACCCCGTCTAATTGCCAGTCCCCATAATTATAAGCGGATAAACGTGCTGTATAGGTATCTTTATATTCAAGAGTTGAAATACAATCGTCCATAAACAATGCTTTTCTTTCAGCATCACCATAATTACTCCACTGATAAAAAGGGTAGTTTGGATTCGATTTATCCCAGCCTTTAAGTTTACTAAAGCGATTACCTAAATATTCTTTAGCGTGATTGGTATAGTCAAGATCACTTTCTCCTGCATTTTTAGTCGGAATAATTTCGGAACTTGTAGCCAGCCAGGCTGTCTGTAAATGAACTCTTGCTTCTGACCAGACAATAGGTGTCTGCTGATTTTTAGTTTTATTATCCCACGCTGTTTTAGAGATATCTGTTCTTGGTTTCACTACATATTCATATTGGTCACGATTGGCATTATTCGCTCCCTGATATTGAATTCCTGTTGGTAATACATCAAGATCTGTGCCTGTTACAGTCGGAACATATTTCACTGCCTGATAAACACTGCCTGATGCACTGTCATAATCCATTACTGTTCCATTATTTCCGTAAATTGAGGCTGCATTTGTAACATTAGCTGCCGTTCCCGGAATAAAGGTCGTTGCTCCTTTTAAGAATTCCCACTTATCTACATTGGCATTTACTGTTCCGGTAATTCCAGCATCATGGATTAGATAGTTCATATCCATCAATATCCCACTGTTATCTAATGAACGCGTTGCCCCATCACCCAATGCTCCTGATCTTGATCCTCCAACTAGCGGCCATCCGGCTATACCGTATGAGCTAGTAAAAGCTGTTTGATAATATTCCCCCATCTTAGGATAATATTCAGGATAAATATTTCCATTATCATTGGTATATACCATTGGCAGCTTCTCTTCTCTAGCCGTTGCTTCATACCAGATTTCAATAGATTCTCCAACTTCTAAACGTACATCTTCTGCAAACGAAAACTCATAAACTTTGTAATTAATTTTTGTTGAATTAGCTTCTGTTGGCTTTATATCATCAAATGCTTTTCCGGTAATATTTGATCCGACACTTTCTTTTGGTGTTCCTTTAGGAACGACCATGTCTCCGCCATAATCTGGAACTGAGTTTATATCGTACTCTTTTATTTCTAAACTTGGTATATCTAATCTCTCATTACCCTCTTTATCCAACCAACGAATTTTAATGTTGTTCATATCAGCTGTAACATATTCCGGAATCTTATCATAGAATATCGGATTCAAGAAAGCCCCCTGATAGCCTGTAGCTGCATTTGAGCTGTTAAGCTTATTGTTGATGACAGACAGCTTATACCACATCTTATCATTTGGTCGATAGCTATTCTTTTGTACTGCCTGAATATCTGGGTTATAAATAACCTTTGCTTCATCTTCAGTATTAAATATTTGAGTTTGATAAGTGATTACCGGTCTTTCACGAGCAATTTCTTTTGTAATTTGACCAGCACCTTCAAATTTTACTTCTTCAACAACATTTACCGCAGTGACATTGTCATCAACCGTATTATCCATTAAAACATTATGTTCATGGATTGGCTTTATTGTCCCTGCCATCATCATTTCAAAGCGATCCGCAATCTGATAACTGTCGTCTTGACGGGTATCATTATAACGTCCTGTTCCTTCAAATATGAACGGATCCGTTGTTGTCGCAAAAGTAACTTCCTTATTATCACTGCCTAATGCAGGTACATCATAGTAAGTCCAGCGGATTTTCTTTGCATCTATCGTATAATAAGAATCTGAAATTGTCTGTATCGGATTTAGATCAGAGTCTTTTTCTATAACGTCATTCTCTTCTATCCACTCATCTTTGCCATTCACTTCAAATAAGTATTCTACCTTGATTGGCTTTGCTGAAGTCATTGTCGCAGGATATTCAAATTTCGGTTTTTTATTCAACTCAAACCCTTTGAAATAGTCAATCGAACCATCACTGCGTGTTATTTTTGATAAGAAAGAAACTTCAAAGGTGATCTCTTTAGCATTATGCTTTGTATTGTTTGTAATATCTATATTGTTGGTACCATTTTTACCGGATACTTTTAGAGTCATTGGTTGTCCGTCGTACTGTGATGTTATATCATCATAGACATACTCAAACCAGAGATCGTTAATCTTCTCCTTAAACTTGATATCACTGGTAATAATAGAAGTATAATCTGAACCTGTATAAGGAGTTCCGCTTTTTCTATAAAAATCGGTACGATTACGATAATAGATAACATCATTTACTTTTGAGTAATACGTAGATCCCCAAGAAGCACTGCTATCCTTGTTTCCGGTTATAGAATACTGGCTGTAAGTATGCTTTGGCTTGCTTACTGCCTCATATTTAGCGGTAATAACTTTTTCTTCATAATTCGGATTACCATCATTATCTTTTAATTCATCTGTCGTTTGTGTATAAACAACAATTTCAACTTCCTGTCCTTTTTGAATCTGATTGTCTAGCTCACTCTTAGTAACATTCCCAATAGAGATATTCAGTTCTTTATAATTCGTATTATTATTTTTACTATCCTTGATATAGTAAGAATCCGCTTTAAAGACTAAATCACTTCCGTTATCTTTTACTGTTGCTGTAATATCCTCTGCTTGAATATCTGTAGAATTTGAAGCAATTTCCCATCCGATAATACGTTGACCTATAGGTGCCGTAAAACGCATGTCTGTATGTTGAAGAGGAATTGCCGAATTTGTATCAGCGCCAACAGTTAAAGTGTAATCAATATAATCATGAGGAATTATTTTCCCATTAGCAACAGGAGATTCTACATTTGTATTGGTCGTTTCATCTAAGTGACGATCGTAAGCAAAAGTATCTACATTAGTCCCATTGAGATTTAACGTCTTTCCACGTTCCATTGCAACATTCATTTTTCCTACTAAGTTAGCAATCACAGATGTTGCTGTCGGAGTAGTTCCGGTTAAGTTTCCTTGATAATTTTCAGCGTTGAAATCAGCTGCAGCAAACGTTGCATTCATCGAAGCCGATGTACCGGTGGTTGGATAAGCATTTGGTGTCATCCCAAATGTCGGTCTTGAAGCTTCTGTCCAATCATTAGCTTTTACATCTGTTTCTGTTCGGTTTACCCATACCCCATCATAGGTAAAGGTATAGCCTAAAGCTTTATCGGCAGTTAAATATTGAGATGCAGAGAGTAAAGTAGCATCATTTTCAGTATCCGGATTTACTGCTGACATCGTTACAACAAAACTATTAATATGTTCTTGTATATATGTTTCAGCAGAGTTATCTACTTTATAAGTTGGAAATTTATCAATATAATCACGAATAAATTGATCAACATCAAATTCATAATGTTCGTCAGAATCACTGGTCTTTGTTAAATAGAGAGAAAGATCAAGGGTATTGGCATTATCCGCATTATAATCAATCACTTTGCTTATGCCGCTTGAATTTAATGTGATAGAATCAATATTAAACCAATCTCCTTCTACAAATTCTTTTGGAAAACTGATAGATTTCATATTATAGCGAGAATCCAATGCTACTGTAGCATTGACTTGTTTAATTCGTGTTGCCTTATTTTTGGCACCACTTCCGTCTGCCTGATTCCATATCTTTACCCCATAGCTTGTCTTATGCGGCGTCATATTCGCTATAATGCCTTGGCTTGCATCGTCAACACTTTCATAATCATATTGGGTTCCTGTGGATAGACTCTCAAGTGCAAAGCCTGCTTTAAACGGTATTCTAAATCCCATCAAATATGCTGTGTCATTGTTTTGTGGTATCAAGGTTTTCTGATCATAATCATTTTTTAATGTTGAATCGACCGTATTAACCGCATCATTAACCGGGTTAATATTCTTGATTAAATAAACATACCCGCCCACTTTAATATCGACATCTGCATTTGTACCATGAAAATCTGCTTGTTTTAAATCTGTATTGCCTAATAATTCTCTTGCAAAATCTCCATTTCCCGGGATATTTTTTAAGATAATCTTATAACTGAAAATATAGTCATTTTTTTCTAATACAATATCGTTGCTTCCGCCAGAAACAGCATTTTCATCTCTTTCTTTATACTGGAATTTAATTTGATAGTGTCCATTTTCATCCGCACTGCCTAAATCATCTTTTGTTAGAATAATCAGATTTTCATTATCTAATGTAATCTTATATCCTTTCATCCCATCACTGCTGTCTGGAACTAATGAAGAATTTGGATCTTTTTCTACATGCTGTTTAAGAATTTCAATACGGTCAACATATTTATATAATGCTTCCGGTATTGAGATATCTTCTGTTAAGAAACCATAATAACCATTTTGTTCATCGGTTCTGATCTTTGGAAGGGTATCTTTTAATATAACCTCATCTGCATATGAAATTTTATTAATAAAATCGTCTAAATCTTGGTATGACCAGCCGTTATTCCCCGATTTATAATCATGATTAGCGGCTGCTGATTCACGATAAAAACTAACAGAGAAATAATCCTTCTTTCCATACTCTACATCTATATCCTGATTAAGATTAGGATTGTCATGTACGCCTTTTAAAACTTTATTTATATCATTTCTGACATTTACCCATGCTGTGGATTGTAAATGACGGGCATCGTATTCAGCCGTAGTACGATTATACGAATAGTAGCCTGTCTTATATTGATAAGTATTGCTGTATGACCAGTTAGAACGCACATTTTTACTTGCTGAATCGACTCTTTCCTTACTGCGTTTTCCCCCAACTTTTAATTGTGTAGACGCTGTTGCTTCTGCTTTACCCGTCTCATAGAAACGTCCTGTGACTTCAAACATGTATTTCGTTTTCTGATCATTTGGATTATACCAGCTGCCAAAATCAGGATTATTCGCATTAACCCCATCACTAGAATCAACTTGATTAATATTTAAATTAAAGACAATAGATGTAACCGGATTGTCTGCTTTATAATCAATCGGTGATTTGTAATAATCGGTATTTGTACTTCCTGCTGCCACTGTCTCATACAAATCCGCATTTTCATCAGCTAAATTGATTCTGAAATAAGGCTGATTATTTTGGTCTTGTTCAATTCCATTGCCAACCTTGTTTATCCATTCATTTCTTTCTAATGTCTGCGGTATCCCGTCACTTCTTGTGATGGTAATACCTTCTAAGTAGTTGATCGCACGAGGATCAACTTTAATGTAATACGTGTCAAATTTATCAGCCGGAAGATTCATGGTCATTTCAAGATTTGCGGCAGTATTGAAAGACTGCGTATAAATATAATTCATACTCTGATGTTCCTGACTTACATATCCTAAATATCCAGAAAGCGGATTAGAGTCAATCGGATAACTGGTTCCGACATTCAAATACTGTCTGAAATCCAACATATATGAGCCAATCGCTTTATAGCCGATATCTAATTCACTGTCATCTTTAAAGCTGTTCCAATCACTGCCATAACCTTCATATCCATAATAAGTATCACGATACCCATAACGAACATCTTCCACCTGCGTAGAAATCTGATCAAAACGATCTCCTGTCTCACTGTCTTTAAATCCTGCCGTTAAAATTGTATCAAAATACATTTTACTAACAGTTGAAATAGCAGTATCTGAAGAAGCAATTTTATGATTATCATCTCGAATACTGTTGATATAGTTTTCAGCTGAAGCTTTAATCGTATTTTCTGTACCAAAATATGAATCAGAATAGCCATAGAAATCAACCCATGCATTAGCTGTATCTTCATTTTTAAGCACAACATCTAATCCAGATAAAGTTACCTGTCCCAGCTCATCAATCCCTATAGTATCCAACTGGTCAAATACTAATTCTCCTTCACTGTTAAACGTTATTGTTCCATAGTCAGGAGAAGTAAATGTCTTTGTAGCTTTATCATAAGTAAACTCTATGCCATGATCTAAATCATTGCGATCATATAAAGTTAATGTTTTAAAATCTGTAAACTGTTCAAATAATTGTTTATTAAATATGACTTTAGTAGTATGGAACCCCGTATTGGCTTCATCTCCGGTATTCGCATTTATAGGTAATTCTATCAACAGATCGACATCATCTAAATGCGAAATTTCAGTATTTTCAATCGATACACGGTATTTGAAATCACGATCATAAGGAATTCCTAAGCGCATTAAATTTCCATCTGAATTTCCTGATGAAGGGTTAGAAGTCTCTAAAGTATTGTCATAATAATAAATATCAGTATGCAGCATCAAGCCCGGTCTTTTTATCGTCAATCCAGCTGTTACTGATTTAGTTTGATCGGTCATTGTTGGATTTTCCGGATTAAACGTTAAAACTGCATCCAAATTATCATACCAATCTGTATTCCCGGTAATTGTGACTTTTAATTTCTCCGGATTATTAGCATTGGTTTGACCATAAAAGTCTTTAAATTCAATATGAATATATAACAGGCGATTTATTCCCGCCGCATTAAGAGCAGCTTTATCAATGTGTAAACGTCCATCAGTTGTTTTTGATATATCCGCTAAAGCTAACGTCAGTTTAGGTGTATCTTTTTTAGGATCTTGATCCCAATCAAAAATCTGTATATTATCAATTTCTCCGACTAACTCATAATTACTTGATAAATAGATATCTGATGTATCAAATCCTTTAATCATAGGTGAACAACTGCTGTCACGTCGATCCAATAACCAATCAAAGAATGTTTGTGTACATACATTTTTATCACCAACGTTTCCTGTTAGATCAATCGTTACATTGGCTGCCCCAACATCTGAATTAGAGCCGTTTCCAATTTCAAATTCATATCCATTATTATCCTCATTATTAGCTACGGTTAATCTTGAAATATTAGCCGGTAAAGTCGCTGGTGTGTTTGTTCCTGAATAATTTCCTTTTGTATCAAAACTCTTACCTGTTAATATCGGATTGATTGCCTGTACATTTAAAGTTCCGGTATCTGTTGCTGTTATATTTGAAATATTGCTGTATTGTGTTATAAATGAACCGGTTACCGTTAGATTTCCTGATACATTGGGAGTTCCATTGATCAATATATGAATATCATCATTGAATGCAATATTATTTTTAAAAGAGTTGAATCGTACTTCAATATTTTGAAAATCACCTATTGTGTTCCATTGCGATTTCTTAATAACAATATCTCCGTTATCATTCGTTGTTAATGATGTAAATGGAATCACTTTATTTCCACTTGTACCTGTGATAATTACTTCATTAATTTCACTTACATCGAGCAATCCTTTAGAAAGGGTTACTGAATCAACAATTAATCCTAAACCGCCGCTTATCATATTGCCAGAAGTAAATGCAGCCGGTGTAATCTGTGACACAGAAGTATTTCCTAAACGATAGCGATATCCGGAATTACCATTATTTACCGCAGCTCCTAATGGATCACCAAAACTATAGCCGTTTGTTTCATCGTAATGATAGGCATCAACATCAATAATCGGAGCTCCCGGTGTAATATTAATAGCTGCAGAATCTTCTACATATCTATCTACAGTGGCATCATTGTATTGTGTTTCAAACGATCCCATTGTTGTTAACGTACCGACCATATTCAGTGTTCCGTTAATCATAATATTAAGGCTTGCTGCCAGTGAAATATTATTTTTAAAAGATTTGAATTTGATTTCTACATGAGCTAGATTTCCTAATGCATCCCATTGTGATTTTTCAATAATTATATCACCATTACTGTCAGTTATTAGTGTATTCCCCGATATATCAAGCGAACTGCCGCTTGTATTTGTAAGTCTTATATTTTCAATAACACTGTTCTTCACTAAATCTGATGAGAGTTTAATAGAATCTGCCACTAAGCCTAATCCATTTGAGTCTAATAAACTTCCTGACTTAAAGATCGCAGGAATGATTTGTGAAATAGAATTATTTCCCAATTGATAGCGGAATCCTGTATTGGTTTGATTTGCTACTGCGCTTAATGGATCGTTGTAAACATAATTTGTTCCATCATTGTGATAAGCATCAACATTAATCATCGGATCTCCCGGCAATGCATCAACTGTTGCATCATCTTGCTGTACTGATTTTTCAGTAATAGTATAGTCGCCGTCCCTTACCACATAAATCCACATCTCATAATTGGTATCCAGTGTATTGTAATAGCTATCTAAGATTGGGGCTTCCCCATTAACCACAATTCGTCCATTGAAAGTCTGATTGACCTTTATTTTTTCTGCTAAGTTGAATCGCATTTGTCCGGTAAATTCTGTACCAGGATTTGAATCTAAATAGCTCTTAATTTTACCATCCATATCAATTGACCAAACTTTAGAAGATGATGTATCGGCCTCTGCGTTAAATTGACCTAAGCACACATAGTCTAAAGTTCCATCACTTCTTTTAAATTCAAATTCTACTAAATGATCTTTCCTGAACCATTCTTCTAATGATGGAATGTAGCTTGGATCCTCCTGCGAAAAATCCATCTCAATAGAAAGTTTTTTTAGATCAAAGGATTTTGGTAAAGTATCAGTGACTACCGGGTTAAATGCCGGTAAATTCCCGGTATTTTCAAAACCTGATAAATAATAATTAACCGTATCACCTATTGCGACTTCGATATGATCCGTCTTTTGCCCATTTTGATCTAATACATATTTTTCATGCGTAAATCCTGGATTAGGTTTTCCAAAATAAGTATCAATACTTGTAGTTTTAGACCACGACAACCCTTTATTAAAATAAATAGTTGGAATATACTGTGTCGTAAATATATCCCCCATACTATCAGGAATATTATTTGGAAATGGGATCGCTACATAATAGGTTCTCTCTTCTCCCAGCGTTATTTTTTTATCCGTTACCGGGATATTAATCGTTCGGTTATTTGTATAGTGATAAACCATCGGAGAATCCGTTACATTTGAATACTCCGATAAATCCCATTTAGCCAGTTCTTCGTTTGTTTTATCTGTAACATCATAAACTAATACCCCACCTTGATTAGGGACCCCGACATAACTACGGTCAGCAACAGTATGATCCTCATTTTTTATTGGAGCTCCATTTTCATTATAAATCCATGCCATAATATCTTCATCTAATGTTCCAAACATATCTTGATCAACATTTGGTACCATAAAATTTAAATCAAAATCAGAGAAATAACTGTCTTCATCAGTAGAAACATTCTTCATCGTAACTTGATAAGTAAAATAATTATATTTATCCCATAAAACTGGTCTCTCAACTTGATTGATTGAAGATTCCCAAGCTAGATTCGAATTAATCAATGTATAAATACTGTTTTCACTTGCCCCCGGTGCAACTGAAAAATTTACCTCACAGCGTTCGTCACTCTCATTGTAATAATTCTTATAACCACCACCTACTTGAATATTTGCAGCGGCATTTTCCGGAACATTACCATAGAAGCTGACAGCTATTCTTAATTTTTGATCAGTCTTTGGCATCAAGCTTTGTTCCCCATTTACTATCATGGTACCTCGATACAGATACGCTTTGCTCCCATTTGATATTGCTGGTAAATCATAATCTCCATTATTATCAATTCTTGCTTGAATTCCCATTAGATTTTCACCACGCTGAGCTTCTGGGACCTTATTAATATCATAAGTCGTAATAAGCTCATTGTCATCATTGTAATAGAAATAAGGCAAATCTATTTTAAGATTTAATTTATCTGCCTTACCTGCGGTGAATGCCGCAGTGGTAGTAACACTAACAAAAAATTCATCATTTTTTCCTAACAAGCTCGTCATTGACTGGCTTGTTGGATTGCCCCCGCTCCATTCAGTTAAATAAACTTTAACAGCTGGATTTCCGCAGGTATTCGTTGTTCTTTCCTCTGCAGAAACGAAAAAAGTACGCATTTCAAGCGTAGTAAAAACAAGCGCAAATGTAAGTAAAACGCTTACAATCTGCTTCATCTTTTTTAACAATTTCTTAACGCTAAACCCGTTCATATTGTAATCCTCCCGATTGTTATGACACATATTTCTTTATAAATCAAAAAGTAAACAATATGAATGGTATATATTCCTACTGGTTTTATGTAGTATTTAATATTTAATTCTGTAAAATTTAAACATTTTTTGTAAAATTATTGCATTGACTTTTCCTAAATATAGTGATTAAATTAACCTTGAAGATATAATATAAAAACGGTCAAAAAGTTTACATTATGAACGATTTATAGGAATATTTGTTTTTTAACAAATATCTTTTAATAATTAATTTAAATGAAATATAAATTTCATTAATCTCTAGTGAAAATTTTAATTTGTTTTTTTAATAAAATAAGTATTTAAAAAAGGAGGAATCAATCCTCCTTTTTCAGTGATTTAAATGCTGTTGACAACATCAGCTTAATACGATTCAACTGATTAACCTCAGAAACCCCTGGGTCATAATCAATCGCTACAATATTACTTTTGGGATAAGTCGCTCTTAATGCTTTGATAACTCCCTTACCTGTAACATGGTTTGGCAGACATCCAAATGGCTGCATACAGACAATATTAGGAGCCCCCAATTCAATTAACTCAATCATTTCCGCAGTCAAGAACCAACCTTCACCAGTTTGGTTTCCTACCGAAACAACCTTATTAGCCTTTTTAGCTAAATCATCAATGTGTCCCGGTTCATCAAAGCGTTTTGAGGCTCTTAAAGCCTTGCGCATATCCTTGCGCATAAATTCAATAGCTTTAATCCCAAGATTTGAATAACGCTTCGATTTCTTGTCTGTTTCTAAATACTGGTGGTTAAAATTATTGCTGTAGAAGCAATACATAAAGAAATCAATCAGATCCGGCATGACCGCTTCCGCACCTTCATTTTCTACAATATCAACAATATGATTATTTGCTTCTTCAGAGAATTTAACCAAAATTTCTCCAACCAGACCAACTCTAGGTTTCTTTATATCTAATAATGGCAGTTCATCAAAGTCTTTTACAATTGCATATATATTTTTCTTAAATCTGCGATAACTCAAATCATCGATATTTTGTTTTATTTTCATGACCCATTTTTCATATAAAGCATTTGCTGAGCCCTTTTCTTTTTCATAAGGTCTGACACGATAAAGCACTCGCATCATCAAGTCTCCATAAACTGCCGCAAAAGCAATTCCCTTGGCTAGTTTATAGGTAATCTTAAATCCGGGGTTACTTTCCAAACCGCTGACATTTAAAGAAATGACAGGGACTTGTGACATTCCAGCATCTTTTAAGGCTTTACGAATAAAGGCAATATAATTCGTTGCACGGCATCCGCCACCCGTTTGCGTCATAATTAACGCTGTTTTATTTGGATCATAACGACCGCTCTTTAAAGCATTCATCATCTGTCCGATTGTTAAGATACTCGGATAACAGGCATCGTTATTGACATAACGCAGTCCTTCTTCAATGTCTTTCTTCCCTTCTTCTGGAAGAACAACCAAATTATAGCCAGCATTTCTTGCTGCCGGTTCAATAAATTGAAAATGAATAGGAGACATCTGCGGACACAAAATGGTATAGTTTTCTCTCATCTCTTTGGTAAATGATACAGGATTTGTCACATAGCTTGTTTTTGGTTTATCAATTGGCTGCTGGCGGCGTTCATCCATTGTTGCTTTTAAAGAACGAATACGGATGCGGATTGCCCCTAAATTGCTTCCTTCATCAATCTTAATCAAAGTATATATTTTATTTTTTGCTTTTAAAATTTCTTGCACCTGATCCGCTGTTACTGCATCTAAGCCACAGCCGAATGAAGTTAACTGAATCAGTTCCAAATCTTCATGAGCAGTAACAAACGCTGCCGCATTATATAAACGGGTGTGATACATCCATTGATCGACTACTCTTAACGGTCTTTCAACAGCGTGCTGACCGGATACCATTTCTTCTGTCAAAACGGCTAATCCTTCAGCAGTTATCAGATCCGCTAATCCATGATTGATTTCCGGATCAATATGATAAGGACGTCCGGCTAAGACAATTCCCTGACAATGATGTTTTTTCATGTAGTCTAAGATGAGCTGACCTTCGTTATAAATATCATCTTTATAATGATCTAATTCGCTATAGGCAAGCTCAATGGCTTTATGTAAGTAGTCTTCGGATATATGATACTCTTTTAAAGCTTCCTTCATTGTTTCAAAGACTTTTTGCTTATCATTTAACGTTATAAAAGGCTGAATATATTTTACCTGTTTTATTGATTCCACATTATTTTTCACGACTTCCGGATAAGACTGAACAATTGGACAGTTGTAGTGATTATTGCTGTTTTGATCTTCTTTTCTTTCATAGATAACACTTGGATAGAATATCGCGTTAACCCCTCGCTTAATCAGACTTTCAATATGTCCGTGAACCAATTTTGCCGGATAGCAGACAGATTCTGAAGGGATTGTTTCCATTCCCATTTCATAGATTTTCTTGGAAGAACGTGGAGATAAGACTACTCTGAATCCCAGAGAGGTAAAAAATGTATGCCAGAAAGGATAATTATCATACATATTTAAAACTCTTGGTATTCCGATCGTTCCTCTTGGTGCCACACTTGGCAATAATGACTGATAATCAAAGACACGGCGATATTTATAATCAAATCCGTTTGGCATATCATGCACTTTCAATGGTAAATTAGCACCACGTTCACAACGATTTCCGGAAACAAATTCACGTCCGTCATTGAAAGTGGTTATTGTTAAGGCACAATTATTGGTACACTTGCTGCAATGTCTGAACGTTTTCGCATAAGCTAAATGTTCCAGTTCTCTTGGTGAAAGCAATGAAGTTATAGCTTGCTCCTGACAGGTGTCTCTTGCCATCAGGGCAATCCCAAAGGCTCCCATTAACCCTGAAATAGTAGGTCGGAAAGGAATTACACCGGTCTCTTTTTCAAATGCTCTTAAAATCGCTTCATTATAGAAAGTCCCTCCTTGAACAATGACATTCTTGCCCATGCTCTCCGGACTTCTTAATTTTATGACTTTATATAAAGCATTTTTGATGACAGAGTAGGATAACCCGGCAGAAATATCAGCAATGCTGGCTCCCTCTTTTTGAGCTTGCTTTACTTTTGAATTCATGAAGACAGTACAACGGCTTCCTAAATCAATTGGGTGTTTTGCCAGTAAAGCTTCTTTAGCGAAATCTTCGACAGACATATTTAATGAACTGGCAAAGGTTTCAATAAAAGAACCACAGCCTGATGAACAGGCTTCATTTAACAGAATTTCTTCAATAGCACCATCTTTGATCTTGATTGCTTTCATATCCTGACCACCGATATCAATAATAAAGTCAACATCTGGCATAAAATATTGCGCAGCTTTAAAATGGGCAATCGTTTCTACTTCTCCTAGATCTACTTTTAAGGCTGCTTTGATTAAAGATTCACCATACCCTGTAACCCCTGCTTTCCTGATGGTAACACCAGATGGCAGACGGTCATAAATTTCCATCATGATTTTTCTGACTAATTCCAAAGGACTTCCATTATTACTTCCATAGTAAGTATATAAAAGTTCCGCTTGATCGCTGATTAATACAATTTTTGAGGTCGTTGAACCAACATCTATACCAAGATATGCATCTCCGCTGTAAGTTTCCAGCTGACGCTGTTCAACCTGATTTTGATTATGAGCATGTCTAAATGTATTCAGTTCTTCTTCATCTTTAAATAAAACCGGTAAAATATCATTTTGATCGATTTCAAGATGCTTCATTGTGTTTAAACGCTCATACATTTGTGAAAGTAATAGATCTGATTTGGCATCACGAGCATGAATAGAGGCTCCCATTGCCACAAATAATTGCGGATCATCAGGGAAAATGACGTGTTCTTCTGTTAACCCCAATGTTTCAATAAAACGTTCTCTTAAACTTGATAAGAAATACAGAGGTCCTCCCAAAAAAGCCACCATACCTCGAATAGGTTTTCCACAAGCTAATCCACTGATTGTCTGATTTACTACCGCCTGAAAGATAGAAGCGGCGATATCTTCTTTTGCTGCTCCTTCATTGATAAGCGGCTGAACATCCGTTTTAGCAAATACTCCGCAGCGTGATGCGATCGGATAAATGGTTTCATGATGTTTTGCCAGTTCATTCAATCCTGCGGCATCCGTCTGCAATAGGCTTGCCATCTGATCGATAAACGCTCCTGTTCCTCCGGCACAGCTTCCATTCATACGCTGTTCCAAGGTTCCTTCAAAATATGTGATCTTGGCATCCTCGCCCCCTAATTCAATGACTACATCCGTTTCCGGGATGTATTTTTCGACTGTTGATGTACAAGCGATCACTTCTTGTACAAAGTCAATATTTAAAGCTTGAGATAATGCTAATCCGCCTGACCCTGTCATGGCAACTCTCATCGGCATATCCCCTAATTCGTCCATCATCTCCTTAATCATCCTTTTCAGATTTGCTTGCACATCCGAATAATGACGCTGATAAGTACGATATAGACATTCATCTGATTCATTGGTTAAATACAACTTAATGGTTGTAGAGCCAATATCAATTCCCAAGAAATTCATAAATACCCCCTAAGCAACCTCTTTTAAGATCATACAGATAGAATGAATAGCAGCATATAACTCCTTCTGCTTATCTTCATCTAAGCTCTTAAATCTTTCAACGATCTTGTTCACCATTCCTGATAACTGATCATCAAGTAATTGTTTTCCATCATCGGTAATATTAAAACGAATGACACGGCGGTCTACTTCATCGATCATTCGACTGACATAACCGACACTGACTAGACTTTTTATGATAAGAGATTGTTGTTGTTTTGTAATATTTTGAATCTTCGCCAACTCATTTAGGCTAAGATCCCCTTCTACATTGAGTACGCATAACGTACGAAACTGAAGCATAGTTAATTTTGAAATCAATTTATTTTCATAAGGTTTCAAAGTTTTTTGATTAAGCACAAGAATATCAAACAGATCATTCTTTAATGTAAGATAATCCAATATACTCCCTCCTATTAGTCAACCTTTATTGACTAATAAATAATAGCACAAATCAAAATTATAAGATACAAAAAAGCTTCTTTTTTTACATTATCTCACAAATTTTGTCATTTTGATTATCTATTTCAGCAAGTTCTTTAAATTGGTTGCATTCTATTATAAAATGTAATTAAGGAGGGATATTTTATGAAAAAACTTTTATTTCAAAAGATTATAATACGCCTTGTTTTGGTTGTTATTTTCTGTCTTATTTGGTATTTTGCACAGCATTCAACTTTAACCTATATTTTAATGTATCCCGTATTTATCTGTAGTATCCTCTTTTTCGCAATTGCCTGGTTTAGTTATCTGAACCTTGATGGCATGCAGATCAATCGATTCAGCTTTAGTCGTCAATCAAACCAAATGGTTAATAAAATCGGCAATGATCATATTGAACAGACAACAGTAATTGGTTCTGCCAGCAATGAAGTGATTGCTTTTTACAGTGATATTATCGTTGGAATTATCCTGATTTTACCTTCTGTTGTTCTATCTCTTCTATAATTTATCGGGAGCAAAGCAAGGCTTGCTCCTTTTTCTTTACAATTTGTTTAAAAGTATAAAATATGTTTAGTAAATTAAGTCGATCTTTGCTATAATAAGGAATGATGTTGAAAAAAGGAGTGTGAAGAAATGAAGAAAATTGCTTTTGATAATGATAAATATGTGAAACTGCAATCTAAGCACATATTGGAACGAATTGGACAATTCGGAAATAAACTATATTTAGAGTTTGGCGGTAAATTATTTGATGACCATCATGCGGCTCGTGTACTGCCTGGCTTTGCTCCTGACAGTAAATTAAAAATGCTGCTGGAGATGAAAGATAAAGTAGAGGTTGTGATCGCCGTATGCGCCGGTGATATTGAAAAAAATAAAATACGCAGTGATATGGGAATTACTTATGATGTAGAGGTACTGCGTTTAATTGATGCTTTCAGAGATATCGGTCTTTATGTCGGAAGTGTTGTGATTACGCAATATTCTAATCAGCCTTCTGCAGATACCTTTAAAAGTCATTTGGAACATTTAGGGATCAAAGTCTTTTTACATTATCCTATTGTTGGTTATCCAAATAATGTGGAAATCATTGTTTCCGATGAAGGCTATGGAAAAAATGAATACATTGAAACAACAAAACCACTAGTTGTGGTAACTGCACCGGGTCCCGGTTCAGGAAAAATGGCGACTTGCCTGTCACAGTTATACCATGATCATAAACGTGGCATTGAAGCAGGCTATGCAAAATTTGAAACTTTTCCAATCTGGAATTTACCTTTAAAACACCCTGTTAACTTGGCTTATGAAGCAGCAACAGCTGATTTAAATGATGTCAACATGATTGATCCATTCCATTTGGAAGCTTATGGAGAAACAACTGTCAACTATAATCGTGATGTTGAAATTTTTCCAGTACTAAATGCGATGTTTCAAAAGATTTTAGGTGAGAGTCCTTATAAATCACCAACGGATATGGGGGTTAACATGGTAGGATATTGCATTTGTGATGATGAGGCAGCCTGCGCTGCAAGCAATCAAGAAATTATTCGTCGCTATTATAATACAAAAGTAGAATTTAAAAAGGGACATGCGGATGAAGAAGCGATTCGCAAAATTGAAATCATCATGTCAACAACAAATATTTCAACGGATATGCGTCGCTGTGTTTCTCCTGCATTAAAGAAAGCAGAGTTAACTGATGGACCGGCAGTAGCCATTGAATTGCCGGATGGTTCTATCGTAACTGGTAAAACTTCTTCTTTGTTAGGAGCAAGTTCTTCAGCTTTACTCAATGCATTGAAAAAATTAGGGAATATCAACGATGAAATTCCTTTGATTTCACCAAGTATCATTGAACCTATACAGCGTTTAAAAATTAATTCACTGGGAAATAACAATCCTCGTTTACATACAGATGAAATACTTATCGCTCTAGCCATCAGTGCTACCACAAATCCTTTATCTCATTTAGCTTTACAGCAGTTAGATAAATTAAAGAATTGTGAAGCACACAGTACCGTTATTTTATCACAGGTAGATATGACAACATTCCGTAAATTAAACATGAACTTAACTTGCGAAGATAAATATCAAACCAAAAAACTTTATCATCGTTAAAGAAAAAAGTCTGTACTACAATTTAAGTACAGGCTTTTTTAATCTTCATTTTTAGCGAACTGACTTTGATACAGGTTTGCATAAAACCCATCTTTATTTAATAATTCATTATGCGTTCCCTGCTCAATTATCTTTCCAGCGTTCATCACCAGTATTGTATCCGCATTTTTAATAGTAGATAATCGATGAGCCACAATAAAGCTTGTTTTACCCTTCATCATCTCATCAAAAGCGCGCTGAACACGAATTTCTGTTAAGGTATCAATCGAGCTGGTAGCTTCATCTAATATAAGCATAGGCGGATTCAGCAGCATAACTCTGGCAATCGACAATAATTGTTTTTGTCCCTGAGAAATGCTGTTGCCATCATCACTAATGACTGTATCATACCCCTGTGGCAAACGTTTGATAAAACTATGCGCATAAGCCTTTTTAGCTGCTGCAATAATTTCCTCATCTGTAGCATCTTTTTTACCATAGGCAATATTTTCCTTGATCGTACCGCCAAATACCCAAGTATCTTGAAGAACCATTCCATATAATCCACGTAAATGATCGCGAGGTAAAAGCATCATATCTTTATCTTGAATCTTAATGCTTCCGTTATTAATATCATAAAAACGCATTAATAGATTAATAATTGTTGTTTTTCCGCAGCCGGTCGGACCAACAATCGCTATACGCTGTCCCGGCTGTACATGAATATTTAAATCAGTAATCAATGGACGACTTGGCTGATAAGAAAAATCAACATGATCAATATCTACTTTTCCTTCACAATGCTCCAGTGTCACAGCCGGTGTATGATCCGCTGACTGAGAAGGCTGATCGAGAATACCGAAGATTCGCTGAGCCGCAGCGACAGCACTTTGCAGTTCAGTAATGACACTGGAAATATCATTAAACGGTTTTGTATACTGATTAGCGTAGGATAAGAAGCTTGACAACTGTCCAATACTGACATGACCATAGACAACACTTAAAGCGCCGTAAATTCCTACCGCTGCATAAACCAGACCATTTACAAAGCGTGTGCTTGGTCCGGTAATAGCACTTAGCACCTGCGCCTTTACTCCGATTTTTTGCAGACGGCCGTTAATCTCTTCAAACTCCTGCTGACTGACTGATTCGTAGCTAAACGCTTTAACAAGCTTTAACTGACCAATATATTCTTCTACAAAGCCTCCCATTTCTCCACGCACCGCTAATTGTCCGCGCAGAAACTTATATGAGAATTTCGCAATCAGTGAAGCTACAACCAGAGAGATCGGAGTCATAAAGAATACAATCATCGCGATATTAAAATTAATCGACATCATAAAGATTAACGTTCCAACAATCGTCATGATCCCTGTAAACATATTCGAAAAGCCTTGCAGAAGACCATCACTGATTAAATCAATATCTACAATAATGCGGCTGATAATTTCTCCATGAGAGGTTGTATCAATATATTTTAATGGCATTTCTTCGAGCTTGCTAAATAACTCTTCACGAAGATCCTTCACTGTGCGATACGAAAGCTGATTAGTACATAACTGCATAAAATAAGTTAATACTGCACTCATCACCACAACAATCGCCAAATTTCTTAATATAATCAGCAGTCCTGTAAAATCTACTAAACCTTTTCCAATCAAAAGATCTACAGCCTGACCAATAATAATCGGTGTTAATAAAGTAAAGAACACACAACCGATCGCTCCTATTAGTGCTCCAACAAAATATTTTCGATATGGCTTTACATATTTAAGCAGTCGTTTCAATGGTTGTATATGCATTTTCTAACTCCTTACTAGATAGCTGAGATTTACAGATTTCCTCATAGATCTCACAATCTTTTAATAATGATAAGTGTGTTCCTTTTCCAACGATCTGACCTTCATCTAGAACAACGATCAAATCGGCATTTCTAACTGTATTGACTCGCTGTGAGACAATGATCACAGTAGTATTCTTCATATTTTTATAGATAGCTTTTCTTAAAGCTGCATCAGTCGCAAAATCTAATGCACTGGCACTGTCATCCATAATTAAGATTTCCGGATTACCGACCATAGCACGAGCAATGGATAAACGCTGACGCTGACCGCCGGATAGATTCTTTCCACCTTGATAGATCATCGTATCTAGTCCTTTTGGTAATTGATCCACAAAATCCTTAGCTTGAGCAATTTCTAAAGCACGGTAGATTTCTTCATCCGTTGCATCATTTTTCCCCCACTGCATATTCTTTCTTAACGTACCTGAAAATAAAGATACTTGCTGAGGTACTACAGATACTTTTTTTCTTAATATATTAAACGCATAATCCTTGACATCAACTCCATCAATTTTTACACTGCCCTTTGTTACATCATAGAAACGTGAAATCATCTGGATCAAGGTCGACTTCCCGGCACCTGTCACTCCGATTATCCCTATCGTCTGATTTGGTTTAATTTTCAAATTTATACTTTGTAAGAAAGCATCTTTCGAACTGTCATAAGTAAAATCAACATTATCAAATTCAATACAATAATCGCTTTTACAATTCAACATTGTTTTTGGATTTTCCACAACACTGGCTTTAATATCAAAAACCTCGTTGATACGTTTAGCACTGGCGTTTCCTTTATTAATAATGACTAAGGTGTTTGAAAAAGCAATTAAAGCGTTTAAAATAGTGGTCATATAGCTGATGAAAGCAATAATTTCCCCCTGACTCATAATCCCATTATCAATCTTAATTCCTCCTTGATAAATAATCAGGATTACCGCAATATTAACAATCAGTATCGTAATAGGATTCAGTAAAGCGTTTAGTTTACCTGCTTTTAAAGCAAGGTCACGCTGTTTTACTGCCGCATCTTCAAAACGCGTTTTTTCATAATCTTGACTGGATACGGAGCGAATAACACGTACTCCTTCCAGATTTTCTCTGGTAATCAAAGATAAGCGATCAAGCATTTTTTGTACTTTCTTGAAAGCTGGCATGGTTCGCGTGATAATATAATAAATACTCAATGCTATAAATATAGAAGCGATAATAAATATAATCGATAATTGAAGGTTTAATCGTATCGCTAAAATGGTAGCTCCAATAACTAAAAACGGTGCACGTGAAGCCATACGAATTGTCATCGCAATAGCACGTTCCACATTATTAATATCACTGGTAATACGTGTCATTAGTGATGGCGTTCCAATCCTATCTATTTCTTTATGAGATAATGATTGAATATGAGCAAATAAAGCATTGCGGATTTCAGTTCCTGTCCCCTGTGAGGTAACCGATGCAAAATACTGACAAGTCAATGAGCAGGCATATCCGACTGTAGATAAGATCACCAGCATTATCCCTTTTTGTAATACAATAGAAGCATCCCCCGTTGGAATTCCGTTATCAATAATATCTGCCATGACCAATGGAACAGCTAACTCCAAAGCAGCTTCGGCTATTTTAAAGAACGGTCCAAAGAAGGCTTGCCATTTATATTTCTTTAGATATTTAAGTAATCTAAACATAATTTTCCCCCTATCCTTCTTAAACTTCCCTAATTATAATATAAATGTTATTATATTAATAGTATATATTATATATAGTTACTATATATTAAAAGTATGGGAGAAAACTATGGAATTAAGACAGCTACTTTACTTTAAAACGATTGTTGAAGAGGGAACAATATCGAAAGCTGCCATTGCTTTACATATGGCACAGCCGCCGCTGTCCATGCAGCTTAAAAGCTTGGAAGATGAACTGGGAGTAACACTGCTAAGACGTTTACCACGCCGTGTAGAATTAACTCAGGAAGGACGTCTTTTTTATAAACGGACATTACAAATACTAGAATTAAGCGAACAGACCACAAGAGAAGTTCAAGATATAAACTATCATCAAAAAATTCATATCGGCATTACTTCTTCTAATGGTGGAATCATGCTGAATCCTTGTCTTGATACATTCAAAATCAAATACCCTGATTTGGCTTTTGAAATTCATGAGGGTAATACCTATGAAATGATTGATGAAATCAAATCACATCTTATTGACTTAGCGATTATTCGTACACCTTTTGACAGTACCGGATTGAGTTTTAAATATTTACTCCAAGAACCGATGATTGCGATTGGCGGAGGTGAATATTTAAACGATACTAAGCACATAACGCTTAGCGACATGATGCCCTTTCCGCTCATTATTTATCGCCGTTATGAACGAATCATTCAGGAGGCGTGTTTAAATCAGCATTTAGTTCCTAATATTATCTGCAAAAACGATGACTGCAGAACTTCCTTGTTATGGGCAAATATGCACAAAGGGATTGCTATTGTTCCACAATCTGCATTATCGCTGTATGCCATTTCCGAGGAAATAAAAAAAGTTCCCATTTTAGAACAGGAACTTTATACAAGTGTCGCTATTGTTTGGCGAAATGATCAGGATTTATCTGCCCTCATCAAAGAATTTATCGACGCATTTAATCCTCTTTCACAATAATTCCTAATAGGCGAGAAAGATTGATTGCCTGAAACGTATCGACAATCGCTCCCTTTAGATCATTCAGTGTGATCGCAATTCCTTCAATAGTATTCGTTCTTAAATCTACTCCGTTTAATGAAGTGAAAAAGAATTCACAGCGTGTTAAATCATTGTTTTTAAATTCAATGCCTTTAATCTTCATATCATTAAAGCTTCCATAAGACAGATCATTTTCTTCAAACAGCAGATGATCTGTTTTTGTTTTGGAAAAATTCATATAGGTCATTAAACAATGTTCAAAACGAACATCTTTCATATAAGATTCAATAATTTCTAAACCAGTACATTTACATTCAATAAACTCACAACGCAATATAGAAATATTAGCTAATGTGAGATTTGCTATTTCACAATGGTCAAAATGACAATCAACAAAACTGATGCGATGATCTTTAGCTAAGAAAAACTGCACGTTTTTAAAACGGCAGCCATCAAACTCTCTGATCCCCTCTTCATCAATAACCGTATTTTCAAAATAACCATGGCTGACAAACCCATCATCCATTACGACTTTAATGGATTCAATGACTTCCAACTTAGGCAGGATTTTAGGAGAATTTATTTTCATGACTCTTCAATGACCCCCATTAATTCTAATATACGATTCAGATCATCCGTATCTGTATATTTTAAAGTAATGGTTTGATCTTCCACCTTTGCTTTTGTTCTGAACTTCTTGCGTAAAAGTCCTTCTACATAAATAAATTCTTTGCTTTTTTCCGGTTTTTCTTTCTTTTTATTATTTTTGCTTAATTCAATTCCACGTACAATATTTTCTACATCACGAACAGATAGATGATCTTTGATTGCACGGTTTGCAATCTCTTCTGCCTTGCTTGGCTCTAATGTAATCAATGGTCGTACATGCCCCATTGATAAACTGCCATCTAACACATAGGTTTGCAATGTTGAAGGCAGCTGCAACAGTCTCAACGTATTTGCAATATGCGTTCTTGACTTTCCTAAACGTGTTGCTAACTGTTCTTGTGTTAAAGATAATTTATCCATCATCATACGATAAGCCTGAGCTTCTTCGATCGCATTCAAATTCTCTCTTTGAATGTTCTCTAATAAAGCCACTTCCATCATCTGATCATCATTAAATTCTACAATAATCGCCGGAACTTCATTCAATTCCGCAATCTTAGCCGCTCTGAAACGTCTTTCACCAGCCACAATCTCATATCCTTGCACAGATTCCTTTAAGATCAATGGTGTAAAGATTCCATGCTGTTTAATCGATAAAGCCAATTCATTTAATTTTTCTTCATCAAACAAACGTCTTGGCTGATAAGGATTTGGACGAATTTGATCCAATGTCACTGTAATTTGTGAATTCTTTGGTGTATTCTTTTCAATATCATCAATAAAAGAAGTCAAGTCTCCGCCAAAGATATCATCTAAACCTTTTCCTAAACGTTTTTTAGTTGTCGTTGTTTTCTTTTTACTTGCCACCATTTCTTACGATCACTTCCTTCGATAGATTTGCATAAGATTTTGCGCCTTCAGAAGTACGGTCATAATCATAGATACACATTCCTTCTGATGGTGCTTCTGATAATTTGATATTTCTTGGAATAAAGGTTTTATAAACCTTGTCTCTAAAGTATTTTCTTACTTCCTGAGATACTTCAATTCCTAAGTTAGTACGCTGATCCAGCATCGTTAACAATACGCCTTCAATAGATAAGTCCGGATTGAAAGAATCCTGAATAAATTTAATTGTACTGAGCAGCTGAGTCAGTCCTTCCAATGCATAATACTCACATTGAACCGGAATCAATACGGAATCACTGGCTGCCAAAGCATTTCGGTTAAGCAGTCCTAAAGACGGAGGACAGTCAATAATGATAAAATCATAGTCATCTTTGACTCTTGCCAGTTTTTCTTTTAAACGTAATTCTCTTCCTGTCTTGAGTTCTGACAATTCCAAATCTGCCGTTGCAAGGTCAGCACTGGCTGGAACAATTGATAAACGAGGTACAGATGTACATAATACAACATTCTTCACTTCCTCATCGCCAACGATAATATCATAAGATGTTCCTTTTATCTGCATACGATCAACACCGATTCCCTGAGTCGCATTTGCCTGAGGGTCAATATCGATCATCAATACTTTTTTATTCAAATAGGCTAATCCTGCTGCTAAGTTCACACTTGTTGTGGTTTTACCTACGCCACCCTTTTGGTTAGTGATGGATATGATCTTTCCCATATGTTTCTTCCTTTCTGATTGCTACGCCGATTTTTTCTCCCATTTTAACTTTGACTTCAATATCCTGTGTTGAAAAATCAATAATATCCTGGTCTATTTCTACGGTGTTCTCTTTAAATAATAAGACGACGGTAGATCCGCCAAACTCAAACCATCCTTTTATCATTCCTCTTTTGAAAGCTTCAACAGGCTGGTTTTTTATTTTTCCTACCATCATTGCGCCGACTTCCATCGCAATGACTTGATCAAAATGCACAGTCTCTAATACATTAACATTGCGACTGTTGGTTTTATAAATTTTATAGTGATAACTGGCGATTGGATTTACAGTATGTAACTTTCCTTTAATTCTGTAATCGAACAGATAGCTGCCTTCATCAATGAAACAGTAGCGATGATAGTCATCCACACTCAAACGAAAAATTAAAGCAACTCCATTTTGATATTGCTGTGCCAATTCTTTATTTTGCAGTAAATCCTCAACACTATATAAACTATCTTTAATCTTAAAGCAAGTATGCTCATCTATTTTATAATAAGTAACCTTACTATCGCAAGGGGAAATTAAATGATCGGCAATTTGATCAATAGGTCGGCATGCTTCTTTGATCTCCCTTGTGAAGAACTCATTATAGCATGAATACTTTGTCGGTTTGTATTCATTCATATCAATCTTGTTGTTTTTGATAAAAGAAGGGATCAAAAACGTTGAAAAACGAGTATTTAAAAAACCACCCGCTATTTTAGATACAGTTGGTCCAATCAATGGGCGAAGTAAAAATCTGCCAAACGCATGCGAATAAAGAAATCGCATAGATCCTGTCTGATCATCGGGCAATACTTCTCCATTTCTTTTAACGATGTGATTCTTCATTCTAAATCAGCCTCATCAGCAAAATAAATTCGATCAAGGCAATAATCACCATAACGCCAAGTCCTTTTTTACCTGCTTTTCTGATTCGAATATCCAATACGAAAAGCATCGCTACAATAATTACGATGGCTCCGTATATTTGTATAAAATAGGTTCCTAAATAATCTTTAAAAGCAAATACTAATGGAAAGATAATCGCCGATGTCGTGACCGGCATTCCTGAATAATATTTTCTTTTATCTGTTGTCTGTTTCTGTCTTGAGCTTTCCTGTACATTAAAATACGCTAATCGAATCATTGCACAAAGAACATAAAGCAGCAAAATTAAAACAGAAAAACTATTTTTCATTCCTAAAGAATAGGCGATAACTGCGGGAAAAACGCCAAAGCAAACTAAATCAGTCAAAGAATCAATCTGAATTCCAAACTCTTTTTCTTCATCGTTACGTGCTTTTGTACGTGCAATCGGTCCATCCAGCATATCACAAAAACCAGATGTCATCAGACAAATGAACGCAAAAACTGGTTTTCCCGACATTGCAAAATGAATCCCGACTACTGAGACGCAAAGACTTATATATGTTAAAATGACTGTATAGTTATAATACCCTAGCATTGTTATTCCTCCAAAATCTCCTACTATCTGACATTATAGCATAAAACACTTTGACTATTATCATAATTTTTCAAAAATGTAAGTTTTAATGGTTAAAAAAATCCGCTTTAAGTTGATAAACCACATGGATTCCTTGGTCTTGTTTACTTTTTCACACAATAATAATTTCTTAAAATTTTATTACCATTACTACATTTAATGAAAGATCCAATATTTTGTTTAAAGTGTCTGACCTTTACTCAATTTTTTGAATATATTTTTATACATCAATATTGACTTTATAATTATTAATAATTACTTTTATATCTTCTAATTTATTGCGCTATTTTAATTGAACATTTTATTGTCAGTGCATACTGTGTTAAAATAAAAACAGTTATAGATGATTGGGAGGAAAAGAATATGGATTTAAATGATATGAAAGAAAGAATGCTGACGGGAATGCTTTATCTTCCCAATGATGAATCGATCATGAATGAACAGGCACTGTGTTTAGAAAAACAATATGATTTTAATGCCACACGTCCTATGCAAAAAGAATTGCGACAGACTCTGTTGAAAGACATGCTGGCGAGCCTTGGTGAGGACTGTTATATTGAACCTCCGCTGCACGCAAACTGGGGTGGGAAGCGACTGCACTTAGGAAACAATGTTTATGCAAATTTCAATCTTACTTTAGTCGATGATGTTGAAATTTATATTGATGATTATGTTATGATTGGACCTAACGTAACGATTGCCACCGGTACCCATCCAATTTTGCCGGAATTAAGACTGCAGGCTTATCAATATAATATGCCCGTTCATATCAAAAAAAATGTATGGCTTGGTGCAGGATGTATTGTATTGCCGGGTGTTACCATTGGTGAAAATACCGTAATCGGAGCGGGGAGTGTCGTTACAAAGGATATTCCTGCCAATGTAGTCGCAGCAGGTACTCCATGCCGTGTGCTTAGAGAGATCAATGATCATGATAAGCAATACTATTATAAAGACAGAAGGATTGATTTATAAAATCTATATAAATCATAATTCTCAGATTAATAAATGAAGTCCTATTAAAAGCATGTCATTTCTTTATTAGATAGTGATATGCTTTTTTGTGGTTTATTTCATTATAAAGATGAAAATAAAAAAGTTAAGAATTTTATTTCCTAACTATTTATTCTTTTTGATTTTAATAGTCATGATATAATAATCATCCTGATCACTTTCATCCATTACTAAATCAATTCCGGTTTTATGTACCATTTCCACAGCTTGCTTGACTGTATTAACTGCTAATTTAATATGTTGCGATATTCCCTTTTTAGGGGCTTTTTTTATTGTTTCTTTTTGCTTTTTATTAATCATTTCTTCCGTTTGCTTGACATTCAATCCCTGATTAACAATTTTATTTAAGGTCTTGACTTGTGAAGATGCATCCGGCAAACTCAGCAAGGCACGGGCATGACGTTCGGTAATCTCACGATTCTTTACAGCATCCTGTACTTTCTTAGGCAGATTCAGCAAACGTAACTTATTGGCAATCGTTGACTGTTTCTTTCCGACTTGTCCGGCTAAAGTGCTTTGTGTATAGCCGTAGGCTTCAATCAACTTTTGATATGCAACAGCTTCTTCAATCGGCGTTAAGTTTTCTCTTTGAATATTTTCAATGATCGCTACTTGCGCCAGTTTCGCATCATCGTAGTCCTCGACAATGCAAGGAATCGTTTGCATCATTGCTTTTTGACACGCTCTGTAACGTCTTTCCCCGGCAACGATCTCATATTGTCCTAATTCGATAGGACGAACAACAATCGGCTGAATCAATCCGTTTTCACTAATTGATTGTGCTAGTTCGCTGATTGCTTCGCTGTCAAAATAGGTTCTAGGTTGATTGGCATTTGGAACGATGTATTCCATATTAATCATTTTTAAATTTTTCTCGCTCATAGTTTTCTCCTATTTCAATGGACTTTTCTTAATCTTCGCAAACATTCGCGGATACCCCTTTGGTGTGGAGGAAGTCTTATGAATATAAATATTAACACGCTGATCATCATGATCGGGTAAAGTAAATTTATCTATCTTTTCTACTTTACCGCCTAATTTTTTAATAGCCTGCTGGCATTCTTTTAATTCCTGCTCTCCCTGAGCTCCTTTTAAGGTTATAAAATATCCCCCCACTTTGCATAAAGGCAGACAAAGTTCATCTAAAATATTTAATCGGGCAACTGCTCTGGCACTGACGATATCAAAGCTTTCACGATGATCCGCCGCATATTCTTCTGCTCTGGCAGCAACTGCCTGTACATCTGTTAATTTTAATTCATTAACTAGATGGTTTAAAAAGGTAATACGCTTATTTAAAGAATCGACGATGGTAATCTTTAACTTAGGAAAAACAATTTTTAAAGGAATACTTGGAAAACCTGCTCCGGCACCTATATCACATAAGCTTTCGTCATTTAAAGGATGCTTAAAAGCAAGGGTCAATGAATCATAGAAATGTTTGAGATAAACATCCTCTTTTTCAGTAATATTTGTAAGATTCATTTTCTCATTCCATTCTACCAGTAATTCAAAATACCTTTCAAATTGGTTTAACTGAGTTTGAGTTAATTCGATATTATGTTTTTTTAAATGTTGAATAAATGTTTCAATATTCATATGCGTTCCTTTACTTTGAGTAATTTTGTTTTAAGTGAATGAGTAATACCGAAATATCTGCGGGGTTAATTCCTGAGATACGGCTTGCCTGTCCAACCGTTAATGGTCGGATTTTTGTTAGTTTCTGTTTTGCTTCCAAAGCTAAATTCTTAATGTCATCATAATTGATATCTTCGGGAATTCCTTTTTCTTCCATCTTCTTTTGCTTTTCTACCTGACGTTTTGCCTTTTCGATATAACCGGCATATTTAATTTCTATGTTAATGTCATTCATTTCTTCATCTGTCAGATTTGGGGCATCAATATAGGGAATTAACACTTGATAGGTTACTTCCGGGCGTTGGATCAGTTCTTTAGCGCTGATTCCTTCATTCAGTCGATTAGATCCTAACTGTTCAATTATATCATTGACCTCATGTTTAGGTGTAAAACGAATTGTTTTTAGACGTTCAATCTCCTGATGGATATGTTCTTGTTTTAATAAATACTGCTGATAAGTGGCTTCACTGATTAAACCAACACGATAAGCATAATCACGCAGGCGTACATCCGCATTATCATGACGCAGCAACAAACGATATTCTGCACGGGATGTCAGCATTCGATAAGGTTCCTCTGTTCCTTTAGTTACAAGGTCATCAATCATAACCCCAATATAGGCCTCATCTCTCCCTAGAATAACCGGTTTTTTATTTTTAATTTTCATAACTGCATTAATTCCGGCAATTAAACCTTGTGCAGCTGCTTCTTCATAACCGCTGGTTCCGTTGATTTGTCCGGCAGTAAATAAATTCTTTAATAGTTTTGTTTCTAAAGTTGGCCATAACTGAATAGGATCAATCGCATCATATTCAATAGCATATGCATATTTTAATATCTTACAGTTTTCCAATCCGGGGATAGTACGTATCATTTCTTCTTGCACATCATGAGGCAATGAAGTTGAAAATCCCTGAACATAAATCGTTTCCATTGACTTAGATTCCGGTTCTAAGAAGATTTGATGCTGAGGCTTATCACTAAAACGCACAACTTTATCTTCAATAGATGGGCAGTAACGTGGTCCAATTCCCTTTACAATTCCCGAATACATGCTTGAACGATGCAGATTGTCACGTATGATCGTATGAGTGGTTTCATTGGTATAAGTTAAATAACATGGGGTTTGTTGTTGTATAGGAATATAGTCCGTTGTTTCAAAGCTGAAAGACAGCTTGGCATCTGTTCCCGGCTGTAGAGTGGTTTTTGAATAATCAACACTATCTTTATGTACACGTGGAGGTGTTCCCGTCTTTAATCGTTGAATCTTAAAGCCATAGTCCGCCAAACGATCCGATAAATATAAGGATTGTCTTTGCTGATCAGGTCCGCTTGGAGTCTTAGTAGCTCCCACTAATATTTCCGATTTCAAATAAGTCCCGGTTGTTAAAATGACACAGGCTGCTTCAATTTTTGTCCCGTCTTCCAGCAAAACACCGTGAACTTGATTTCCTGCCACTATCAAATCTTCCACCATTGCTTCTTTAATTTCTAAATTTTCCTGATGCAAAATGATTTCCTGCATATATTTTGGATAATCAACTTTATCCGCCTGGGCTCTTAATGACTGTACACCCGGCCCCTTTGCCGTATTCAGCATTTTCATCTGCAGATAGGTATGATCGGCAGTTTTCCCCATTTGTCCGCCCAAGGCATCAATTTCACGAACAATGATTCCTTTAGCAGGTCCCCCAATAGATGTATTGCATGGAAGACTTGCCACATTATTAAAATTAGAGGTGATCAGAAGTGTCTTTAATCCCATTCTGGCAGGTGCCAATGAGGCTTCTACACCGGCATGACCACCACCGACAACGATAATATCGTACATACTCATCCCTCCTAACTTTTACTATTATAAGCATAATTGTTCTATATTACAAATAAAATTGGTTAAAAACAAGAAAAGCTGAGTCGTCAAAACTCAGTTTTTCTGTCTTATTTTTATAATCGATTAACCGATAATTCTAAATTGAGTATCATAAGAAGTTGAACCGCTAAAGAATCGGGTTCCTTTTTCTGATCCACTAAAAATATCGATTTTTGTTCCTGTTATATCGCCACCGCGATCCAACACTACCCCATAGATAACGGGTTCTAATGAAAGGTTATGATTAGAAATTTCGATAATCGTTCCAAATGGAATCGATCTGTCTGCAGCTAACACATAATACCATCCACCATTATAGAAAACTTTAGCACTTCCCGAATTGTTTGCTCCATTACCGTTTAAAGTTACACCGGCAGCGGTAATTCCAGAACATCCGTAACAGTCTCCGCCGTAAGTCGTTAAACGTCCGGTAAAGGCTCCTGAGGCTGAACTTCCTTCAGCAACAACTGTTGTTTGAACAGGTGCCGTATAATTTTCTACTTGGTTTATAGTTTCTTTAAGTGTTGTTTCACTGATTAATTCACGGCTGGTTTCTACGCCATTTTCTAATCGAACTTTATAAGTTTTTTCGATCAGTCCGTTTTCACCAACCTGTAAAACATCTACACTGGCACCATCAACGTCATCACCGTTGATTTCAGTTTCAAAAGGAACTTCTTCCTCTGTTTTTTCTTCAGTATACGTCACACGTGTGATTTCCACTGTTTGGTTGTCTTCCAATAAAGTAGTTGCATCAATATTTAAGAAGTCATCGCTTCCTAAAGTAATCTCTAATTCATCTAATACGTCTTGTAATGTAGCCTGTTGTACTAAATGTCCAACCGGTTCATTAGCGCCATCTTTGATCGAAATATTGATAGCGGGTGTATAATTCTCAATTTTTGTCATGGCTTCAACATGATTGAAACCAAATGCAATCGCTACATAGGCAATTGCTACTAATAATAACATCTTAATTCTCGAGTCTGTTTCCTCGATTTTCTTTACAAAATTTTTCATCTCAATTTTCCTCCTTATTTAATACCAAGCACTCTTTTGGCATTAAACGTTGTGATTCTAGCAACGTCTTCTATTTCCATGTTTCGCAGTTTTGCGATCTCCATGGCAATATACATAACATTTGCAGGCTCATTCAACTTTCCTCGGTATGGATGAGGTGTTAAATAAGGACAGTCCGTCTCGATCAACAATCTATTTAAATTTATATTTTGGGCTACTTCTTTTGGTACTCTGGCATTTTTAAATGTCACCGGTCCGGCAAGAGAGATATAAAATCCAATGTCGATAAACCTTTGCGCCATTTCATAGCTTCCGCTATAACAATGCATGATACCATAATGTTGACCTGCCTTTAGTAATTCGTAGGTATCATTCAAGGCATCCCTTGAGTGAATAACAAGAGGTACGTTATGTTTTTTAGCTAGCTCGATCTGCTTGCTAAATACTTCTTGCTGTTTGGATCTAGGGACTTCATCCCAGTAATAATCCAGTCCTACTTCTCCTAATGCAATTACTTTTTCTTGAGCGAGCATCTCATCAATCTGATTCAAATCTTCATCTGTCGTCTCTTTACAATCATTTGGACCAATGCCTACAGCTGCATAAATAAACGCATACTGATTAGCAATCTCGATCGCTTTTCGACTTGTCTCTAAATCGAATCCAACGACCATCATCTCGTTAACTCCATTTGCTAAAGCATGTTCGATATACGTATCGATGTCCTCATATAAAGGGCTGCTGTTCAAATGAACATGGGTATCAAAGTACATGAGCCTCACCTCGGGCAACATCATAACAAATATTCATTTCTTTGTCAAATCTCTGCCATTAAATTGCATTTTTCGCCGAATTAATCGGTTCTTTTTAACAAACCTCCTTTATCTTGTTTATACTTATATATGAGGAAAATTACTAAAATATTCTAAAATTTAAACACTTTTTATTGACAAAAAAAGAGAATCCGAGGCACCACTCAAGATGTCATCCACGCATTCTCCTAAGCTATCTACGATGTAAATTTCTTTACTGCTTTCATTGTCTTCCTTTAATGCATAAAGGTTGTCAATACCTTCAATCAGCTCAAAATCACTGTAATAATCCGCAATCATACTCACATCGCTAATTAAAATATTTTTTAATCCACATAAAACTTCAACAGATTTATCCAAACTGCTTTTCTTAGAAAAGATACAAATCGCATTTTCACTGACACTAATGCTGATTACAGCATGAAAATGCTTTTTTAATTGAGCAAGAATCTGCTCTTGGTCACAATCCATAATGCGAATACATGTATATATCTGGTTTTTATCCAGCTCCGTTTCACTTTCATAGCTCATCTCTGCAGTTGGTGTAGTAACTAGCGCATTAAAACTTCCATTTAAAGAAGATAAGATCATTTCGATCTCTTCTTTTTCAAATGGCTCATAATCAAAATACTGGTATCCTTCTTTAAATAAGATCGATCCATCTTGTCTGATCATAAAGTCAGCAGTGATTCCATGTTCTGCTAACAAATGATCAATAGCTGGATCCTGCTCTTGTATAAATAATCCAAATATATGTCCTAAATCTTGAAATTCCTTGATCTTATTGGCATCCATAAAATTAATACCGGAAAGTTTATCGTTGTTGTATAAGGTATTTTCGAATTTACTTATCAGTGCTTTCATGTTAACCCTCCTATTCGACAAATAAATATTATCATGTGCAAAAAAGAACCGCAATCTAAACTCTTTGACTTAAATTTACAGCGTTCGACAAATTCCTCCATCATAACGAGATTTTAAGCGCTTTAATACGTAGAACTTGCCGTTTTTTTGACATATCTTGTCGAATAAAAAAGAATGAAATTAATCATTCTTTAACACTTTTTTTAATGTTTCAGCAAAAATCGCATTTTGTCTCGGTATTCCGACACTTACACGTGTATACTCTTTAAATGCTCGGATAATAACCCCATAGCTTCCTAATTTATCCACAAGCTCATCCGAAGTAAAGCCATTTGGATAAAAATAGATAAAACTGGCATAGCTTTTTACTACATCAAACCCCGCTTCTTTCAATACTGTAGTTAAGAATTCTCTTCCTTTTGTATTATTATCTAATGATCGTTTTATATATTCGTGGTCTTGAATGGCAGCCACTGCTCCGGCAAGTCCTATTCGGCTAGGTCCATAGTTCCACTCAACATTGCGCATTTCCTTACATATATCAGATAGCATAATGCCATAACCGATACGTACCCCCGCCATACCGTAGAGTTTAGAGAATGTTCTTAATACAGCAATTTTCTTTCCTTCTTTTACATATTTAATGGCAGACTGATAATTTTTATCCCCAATCCATTCAAAATAAGCTTCATCGATTACCACAATAACATGATCCGGTACCTTTTCCATGAAATTATCTAATTCCTCATTCGTCAGCAAGGTTCCCGTTGGATTGTTTGGATTTACAATAACCGCTAGTTTTGTTTTTTCTGTCATCAATTCCAGCATTGCATCTAAATCATATCCATAATTTTTTAGTGGTGCTGCAATAAACTTAGCACCATAGCGATTTACCATTGCTTTATAGGAATCATAAGTAGGTTCACAGCTTACCACTTCATCACCCGGATTCAAAAATATCTCTCCAAAAGCCGAAATGATACCTCCCGATCCTGCGGTAATCATAATATTATCTGCCTTTACCCCATGATAATCTGCAAAAATCTGTCTGACTTCTTCCAGCTGTCCAAAAGTAAAAGGATAAAACTGAGAAATCTCTGCAGCTTCTTTCATTGCTTCAATGGCTTTAGGAGAAGGACCTAATTGATTCTCATTTGCATTTAGCTGAATGATCTCTTCTACCCCATCTCTTACCTTAACCTTTTTCCCCCCTGGCTTATAAGCAGTAAACCCTTTTAATGGTTCTCTTAATAGATCTTTTATTTCCATTTTATATCCTCCTCATTCACATTGTATACACTTCGTCATGGTCATTTTATACTAGCCTATTCAAATTGTCTACTACAAATTGTACTAAAATTATATTATTAGGAAATAATATCCATATTTTTTATTAATTAGATAATTATTGTTTTTAATTATAAACATTTTTACTTTTCCCTACTTCCTATCTTATGCATTATCTCTGTAAAAGTTTTCATCTATTGCAAATTTTTTGACTTTGTCAGTAGGGAATTCTATATTCAACTTATAAAGACAAATAGAGGAGGACGTTATGAAGAAAATAGGTATCTCATTATATCCGGCATATTCTACTAAAGAAGAGAATATGCGTTATTTAAAAAAGGCAGCGGAATGCAACTGCTCTTTGCTGTTTTTAGCTTTACTGGGGGTAGGGGAAGACCGACAAACGGTTATTGACAACTATCATCCCATTACACGTTACGCTAAAGAATTAGGCTATGAAATTATTTGTGATGTCAATCCAAGTGTATTTAAGCATTTTGGTGTCAATGCTTCCTTATTTAATGGACCCATCGATCTTAGTTTTTTTAAAGAACTAGAGGTTGATGTTTTACGTTTGGACTTGGGGATGAATGATATGGAAGAAGCTTTCTTAACACGTAATAAAGAAGGTATCGCTATTTGTTTAAGCGGAGCCAATGTCAACAATCATATTGGAGCTGTTTTAGCAGCTGGCGGTGACCGTGATAAATTAATTGGCTGTCATAACTATTATCCACATCGCTATACTGGTGTTGCTTTGGATTTCTTTAATCAAGGTACCGCTTTTTGGAATCAATATAACCTGCGCTGTCAGGCTTTCATCTCTTCAAATCAAGAAAACGCTTTCGGTCCTTGGCCGGTTACAGAAGGGCTTCCAACCTTGGAAATGCATCGTGACCTGCCGATTGATGTTCAATTAAAGCACTATGTTTTAATGGGAACAATCAGCGATGTAATGATTGGAAACTGCTTTGCCAGTGATGAAGAATTAGAAGCGTTAAAGAATGTTAACTTAGATATGATTGATTTTAAAGTAAAATTAGTGGAAAATGCACCGGCTCATCAGGTCGAACGTTTAAAAATGAATTTGTCTCGCCGAGGGGATCGCAACGACTATATCCTTCGTACACTGGAAAGTCGTTTAGCTAAGGGTAAAGTAGAACCATTTAATACTGTTGATATCAAACGTGGAGACGTTATTATCGATAATGAACTCTATGGTCAATATTGCGGTGAAGTTCAAATCGCTTTAAAAGATATGAAAAACAGCGGAAAGACCAATGTGATTGGACATATTCGTGAAGAAGAAGTATTCTTGATCGATTATATTAAATCTAGTCAGCCATTTACATTTACTTTAATTTAAAAAAGGAGCCTAGGCTCCTTTTAGTCTATACTTTCATATCTTTCAAATAATCGTGTTGAACATACCATCAACAGCAGACAGATGACAACACTATACACAATAATAGCAAACAGCGCCATTTCATTGGAAATCATAAGTGCCGCCATAACTGCAATCACTATTCCAACAACTAATACTAATCCCTGAATCAACATCTTTAATAACGTTAATCCGGTATTCCCCAAGGATTTTCCTAGGATATTCTGACAAATAACCTGAATATAAAGCTTGATTGCCATAATACTGACATGGGCAACAATACATAGAATCATTTGTGGGATAGATAGCCCCATCCCAATCCCTGCCGGAATCACCATCAACAAGCCATCAATTAAAGCACGGAGATGTTCAATTAAAGTAGCATACCACATTTTTCTAAATGCCGTATCCGGAATCAGAAATGTATAGGCATTATCAATTTCCTTACTCCATTTTGTAGCGTAACCACTCATTAAGAATGAGAAATAGGCACTCAATCCGGGTAAGATAAACAAAGCAAATTCAATAGGCGGACGTTCTTGAATACTGAAATAGCATAAAACCAGTCCGGCTCCCAATGAAAGGAGTGTTGTCCCGCCAAAGATAAAGAAACGATTCTTTTTATATTCTAATATCTGACGGTAAAAGATAGCTTTTGCATAAGCCCCTTTATAAGCGATAGAAGCTTTTTTATATTTTCTTTTACCAAAGCTGACTTCACCTTTTTTAGCTTTCTTTCTCTTTTCACTATAATCACGGGCATAATCTGAAGCTTCTTCATAATATTTCCCCGTACAAGGCATTTTAATCGCACTCACCAGCAGCAGAATTGTTCCAACTGCAAATAAAACCGTACAGATTACATTGATCGGTGTAGCCCCTAGAAAAATAAGATGATACGGGGCTAAAATCCAACCGAATATTGGAATGAATAAGAATAGTTCTTGTAATGGGAAAATTGCTAAGGCATTAAAAGTATTATCTATAAAGATAAAGACATAAAGCGCATAAGCAGCAAATAGCGCTAAACATGCCCATGTCCCTTTTTTGATCCAATCCACATGTTTTTCTGTTAAACGTTCATTTGCATAAACATTCATCATTAAGCCGGTTTCAAACAGCGGCTCAATAAGGACAACTACAATGAAGAACAAAACAGCTTGCAGTGTTGTTGCTTCAAATATGAAGAACGCTCCGATTGAGAGTACAAGATTCATAATAATAGAAGGAACCAACAGTTTCATAAAACGATACAACAATATCTGTTTTGGACTAATTGGTGTATTAAACAGAAAATGCAGGTCACTCATCAAAAAGATAATTCCTTTTTTTCGTACATACATTAATATATTGGTTGGCACAGACATTAAAACGATATAAGTCAGAATAATGACTATTCCTTCTTTTGAATCTAATTTAAAGTTTACAGCCATTCCGCCAAAAATAAAAATCATATAGGCAGCATACGCAATCCAAAACAATATCAGCAGTAAAGCAGAGGGCTTATGCAAGGCCTTTTTTAATTTATTGACAAATGTTGTTTTTGTAAGATAGATTAAGGCATTCATTGCTGATCACCTGTCATTTTAAAGAAAATATCTTCAATTTCCTGATCTTCAATATCTTCCTTGCGATATTGTCCGATAATTTTCCCTTTATCAATAATGACCATATCATCCCATAAGTCTTTTACCATTTCCAGCATATGGGTACTGATAATAATCGTAGCTCCTTGGCTTTTTAATTCTAAAATCAGTTCCTTTAATTCTTTGATTGCTTTAGGATCTAATCCGATCATCGGTTCATCAAATAAAACAACCTTAGGTTTAATCATCAAGGCACAAACGATACTGACTTTCTGCATCATCCCTTTAGATAATTCATCCCCCAGCTTATCTAGTTTATCATCAAGTTCAAAACGAGTCGCCAATTCCATTGCATAATCCATATGATCCACATTGTAAGCTTTATTAATAAATTCAAAATGTTCTTTTATAGTTAAGGCATCATACATGGATGGCAGTTCTGGAATATAGGCAAAACGTTTTTTTGCTTCAATATCTCTTGAATTGATATGATCTATATTAATCTTTCCGGAAAAGAATAATAGTCCTGCGATACTTTTAATAATAGTAGATTTACCAGCCCCATTGGGTCCTAGTAAAATCCCAACTCTTCCTGTTGGAATCGTAAAACTGACATGATCTACCGCAAGTGTTTTTTTATAGCTTTTGGTTAAATCGATAATTTCTAACATGATAGTTCTCCCCCCTTATTGTGAATATCTTAACATATTTAATTTGAATTTAAAATCTTTCTTATAAGATATCACTTCATTTTAACACCTTTTTAACGGGATACATTAAATAATGTTGGGATATATTCTAAGTGTAGAGTATAATGAAGAAAACAAGAGGAGGGCCAGTCAAATGGTTAGAACGTTATAGATAGCTCAAGTTAGCCTTTTAAAATTCTAAAGAAAGCAGGTTAACTTATGAAAAGTTATAAAATCAATTTAAATTTAAATTATATGTATGAATTCTTACTCAATTGCAATATTACGCAATTACTTTGGCCGACTTATTTAATTATTCGCGGCTATTCTTTGGTGGATGTCGGCATAGCTGAAAGTCTTTTTCATCTGACTTCTATGCTGTGTGAACTGCCCACCGGAATTGTCAGTGATTTATACGGACGACGTTTCAGTCGCTTAATGGGACGCCTTTTATCTATCCTGTCGATTATCATCCTGATGTATGAAGCAAGCCGCTGGATGATCTATCTGTCCTTTATTATCAGCGCACTTTCCTATAACTTAGAATCGGGAACCGACAGTGCCTATGTATATGATCTTATGTTGGAAAATAATGATGAGGAACATTTTCCTAAAATCCAAGGATATCGTGAAATGGTGCTTCAAACGGCTTGTTTTATTGCCATCATGATCGGTGGAAGCCTTGCAGATATATCGTATTTTTTAGCTTATGGTATTTCACTTTTAATTACGATCATTTCTATCATCATATTACTTCAAATGAAAGAAATAAAAAATGCCGGTTATCAAAAAATGAATATGTTTAAAGGAATGCTTCATCAGTATCAGACAAGTTATGCTTTATTCAAAGAAAACCATCAGATTCTTTATCTTATTTTAAGTTATTCTCTGTTTACTGCCGCAATCACGACATGTCATTATTACTTAACAAACTACTGGAAAGAAATGGGAATGTCAATCTCACAGATTTCCTTCTTCTTTACCTTGGAAAACGTTGCCGGATTAGCAGCAGGATTATTAGCTTATAAAATGATTCAGCACTATTCAAAAGAAAAGATTGTTTTATATTTGCCTTTATTTGTTGTAGTGGGGCTTATGGGAATTCCTTTCTTTCCGATTTCTATCATTTCTTTAATCTTTATAGCCTTTTTTGAATCATTGCTTTATATCAGCATTACTACCTTTTTAAATCAAATTATTCCCAGTTCATCAAGAGCGACATTACTCTCCTGTATGTCAATGGTCTTTAGTATTATGATGATTATTTATTTTCCGATTATAGGCTGGATCGGTGATCACTATCACTTAAAGACAGCATTTATCATACTTGCGGTAATATCCGTAATTGTGTATATCCTTTATCAGCATATACTACGTACACGTTTATTAAAGAAAGACGTTTTTGAATAGTTCCTTTCTTTTGAAATTATTTTTCATTTATCTTATAGTATATAGGGAGGTCTCTATGAATAATAAACGCTATGAATTTGATGCCATCATTTTAAAGGTACCGGATATCGATGGTGCTTATATAGAATTTCCTTACGACGTTAAAGAGGAATTCGATAAAGGACGGGTTAAAGTCGAAGCCACCTTTGATGGCTATCCGTATTCAGGAAGCTTAGTAAGAATGAAAACACCCGGACATATCATTGGCATAAGAAAAGATATTCGCCAAGCAATTGGCAAACAACCCGGAGATGTCATACATGTGACAATAAAAGAAAGAACTTAAAAAGGCTTATGCATGATCATAAGTCTTTTAAAATACAGCGGTATTCTTCGATTAATTTTTCTAAATTATAATTACGGCAGTTAGCCGGACTGGTCGATGGCAGATATATTGATGCCATGCCTGTACTTTTAAAACAATGTAATTTATACAACGTGGTAGCCTTTAACCCTGTTGTATAAATTTTTTGAATGGAAGTCTCCTTCAATAACTGATCGATAGCATTTACTTCAATAGAAGTAATCGAATTATCATCAGCCCCTTTGATTTCACAGCTTTTTAATACATCCCATAAAGCAATATGATGTTTTTGCATCATCTCTTTTTTCTGCTGATTAGTGATAGGCAGGTCTTCATTAAACAAGGCTGCCATAATCTTCCAGAAACGATTCTGCGGATGTGAATAGTAAAATCCTGCCTCTCTGGATTTAGGGGAAGGCATTGTTCCCAAAATTAATATTTTGGAAGAAGCATCATAAATAGGGGAGAGGGTATGTTCTACTTTTTCTAATTGATTCATTTTTATCACCTTTTTCATCATAACATCTCTTTAAAATTATTTTAAACCATATTATAATTTTAGTGGAGGTATTTTATATGAAAAAAGCAATTGTTTTATTTAAAGAAGGATTTGAAGAAGTAGAAGCCTTAACCGTTGTTGATGTTTTTCGCAGAGCAAATATGCCTTGCCTAATGATTGGGATGGACAGCAATGAAGTAACCAGCAGTCATCAAATTACTGTAAAGATGGATGCACAATTTAGTGAAGATTGCTATGAAGCGGATCTTGTTGTTTTACCCGGCGGTCTTCCCGGAGCAACCAATTTAAGAGAAGATCAACGTGTTATTGATATATTAAAGAAGTTTAATGATGAGGGAAAATGGATTGGGGCTATCTGTGCCGGACCTATCTCATTGCAAAAAGCAGGAATTATTCAGGATAAAAAGTTCACCTGCGCTCCCGGATTTGAAGATCAACTGCCTGATGGATGCCATCAAGATACATTGGTAGAAATAGACGGACAAATCGTGACCGGACGCGGACCGGCAGCTTCATTGGAGTTCGCTTACACATTACTGGAAAAACTAGGCGGAGACAGTATGCCATTAAGAGAAGGTATGCAGTACAACTTTCTTACAAAACAAAAGTAAAACTAATGATAAACAGTCAAAAAGGCCTGATCCTCATTGAAAGAAGATCAAGTCTTTTTCCTTTTTGATATAACTGAACCTATTGTTTGTTATAGGTGAATATGTCTATCAGCATTAAAACTAACATAGAATTTTAATTCTTCGTCTGCTAAAATAAAAACAGATAGATAAACATTATTTATATTACGGGAGGGTAAATAAAATGAGTAATATGGAAAAAGCACTAGGTATTATAGGCGTCCTTGTTGTTTGTTTTATATTTTTAATTGTTATTATCTCTGTTTCATTATTCATAGGAAAATGGAGAGCAAAGGGTATCAACCCCAACAAGAACTTTCCCCGCAATCCTATCAAACACTGCTTAGCTGAAAATCAGCAGCGAGCTATCAACGTTGGAGCCATTCTTTCAGCCAGCAACAGTGATTTTTGTGATAGTTTACAAACCAGCAAACCCAAAGCTATAAAAACAATTAAAGAAATTTTATCACGTGATTGGGATATACAGTCATCAAAAGAAGCTATCGAAGTGTTAGATGAATTAAAATATGGAAAACATCACCAAATTTTTAATTATATTTTGAAGAATGCATCTCGAGTACTCCCATATAAAGAAGGAACAGTCGATCCCTTAGGGCTATACGAACAGATCGGATTTTCATTGCTCGATAAAAGAATATTGAATGACTATGCTAAAGAAGTTGCGATTGCTGAAAAAAATATTCATTTAATGAATGATATACTTAATGCTTCTTCTTATGAAGAAGCAAAAAAATATCAATCACTGTTTGGTGATGAAGAAACATTCTTGGCTTGCATTAAAATCTTTCATCTGTTTTATAAGCAATTTCTTTCTTATGAAAATGGCATAAAAAATTTAGACTTAACCCTTTCAGACCTGCAAAGAGAAGGATTTTTTGGATCAGATCTTTCAGAACTTAAAAATATTAATACGATTTCATGGGATATGGGGCGTATGGTAAATGTTGCCAGATATAGTTATGATGCTGAATATATTACAGAAAATGAAGCTTGGGAATATCTCTTTTTTGCAAGCAAAACATGTCAGTTGAACTATTCAGACTGGACAGAATTTGGTAAAAGCTATATCGTTGGAAGAGCATTATGGGGAGGGAATACGATAAGCTTCTATTTAATGTTGAATATGATGAAGGAATTAAAAGAAGATACTACTAGCCCATGGAAGCTTGTATCTTTGCATTAAAGCCAAATACAAAGTGATTTAATCTATTATACTTAAGAATTATTTTATAAGACAGGCGATTCAACCGATTATGGCTAAAGCCTGTTTTTATATATAATTTGTATATAAATTAATTTAAAACCATTGGTGATGTACGAGAACAGTATATGACCTTGAATGGATTAATTGGCATCAATATTGTCCTTGGAAACATATTTGATAAAAACATTAATAACGGTCAACACTTTTGTGACTTCATTAAAAATAAGCGAAATAATTATGTAGGATGGGGATTCTATTCAAGAGGTTTTATGTTAAGTGAGCTTCAGCATACTAGTATTTTTAAGAGAAGTATCAAGGATAATTTTGTAAATATTTTCATAATTTAATTCATATTCATTAAACAGAAATGCAAAAGAACTATGTTTAATCGTATATGGTGTGGCTGCTATATCAAAAACAAAAAAATTATTATTTTTATCAATTCTAAAATCGATGCTAGCAGATTCAAAAATATTTTTAATAATAACTTTTTTCCCTTTCAGTGCATCTATAGTGTTTGAAAAAAACTCTATTATAGTAAATAGTTTTAGGTACAGTGATTCCATTTTTTGATGCTATTGAAGACCAACAGAATTTATTTCTACACAGGGATATAACAAAAGCATTGGAGCCACTATATTTAATAGAAAATAAATCACAAAATGAGGAAACTAGAATTTTTTACCTTCATTTATCCCATCTCGCGCTAAATTATATACAATTATGTCATTGAGAATCATTTTATGTGAGTTATTAAGTATGTATTTTATAAATTCAGCTTCATTATAAAAAACATTTACATAACTCCCTGTTTTGAATAATGCAGTAGTAATTTTCTGAAATTCTTCTAATAAAAAAAATTCATCAGAAAAAGCATGTTTTATTTCGTAATATGTCATTTTCTCAGAATATAATTGTGCATTCGCCACTAAGAAAATATCAAATTTTCTTTCCTCCTATTATTGATAATCCCTTTATTATCTATAGGTATACCATTTATCTATTAGCTGTATATATTATAATATTTTTTTCATAGCATTATCGTACTGCTTGCAAAACCATGGAATTGGATAGTCAACACTTATTTGGACAAATTTTATGAGAACATACGATAGGCTACAGGTGTCATGTAATTCAATGAACCATGTATCCTTACATCGTTATACCAGTTGACATAGTCAAATAATTCCAGTTCTATCAAAACTTTTAAAACGGCGATTAAATGCTTGTTTTACCAACTTGGCATCTTTATTTTGCCTGCTGCATAACCTGCGATTTCTCTATTGTATAAATCAATAAGCGTTATAATTTATGCTTCCTTTCATGTTTTTTTATCCAATTAGTTAAAGTATTATGATTTGTATGTAATAGCCTTGCGCCTTCACGTTTACTAATTTTATTTTCCTTCCATAAATGATAAATTTCATCAAATTCTTTTGGAACAGGAAGAGGTGGTCGACCAAGCTGAACCCCCTTTTCTTTTGCTATTCGTATGCCTTCAGCTTGTCGTCGCTTTATATTTTCACGCTCTATTTGCGCTACATAAGAAAGTATCTGCAACACTAAATCCGCAATAAACTTACCTGTAATTCCATTCACTTGATTTCTTGTATCTAATAATGGAAAATCTAAAACAATAATATCAATATTTTTTACTTTCGTAAGATATCGCCATTGTTCCTGTATCTCATCATAATCTCTCCCTAAGCGATCTATCGACTTAATATACATTTCATCATTAGAATTTAACTGTTTTAATAAAGATTGATACTGCTTGCGGTCAAAATTTTTACCTGATTGCTTATCAATATACATGTTTTTTTCTAAAATCCCTATTTCACGCATCGCTTCTACTTGTCTATCAATATTTTGATCTTTACTCGAAACTCGAATATATGCATATTTATTTGTCATAATAATTCCTCCTAAATGTTCCCCTTATAGGAGGAATTATAAATTTACTTGCAATATAAAACCATAAATATCATGAAATGAAAAAATTACACTAAAAACTGCATACTTTCATTTTAATTTTAAATGTACTGTTTTTATACAAAACGCTTATTAAAAAAATACTTAAATGACTTATAAATATATTAATTTGTTTTTCTTTTCTTTAGGTATACACCGATAGTGACAATACCTGATACAATCAACAATAATGTCCAAATTGTCATATTTGTTTTGTCGCCTGTTTCCACACTTACGGTATCATTAGGCTTATTAGAATCCTGTTTGATTGGCTTATTGGGTTCGTTTGGAACTATTGGTGTATCTTTTTCTGTAACAGTAATTTTAATCGTTTTAATTGTTGAAGCACCCTTGCTGTCTGTTACTTTATATATAACTTCATATACCCCTGCTTTGTTTGTATCAACTTCATTTTTTAAGATTTCAATTTTCTTTGTAATATCTCCATCTTCTTTATCCATTGCCGTTACATCTTTATACGGATCAAATTTATCTCCAACTGTTAGTATCTTATCATTTGCATTGATGGTTGGAATATGATTGATGATACTTGCATTTTTCTTAAACTCCCATGTACCTGTAAACTGAATATGTCCATTATCATTAAGATTATTAACACTAGAAAGTTTACTATTAGAATCATAACCCTTAAATGACCATACGCCATTTGAAACTTTAACTTCATTTTTAGTTGGTTGAATTGCATTTATTGTTAGCTCTTCTAGATATTTATTATTATCTACTGGGATCAAATCAGTCACTTCTTTTGGAAGCACTTGTCCACTTGTTCCACTAACAAACTCATAAATAACTGGATATTTTTCTTTTTGTACGTAAGTCATATAATTTAATTGGTCTTCAGCTTTACTTTTACCAATAACTAACCCTTCCATCATATAACTGCTTGGAAGATATAGTTGTTTATATTCAGCATCCTGAGCTGCCTTTATATCTCCTGCTTCTTCATGATAATTAACTAAGCGTGTACCTTTGTTTTGTTCATCTTCCACAACACAATCTTCACTTGTTATAGAGATACTCCTTTCTTGTGTAATATTCTCTAATGGTTTTATAACATCAATTACACGATTACTTGGAAGATACACATCATTATCATTTTGAATCAATACTTTTTCACCAACGTTTAACTTACTGTTTTGATAAATACCATCACTACCTTCGCCTTTAGCTGCAGTATTTGACTTGATTACTCCTCCAAGTATAGTACAAATGGCAGTCTTATTATTCCAAGCAGGACTATCAATATATACACCACCGCCATAGTGACTAGCATTATTATAACTTATTTCACCAGATTGCATGGTCATTTCCGAAGCATACAAATATACCCCCGCTCCCACTGCTGCTTTATTTTTTGAAATAACCGTATCAGTCAAATTAATTACTGAATTAAAAACTCCATAGATTGCCCCACCTTGATATTCAGCTTCATTGTTAGTAATATTCGCACTTGAAATATTAACATCTGTAGCTTCAAAATATGCAGAAATTGCTCCGCCATTTATTGCTGTATTTCCAGTTATATCACCTTTATTTATGGTAATTGTAATAGAAGGTTTTTTTTCATATCCTGCATAAAAAGCCGGATAAGTTGCAATAGCTCCACCTAATCCTTTCTCATCAGTTGATGATTGGTAAGTAGCTTCATTCCCTAATATTGTACCACCATTCATTGTGAAATCTGCCTCACCTGCAATTTCACGAGAATAATCACCACCTACGGTTGTCCAATTTTGGAAATTTGAAACATAGATACCACCACCATAGTGACCAACATAACTATCTTTACTGTTTGCTGAATTATTTTTAATTTCTCCTCCATTCATTACCATAGAAGATGCAATTAAACATACTCCTCCACCTCGAACTGCATGATTATTTTCAATCAATCCTCCGTTCATAATAAATTTACCATGATTTTCTAGATGAATTCCCCCGCCAAACTGAGCAGTTTTATCTAGAGTACCATTATTTCTTATGATTGCTCCATTCTCCATTATAAGTGTGTTATAACTGAAACCAGCAATAGCACCACCTATTCTTCTGTTATTATTGTTATTCTCTAAAATAGTTCCAGATTTCAAAATTACATTTGAGCCATCAGCTTCAGTTCCTGCTAACTTACCTAATTTAATAATTGAATGGGAATCATCATCATTCTTACTATAATGAGTTCCATCTATTACAATATTTTTTAGTGTAAGAGTAACTTTTGAATTAACTACTATCATGTCCATAGCAGTATTTCTCTGTAATTTTGAGTTTGGCTTATCTGATAGATCCCATGTTTCATCCTTATCAATTTCAACATGACTATCAAGTAAAATTATGTCTCCATCTTGAATTAATGATTTCGCCTTTTCAAATGTACGAACACTAGTTAACTCTGTCAATCCATCATTACTATCATCTCCATCATGGCTATTTAGATGAATATAATTTATGCTTTCAGTATTAACTTCATTAGAACTAGCAGATCCTTCTTTTAGCAACATATTTGTGTCGTTTTTATCAGAGACATAATTTTTTTCATCCACTAACTCAGTTACTTCAACAGGTATTCCTTCTTCTTGTTCAGCACCATCCATTGAATAATTTACTTTGAAATCGTATGTTTCATTTTCATATACAGTATATCTAACGGTGGATAAATCACCCGTTTTTTCTGTACCATCCGGCATTTTTACTTTTTCTAAATGAATGATTTCTGTATCTGTAAACTTTATAGAAATAGTTACTTCTGTTTTATCCTCATTCATGTCTTGTAATACTTCATATTGAAGTGGGGAACTAGCTATTTCTTTTGCAAATACAGTTTGAGGTATCAAACCTAAAACCATAACCTGTATAAGAAACCATACAGTTACTCTCTTAGATAAATTCACCATTATCTCCTCCTTATCTATCTTTTTTGAGATAAAAAAGATATAAAAGATAAACTAAATGGTAAGGAAAGTAGACTTTTTAACTCGGTATTGATAAAATAGGAAACGAGATAAAAATAGAAGTATTTCTAGATATTTAAAAGTAAAATAACAGTGGTATAAAAAGTCTACATTTTGTACCACTATTATTCAATTTTCTTATCAGTTTGATACCTTATAGCGCATCGTGTAAAAGTATTATGATTTTGTATTCAGTAATCTAGCTGCTTTATGCTTGCTTATTTTCTTTCCATAAAGAAAACATCTTCAAAACCATTTGGAATCTTTGTTTTAGGTCTACCAAATTGCACTTCACTTGCTTTTATAATTTAAATACCTCAGCTTGTCTTTGCTTTAAGTTTTCTCCTTCTATTTGTGCTACATAAGATAAAATTTGTAACACAAGATCTGCAATAAATTTTCCAGTAATACCCATAATTTGATTTCTTGTATCTAAAAGAGGGAAATCTAAAATAATGATTTCTATATTCTTCAAGTTCCAGCGGTCTGTCCTAGGACGTTATGGCAAAGGCATAAGTCTTATCATCACGCAGTTGCAGTATCAAATACAATGCTAATGTAATCAATCTTAACGGATTCATTCTTGTATATAGTTATAGTGCATTGCTCCTTTCGTATGCCCCGTTTTTTGCAAGGTAAAATTGTATTTTGTCTTTTATTTATCACAGTTTCTAGGTATTATGACATGTATACGCAGGGTGGTGTTACAAAAAAATCATTCCTAATACTTCTTCACAAGTAGACTTTAATGAAGCAAACTATGTGAGATGGAACAGAGGTCTTTAATTTTCTCTTGCGTGGAAGATACAGCAAACAAAAAGTCCAGTAAAGAGTGCAAAGCACCCCCCAATGGTGGCAAGGATCTTGACGGGGCTTTTTCTTGACTGTAGTGGATAATCAAAAGAAAAAAGGTGTAGAATGTTAAAAAAATTGACAAAACTACAATGATGTAGTAATAAATTGGAGGTGCAATATAAAACTATTTTAAAATTTATAAGAAATAATGGTCTATCTTTAGGAATGTACGGATAGTAAAACACTTGGAGAACTTTTAGAGTATTTTAATCAATATCGTAATAAAGATTGGAAATCCCAAACCTTATCTACTTTTATGACAAGATTGTCCGGAAAAGATATTGTTACATAGACAGTAACGGGCAGAACTAAACACTATTATCCGCTTTTAGCAAGAGAAGAATTTGAAAGTGAAAAAGCAAAGAGGATTTTGGATAGTATGTATAATAGTTCACTAAAAAAGTTTGTTGCTACACTTTATAGAAGCAACAAATTAAGTGAAGATGACGTAAATGAATTAAAAGAATGGCTAAATAATCAGGAGGAATAATATGTTTTTATCGTATACTTTAAAAATGAAAAAAACTTACATAAATGATACAGGCAATCTTAAAAATGTAAATTGGAATGAAAAAAGGGAGATATACTAATGTTTCGTATTAATCTCCCTTGTTAATTTTAGTGTCATATCAAGGCTCATTCAATCGTGGTAAATTTGTAGTAAAATGGGTGTTTTTCTATACCTCGAAATGTTTGAAAGTATAGTGTTTATACAGATAATCAAAAACCAGATATAAAATTTAAAACAAATTAAATAATTATTATAAAATAACATAAACAACTATTAATTATATTTGATATTAAGCAAACATTATGCTATATTGTTTATTAAGGAGGGATCGTATGAATATAAAAGAAGTCACTTTAGCACAATTAGAGTGCGGATATATAGAAAATCAGCAGAGTTATCAATGTATGCACTGTGATTTTAAAACAATAAAAGGAGAAATTTATTCTTATGAACATCATTTTTATGATGCGAAAAAAAGAATGGAAATTCATCTTCAATACGATCATCACGGATGTTTATTTCCTTTACTTGAAGCTCCGAAGAAAGTAAATACTTTAACCGATAACCAAAAACAGATGATGACTTATCTTTATCAGCACAAAAGTGACAAAGAGATTGCCAAGCTGATGGGAATCAGTGAAGCTACTGTCCGCTATCAGCGCTTTTCATTAAAAGAAAAGGCTAACCAAGCTAAGGTATTTTTAGCGATGTACCATTTATTAGAAAGTGAAAACAGGATCGATACATTTTTAGATATTCATAAGGAGGCAACAATGATGGATGAACGCTATATAGCTACAAAAGAAGATGAGCAGAAAGTACATCAGGATTTCTTTATTTCTCTTAACCCATTAAAACTGAAAAATCTTCCAAGAAAAGAAAAGTATAAGATTATAGTATTTAAAACGATTTATGATCAATTTATTAATGGAAAAGAATATTCAGAAACGGAAGTAAATGACATATTAAAAGATATTTTTGATGATTATGTAACAATACGCCGTTATATGATTGAATATGGTTTCTTAAAACGTCGTGATGATGGTTCAGTCTATATAAAAAGCTAAAGGGAATAAGCTTCCCTTTTTTTATTCACATTCTGAAACTATTTTCAATTGATTAAAATAATAAAATCCTAATTTTAACGATAGTATAATAGCACTAAACAGAAAGGTGGAGGAATTATGAGTTATCCAAAAGGTTTTTTATGGGGTGGAGCTGTTGCAGCCAATCAATGTGAAGGTGCATGGTTGGAAGATGGAAAACAGCCCAATGTTACCGATGTCATGGTAGGGATTGCCAATAAAAATCCAAGTATTAAATGGAATGAAGAAAAAAGTAAGTGGGAAATGGCACTAGATCCTAATAAGGTTTATTTAAGTCATGAAGCAATTGATTTTTATCATCGCTATAAGGAAGATTTAAAGCTGATGGCAGGAATGGGATTTAAAGCCTTCCGTACCTCTATTGCGTGGGGACGTATCTTCCCTAATGGGGATGAAACTCAGCCAAACGAAGCTGGACTTAAATTTTATGAAGATATGATTGATACAATGATTGAATTAGGCATGGAACCAGTTATTACATTAAGCCATTATGAAACGCCTTTACATTTATTGACTGAATATGGCGGATGGAGCAATCATCAATTAATAGATTTTTGGAAACGTTATGTGACAACCGTTTTTGAACGTTTTAAAGGAAAAGTAAAATACTGGCTGACATTTAATGAAGTTAATAATATGAAACATATGCCTTTTGTTGCCAGTGCTGTCCTAAATACCAATCCAAAAGACACAAATGATCCGATCGGATCAATTACGGAGCAGGAAAAATGGCAGGCTTACTACAATATTTGTGTTGCAAATGCTTGGACAGTAAAAATCTGCAAAGAAATTGATCCAAAAGCTAAAGTAGGGTGTATGCTGACAAGTTCATGTGTTGCCACTTATCCATACAACTGTGATCCTGATAATGTTTTCGGAGCTTATGATGCACAAAGAATGTCTAATTTCTATTTCGGAGATGCTTTCTGCTTAGGAATTATTCCGGGATATGTAAAACGTGTTTGGCGTGAACAAAACTGCGAACCAAAGATGTGTGATGATGAATTAAAACTGATCAAAGAAAATACAGTTGAGTTCTTCTCATTAAGCTATTATCGTTCATCTACTTTTGAAGGAACTGTTTCTTTAGGCGATACCGGTGGTCTTATCGGTAAAGAAAATCCATATCTAACAGGATGTTCACCGGAACCTTGGCGCTGGCCAATTGATCCAAAAGGCATTCGTTATATCTTAAATGTCCTTTATGATCGTTATCATCTACCTTTATTCATTGTTGAAAATGGAATTGGTTTAGATGAAGCACCGGATCAAAATGGTAAAATTGATGATCCTGAAAGAATGAAATATGTAGAAGACCATTTACATTATATCCATGAAGCCATCTTAGACGGAGTGGAAGTCATGGGATATCTCTATTGGGGACCGATTGATATTGTTTCAGCAGGTACCGGAGAAATGAGAAAACGCTATGGCTTTGTCTATGTTGATCGTCATAATGATGGAAGTGGAACAATGGAAAGAAAGATCAAAAACTCTTATTATCGTTATAAAGAGATTATTGAAACTAACGGAGAATGTCTTCTTAAAAAAGATAAATAATATTAAAATTTAAAAACATTGCTTTTCAATTAAGCAATGTTTTCTTTTTTATAATGGAATAATGCGATCACATTGATCAGCTACATAAGGATCATGTGTAACAATAATAATTGTTTTACCCTCATTATTTAGTTCTTTAAGCAATGACATAATAATCTCCTTATTTTCTTCATCTAAAGATCCAGTTGGTTCATCCGCTAAAATGAGATTTCCTTCTTTGAGTATTGTTCTGGCGATTGCCACTCTTTGCTGTTCACCTCCGCTTAATGCACTGATCTTAGTTTTAACATCTTTATCAATCCCTACTTTTTCTAAAGCAATTTGAATCTCAGATAACTTTTCACTTTTACTTAAATTCTTAAACTCTAAGCCAATTAATAGATTATTTAATATACTATCATCATCAATTAACGCAAAATTTTGAAATAGATAATTAATATGATTGCGGATCATTTCAGTTGCTAGTTTTGAATTAGGTTTAATATTGAGATGATCATAAAAATAGTAATCGCCTTCATCATACTCTTCTATTAACCCGATAATATTCAGCAAAGTCGTTTTACCGCTACCACTTCTTCCAGTAATAGCGATCATTTCCCCTTCATTAATCCTTAAATCAAAAGTATTTAAAATAATATGCTCCTTATACTTTTTTGTTAAATTTCTGATATTAATTATTTCCATAATAATCTCCCTTAATCAACGAATTCAATGAACGTTTTTCAACCATTTTAATATTAAAGATTAAAAAGCATATATCTATTGCAATCATTGGAATAAAAAATAAATAAACAAGTGGATTTCCTGTTATATTATGAAATTGATCCATCATGGTTGGTGTTAAATAATTGTATACAGTCATTAAATAGGCTATAGAAAGCATAATATCAATAATAATGTATTTTACAATATAAGATTTCATAGACCGAACCAAACTGAAACCATTTAATTTCTTTATGCCAATCGTTTTTAAATTGTTTTTAATGTATAGCTTTACCGATTGTACAGTGATCATAACATAAATAATAAGGACTAATATTAAAATAGGTATATTGAATCTCAACGTTATATTAATCATTTCAATTTGATCCATAAATGGCTGTGATAAATTTTCAACTTTCATACCAATCGATTGATTAAATATTTCTTTTAGTTCGTTGTTCACTTCTTCTATAGTCCGGTTGTTGAGAGGAATTTTTAATCGAGAATTGATATCTGTAGCCAAAATATCTCCAACTTCAATGTCAAGCATATTTTCTATTGTTATGATATTAAATATCGGTGAATAAATATTATATTTGCCATCATCATTCATATCCATATTGAAAGAAAAAAACTTATTGTTCTTTGTATCATCATACACAACAAACTTTAATTCATAAATGTCAGGAATCTGATTATAACCTATCATATAAACCTTCAAGATATATTCATAATTATTTTTGTCCACTTTTGAATTAGGTAGCAAAATAACACGTTGATTACTTATCCTATTTACAATAATATCATTTCCGTGCATATCTTTTAATCCTAACGTATTAAGATAATTAATATTAATCGTTGATAAATTGAAATCTATATTTGGATTAAATTCCTCAACTTCGATGCCATCACTTTCACTGATATCTAAAATATTTTTTCCATTTATACCTAAATTTTGTGTTTGATAATGCGTATTATAAACATAGAAGCATCCTTGATCAAAAAGAGTTTTTTGAGCTTTTTTTAAGTATTCTATATTATCTGAGTTTGTTAATACCAAAGGATTGTTTACTTTTAAATTTATAGGAACAGCAAAATCTTGATAATCAATCCATGAAGCAATCACTTCTTTGAAATTTTGAACCCGACTTATATTACTAAAAAGAATTGCACTAAATATAAAGCAACAAACTAAAATGATTATTCTTAAAAATTTATTTAATTTTTCTATTAATGTTTTACCATAATTTCCTTTTAATACTTCAGATAATGTAAATCTAGATACAATAAAATAACTAATTGAAGAAAGAATAAGCACTAAAGTATATAGTAAAAAAATATTCTTTAGCATTTCTATCCAAAAAGTAACATTAGTATTTTTAATCACTAAAAACATTATACCTAATTCAAGCCATGTCGTAATTAGAACTGTCTTATAGATGGGTTCTAACAATTTTTGGAAGATATAAGATTTATCATAGCCCATCAACTTTAACACACCAATTCTTTTTGAATCCCAGCAAGTATTATAAAATACAATAATAGTAAAACAAAATAAACTTATAATAATAATTACTGTTATCATGCTATTTAAACTATTAGTATTATTAATATGTACGGGGGTTGAGATGATATCTTCCTCATTTATTCCTAATTGTTTAGTTAATTCAGTAAAAAATAGTTTTGCATTACTTATATCTTTAAAACGAACTTGAAGATTATTATTTAAACTAAACATGTTTAAATAATAATCCATGGTTCCCACAACAACATGATTATCATTAAAAACATCCTTAATTTGTCCAATTTGTCTATTATCTTCGTTGCTTGATGTTGAAACATAGGCTTCTTTTCCCATATCGGTTATAGTTATATCATTTCCTATAATTTGATAGGGATGGTATTCATCATAAGTTAAATAAACACCTACATATTTTTTTGTTACTCCTTCTGTTACAGTTGTGTTCTTATAAAGATTAGCTGAATACTTTTGTGCTAATGGCTTAACTATTTCATACAGCATTTCATCATCAATTTTAATTTTATCACTAATATTCAAAGTAATGGTATTATCTAAAAATAGTTCATCCCATTTATGGCTGTCATTATACTTAAACATAATAGTAAAACATCCCATACATATGCTTATTATTATAAATATAATAACCATTAGTTTATTTTTCATAATCCACCTCATAAAAAATAAATTTGAGACGTCTCTCAAATTTATTTATTAAAATGTTCCAATCATTGCTGTTCCTAACGCACTTGTAGTACCATTCGGCGTTTGTGCATAAGCAGTCTGCCCTGAAGCAACTCTTCCACTATATTTCGATAAGTCTCCTAAAAATGCAAAGGATTCATGTGAATAATTCGCATTAAAATAATTACTATAAGTATACGCATAAAATAACGCATTTCTATTTCCATAAGTCCAATAATAACCCGAACCCTCTTGGGTATATCCTTCATCATTTAATCCTTGTGCTGCATTATTTTGTCCTGGACCAAAACCATTTGCGTTAACTTGATTTCCTTGCATTAATAAGCCACATATCATTGCACACATAATTAAACCCACAAAATATTTTTTCATTTTTTATTCCTCCTTTTTTTGAAATAACATGTCTTTTCTATTCCAAAATTAGCATAATTTAACTTAATTCGCAAGCGCTTTCATTCTTAATGCAACAAATATAGTACAAATAGCTTTATTATCAATAAAAATCAATGATGTAAAACAATAAAACAAATTATTGAAACTAACGGAGAATGTCTTCTTAAAAAAGATAAATAAAAAAAAACCACAAGTGAGTCATAATGATTTACTTGTGGTTTTACTTTATTTGTTTAATTGATAATCAACGATTGTCATCTGGTCATTTATTTTAATAGGCGCTGTTTCTAAAACTCGCTTAAATCCTAACTTTTCATAAAAATAAATATTTCGTTCTTCTTCTAAGATTGTTGAAAGCTTCCAAGTATGTACAAAGGTATATTGCTTTTGTAATTCAATCATGACATTTGTTCCTAAATGCTGATCTCTAAATTCAGGGAGAATACCAAAATCATCAATTTTATATACCTTTTCTTGTTCTTTTTTTAATTTGATAATCCCAATTACTGTATCATTATTTTTAATAAAATAAATAGTTGAATTTAGATCTTCAATATATCTTTTGATAGAAGCAGCACTTTCATTAGTAGGATTAATTGTGTCATCATGGTATCGGTCTAAGAATTCAATAAAACATTGAGTTTGTACTGAGATAACTTTATAAACATCATTTACAGTTGCTTTTATAAATGTAATCATTATTTCCTCCTAAAATAAAACTCCCGTTTGGGAGTTAATCAACATCATAGGCAGTTAGATCATCAAATGTCTGTCTTCGTATAACTAAACGATCCTGCCCTTCATAAGTAAAGACGACAGCCGGCTTTGGCAGCTGATTATAGTTATTGCTCATTGAATAATGATAAGCTCCTGTAGAGAAAACCGCTAAAATATCTCCAGCCACTGGTGAAGGCAAATCAATACTTTGAATGAGAATATCACCTGATTCACAATTTTTACCGGCTACACAAACCGTTTCAACTGGTTCCTCACTGGCTTTATTTGCGATCAATGCTTCATACTTTGCCTGATATAAAGCTGAACGGATATTATCAGTCATTCCGCCATCAACGCTGATATATTTTTTTATTCCTGGTATTTCTTTTGAAGAACCTACTTCATAGAGTGTAATTCCGGCATTTCCAACTACAAAACGTCCCGGTTCAATTAAAACCATTGGTCTCTGCCAACCTTTATCTTCAAATCCTTTAGTGATGATCGCCATAATCTTTTCAGTAATCAATTCAAAATCCAATGGAGTATCTTCCTTTGTGTAGGCAATTCCATAACCGCCACCGGCATTTAATTTAGTAATAACAATTCCAAAACGATCATGAATTTCATAAGCAAATTCTACGAATTTATGCATCGCTTCCTCATACTTCGTAATGTCAAATACTTGTGATCCGATATGGCAGTGTATTCCTTCAAATCGAATATGTTCAGCTGATAAGATCTGCTGGATTGCTTCTAAATAGGTACCATCATGAGATGAAAAACCAAATTTTGTATCATCTGCCGCAGTTTGGATATATTTATGTCCGCCAGCCGCAACACCCGGTACAACACGAATTGTAGCATTGATTGTTTTTCCTAACTGACAGGCAATTTCTTCAACCAATTCAATCTCATGAAAATTATCAATGACAAAGTTTTCTACTCCATTAGAAACAGCGTATTCAATCTCACTTTTCAACTTATTATTTCCGTGGAAATATATTTTTTTAGGATCAAAATCAGCTTTTAAAGCTATTGATATTTCCCCCGCAGATACACAATCAATACCGATTCCATATTCTTTAGCGAGTTTATAAATTGCCACACAACTAAATGATTTTGATGCAAATAATGGCAATGTATTTTCAAATTTATCAATCATTTTTGTTTTTAAAAGGTTCATCTGTTCACGAATGTGTCCTTCTGACATCACATACAGCGGAGTACCGTATTTCTTAACTAAATCTAAGCTTGAAACACCATCAATATATAATGTATTATCATGAATCGTGGCATATTTTGTTTGAATGATTTCCTGTGTCTTAATATCCATTACCATAATCTATCCTATTAATATAACGTTTTTAACGTATATAATCCTTTCTCTTTGGTTTCTAATAACTGTGCCGCATGAATCGCTCCAAGTACAAAGACTTCTTTCGATAGAGCCGTATGTTTAACTTCAACAATTTCATCATTTCCGGCAAACATAATTTCATGTTCTCCAAAAATGGTTCCGCCTCTTAGCGCCTGAATCCCAATTTCATTTTTTTCTCTGCGCTTAGAAATGCTGCTGCGATCATAAACAGGATGCAGATGTTCAATCTCTTCATCCATTACTTCGTAAAGTAATTTTGCTGTTCCGCTTGGAGCATCTATTTTTTTATTATGGTGCTTTTCCACAATTTCAATATCAAAGCCGTTTTCATAAAATTCTTTTGCCACTGCTCTTAATATTTTGGTAACCATCTGCATTCCAAATGAAGTGTTATAGGATTGAAAGATAGGAATCTGATGAGAAGCCTCTTCAATCTTATTTAACTGTTCATTCGTAAATCCGGTTGTCGCTAAAACCAGTTTTGTATTATTTTTTAATGCATAAGCTAAGATATCGTCTAAATTATTGGGATGTGAAAAATCAATAATGACATCTGCTTTTTCTGTGCATTCTGCTAACTTGGTATACATTGGATCATCGATTTTCTGATCAAATTCGTAAGAGACAACGCCGATCATATCAAATGCTTCATTATTTTTAATGGCATGGTAAATTTTCTTTCCCATTAAGCCAAATCCATAAACGATTGTTTTCATCTTAATACCCCTTGCTTTCAAAAATTTCCATCGCAATAAACAATTTTTCCTGATTTTCTTTAGTTGTTGGAATCAGAGGCATTCTTAAATGATCACTGCATATTCCCTGATGTGCTAAAGCTGACTTCACACAAATAGGATTGACATCTAAGAATAAGCCTAAACATACATCATGAAGATCATAGCTTAATTGCTGTGCCTTAGCATTTTCACCAGCTAAAGCTAATTCGCATAACTGCTGGCATTCTTTTGGATACACATTGCTTAATACTGAAATAACACCTTTTCCTCCAGCGGCAATCATTGGTAAAATCAAACCATCTTCACCTGACCATACATCAAAATCAAGATCTTTTACTTTAGAAAGAAGTTCCATTGTATACGCCATGTTTCCTGTAGCATCTTTCATACCAATGATCATCGGATGTTGTGCTAACTGCAAAGCTGTATCCACATTAATCATTAAGCCTGTTCTCCCAGGTATATTATATAAAATAATTGGCAGTCCGATATTATCCGCTAAATAGGTAAAATGCTGAATCAATCCCTGTTGACTGGTTTTATTATAATAAGGCGTTACAATCAGACAGGCGTCTGCTCCCATTTCTTTCGCTATTTTAGACTCTCTTAAAGCATGCATTGTATCATTGCTTCCGGTTCCGGCAATAACCGGTATTTTTTTATTTGCCAGTTCTACGGTGATTCTTAATAACTCATGTTCTTCATCTACAGTTAAAGTAGAAGCTTCAGCAGTTGTCCCATTAACCAATAATGCCTGAACATTATTATCAATCATCTTGTTTACTAAAGTGCGAAACGCTTCATAATCTACTGATCCATCTTCATGAAATGGTGTAACTAAGGCAACGGCACTGCCCACAAATAATTCTTTCATCTATATATCTCCTTATAATTGATATTCTTTTTTTATTGCTTCTACAATAACATTCAAATCTTTTTTATTTACTAAAAAATCAATACTTGTCAGTGAAGTTGATACTTGCAGGATATGAATATTCGCTTCAGCAAAGATATTGAATACATTTGCAGCGACACCCGGTGTATTACGCATTCCTTCCCCTTCAACCAATACCTTAGAAACCATACGATCTTGAGTAATTACAATTTGTTTATATTTATCTCTGATTAATTCTAATGCTTCATCTAATGCTTTTTGTGAATCCTGATCACAAGTGATCTGTAAGTTTACTTCATCTTCCAGCATAATTTGGCTGATCATATCAATATCTACGTTTTTTGAAGCAATAATATTAAAGATATCGGCAATAAACATAGAATTTTTATGTACTTTTCCTAATTTTACTTGAATGATGTCTTCTAACACTGTAATTTTACTTATTGCTTTTTCCATCATGGAATCCTCCTTTTTTCCTCCCAATTAAAAATGTCGCATGTGTTTCATTGCGACAAGATGATAGACCATATTGACCAATGATAGCACAACATTATCAAATATAGGATAATGACAGTCTTACAGATATTCTCTGTAATCCCAGAAATCAGATTCATGCAATAATCTGCTTCTTCGGCAATGGCTCCTACGCTTATTCTGTTTGCACCCACTAATAAGTTTAATAACACAATGCACCTCTATCAATTTTTTTCAATATAGCACACATTCCCTAAAATAACAATATGTTTCCTGATATATCTTTCGATTTTCTATAAAATATTAGATTTGTTTTCTGTTTTTAAAATAATGATAAATATCATTTCCAAACCATACTATAAAATAGAGACATAAGACACAAAAACCGATCAAGGCAAAGCGAATACCTAAATGAATATCACGATAAACAAAAGCCAGTGTAAATGAACTGGTGAAGAAAAATCCAAAAACTACCGCTAAAAGAGTGAGTATAATTCTTTTTATTGTTTCCATTGTATTCCTCCTAACCGGCTAAAGCAGGGCGATCATCCACTTCTTCTAAAAACGTAAAATGAATTCCGTCATTGCTTATATAATGGGCACTGTTATAGCCATAGTCGCCATTTTCACCTTGACCGACAATAAGATGTATCTGTCCATCTTCTTTATAGATACGATCTACCTGAATATATGGGGTTATACTATCTCCCATAAAAGATATTTCTTTTAATTCAAATGTTATAGGGGTAAAGGTTTGTCCGCCGTCTTCCGTTCGATAGAAAGAAAGATTATCTCGGCTATCATTATTACGATAAGCGACATATCCAATATCATCATCACTAAAGAAAGCATAGGTCATTACTCGCTGCTCAGGATCCTGATAATTAACAGATTCAAAATGAATACCATCTGTGCTTTTCATTAAGCTGTGACTTTCTGCTGACATTGCTTTATCCGTAGAAAATAAAACATAAAATTGATTGTCTGTCTTTGATAAAAAACGTGCTCTTAGATAATAGTGTTCGTTTGAAGCAATGGTGGTTGTCTCCCAGCTTTTACCTTGATCGTGAGAATAGATGAGATTTAAGCTTCCTTTATCAACATATAAGAAAGCAGTATAGTCCTCTTTAATTATATAGCTGCCTTCAGGAACTGTTTCACCATAGGAATAATTCGGATCATAGGTTACTTTTTCATAATCTATCGGTACTTCAGTAAAGTTGTCCCCATGATCGTAGGTAACCCATAGTTTATGATCCAAAATCGTATAATCACAATCCTTTTCAATCGCATATTGTGTTGGCTTTTTGCCTTCTGTCATAATGTTTGGATCTGTTTGAATCTGATAATTGACTGGGCGCATTTCTTCTTTTGCTTGATAACCTTTTGCCGTCTTTTCAAATTTTAATACAACTTGCTGTTTATACCAGCCGTCATCACTTTGCATTAATCCGCCATGATTAAAGATCAGCTGCTCATTACTAGAAAATGGCAAATAGGCATAGTCAACTTGAACATAACCGTTTTTCTGATCTAAAAGCTCAATATTATCAATGCGTGCTTCTTTTATCTTGTATGAAAAAGGAGTCAGCCAATCTTTGAACTGTTCCGTATATTGATCAAACCAAAGTCCGGCAATATTCTCTAACCGATCCTCTGTTGTTTTTACTTCAATCGCTGTTTTTTCAGTGGCTTTAAATGTTTGCCACTTGTATTGAATAAAACCAAATGTTAATAATGTAATTAAGGTTATAAATATAAATGCTGATTTTATATTCTTCATAAAGAATCCTCTTTTCAATTTCATTCATTATATTACATTTTCACTTTGAATAAAATATGAACTGTTTATTAGTTCATATCATTTGTCTATATATTTCAAACATGGTAAAGTTAAAATAAACTAACAACAATAAGGGAGACTTTGACATTATGAACATGACCACATTACTAGAAAACTATTTACAAAAAACAATCGAGCCAAACTTATTTGAGCATTGCCAGAATATTTTTGATTTAGATCAATTGGAAGACTATTTAACTTTACAGCAGAATATTATTAATAAGTTTACAGGTTATTCTTTATCCGGATCATGTTTATCTGTCATCAAAGAAATAACATTGCGCTATAATGAAGATATTTATTCTATCGAACATCTGTATGATAAATTTGAAAGCTTTGTCAGCAAGACAGCTGCTCCTGAACAGGTTTTAGATATGCTGATTAAATCGGCTGTTGAATTAATAAGTCAGGAAGCTCCTCAATGGGAATTTATTGCTTCTTATCTGTTAGCTTTAAAACTGGATCAGCAAATCAAAGAGAATACAAAACAATATCACATTCACGATCTTTACAGCAAGATTGAAAAATTAACCCAGATTGGTTTATATGGGGAATATTTATTAGAGAATTACAGTAAGGAAGAGGTTCAGATATTGGAAAGTTATCTGAAACCGGAACGTACGCATCTGTTAACTTACAGCGGACTGGAACTATTGAGTAAACGTTATTTGATCGCCGACCATCAGCATCACGTATTAGAGAATGTGCAGGAAATGTTTATGATCATTGCAATGCATATTGGAATGAATGAAAAAGATCGTCTGCCTTTTATCATGGATTTTTATGATCTGTTAAGTCAATTAAAAATAACGATGGCAACCCCTACCTTAGCCAATGCTAGAAAGCCATTGCATCAGCTATCTTCATGTTTTATTGATACAGTGCCAGATTCCTTGACCGGTATTTACAAAAGTATTGATAATTTTGCTCAAATCTCTAAGTATGGTGGCGGAATGGGAATGTATTTTGGCAAAGTCAGAGCTATAGGTTCTGACATTCGTGGTTTTTCCGGTTGTGCCGGAGGAGTTATTCGCTGGCTGAAATTAGTAAATGATACCGCAGTTGCAGTCGATCAATTAGGTGTACGCCAAGGAGCCGCTGCTGTCTATTTGGATGCTTGGCATAAAGATCTTCCTGAGTTTTTGCAAATACGTACGAACAATGGGGATGATCGATTAAAGGCTCATGATATCTTCCCAGCCGTATGCTATCCTGATTTGTTTTGGAAAATGGCAAAAGAGGATTTAAATCAAACTTGGTATCTCATGTGCCCACATGAAATACTGATGCAAAAAGGATATGCCTTAGAAGATTATTATGGTCAAGAATGGGAAAAGCGTTATTTCGATTGCATTCACGATCCGAAGATTTCTAAAAGAGAAATTTTATTGAAAGATCTTGTTCGACTTATTTTGAAGTCTGCAGTAGAAACCGGAACACCCTTTACTTTTAATCGTGATACAGTAAATCACTTTAACCCTAATGCTCATCAGGGAATCATTTACTGCTCAAACCTTTGTACCGAGATTGCACAAAATATGTCTGAAACACATTTTTATGAAAAGGAAACAATGGTCGTTGATGGAGAAGCGATAATTGTTGAAAAGAGTAAACCGGGGGATTTTGTAGTATGTAATCTTGCTTCTTTATCTTTAGGACATCTCAATATTCAAAATGATCGTGAGTTGCAAAAGACAATCTATACAACAATTCGTGCCCTAGATAATGTCATTGATTTAAATTTTTATCCCATTCCTAATGCCAAGATTACCAATCAAAAATACCGTGCGATTGGTTTAGGGGTAAGTGGTTATCATCATCTTTTAGCAAAACAGCATATTGCCTTTGAATCTGAAGATCATTTAACCTTCAGTGATCAGTTATTTGAAAAGATCAATTATTATGCGATTGAAGCCAGCTTATTATTAGCTAAAGAGAAGGGGGCTTATTCTTTATTCAAAGGTTCTGACTGGGATAATGGAAACTACTTTTTAAAACGTCAGTATACAACACAAAAGTGGAAACTATTACAGGCACAAGTACATCAGTATGGATTAAGAAACGGATATTTATTAGCGATTGCTCCAACCAGTTCTACTTCAATTATCTCCGGTACAACAGCTGCCGTAGATCCTATTATGAAACGCTTCTTCCTAGAAGAAAAGAAGGGGAGTATGATTGCCCGTGTGGCGCCGGATTTAACGACAGAAAATTTCTGGTACTATAAAGCTGCACATTTAATCGATCAGGAATGGGTAATCCGCTCAGCCGGTATCCGTCAGCGTCATATTGATCAGGCACAATCCGTTAATTTATATATCACAAATGAATTTACTCTGAGAAAATTATTAAATCTTTATATATCCGCCTTTGAAAACGGAGTTAAAACAATTTATTATGTCCGCAGTCAGTCTCTTGAAGTGGAAGAGTGCGAATCATGTAGTGCATAGGAGGGAAAACATGCTATTAAAAAAGAAAAAACTATTTAATGAATGGGGAGACATTGAAGTTGAAAAAAGACGTTTAGTAAATGGTAATACAACTAATCTAAATGACTTTAATCATCTTAAATATCCGTTTGTTTCCTCTTGGTATCGTCAGGCAATGAATAACTTTTGGATTCCTGAAGAAATCAATTTGAATCAGGATATAAAAGACTATCGGCTTTTAAGTAATGAAGAAAGAACAGCTTATAATAAGATTCTTTCTTTCCTGATTTTTTTGGACAGTATTCAAACAGCGAACCTGCCCTCTATTGGAGAGTATATCACCGCTAATGAGATTAATTTATGTTTAACCATTCATGCGTTTCAAGAAGCTGTGCATTCACAAAGCTATAGTTATATGCTGGATAGTATCTGTCTGCCAGAAGAGCGTCAGGAAATTTTATATCAATGGAAAAATGATGAACATTTATTAAATCGCAATCGCTTTATTGGTGATTTATATAATGAATTTCAAGAAAAAAAAGATACTTATCAGTTAATTAAAACAATGATTGCCAACTACATCTTAGAAGGTATCTACTTTTATTGTGGCTTTATGTTTTTTTATAACTTAGCCCGTAACGGAAAAATGCCGGGATCTGTTCAGGAAATACGCTATATTAATCGTGATGAAAACACCCACTTATGGTTATTTCATCAATTAATTTTAGAAATGAAAAATGAAGAACCGGAATTATTCAGCGAGGATCATATTCAAGAATACAGAGCGATGATTCAGCAGGGTGTAGAAGAGGAGATTGCTTGGGGAAATTACGTCATTGGTGACCGCATTCCCGGTCTTACTCATCAAATGATTGCTGATTACATCAAATACTTAGGAAATTTAAGAAGCAATGCTTTAGGGTTTGGAACTTTATATGATGAAATTAAGGAAGAGCCTGAAGCAACAAAATGGGTAAGTCAATACAGCAATGCCAACTTAATAAAAACGGATTTCTTTGAAGCAAAATCAAGTGCTTACGCAAAATCAAGCGCTTTGGTAGATGATTTATAATAGGCAGCTTATCTTTATAAGCTGTTTTTGATTTAAAGATAAAACAGAAGTAAAATACAGTTTTATCTATTAAAAAAGCTGTGACAAATCATCACAGCTTCATATTATTTCTTATCTTTACGATTTAACATGTAAGCACACATTCCCTTTAACACAAAATATTCCACTAAACAAGACAGACAAACGACTAAACCGATAGAGGAAATAAAACTTAAAGTTGAATTTCCGGTATTTAAAGCAATAATAATGAAACTGACAACAAAAGCGACTAACCCAATTTTCAAATTAATTTTAGACCATTTTTGATAACGTTCAGCAATGGTTTTGTTGATTTCCTGACTGTTCATTTTTTTCCTTCTTCCTTATTTACCAATACAGAAACGACTAAATAGTTCATCTAATAAATCTTCTTTTGCTTCCTCACCTAATATATCTTTTAGAGCTTTCCAAGCATCGTAAAGATCCAATACAATAAGATCCGTTGGGATTCCCATGTTCATTGCCTCAATTGCTTTTTCAACACTTTCTTTAGCACTTTCCAACAAAGTGATATGACGAATATTTGAAATATAAATATCCTCTTGGTGAGATAGTTTTCCTAGCTGGAAGACTTTTTTTATTTCCTCTTCCAAAGCTTCTATATCTAAATTTTTGGCGCTGATTTGAATACCTTCTATATCAATATGGACACCTTGATCTTTCTTATTCACTACAATGATTCGATTCATTGACTGTGTCAGATCAAGTAATTGCTGGTCTTCATTTTCTAATGGCTGTGATCCGTCCAACACAAGCAAAACAAGATCAGCTTTAGAAAGCATTGCTTTAGATTTTTCTACACCGATTTTTTCAACAATATCCTCTGTATCACGAATTCCGGCAGTATCGATCATATTCAAAACAATTCCGCCAAGATTAATGCTTCCTTCCACAATATCACGGGTTGTTCCGGCAATATCCGTTACAATCGCTTTTTCTTCTTCTAATAAAGCATTTAGTAAGCTTGATTTTCCAACGTTAGGTTTACCAATAATGACTGTTGCAATCCCATCGCGAATCAATTTCCCACTACGGGCATTTTCTAATATTTTATTAATTTTATTCATAAAATCAGCACTTAATGGCAAGAGCGATTCGGCGGTTAATTCTTCTACTGAATCATATTCAGGATAATCAATATTGACCTCAATCTGAGTTATAATTTGAATTAAATCTTCTTTTAAACCCTTGATTAATAAAGAGATTTTTCCTTGAATCCCATTTAGTGCCAAATGACTGGCAGTCTTTGTTTTAGCACTGATCAGATCAGCAATAGATTCAGCCTGAGCAAGATCAATACGACCATTTAAATAAGCACGTTCACTAAATTCTCCCGGATTAGCCAAACGAGCACCATATTTTATACATGTTTCCAAAACACGATTAGTAATAAAAATACCGCCATGACTGTTAATTTCAACCATATTTTCTCCGGTAAATGTTCTTTCCCCCTGATATACATTCACCAACACTTCATCTATTATTTCTTCACCATCACGGATGTACCCATAATGAATCGTATGGCTTTTAACTTTAGTCAGATCCTTTTTAAATATTTTTTTCATTACTTCAAAAACATGAGGACCGCTTAATCGAATGATGGAGATAGCGGCTTCATTTCTACCGGTCGCTATGGCGACAATTGTATCTTCTAACATGTTCTTATCACTCCTTGCTTTTGATTATAACCGAAACATTTCTTTTTACAAAGTATTTTAACCTTTTATATTATTTTGCATATAAATAATATTAATAATTTATTGAATATTATTAATCAAATGATATACTATAGATAGAAGATGATTATAAAGTTTTTTATTCTTCACTATTGTATAATATAAATAGGAGGAATGAGAATGAAACATTATAGAATTGCAATATTAAGTGATATTCATGCTAACATTACTGCATTTAAAGCCTGCATGGAAGAGATTGAGAAACAATCCATAGACTTACTGGTTTTTTTAGGGGATAACGTCAGTGATTATCCGTTACCTCAAGAAACGTTTGATTATATTTATCAGTTAAGGAAAAAGTATTCGACTGTTTTTGTGAAAGGAAATCGTGAAGATTATCTGTTGAATCCAAAAGACAATTGGAAGGCTTCATCGAAGAATGGTTCATTATATCATACATGCAAACATTTAAGACCGATCGATATTGAATTTATGAAAAC
>NZ_JBKTEM010000007.1:0-108689 GCF_047239305.1 Beduini sp.
TCCTTTCTCCTTTGACAAGTCTTTTTTATTACTTTTTTTATTTTTTTTAATAATTATTTCAATCCACCTTATCGAATCTAATCCATCATTGTTTATCCTTGTCTATTCTTCCTATTTTTTAGCAAATAAAAACGCTCCTAATTAATAGAAGCATTTCCTTTATCATATGTTTTTAATAAGTAACGATATAAAATAAAGCTCACTGCACTTAATCCTAATACGATAACCACAATCATTATAAAAGCATGCATAAAGAAGCTTTCTGGTAGAATCGTAATAACCGGATCATAACGTTCATCAAATATCCAATCATTATTTCTAAAAACGATTTGATGAAAGATAATAAACGCTTTTGAAAAATCTATGCTCGCTAAGAATCCGATGACTGCTGGAACAACGACAGTTAAAATGGAAGTCCATTTAAAAAAGAGAAAATCTCGTTCTTTAAATCGTTTGATACAGATCGGCAGGGTGGTTACTAAACCAACAGCGCATATAACTTGAATTACTTCAAAGATTCTTTTTACCTCTTCAAAATGCTTAATCCCACTTTCTGACATAGTAAAGTCAGGCAAGATCAATGGTCCTTGGTAAAAAATAGACTGATATTGAATCAAAGCATCATAATTCTGCTTAATCTGTTCGACTGATAATAAAGTAGCTTCTTTAATTTTTAAATAACTAATATCGAAGTAGTACAACCCTTTAAAGAATACAGTAATCACAATAGCGAGTGTAATAATCGTAATCATCGCAATGACGGCAAAGATCCAATTATTACGTTTCAGCTTATTCATATAAGAAGTTTTCCCCTTTTTGGGTTTCTACTAATGACAATCCGGGGAAGTCCTGCTGACGCAAAGCTTCATAAATAACTAAAGCAACACAGTTGGAAACATTAAGACTGCGAGTTTTAGTACTCATTGGAATACGCATACATTCTTCTAAATGTTCTTTTAATACATCTTTAGGAATTCCATCATGTTCATGTCCAAAGATAAAATAATGATCCTGATCTGTTTTAGCCATATCAAAGTCACTGTATGTTTTTTTACTGTAACGCGTCGTAAAATAATAATAGCCTTTATTCTTTTGTATAAATTCTTCCCAGTTTTCATATACCTGCATATTTAAATCTTTAACATAATCCAACCCGGCACGCTTCATCTTTTTGTCATCCAAATCAAATCCTAATGGTTTGATCATATGCAATGTTGTATTGGTTGCCACACAAGTTCTCATAATATTGCCTGCATTCTGCGGAATTGCCGGATTATAAAGTACGATATGATTTGCCATAATAGCCTCCTATAGCTTTTTTATAATTTCAATTGCTTTTTTTACTGCTTTTGCTCGATGTGAATACTGATTTTTTTCTTCCATGCTCATTTCCGCACTTGTTTTATCCAACGGTGGGAAATAAAAAATTGGATCATAACCAAAACCATTTTCACCTAAAATCTCTTTTGCGATTTCGCCTTCAAATGTTTCTTCAAATAAAATCGGTTTCTGATTAGGAATAACGATGGCAATAGCGCAGACAAAGCGGGCACTGCGGTCTTGTTTATTTTTCATTAGCTCTAAAATATGATTATTTTTAATAGTATAGCTTGTATCATGTCCTAAGAAACGGGCAGATTCCACTCCCGGTCGTCCTTCCAAAGCATCGATCACCAATCCGGAATCATCTGCCAATGTTACCTTTCCAGTTCTATCTGCGATGGCTTGTGCCTTAATTAAAGCATTTTCTTTAAATGTTTTCCCATTTTCTTCAATCTCAATATTTTCATTAAATTCATCTAATATGGATTTAACTTCTATATTTAATGGTGCTAACAATGTTCTCATTTCTTTCATTTTTCCATTATTGGTTGTTGCGATAATTAATTCTTTCATTATGTCACCTTCTTGTATTAAAATATTCTATCATAATTAAATAGAAAAAAACAATCTTTTACGCAAATTAAAACATTGCCGCTATTTTTACCAATTCCCTTTATAATAGATCTGTATATGATATCTGGGAGGACAATACTATCATGAAAAAATTAATTATCAATGCAGATGATTTTGGGATGTGTGAAGGCGTTACACGCGGAATCATTCAATGTCATCGCGAAGGTGTGTTAACTTCAACTACTTTAATGACCAATATGCCTTATGCCGCAAAAGCTTTAGAGATGGCTGAGCAATACCCTAACTTAGGAGTGGGTATTCACCTTGTTTTAACGTGCGGCAGACCGTTAACATTAGGAAAGAAAAGCTTTACGGATGAAAATGGAGATTTTAAGAAATTGAATACGTATCCGGATAAAAAAGCCATCGTTGATCCTAATGAGTTATATGAAGAATGGCATGCCCAAATTGAATTATTTATCCAATTAGCCGGTAAGAAACCAACACATATCGATTCACATCACCATACTCACTTAGAACCAGGAAACATTGAGGTAGCAACTCGTTTAGCTAAAGAATACGATCTGCCAATGCGCTTAACTGATGATATTCAGCATCATTATGAATTTGCACCATTAATCAGAGGTTTCAATGGAGAACTTAAAGACTTCATTCAGTTTTGCGAAGAATATTTAAATAAAGAAGGCATTCAGGAAATGATGTGTCACCCTGGTTTTATTGACGATCATCTCTACAACAACAGCTCTTATGCCATTCCTCGAATCTTTGAAATGAAGTTCATTCGCAGCCCTGAATTTAAGCAATGGCTGCATGATCATGACATTGAACTCATCAACTTCAGAGATATTAAAAAAAGATAATTGCTTTTATTAACAGTTGGGTTTTTCCCACTGTTTTTTTTTATTTATTTTGTACACCTACTTTTGCACAATATCTAATAAAATTTTTTAATTCTTTTTCCAAAATCGAAAAAAATTGATACAAGCGCTTCCATAGTATACAATGAATTTATGAAGGAGGTGTTATATTATGATGAGAGTATTATTATGCTGTGCTGCTGGGATGTCTACTAGCTTACTTGTGACTAAAATGGAAAAAAGTGCTGCGGACCGTGGTATTGAAGCAAAAATCTGGGCAGTCAGCGAAAAATCAGTTGACGCTGAAGAGGGGAATTACGATGTATTATTAGTTGGTCCGCAAATTCGTTACAAATTAAAAGAATTAGAAAAAAAATGTGAAGGAAAATGTCCGATCTCAATGATCGACATGAGAGATTATGGTCGCATGGATGGGGAGAAAGTGTTAGACCTAGCAGTAAATCTTTATAATGACTTTTACAAATAATACTTATAAAGGTTACACGTGTGTGTAACCTTTTTTCATACATTGGTAAAATTATCGGTTCTTGAAATAGCGAAACAATGAAATAATAATAACTCCAATAGCGACAATGAAATAAAAATTATGAGACAGGAATCCGATCGGCGTATTTGGATGCTCAGCTAAGATAGGAAAGAAAATATTTAAACAGATAAAGACAACAAAGAGGAATAACCCGCCTAGTAATTCGCGCCCTGCATTATCTTTGTCTCTTTGTCTTAATGATTCCTCGTCTGAATAAATCTTGTTCTTTTTAGGATCATCAGAATAAAAGATATGATGCACATCAGAAATACCGGATACACTGCCATTACCTAAACATGTCCAGCCATCATCGGCAAAGATTTGATAATATTCTTTTTCCTGATCTTTTTCTAGTTTTCTGGAATCCACACGATAGACACGATCTTTATTTGATGTTTTATTAAAATTGAAAACAGTAAAATAAAGCGGTGGAAATAAGGTAAAAGGAACGATCGTTTTAAGGTGATAACCTTTTTTCGATTTTCGATTTAAATATCTTTCTATTGAATCCGCACTGTGTAATAAATTAATCGTTAACATAATATCATTCTCCCTTTTCTAGTATTTGTTTGGAAATGAAACAGCGTTGCTGTAATTTCGTATATTCTTTTAGTAACGTCTGTTTTCCTAATTCTGTAATGCGATACATCTTCCGTCTTGTATCCTCTTGATTTTGCATTTGTTCGATCAGACTGGTCTTTTTTAAATTCTCCAATACGCCATAAAGTGTCCCAGCTGCTAAAACAATCTGTCCGTCACTTAATACTTCTACTTTTTTTATAATCCCATACCCATGCAATGACTCTGCAGCTAATGCCAAGAGAATAAAATAGGTTTGTTCTGTAAATGTGTTTACCTTCATTTTGCCCCTCCTATTATATCGTATTCCTTTATATCGTTATACGATATATCGTATACCTATATATTAGCATTATTTGTTTAAAAGTCAACCCCAATACAAAAAAGTACCGCATTTTATTCAAACGGTACTTTACTCTATTATTTATAACGATATTTTTTTACTCTTTCATCTTGGATCACACCATCAAAATCCATACCAAATGCGAAGTCATAGCAATGACCCTCACTATCTACATAAGGTATCATATCGAATGGTACATCTTCCAACTGTGTTTCTACGGTATCCATGTCCATTGGAATCTGAAGCGGCAATAATCCGCTTGGCATTCTTTTACCTGATAAGATATCAAAGACAGCTTGGTTCTGAACACCATATTCTGTGATAATCGCATCAGCATAAGGTTCAAATTCTGACATTACGGTTGGTCTTTTTAATTTCATACATACAATAACAGGTTTATCCTTCATTATTTTCTTCATATTCAGTACATTATCTAAATCTGTTTCATTTGCTGTCGTATTCGTCTTATTATAGTAGCTGCGGTTGGTAAAGGATTCTAAAGGATCACCGCCTGCTAGACTTTCTTTTCTTGCATTTACTGCTGTATAAGGACGATATTGCAGGCTAATTGGTAAATAACCGTTTCCGCCATTTTCAACATCTCTTGGATCGTAAGAATCACAAATCGGTGTTTCCATAAAAATAATTGCCGCATCTGCTTCCTCTGGTGTATCGACCCATTCAAAATATTTATTCACTAAATCCTGTTTTACCGGCACAATATCTTCCGGTTCTGACATCGTGCTAAAGAAAGTGCGATAAGACTCAATATGACGATTAGGAATATACACTTTTGTTTTTGTCTTTAACGGCAATACATGATTTTTATTTTTAAGAAGAGTGATGGATCTTAACTGTGCTTCATAACCGGCTGCCATAAATTCTTCTTTCCCTACAGTCTCTTTTGCCTCTTGTATATCAACATAAGGATTTTCAAATAAGCCTAATCGGAAGATATTCATTAATAAACGCCTTGCGGATAATTCAAAACGCTTGCGCATATAATCTTCACCAAACTCCTTGCATCCCATTTCATAGGCATCTAAAATCGGCTGGGCATCATTGTTGCCGCCAAACTGGTCTGCTCCGGCTAAAATAATTTTCAAATGTCTTTCTGCTTCGGTTAGTCCTTCAACTCCCCAGCAAGTTCCGCCAAAAGAATAAACAGTTTCTCCTTGGTTTTTAGTGATTCCCCAGTCCGTACAAACAACCCCGTCATAATTTAACTGATCACGAAGCAATCCCTGAATAATGTATTTACTATAAGAATTTCCTACCATCTCATGATCCTTACCTTTTAAATCAGCAGAAATTGTATAATACGGCATAACGGCAGATGCCATTTTAGTCTTCCCCTCTAACTTAAAAGCCCCTTCAACAAACGGTTTCAGATGCATCTCCAGATTTTTTCCCGGATGAACTGCATATTTTCCATAAGAGTAGTGAGCATCTCGCCCGGCTTCACCGGTTGCACCGCCAGGGAAATGTTTTACCATTGCATTGATACTGTCGTAACCCCATCCGTCTTTGATTTCCGCTTCGCCAAAAGATGTCTGCAAACCATCACAGTATGCTCTTGCCATGTCAGTCGCTAATTTAGGTGACTCTGAAAAAGTTCCGTTAAAACGCATCCAACGCGGTTCTGTCGCTAAATCGATTTGGGGAAACAGAGCTGTTGTCAATCCTAAAGAACGATATTCTTTAGAAACAACATCGCCGTATTTTTTGACTAACTCAGGATCAAAAGTAGCCGCCATACCAATTCCATCCGGCCATTTTGAAATATCGCTGTTTGCCCCACCGTTAAATTCAGCATCGCTGATCGTTCCATGACGTGGATCGCTGCTGTTATTGACCGGTATGCCTAAAGGCTGACTTTCAGCAAATGCCTGAACAATATTATTCCATTTTGACATCACTTCTTTATTCTGATAACGCATAACTAAAATATGGCGTACATCATCTTTTTCGATAAATTCTTTTTGCTGATCGGATAAACTCCATGGCTCAACCTTTGCTTCATCAAAAGAAAGACCGTTATAAGTTCCGCCAAATCGCGCCATTCCTTGAGCTGGTATCAACTGATGACTGCTGTAAAGCATTAACCCGGCGATCTGCTTGATCGAGAGTCTCTTTGCTAAATCCTCAGCACGTTCTTTCACATCCAATCGCCAGTCTTCATATTTTTCTAATTGATGGCTTCTTGATAAGTTTTTAAAATAAAGACCGTCTACTTCTAAAATTGGGACATCACTGTCTTTAGCGACTCCTAGTGTCGGACCATCTTCGTTATAAATTAATTTATAATTTTCTTTTTCTATAACTTTCATTTTATCCCTCCTGCTCCTATTTTATCACATTTCAATCGCTTTCATAAGCATAAAAAGGAACTATCCTTCATTAGACAGTTCCATTAAGATGTGGATATAAGCTTCTAAATCCATTGGTTTAGCACAATAATAACCTTGGATAAAATCACAGCCAAGTGAGCGAAGCAAGTCAAACTGTTCTTTGGTTTCAACCCCTTCAGCGGTCACTTTGATATCAAATTGATGACACAAATCAATAATCATTTTCACAATCGTCTGTCCGCGGTCATTCGTTAATGAATCATCGATCAGACTCTTATCAATCTTTAAGACATCAATCGGAATGTCTTTAATCATAGAAACAGAAGAATAGCCGGTTCCAAAATCATCCATTAATACCGCAATGCCATAATCATGTAAACGGTTGATGATCGACAGCATCTCTTCATTATTATCAAATAATGCGGTTTCCGTTATTTCCAATTGAATCAATTCAGAAGGAATCTGATATTTTTCTATTATATGCAGATAATTATCTACAAAAACCGGAGAATACAGATCTAATCGGGATACATTGATTGACATTGCTCCTACTGGCAGTCCGGCTTTCAGCCATTCGGAAATTGAGTGACATACTTCTTCAAAAACATAAGGGCTTCTCCACCGTCAAAGCGATTCGTATGCAGATTGTATTTAGGCTGATAATAGAGAATAAATTCACGATTATTGATGGCCAGTTCAAACTTATTTTCAATCATTTTGATTTGCAGAAGCTTTTCTTTTAACTGATCATCGTAGTAACTCACGGAATGCATGACTTCTTTTTTTATAAGATTCAGTGCTAAATCCGCATGATCGATCATTGTTTCTAAACTATCAGACTTATCAATAGCTAAGCAGATTCCAAACTTTGCTTTTATTTCATATTCCTGATGATCGAATTCGTGACAATGCAGAAGCTTCTTCTGAAGATCTTCTAAGCGCAAAGTGAACTTGTTTCGTTCTTCAATGTGAAGCAGCAAAATAAAATGATCTCCACTTTGACGAGCACAAAGTTCATGTCTAGTTAGCTGAGCATTCAAAATATTATAGATTTTCTTTAATACAATGTCTCCTTCCGAGAATCCATATAAGTCATTGATATATTTGAATTTTTCAATATCCATCACCACAATCGCATAAGAAACTCCCGGATGTTTTATCAAAGAACGTGCTTCTAGCTTGAATTTCGCCTGACTCATTCCGCCCGTTAAAGTATCAGTAAAAATCATTTCTTCCTGCTCTCTTTGATTCTTTTCTTTCTGTTTAAAGATATATACTACTAAATAACTAATTGCCCCTACGCAGATTAAAGCAAACGATGCCGATAACAGCACTAATGAATTGGTATAGGTAGCGATTACCTCATCGGGAATGATCGTGAGGACATACCAGTTGTTGATATCTAATGGGCGATAGTCCATATATTTACCCACACCATACGTATAAGTCAGGTTTCCGGTTTCATTATGTTCAATCGCTGTACGCAGTTTTTTCGCTGTAGCCTCATTTCCTTTATCTTCATTTAAAGCATCATAGAAGTTCGTAAAATCAATCTTGCTGTTTTTATTATTAGAAGCAATGACACGATTCCCTTTATTATCAATGACATAGGTATACCCCTGTCCATTAAATATAGTTGTGGTCAATAGATTGCGGTAATAATCTGTTGCATATGTAGCGAACAACAATGCAACGACCTCTCCCTCTTTGATGATCGGTGCACTAAATACATTGATTTCTTTTCCATCCGATTTATCGATAATGGTTCCCGATACACTCGAATATCCATCCAATCCTTTTAAAAAATAATTCCGGTCAGACAGATCCATGAGCAATCCATCCGTTGTTTTTCCAACTCCTTCAAGATCAACAATCCCCATTCTTTTAAAGAAATTATCTTCATTGAGTGTATCTAGTTTAGCGAGGATATTGTCCGTATCTAATTCTTCCTGAGCGATATAATCCGCTACGTTGCTTAGAACCGCTTCCCCCTTTTCTACTTCCTTTTTCAGGACCTGTGTCGATTGGTAGGCAATTTCCGAAAGCATTGATAAAACTCTTTCACGCATAGTGTTATAAAAGATATTGGTATATAGGAGCGAGCCTATTACCAAGGCAATCACAATTATCACAAATCGTTTGGATGTCGAATACTTTTTCATAATCGTCCTCTCCCCCTAGATTAGTAGGATACCTAAAGGTGTCCTACTAATGATCGAGTGCTAGCTTAATTTCATCAAATGTTTCCTGAATAAATTTCTTAATCATCTGCTGTGATGCAAACATTCGAATCATGGTTGGCAGACGCTGATAAAACTGATTGAAAACATAATTAAACTTATCATCGTTCTGTCCATGTTCAAATGCTTCTTCCGCAACAACAATCATTCGCACTAAGAACTTGCGAAGTCCCAGCTTTTTGATGTTGAGTAAAATAATAGCGACTAAAAATAATACAACCACTGCTGTAATACATACTGTACACATTCTATCACCCCTCTACAGAATATGCCAGTTTTCGACAGCGAATTAATATATTTGTCTGTTTAAATCAATTTATATTCATTATTTACCATTTCCACTACAGCAATCTGGTGCTGAAAGTCTTTATAAAGTGCAATAATGTAATGATTATTAATTTTTTCGATCAGGCAGTAACGAAATAACAACTCCTGATTCAGATGCAGCGAGGCTAAGAGATTGTACTCTTCGAGCAAAGCATGGGTAAATATCTGGCGTTCTTCACGAGTCCACTTACTCTTCCACCACTTCTTTGGTTTTATCTTAAACAGCTCCAAATAGTCCAAAACCATTTCTTCTAAAACATCAATATCTTTTGTTTTTAAATAGGATTCCAAATAAACAAAAAGTTCATCTACTTGGTATCCGATCATTTTGAATCCATGATCGATGTAATAGCGGCCAAAGTCATGAAAGAACTCAAAAGGTGAACGCACTTCATGATCAAATAAAGTATTCATGGTTCGGTGGAAACGACCGCTGTTCCAATATTTTTCCAACATTTCTTCAGCTACATGGATTTCCTGTCGCTCTTCATTGCTTAATACATGATTGGCAAAAATTTCATAAGGGGCTTCTTTTTGATAAGTATAATCATAAAGTTCGGCATCCTCGCGCAGACTGGTACCTCGGAGTAATTTTAGGAAACCCAACTGCAGTTCTTTTGCCCGAAAAGCAAAGACATCATCAAAGGATTGTTTAAAACGTTCATAGCTTTCAAAAGGAAGTCCGGCAATAAGATCTAAATGAAGATCAATCTTGTCTCCTTTGACCAACTGCATGATCACCTCTGAAAGTCGCTGGAAATCTTGTTTTCTTTTTACTACCTCGTTCGTCGGTTCATAGGTCGATTGAATCCCGACTTCAAAACGAAGCAATCCTTTCGGTGCTTTTTCATTTACAAAATCAATAATACGCTGATCTAAGACATCTGCATTGATTTCAAATTGAAACTGCTGTCCGGGAAGATGATGCGTGACAATAAAATCTAAGATATTCAGTGCTTTTGTGGGATTAACATTAAAGCTGCGGTCTAAAAATTTAATCGTTTTTGCTCCGGCTTGAATGATCGCTGAAAGCTGTTCATGAATATAGGTATCACTGTAAAAACGGACACCTTTTTCTAAAGAGGACAAGCAGTACTGACATTGATAAGGACATCCTCGGCTCGATTCAAAATAAACGATGCGATCTTTAATATGCGGAAGATCACGTTCTAAAAGATAAGGTGACGGTAGTTTTTCGATCTCAGATAAATCACAGTTTTTAGCTATGCCCTCATTCATTAATTTTCCATCTTTCAAATAACAGATTCCTTCTAGCTGCGGTTCACTTTTTTCTTCTATTGCTTTTAATAATGCCGGCAGCGTTTTCTCGCCTTCCCCACATAATACATAATCCACAGAAAATTCTTCTAAAAAATAGCGTGGCTCATAAGTGACTTCCGGTCCGCCTAAAAGAATGACGATATCTGGCTGACACTGCTTGACCATCTTTGCCAGCTCTTTTATTTTTTCAACATTCCATATATATGTAGATAATGCCAATATATCTAAATTCATGGAAAGGATATCTTCACACACCTCATTCAGATCATCTTTAATCGTATATTCTTTAAAATCTATATCAAATTTATCTTTGCAAGCTACGTATAATAAACGCAGCGCTAAAGCAGTATGAATAAATTTTGAATTTAATGTCGTAATCAATGTTTTCATAGGTCCCCTACTTTCTCATACGTTTATATTTTAACACAGTTATAAATGAGGAATAAATAAAAAAGGGATAAAATCCCTTTTTAATAGTCAATTTCCGGCAATGTACTTGTATTTAAACAATATTCCTCAAATGTCCATCCTTTATCATGAATCACTTTAGCAATATCCTCTCCGACATAACGTAAATGCCATGGTTCGTGAGCAATTCCGGTAATATCTGCGCTTTCTGTTTCAAAACGAACGATAAAGCCATATTTATAACAGTTTTTAATCACCCATTGATATTCTTCAGTATCCCCAAATGTAATACGTGTACCGTCCACGACACTTTGAGAAGTGATATCCACACCTAATCCGGTCTGATGCTCACTTGCTCCTGGCAATGCCACATATTCAGAAGCATAGATACCGCCATAAATCGATTCTGTTTCATCATAGACTTTAGTTTGTTCGCTGTAAGAACGATACCCGCTGTTTAATACTAATTCCATTCCTGCCTTTTTAGCGTCTGCTGTCATTTTGACTAAGGCATCTGCAACTACTTGTCTTACTGTATTATCCGTATTGTCCGGTGCGATCGGCATTTCCGGCACCACTAAATCACTAGGAACATATGTATTAGGCAAATAGAACCCTTTTTTAACTAATGCTGTGATCTCTTCCGGATTCTTTATTTCATAATGCTCACTTGTTGGATTCGTAGATATAACGAATGGGAAGTTCACAATATTCACTGCATATTCATCACTGTTGTACTGCGAAGAAGCAGTGATATATTCTCCGATTTTCTGATAATCAAAGTATTTGTATTTATTAAAACGATTAACTGTTTCCATTGTATACTTGTTTGTAATCAATGATTGGATATCATCCATCGAAGCATTTCCTAAGATAGTCCAAATATCTGCATCTGTATAACCCAAGTTCACTAACTCCGGATATTTTTTATCCATAAAATTCTGCATCGCTGATACAACATCTTCTTTGCTCATTTCCGGATGCAGATCAAAGTATCGATCATACTCGTCATAATAACCTGCATTTAAATCAATAGCCAGCCAGTCTGTTAAATATTTGACTTTGGCTTTTGATAATAACTCTGCTTTCACATCTTTACTTTGTTTCAAAACGATATTTGCTTCTGAAAAGCTGTACCCTTTTGTCATTAATTTAATACGATTAAAATTCAATGCAATAACGATTGCGATGATAACTACAGGGATACCGACAAAAACTAAGATTTTTCGCCAATTAACCCTTCTCTTTCTTCCATAAGAACTGTAATATGAATGTTTTTTTCTCATCCTTCTTTATTCCTTCCATAAGTACTGACGTGAATATTCCTGTCCAAACAGCTGATCGTACTGAAGCAGTTCATGATCCTCTAAAAACTGTTGGATATTATCAGGCATATCCTCCGAATATTTATAAAACTGACCGTTTTTCCCTAAGACAAAATAATTATTATACCCATCTACTAAACTTGCTGCATAGTAATTGTATTTTAAATAATTTGGTAAAGTCACTCCGGCATTTAATAACGTATAAGCTCCCAATACTGAAGAATCCATGGTCACCCCGATCTGAGTGGGAATATCATAATTTGCCCACATTACAAATGGTGTTTTGTATTTATTCACATCATCTAAATGATCCGAATCTTTGTTGATCGTTGAACTGACAAATGGATGATGATCGCCAAACATCACAACGATTGTCGGTTCCTCCTCAGCAGAGAAGTATTCTACTAATTTTTTATACATTGCGTCCGCATCTTGAACCCCGCGGGCATGCACTCCGGCTTCTAATTTGCCTTCTTCTTTAAAAAGGCTCTCATCTCCTTCTACACCTACAATACCATTGCTTGTATCGGTATAAGGGGTATGATTTTCCATTGTGACACAAAATGTAAATAATGGAGAGTCTGCATCTTTTTTTTCATAGCAAGAGACAATTTTATTATAGACTTCTTCATCACTGATATACCCTTTTACTTTTTTAGCGTCTTCGCTGAAGTCATCAATAGTATAGAATTGATCGAAGCCAAAAGCAGGATAGACATGATTACGGTTCCAGAATGTTCCCAAGTAAGGATGTATTGCCGTTGCCGTATAGCCATCTTCTTTTAACACTTTCACCATACTGTCTTCGTCATCATCTAAATAGCGGTCATAGGCAACACTGCCAACCGGTAAATGCTTCATTGAATGCCCGGTCAGATATTCAAATTCAGTATTGGCTGTTCCGCCGCCAAAGATGGAAACCAATAAATTTCCTCGTACCACATTATCATTTAACGAATCAATAAACGGTGTCAGAGGCTCATCAAAGCTTAATCCTTCGTTAGCAATCGTTATATCAGAAAAAGATTCATTCATAATCACGATAATGTTTGGTTTTTCTGATACGTCTACCGGGGTCGGATCCTCAATGGCATCAATTCTTTTTGTGACTTCCTCTATCTTTTCTTCACTGTAATCCTCCGGTGTCACGACTGAAATGTTTTTCAGATTCATAAAGAAGGATAAAATAAATCCATTCTCCCGATAATTCTTGTCTTGATTCCAGTCCATGTTGGTAATCTTTAAACCATTCAGCACTTCATTATTAAAAATAACGCCGACCGTTAAAGAGGATAATACAATAAACGCCAATGCTAAATACTTAAAACGAATACTGATTCGCTGCTGTTTTCTTGCACCTCTGAATTGCTGATACAAAACAGCACATAAAACCACCAGACATAAAATAACCTGCCAACTGATTTTTATATTTAACTCAGTCATGATGCCTGCCGCAGCCTGCAAATTCAGAACATCCCAAAGGACGACATTTTCACCCTTCATAAGAAGTTTATAGTAGTTGCAGATGCCAATGACTACAAGGGTCGTAATAAAAATGATATTCGACCAGTTAAGCCGGTTCATGACAAGATATATCAAAATACAAATATTGCAGTAAATGATATAATTCATCAGCAGTACCCGTTTATGATGAAACATCCAGTTTGCCAGATCAAACAGATTGAAGGTTGGATGATTAAGCAGCTCCACACATAACAAGGCAATCAGGCTAATGATGAAAACACTCTTATAAGCTTTGATAAAATATAATATTTTATCTGCTACTTGCTTTAATATTTTCATAGACACACCTCAAATAAATAGTTTATCATAATTTGGCTTGAATACAAGAAAGATTGTAAAAAGAAAAGAAAGCTATACTTTCTCTCCCAAATATTCTTTCTTGCCGATTTCATATAAATCATTCCCCTCACAGTCAATCACAACCGTTAATGGAAATTCCTCTACATAGAGTTCGCGAATCGCTTCCGCTCCCAAATCTTCAAAGGCTATGACCTTTGCCTGTTTGACACATTGACTGATATAAGCCCCTGCTCCGCCAATAGCGCCAAAATATACACCGGTATAAGTGCGCATCGCTTCTTTTACACTGTCATTGCGATACCCTTTTCCGATCATTCCTCTGAGTCCCAGTGACAGCATTGTCGGTGCATAGGCATCCATTCTTCCTGATGTTGTCGGTCCGCCGCTGCCAAAAATCTGTCCCGGTTTAGCGGGTGTTGGTCCGACATAATAGATGATTTGATCTTTAGGATCAAAGGGTAAATCTTTTCCCTGTTTCACCAATTCAACCAAACGTTTATGAGCTGCATCGCGACCGGTATAGATCGTACCTGATAACAGCACTTGATCCCCAGCTTTTAAGGCTTTGACTTTATCTATTGTTAAAGGTGTAGTTAAACGAATCATAATGATACCCCCTTGTGTCTGGCAACGTGACAGCAAATGCTGACAGCTACCGGCATTCCCGCAATATGCGTTGGATAGGTTTCAATATTTAATGATAAAGCGGTTGTTTTGCCGCCATATCCGGCAGGTCCGATTCCTGTGGCATTAACCATTTCCAGCAATTCTTCTTCCAACGATTGATAGCGTGTATCGCTATGATGAGAGCCGGCTGGTCGAAGCATCGCTTTTTTAGAAAGCAGGGCTACCTTATCAAATGATCCGCCAATTCCTACCCCGATTACCATCGGCGGACAAGCATTCGGTCCGGCATCACGTATCACCTTTAAGACAAATTCTTTAACGCCTTCTACACCATCACTTGGCTTCAGCATTTTGATCTGACACATATTTTCTGAGCCAAATCCTTTTGGTGCCACGACTATATCAAATTGATCCCCTTCAACAATATCATAGTAAATAAGTGCCGGGGTATTATCTTTTGTATTCACACGATCAAACATCGGTTCACTGACTACGCTTTTTCTTAAATAACCATCTTCATAGCCCTGACGTACTCCTTCATGAATCGCCTCCTGAAGACTTCCATCCACGATATGCACATCCTGTCCGATAGTAATAAAGACACAAGCCATTCCCGTATCCTGACAGATCGGAGAATGATTTTCTTTCGCTAATCTTGCATTTTCAGCGAGTATTTTAAGTGTATCTTTAGCAATTGGAAAAGGTTCCTCTAAAAGCATCTTATCAAATACCTGACTGACATCCTCAGGTAACTGACAGTTTGCTTCTATGCATAAATCTCTTACCGCTTTAATGATTATCTCTGTTTTTATTTCTCTCATGGATTAACCTCCTTAAAAAAAGAAGATGGTTCATCTTCTATTTATTGTGTACAAATAAGGCATGATAGCGTGAAGACATCAGCTCCATCAAGGTCAGTAAAGTATGCTTCCCTACATGACCATACTGAGGATTTCCTAATTGAATGACTTCATCGGCAAATTCAGCAATTTCCAGATCGGATTGCTGAGTAATAATCGCTACCTTGCATTTTGATTTTTTAATATAGTGGAATGCCTTTGATCCTGTTTTCACAAAGTTTCCATTTACCGTAATAATGATCGCTACAGAATCGCTGTCTAAATGCTTCGCACTTTCAATCTGTTTTTCATAATCAATATAAGCGATTGTGAATTTTCCCAGCATTAATAAGTCTGCCTGAAGATGCAGCGCCGCACTATGTGAAAACTGTGAACCGAAAAAGACCACTTTCTTTCCTTCTTTAATATAGCGCAAAACATTGTCAATCGCTTTCCAGTCTAATTCTTTCTGCATATCCTGCAAAGAAAGAATGATCTGTTCGATATAGTCACCAGAAGCTTTGACCGGTGTTCTTTTCATAGAATCTACCGCTATCTTAGTAATCTCCTGTGAACGCTGCTTTAATTGCCTAATATATGAACAATCCTGTTTTAAATGTGCAAAGTTATCATATCCCAACGTTCTGCAAAAACGAGAGATAGTCGCAGGTGAAACATAACATTCTTTGGCTAAATCACTGATACCGATCGTCGATAATTTCTCTAAGTTATGCACCATATACCATGCGATATTATAGTTTGTATCACTTTCGTCCGCTGTATCTAAATAGATAATGAGCCGATAATATAATCCTTTCACCTATCCCACCTCTTTCAGTGACATTATACATGAATTTACAAAAAATGAAAAGGTTTCCAACTTATATTTCCATAATAACAAGAAATAAAAAAAGACAGGTTGCCCTGTCTGTATTATTGTATTGAAACAGCATATTTTAATGGGGAATAGGCATTCTTAAAGGTGTCTATTGAGACTTCTTTTAAATCACGGCGATAAGGATCTTGAATAAACAAGACATTTTGATCCAAGTCATATCCTACTACCAATACAACATGTCCGTTATCAACCGCACTGCCAAATGAATATTCTTTAACGATCGGTTTTGCAAAGTCCAAGGAAACATAAGCAACCACTGGATTACCGTTTTTAATTTCCTCTATGATGGCATCAACTGAAGCTCCACTGATATTCTTGCAAGGACCATACTGATTTCCATAAGCAGCTAGTGGTGTTGGAAAGATCCCCTGATAGGCATCCACACTCTCATCTAATACAAAGGGATCTCCACTAAATCCACTTAATGGATCAGCTGATCTAGGCAGATCGGATATAAAGCTTTTTAGATCAACAGAGGTATACCCTTTATACTGTAAGCCCATGTATAATGAGGTCGCTTCGCAGCCCATGACTGCTCCAACATCCATTTGATTATAATAGGGAACATTCAATTTCACTACTTTATTTTCTGTCGGCGTTTCCACCGGTGGAAGTGTTTCTGTCGGACTCGATGGTTCATTGCTTGGTGGCGGAGGAGTTTCTTCTTCCTTTTTAACGACATGAACCGTTACCTGCTTGCTTTGCTTATTCTCATAGATATCTTTAGCCGTCACATTCATGATGTAGTCTCCGGCCTGTTTTGTATCGATCTGATCAAGATCAAACTCCAACGGCAGACACTCACTTAAATCTACTGCACTGAATATATTGCTAAAATCAGCCGTTTCTCCTGTATTTAAGGTAACTTCATCGGGACCTTCTATTTTAGGAGCTGCGGTATCTTTAACTTCAATCTTAAAATTCAAGGACTCCTCTTGAAAAGTAATCAAGGCACTGTAAGTCCCGACTTTTGTATAAGTCCGATCTTCTTTTGTTATCATATCTTGTTGAGTCATACCGACGGATAAGGTACTATTCGATAATACTTCATTTTTTTGTTTGTCATCCAACTTGGTTAAGTCTAAATAATGCTCGGCTTCCAAATCGATCGTTTCACCATATTCCACGATAAATTCATCTTGCTTTACTTTTAACAAGGGCTGTTCTTCTTTATTTGCACACCCGCCTAAAAGTAAACAAACAAAACATGACATGAATATCTTTCGTTTTTTCATATCTATTCCTCATTGTTCTTTCCAGTTGTCTATCGACGCTGAGTTGTTTCCTCTTCATCTACCACTTTATAATCTGCATCAATCGCTCCATTGGAACGTGATGAAGATTGATTCGTATAACTGCTGCTGTAATCTTCCTGATCGTATGAATCATAATATTGAGTACGATTTGAATAAGACTCTTTTTCATCCGATCCATGAAGTCTATATTTTATATTTTTATAGATCCAGTACAGTAAATAAAGTAAGATCGGGATCCATGCAAACTGAATTAAAAAACTAAAAATCATAATGAGTACGATGACGATGACAGCGATATATAGATAATTATGCATACTTTCACATCCTTTTGGGCAAGTCTAACATGACTAATTGAACTTATTGTGAACTACGATAAAATAGTTCATAAATCTCAACTTCCAGTCCTCTCGCAATCTTTTCTATTGCTTTCAAAGAAACATTCCGTTTCCCTCTTTCAACATCAGAAATATAATTCTTGGATACACTGCAGCGAAATGCCAGTTCTTCCTGTGACCAATTTCGCATGTTTCGCAATTCTCTTAAGCGTTTGCCAAACAATATCTCAATCGTTTCCATTATGTATGAATTGCACGCAGCTTTGCGGCCTCTTCGCTGATCTTTTTGAATCGATGGTGCAGCCCGGACTTAGAAATCTTAGACCCGGTCTTTTCTTCATACAAGCTTGCCAGTTCATTTAAGCTGACATCCGGATTTTCTAAACGCACCTCTGCAATCTGTCTGGTTTTTTCATCAAGAAGAGCTAAGCCCATCATTTCTTCGATCGTTTGAATATCCTGAATCTGCTGATTAGCAGCATTCATCGTTTTTACTTCATTGGCAATTTCACAGTTTTCCAAGCGGTTGATGTTGTTGATGAAATCACGGTCAATACGGATACTCTCATAAGACATATAGGAAGAAGAGGCTCCCACTAATCCCAGAAAGTCACCGATTTTTTCTGCCGATTTTAAATAGATAATATGACGGCTGCGGCGCGTAATCACCTTTGCGTTTAATTCAAACTGATTCATCAGGTATTGGATAAATATTGCGAGTTCTTCATTCGTCACCGAAATCTCTAAATGATAGTTAGCTGTTGATGGATGATTGACACTGCCGGTAGCCAGAAAAGCTCCGGCTAAAAAAGCTCGCTTACAGCATTGCTTGGAAGTGATTGATCCCTGCGGAACATCCGTTAATCCAAATCCGGCATAGAGACCTAAGTCATCAAGAATCTCTCTGGCTTTGCTTACTTTTACGACATAAATATTATTCTTTTTTAATTTCATCTTTCTCAGCACCTTAAATTCGATCTGAGGATTATATATTTCTTTTAATAGCTTATGAATTTTAGAAGCAATCTTTGCATTTTCTGTCCTGATATCTATCGTTAATCCTAAATTGGATAGCGACAGGGTGCCATTAATTTTAATCAATGCCGCTAGAATCGCTTTCCCACAACAAGGTTCAAATTCATTGAATACTATTTCTTCTTTTACTGTTCTTGAAAAAGATATCATTTAATCCCTCCTTTAATGATCTGCATCACGATGCAAACGATGAACCTGATAAATCTTTGCATAATACTCAGCAAAATAATTCGTTAAAGTTACGGAACGGTGCTGACCGCCTGTACAGCCGATACCGACAACCAAATGCATTCTTCCTTCTTGTTCAAAGTTTTTAAACAGGTAATCCAAGGTAGGGGTTAAAACCTCAATAAATTCCTTTGTTTCCGGCTTTTCCATTACATAGTCATAGACTGCCTTATCATTTCCGGTCTGCTCTCTTAATGCGTCTTCATAAAACGGATTAGGAAGAAAACGAACATCAAACATAAGATCTAAATCTTTGGGAATCCCATGCTTATAACCAAAAGAAATGAAGCTGATTCTAAATGGATCGGTTTCACTATGCAGATAGTAATCTTCAATTAACTGCTGAAGCTTATTGGTTTTCATCATGCTGGTATCAATGACTTTATTGGAAATACGCAGAACCGGTTTTGCCAATTCACGTTCAAATTCAATCGCTTCTTGTAAAGAAGCGGCTCTTTCACTGATCAACAATGGATGCGTTCGTCGGGATTGTTTATAACGCTTCAGTAAGACATCATCATTGGCATCAAGGAATAGAATGGATAAATCAATCCAATCTAAGTTGGATAAGATGCGGGCTGCCTGCAATGCATCCTTTAATTTAACGGCATAAGCCACTTTCGTATATTCTTTCGATATTTTTAATAAATTCGCAAATTGCTCCAAAAGTTCAATGGGCGCATTATCGATACATTGAAACTCTAAATTTTCAAACACTGCCATGCAGCTTGTCTTACCTGCCCCAGATAATCCGGTTACCATTACTAACTGTATTCTATCCATAGTATCACCTCATATGTGTATTATATACTATTTTGCTTAATACGCCCATAGCTCACGCTTTAAAAGTTATTTATTTAGAAAAAACCAAGGGAGATTTTCCCTTGATTTTGTTATTTAAAATAAAGTCCTGTCAATTCATCCTTATTATTGAAAGTAATCGTAAACTGAACCTTTTTATTTTCATATTTAGAGATCACCACAACCGTCACATTTTCATCTTTTGAAGCATAGCTGTATGTTCCATAGTCTTCAAATGCTCCCAGTTCCCCTATTGCCGGTCCCCAAGCAGCTTTCGTTGCCTGCTCAATATTAATTTCTTTCAGCTTCGCATCTGACATATCCGAAATTGCAGCGTAATCTTCGGCATTGAGGGAATCAATCACCTTATTCGCCAGTACTTTGATGCTTTCTTGTCTTTCTTTTGATACATTGCTTTTCTGACATCCCAACAGTCCCACAAAACAACATCCAATCACTAACCATTTAAAATATTTTTTCATCTTTTATATACTCCTTTATCATTAAAAAGTAAACGCCTGCAAACAACCCTATCGCCAGAATAAAAAGAACACACTCACTTAAAAATAATGGTCCGCTCAAATAAGTGATCATTATCGGAATCAAATTAAACAGCCCATGCAGCATAACCGCTAAAGCCCAGTATAGGAGGTTCTGCCCTTTCTTTACCCCAATAAAAATGACGATAGATAAAGTGATATGCACTAATATCGCAGCAATGCGTTCGCTTCCGGCAAGCAAAGCATTTTCCAATGGGAGTGTCTGTGATAATGCCGGAATCCCTACAAGCAAAATCGCTTCGATCCCTCCATGTCCTAAACCAAAAGTAATCGCTTCATAAAGGGTATCTGTCTTTTTTAAAAGCTTAAAGCTAATTAATCTTCCGGTCTCTTCAAATAATCCGGCAGAAAAAGATAAAAGCAAAACATACAAAAACGAATTGGCTATTATCCACACTTGCGTAGATGCATGGCTCTGCCACCATTCAAGTAATGGTATACGCAATAGTACCTGACTGACAAAAAACGTTAATGCCCCAATTCCAAAAGTCAGTAAACAACGCTTATTCTTCTTGACAAACATGCTTAACAAACCAAATGGCACGACAAAGCATGTTAAGAAAATCCAAATTGTTCCCATAATTGTTCTCCCTTCCCTAATCCCATTATAAATCTTACTTAAAGACAAGTAAATCCTCACAACAAAAAAAGAGGATTTCTCCTCTTATTCAAACATGTCACGATTAATCGCCTGTGCTGCAATTGCACCGTCATTCGTTGCAGTAACAACTTGACGAAGGAATTTCTTGCGCACATCACCGGCAGCATAGATGCCAGGACAATGTGTAGCCATATCTTCGTTTGTAATAACATATCCACGTTCATCTAAAATATCTAACCCTTTTGCAAATTCAGTCACTGGATCTGCACCAACAAATGGGAAGATTCCGGTAACTTTCAAAGTGCTGCGCTCTTTTGTCTGACTATCCTCTAATACTAAGCCGCTGACTTTATTATTTTCCTGATCTACTTCAATTTCAACAGGTTTCTTTAAATAATGAATTTCAATTTTATCATTCTCTTTAAGTTTATCCTGAACGATTTTATCCGCTCTAAATACATCACGACGAACGATCAAATGCACTTTGCTTGCAAATTTAGTTAAATACATCGCTTCTTCCAAGGCTGAATTTCCACCGCCAATCACAGCGACTTCTTCTCCGCCAAAGAATGCACCATCACATACTGCACAGTAAGAAACTCCACGCCCTGTCATTTCTTCCTCATTAGGTATACCGATTTTTCTTTCTTTAGTTCCTGTAGCAATCAGCACCGCTTTTGTTTCATACGTGTTTTCTTCGGTGATCACTTCTTTATGCTCACCTAAATCTTTGATTTCTTTGACCATTCCATATTCATAAACAGCTCCAAAATGGGTCGCATGCTCAAACATCTCATAAGCAAGCTCCGGTCCCGCTACGATTTGTTTTCCCGGGTAGTTTTCGATTTCTGCCGTCAAGTTTAATTTTCCGCCAGGGGCCCCGCCATCTAAAATCAATGTGTTTAACCCCGAACGTGATGCATATACTGCGGCACTCATCCCTGCCGGACCAGCACCGATAATAATTAAGTCGTACATAGTGTTCTCCTTTTCTAAACGGATTCTTTATTCTTTCGCATATATAAATAGATAATTGCAATAACGCCAACGATTACAAAGACAACCGAAGTCAATTGTGCCATTTTAATCGATCCCAACATCAAAGAATCACTTCTGAAAGCTTCTACGATAAAACGAGTAATGCCATACCACACGAAATATAGAGCGAATTGGCATCCGTCTTTCTTGAGGAAACGACTGATAACATAAGCAATCAAGATAAATCCTAAAATATTTAATACCGATTCATAAAGGAATGTTGGCTGTCTGTAGTATCCATTTATATACATACCACTTTTTATAAATTCAGGCAAATGAAGTGCATTTATATGTGCTTCCGTGATGATCTGTCCAAAAGCCTCTTGATTAACAAAATTTCCCCAGCGTCCCAGTGCCTGAGCTATTAACACGGTTGGCATAATGGCATCTCCTGCCTTTAGTATATCCACATGATGTTTTTTCATGAAGTAGACAGCATAAGGTAATACCGCAATGACACCACCTTGAATCGCCAGACCGCCCTCATAAATCTTAAAGATATCAATCGGGTTGCTGATGTATCTTTCATTGAAAGTAAAGATAACATACCATATTCTTGCCCCAATAATTCCAATAATCAATACATTGATCAGAAAGTCAGAAAAAGGAAAATCGCTGTATCCACGATCACTCATTCTTTTTTTAGAAAATAAATACGCAATTAAAGCACCTGACATAATGCAGACAGCATACCAGGTAATATTCAGTGGTCCTAATTGCAGGAAAATTGTCCTGCTAGGAAAAAGAGCCATTAGTTTTGGTTTCCTTTCCCGTTCTCAATATTAGCCAAGATACGATCGACAAATTCTTTTGAACTGTCATAGCCCAATTCTTTCAAACGTTTATTCATTACTGCAGCTTCAATAACAACGGACATGTTACGTCCACCTGTTACAGGGACCACCAATTTATCGACTTCTACACCTAAAATATCTTCAACCACTTGTTTATCTTCTATTCCGATTCTAGTATATTCTTTGCTTGGTACCCAACGTTCTAATTGAATGATCATATCGACCTGATCCTTTTCCAATACTGCACCAACCCCAAACATCTTAACAACATCTATAACTCCGATTCCACGAATCTCTAACAGATTCTGAAGCACAGTAGGCGATTTCCCAATGATCTGCTGACCGATTTGGTAAAGCTCCACTGCATCATCCGCTACTAAAAGATGTCCTCTCTTAACTAATTCCAAAGCAATTTCACTTTTACCAATCCCGCTGTCACCTTTGATGATTACGCCTTTTCCATAAATATTTAAAAATACGCCATGCATCAGGGTTTCCGGTGCCAGCTTTTCATCAAGAAATGCTGATAGTTCAACTGAAAAACGCCCAGTTGTCTGTGCAGTCAGCATAATTGGAAAGTTCTTCTTATCAGCGATCTCTTTTAATATAGGAGGACACTGATAGTTTTTAGCGATCACGATTACCGGTGTTAAATCATCGGTTAAACGCTCAAAACGTGTCACTTGTTCTTCTTTTGTCATTTGGTCAATGAATGCCATTTCCTTTTCACCGAATACGACAACACGGCGAAAATCACTATGCTGGAAAAAACCGGCTAATTCAAAACCGGGACGGTTAATCTCCGGAACCAAGATCTCACGGTCTAATGATGTCTCATCTCCGGTTGCTTGTATAAGACTTGGATAATGTTCGGTTAATACTTTAACTAATACTGATTTTTTTGACATGATGGGTCCTCCTTACGATACGTTGTGATCATATACAGTATTTCCACTATTACAAATAATAGTAATGTACCAAGTAAAGTCATATAACTTTCTCCCTTTAGTATAAAGGAATTTAACAATAAAAGAAACCAACTTATAAAATAATGTATCGTTTTTAATAAAATCATCCAATTCATCGTCATTTTTTTATCCTTAAAATGATGAAGAATCAAAAATAAATAGAGTATTTCAAACACAGTGTAGCCAATCATATAAAGCAGGCTTACAAGCAGCATCTCCTGCATCTTGATAGAAGCGGCAAACTCAAAGAAGCCTAATATCAATAAACCTAAAAAGACGGAAACGAGTCGTTTCAACATCTTTTTAGGATTTAATGCATCAAGATCTATTTTCATTTAATACATGCTGTAGGAAGTGACCGGTGTAGCTGTCTTTGCATTTAGCTACTTTTTCAGGAGTTCCCGTTACGACGATGGTTCCCCCTTCATCTCCGCCCTCTGGTCCTAAGTCTATAATATGATCGGCTACTTTGATCATATCTAAATTATGTTCAATGATGACAACCGTATCCCCATTATCGACAATGCTTTGCAGTACTTCAATTAAGCGAGCAACGTCATGACTATGCAGTCCAGTTGATGGTTCATCAAGGATATACACCGTTTTTCCTGTCGCTCTTTTCTGCAATTCACTCGCAAGCTTCACACGCTGTGCTTCTCCGCCTGATAAGGTTGTCGCACTTTGTCCTAATTTGATATAACCTAAGCCCACATCTCTTAATGTAATCATCTTATTAGCGATCTTAGGCAGATTAGCAAAGAATTCACAGGCATCTTCAACCGTCATCTCTAAGACATCATATATATTTTTACCGCGATACATGACTTCTAAAGTTTCACGATTATAGCGTTTTCCTTCACATTCTTCACATGGCACGTAAACATCCGGCAGGAAGTGCATGGAAATACGGCGTACACCATCTCCCTGACAGGCTTCACAGCGACCGCCTTTGACATTGAATGAAAAACGTCCTTTATCATAGCCTTTTAGTTTCGCATCGGTGGTTTTCGCAAACAGATCACGAATATCGTCAAATACTCCCGTATAAGTGGCTGGATTTGAACGTGGTGTACGTCCGATCGGATCTTGTGACACATCAATAACTTTATCAACATGCTCTAAACCGAGAATAGATTTATGTTTCCCCGGTTTGATCTTTGTACGATTCACTGAAGCTTGAATGCCTTTGCATAAAATCTCATTGACTAAGGAAGATTTCCCAGATCCCGATACTCCGGTTACTACCGTATATGTTCCTAATGGGAATTTCACATTGATCTTTTTAAGGTTATTTTCTTCTGCCCCTTTAATCTCAATAAACTTACCATTACCCTTACGGCGTTTTTTAGGAACAGGAATACTTAAACGATGTGACAAATATTTTCCGGTAATAGAATTTTCATCTTTCATGATCTCTTCCGGTGTCCCGGCTGCAATGACTTCTCCGCCATGAATCCCGGCTCCAGGACCGATATCAATAATATAGTCTGAGGCACGCATCGTATCTTCATCATGTTCAACAACGATCACACTGTTTCCCAAATCGCGAATCTGATGCAAGGTATTAATCAATTTATCGTTATCACGCTGATGAAGTCCGATTGAAGGTTCATCCAATACATAAAGAACCCCGGTCAAACGTGATCCGATCTGAGTCGCCAAGCGAATACGCTGTGCTTCTCCACCAGATAATCCGGCTGCCATACGTGACAGGCAAAGATACCCTAAGCCTACATCAAATAAGAAGCCTAAACGGTCTTTAATTTCTTTTAGAATCAGTTCCGCTATTACGGCCTCTGTCGTCGTCAGCTCAAGTTCATTAAAGAAACGTAAAGCTTCTTTAATCGATAAATCTGTCAGCTGTGCGATGTTTAATCCACCGACACGGACACTTAGCACTTCATCTGTCAAACGTTTTCCATGACAAGTCGGACAGGTGTGTTCAGCGGTGAAAGATTCATAGTATTCTTTTGACCATGAAGAAGTTGTTTCTTCAAAACGACGCTGGATCAGCGTTTTAACTCCTTCTATGTATTTTGTTGTCTTGCTCACATTTCCTGAACTGGAAGTAATTGTATAAGTAATCGGTTCAGTTGATCCGATCATGATAATATCCATTTCTTTTTTAGTGAATTTCTTTAATGGTTTATCTAAGTCAATATGATATTTATCACACAAGATCAAGAAACGCTGCCATTCAATACGATCTGTACCGATAGCAGTCTTGAAATAACGGATTCCACCTTGGTTGATAGATAATTCACGATCCGGAATAATCAAATCGACATCGACTTCATTTTTAAACCCCAGTCCTTTACAATCCGGACACGCTCCCAAAGGAGAGTTGAAAGAAAATAAACGAGGCTCTAATTTGGGTACTGAAAAACCACAGATCGGACAGGCATGGTTTTCTGAAAAAAGATGCTCCGTTTCTGTTGTAAGATTTTGAACGATGGCTTCTCCTTCACTTAATCTCAAAGCAGTCTCCAATGAATCAGCTAATCGTGAACGATAATCTTCACGTTTCACAATACGGTCAATAATGACTTCAATGTTGTGACGTTTATTTTTATCTAATTCGATTTCTTCTTCTAATAAACGGGTTTCACCATCGACACGGATACGCACATAGCCCTCTTTACGAAGTTTTTCAAAGAGATCTTTATGGGTTCCCTTCTTATTTTTCATGATCGGCGACAATACTTGCAATCTTGAACCATCTTCAAAGCGATCGACTGTATCTATCATCTGCTTTACTGTCTGAGACTGAATGGGAACATTATGCTCCGGACAATAGGCTACCCCAATTCTTGCATAAAGCAATCTCAAATAGTCATAAATCTCGGTTACAGTTCCAACTGTAGAACGGGGATTGTGACTGGTTGTTTTCTGATCGATGGCAATAGCCGGTGACAAACCTTCAATACTGTCAACATCCGGTTTATCCGCATTTCCCAAGAACTGACGAGCATAGGCACTCAATGATTCAACATAACGACGCTGCCCTTCAGCATAAATTGTATCAAATGCCAAAGATGTCTTTCCCGATCCGGAAAGTCCAGTCATAATGACAAGTTCATTACGTGGGATCTCAATATCAATATTTTTTAAGTTATTCTCGCGGGCTCCTTTTATAATAATTTTATCGTGTTCCATATTTTCACCTCTCATATTTGCTTAAAATATAGTTGATTAGCTGCTGTTTATCTTTTCCTGACAGCTGTTTATCATAGGCATCCTCCAATATCTTTGAAAATGCCGGGTTAGGCAGATAACCTAAATCCTTTAAATCTTGTCCACTTACAAGTGGAGGCAAAGCTATCATACCATAATTTTTCTTCATTTTATCGATATAAGCATTAAAATTTTCAATCGACTGGCAATCAATTCTTGCCCTTCCCATTTTATCACATTTGCATAAGAGTGCCAAATCATCTATACTAACCCTGCCTTCTAATCGCTTTAATACTTTAAGATAAGGATAAGGTTTCATGCCTTGTCTTGAAGCATTCATCAAGACCATATGACATCGCACCATCAGTGAAACATACGTTGATAAACGCTTATTGCCAGATAAGTCATACATGAATTTATAGGCAAGCGGTTCTCCTATTAAATCATGGTTAGGTGCTTTTCCTTGATCGGTTGTGACCGCTGGTTTGCCAATATCATGTAGGAGGGCTGACCACATAAAACCTAATGGATCAACAGCTTTATCTTTGCATAATGCCGCTAAATCAACAACGAGCAGCGTATGATTAAACACATTGCCTTCCGGATGAAAATCAGCTCTCTGCATTGTTTTAGCCAATAAATAAAGAGGTTTGGGCAGTGCATTGATTTCATACAAAAAAGAAAGACCAAGCGATGGCTGGGTACTTAACAGCAGCTTAGAGTATTCCTGAAAAATACGTTCCTTACTGAGGTGAATCAGTTGCCCGGTCATCTCTTTACACACTTGTTTTGTTTGTGGATCAATATGAAATTCCGGTAATTTCGCCTGCATTCTAGCTACTCTTAAAACTCTAAGAGGATCTTCTTTGAACGTATTTTCATCGATTAGACGAATTATTTTATTTTCTAAGTCCTGTATTCCCCCATTAGGGTCAATCAGTTCTCCACTGTAAGGATCCAATAAAATACTGTTGATCGTTAAATCTCGACGTTTACAGGCTTCTTTAAAATTCTTATCCGTCAGATATTCCATTACAAAATCACGATGACCGTCGCCGGTCTTTTTTTCTTTTCTAGCTAAGGCAAAATCAAAATTAGGAAGACAGGCTAATTTAAAAACACTAAAGCTTCTGCCAATCTGCTGAGTGTCGCCAAATTTTTTTAATGTAATATGAAGATGTTGAGGCTCTAATCCATAAACCTCAACATCAATATCTTTATTTCCTTTTAACTTCAGCCATTCATCACGTACATAACCACCAACGATATAGGCATCTCCACCAGAATGTTTAATGGCATCGAACACTGCTTTTACTATAGGCGAAAAGTGACTGAAAAATTCCATTATTTCTCACCTTTTAATTCAATTAAGATATCTCGCAGTTCCATTGCTTTTTCAAAGTCTAAGACTTTAGCCGCTGCTTTCATCTGTGCTTCAATATCTTTGATCAATTCTTCTTTTGCTTTCTTAGGTGCCTTCTTGCCTTTCTTTAGCAAGTCAGCAGCAGAATCCACCGTATTTTCCAAGCCATGAATAGCGTCACGGATATCCTTAATAATGGTTTTAGGTGTAATGTTATGTTCTTTATTATAAGCCTCTTGGATCTCGCGGCGACGGTTTGTTTCTTTGATGGCTGAATTCATTGAATCAGTGATACGATCGGCATACATGATAACACGTCCCGAAGCATTACGGGCAGCACGACCAATCGTCTGAATCAGTGAGCGGTGACTTCTTAGGAATCCTTCTTTATCCGCATCTAAAATACAAACTAATGAAACCTCCGGTAAGTCCAGCCCCTCTCTTAAAAGGTTGATTCCAATTAACACATCATACTTCCCTAAACGCAAATCACGTAAAATTTCCGTTCTTTCCAAAGTTTTCGTTTCCGAATGAAGATATGAGACTTTCAATCCCACTTCTTTTAAATAATCTGTCAGATCTTCTGCCATACGTTTTGTAAGTGTTGTGATCAATACACGTTCATTACGCTTGATACGTTCGTTAATCTCACCGATAATATCATCAATTTGATTAGCGATTGGTCTGACTTCAATGATTGGATCTAATAAACCAGTAGGACGAATAATCTGTTCCACATAATGATTATTTACTTTTTCCAGCTCATAGTCTCCCGGTGTTGCTGAAACATATATCGCCTGATTAATCAAGGTTTCAAATTCTTCAAAACGCAAAGGACGGTTATCCAAAGCACTTGGCAGACGGAAGCCATAATCAACTAATACGTTTTTACGTGAACGGTCTCCATTATACATTCCGCGTATCTGCGGCAGCATAACATGGGATTCATCTACTATTAATAAGAAATCCTTAGGGAAATAATCGATCAATGTATAAGGTCGCTGTCCTGCTGAACGTCCATCGATATGACGTGAATAGTTTTCGATTCCTGAACAGATACCGACTTCCCTTAACATCTCGATATCATGACGTGTACGCTGCTCCAAGCGTTGATGTTCTAAAAGTTTATTATCCTCCTGTAATTCTTTTAAGCGCACTTCCAGTTCTTCGCTGATGCCATTGACTGCACGATTCATTTGTTCTTTAGTGGTAACATAATCATAAGCCGGATAAATTGTGTAATGATTAAAGACGTTTAAAACATTTCCGGTTAATGGCTCAACTTCACAAATTCGCTCTACTTCATCACCGAAAAGTTCGATACGCACAATCCAGTTTTCGGTATGTCCCGGCATTATTTCCACTACATCACCGCGTACCCTGAATGTTCCACGTGTCTGTTCGATATCATTTCTAACATACTGACGATCTACTAGATAAGTTAACAGTTCTTTACGGTCAATCATTTGTCCGACACGCACACTGAAAATCATTTCTCGATATTGATTCGGATTTCCCAGCCCATAAATAGAAGCAACAGACGCCACGACAATAGTATCTTCACGTTCTAGTAATGAATTCATTGCTGACGAACGCAGCATTTCGATTTCATAATTGGTTACTGATGTTTTATCTATATACGTATCACTTTTAGGAATATAAGCTTCAGGCTGATAAAAGTCAAAGTTTGATACAAAATATTCAACACGATTATTAGGGAAAAATTCTTTAAATTCAGAATATAGCTGTCCTGCCAACGTTTTATTATGAGCTAATATCAGAGTTGGCTTATTCACTTTTGCAATAACATTGGAAACAGTAAATGTTTTTCCTGTCCCCGTTCCTCCTAAAAGGACCTGAACTTTTTTACCGTTCTCGATTCCTTCTACCAATTCATCGATCGCTTTAGGCTGATCTCCGGTTGGTTTATAGGAAGACACTAATTCAAATTTAGGCATAGATTCCCTCCTTACTTGATCAACATTATTAGTTTTTGGTACTGCTGATCATTATTTTCATCATTTAAATATAAAACCACTTCTTTGATTAAAATTACTCGGTCATCATCAGATAATTCACCATTAACTTCTAAACCATGGTTCTTTTCAAACTCAACTAAAGCTTCCTTTGTTAGTTCATTGAAGTAGCCATCTTCACGGTCAACATTATAACCGAGCAGTTTCAGCATCTTCTGCATTTGCTGGACACGCAGATCAACCATATCTGTTTTTAATGGTTCTGTCACCTCAAAATCATATAAATGACTGGCATCTATATTGTTCACTTCAATATCCGCACTCAAACCTACTTCATTAATATTTTTCCCACTTGGCAGCATCCATTTTGAAGAAGTATATTTAACCACACTTAAATCACTTAATGTTACTTGTGTTTGAACAACTCCTTTGCCATAAGTTTTTGTACCAATCAGCTGATATCCCAAAAGTTCCTGTAAAGCACCAGCAACCACTTCCGAAGCCGAAGCCGTATTTTCGTTAACTAAAATATATCCATTTACAAATTGATAAGGATTATTATTTTCAGATTGGTAGATGACTTGCTTACCATGTTTATCTTCGGTACTGAATTCAGTTTGTCCCTTGCCTAAAAATAAATCCAGAATGCCTTTGGCTGACTGCAGGTATCCACCAGTATTATCACGTAAATCAATAGCGATTGTCTCGATATTTTCTGCTTTAAAATAAGTTAAAGCTTTTTCTACTTCTTTATCCGTCGTTGTTCCAAATGAACTTAAATGAATCAGACCGTATTTCTTGCTGTTTGCTTCTCTAATCTCATAAATTGCCGAGTAATCAATTGGTGCCCTTTTTACAGATACTTCAAATTCTTCTTGATTGCGCTTCACTTTCAGCAATACTGTCGTTCCGCTATTTCCCTTAACAAGATCGGCAATCTCCGTGCTTGTCAGATCCGTTAAATCCTGATGATCTGCTTCAAGAAGAATATCGCCCATTTTTAACCCGGCAGCTTCAGCGGTTGAACCCACATACACCTGAGTAATAATCGGAACTCCAACTAAAGTATTAAAAGCCACCCCGATGCCTTCATAGTTTTTATTGATTGTGTTTTCAAACTGAGTTAATTCCTCAGGAGTAAAACAGCTATTATAAGGGTCGTTTACCGCCTCTACCATCGCTTTGGCTAAAACATCATCTAAATTGATCTCGTCAGATACATTCATCCAGTCATTTTTTAAGATATTGTAAACTTCCTCTATTTTACCTAAAGGGTTTTGTGCTGACATTGTTCCGTTTGCTTTGCCGGTCTCTTTGCCTAACCAATAACCACCGCCCAAGCATAGGATCATTGCAATGACCATTGCTCCAGGATTAATTCTTATTTTCGCCTTCTTTTTTGGTTCTTCGTTCAAGTTCATCCAATCACCTCAATAAGGATATTCTACCACAAAAATGCTGAATATATTATTAAAATGTTCTTTTTGTTTATATTTTGTTTCTTCTTTTATTAGAGTATTTCTAACCCTGTCGAAGGGTCTCCTTTATTCCTATAATTTGGTAAAATTTAGCTGTTGCAACAAAAAAAGGCAGAACATCGGTTCTACCTTATAAATATCTTCTAGCGCCACAGAATGTGTTTTGCCAATACGCAATATTCACATTAGAATACATCACTGTACTTCCCGGCTGAGGGGCATGCACCATAACACCGTTTCCTACATACATTCCTACATGACTGCAGTATCCATCTGTACTAAAGAAAATCAAATCTCCCGGTTGGAAATTTCCCCATCCGACATCAGTTCCTTGTTTAATTTGATCCCAAGTTGTACGTCCAATCCAAATTCCGGCAGCCTGTAAATAGGCTTGAGAGGTCAGACCGGAACAATCATAACCATTAGGTCCGCTTCCGCCCCAAATATAAGGCAAGCCAATCTTGCTGGTTGCCCAAGCAACAACTGCGGCAGCATCTCCTGTTGCCTCAGCTCCACCTCCGGCACTTGCTCCGCCATTATCCAGCCATTCCTGCTGTTCCAAAGAGATACGGCTTTCATTTAACGCAGCATCTAAAGCGGCATTATATTCATCCATTTCTGCTTTATCCTGCTGTTGGCTATCTAACTTAGCAGCATATTGATTAACTAAATCGGTATATTCATTTTCTTTTGCAACCTGTTCAGCCTTTAATCCTTCTAAGGTTGCTTTGGCATCTTCTGCCCAAACTCTTTGTTCTTCTAAATCTTTTTTATCTTGATTTAACTGTTCAATCAATTGCTTGTCATTGGCAGTTAATTCATTAACTCCCTCAATACGAGAGAATAAATCTGAAAAATCACTTGCTCCTAAAATAAAGCTTAAAAACTGATTTGAATTTGAATAGGTCTGCATTGCATAAAGACGTTCTCTCAACAATCCTTCACGGTAAGCAATATCATCTTCTTTGTTTTTTATATTCGCTAAAATATAGTCAATCTCTGCCTGCTGTGAAGCAATCTGATCATTAAATGATTGAATTGCTTCATGCACTGCATTAATTTTTTCTTTCACTGAAGTTAAATCTGATTCCAATGTATCAATATTATTTTGAATATTGGCACTTTTATCTTTCAAATAGCTATTAAATTCTTCACATACAGCAATCTCACTTCGTGACAGTGTATTCGATGAACACTTATCCATATAAGCACGTTCATTTTCGGCAAAGTCATTCTCTGCATTTACTGTATGAAATCCGCTAAGAGCTACCACCATTGTGCAGCTTCCCACTAATAGCCATTTGATAAAGTTTGATTTTTTTCTCATTCCTTATTCCTTTCCTCCTTTTAGAAGCTATATAAATCTTCTAATTGTATAGCAATGGTTATACCATGTAGAACTTGCATTCAAGTTAATCATATGTACCCCTAACCCATCATTTGGTGTCGATGTATGGACCATCATTCCATTACCGGCATACATTCCAACATGATCCGTTTGACCGTTGTAATCCCAATCAAATAAGATGAGATCTCCTGGCTGCATGTTATCCCAAGACACTTCGTAACCCCTGACCTGCTGGTCAAGTGTCGAGTAGCCAACAAATATACCATATTCGCCATAAGCCCAATAGGTTAAGCCAGAACAGTCAAAAGCCAAGGTACCAGAATCATAGTAATTTTCCAATCCATTATACCAGCCAGCCGCCGTTGCATCTTTATAAGCACTTTTTAGCCACCCGATTAATTCAGAGGTAATCGGCTGTCCTTTTCCACCCCAAACATAAGGGCTGCCTTTTTGACTAATTGCCTTTTGAACGATCTGCAAACCTAAAGCTGAAGTATCTTGATTGTTATTGCCATTGTCTCCGCCACCGTTATTACCGCTGTCAATATCACCATTTCCATTATCTGATTCTGAATTATCTCCCGGATTATCTGTTCCGCCATTATCAGGCGTATTTGGTTTGTTTTGCTGTTCCTGCAGCCATTTTTGATAAGCTTCTTCTTCGGCAATACTCGCCTGACTGCTTGCTACTGCGCTTGCTAATTGATTAATAACCGGTTCGGTTAATTTTTGTTCTTGTTCAATATATCCCAATTTAGCTGTTAAATCCGCTAACTGAGCATTCAGTTGATCTTCATAGAGACCTTTTTGTTCCTGCAGTAAAGCTAAGTTATTTTTTGATTCTTCCATCAAATTCTTTTGTTCTTCGTTGGCTATTTTATCATTAGCCAGACGATTCATTAAATCCTTATCATAAGAAGTCAGCTGATTGACTCCGTCAATTCTGGAAAATAAATCCGAAAAGCTTGTTGCACCAATGATAAAAGCAAAGAATTGGTTGGAATTGACATACATCTGCATCGCATATAAGCGTGTTTTTAAACTTTCTTCCAGTTCCTGAATATTATTCGTCAATGTATTAATATTCTCAGAAGCATAATTTATTTCTTCTTGTTTATTTTGAATTTGTAAATCGATTGCATCAATTTCATCTCTTAATGTATCAATTTGTCCTTCCGTATCATCAATAGATGACTGTAAGTCAGACATACTATTTTTTAAGTTTTCATTTTTAGCTTTCAAATATTCATTGAATTGGCTGCAAATCTCAATATCCTTCTTTGACATTTCAGAGGATTTGCAACGTTCGATATAATCGCGTTCATTGATTTCAAAATCATCCTCCGCTTTTACTTTGTAGGATAAGTCTGCACCGCAAACGATGAAAGTGAAACATATGCACACTACTATTTTTATAATTTTATTCATTAGAATTTCAAGAATTTACGGATAGAGAAGTAACTTCCTACAAGCCCTACTCCTGATCCTAAGCCCGCAAGTATCAATGAGAATTGATAAACAAACGGAGATGCCGGTCTTAATGTCAGCAATGAAGAAAAGAAAACCCCATTCATCTGATTATACATCGCTGTATATCCAAATATTAAGATAAGACATGGAACGACAGCACCGAAAAGACCGATCAATATTCCTTCAATCATAAATGGAATACGAATATACCAGTTAGAAGCCCCCACCATACGCATGATTGAGATTTCCGTCTGTCTTGCCGTAATCGCAACTTTAATTGTATTTGAGATCAGCATTAATGCGATAATTCCTAAAGCAACAATGAAGATCGCTCCGCCATTACGTACATTCTCTAATGTTTTGACTAATTCGGCAGTGGAATCCCCACCGTAGTTTGTTTTATTGACATGGTCAATATTCATGATTTGCTTTGCGATCTGTGATAAATTCTGAGCATCCTCCACTTCTACCACATAGGCATCACCCAAAGGATTTTCTTCTCCTTTATATGTACCAAATAAACTTTGTCCATCATCACCATACGCTTCAATGAGCTTATCTAATTCTGACTCTTTTGAAGAGTATACCACTGATTTAATTTGACCGATTTTATTTATTTCTTCGCCTACCTGCTGTACTTCTTCAGTAGAAGCATCACTTTCCAGCTGAACATAAATCGTTAAGCTTTCTTCAACTGAGGTGGTCATATCCTGTACATTTATTGCCACAACACCAATTAAGCCAATCAACAGCAAGGTAATTGTGACTGCGAAAATAGAAGAGGCACTCATCACACCGTTGCGCCATATACTCTGTATCGCTGTAATCAAATGCTTGGGCAAGTTTCGTATACAACTACTAATTTCTTTCACTATAATCATACCCCCCTGCCATTGTATCCGATGATACACATCCATCGGCAATCATAATTGTTCTTTGTTTATATTCCTCTACGATCGTAATATCATGAGTGACTACGATCACGGTTGTTTTATGTTCTTTGTTGATCTTCATTAAAATTTCAATGATCTCACGTGACGTTGAAGGGTCTAAGTTCCCTGTCGGTTCATCCGCAATCAACACTTTTGGAGAATTCACAATCGCTCTGGCAATCGCCACACGCTGCTGCTGTCCTCCTGAAAGCTGATGAGGATAAGCATTTGCTTTATCTTCTAAACCAACTAAACGCAGGGTTTCTTTAACTCTTGTTCGTATTTGTGTCTTTGGTGTATCGATTACCTCTAAGGCAAACGCTACATTTTCAAACACCGTTCTTCTTGGCAAAAGACGGTAGTTCTGGAATACAACTCCGATCTTTCTTCGAAAATATGGGACATGCCGATTCTTTATTGATGAAACATCTACTCCATCTACAATGACATTTCCTGATGTTGCTTTCTCTTCGCGATATAGTAATTTAATAAATGTTGATTTCCCAGCACCGGTCGGTCCGATAATATACACGAATTCACCGGGATCAATAGAAAGATCCATCTTATTTAAAGCATGTACGCCTGTTTTATACTTTTTAGTTACTCCTTGGAGTTTAATCATTTTCATCACCCGCTTACAATTATAGCATACTAAATGTCAAAACCTGTATGATTTTATAAAAATATGTAAAAAAATTTTTATTTATTATATCACGAACTCTATTAGAAATTATCTTCTGTAAATCACATATTTTTAACATTATTTTCGTATTTTTTTATTATTGTGATAAGCCTTAAAAAGAAAAAAAGACTATAACCTAAAGTATAGTCTATTGAATCTCCCAACGTAAATAAGCATAGATAAAATCAAATAAATCTCCATCCATGACACGATCAACCTGACTGGTTTCGCAGCCTGTACGCGCATCTTTTACCAGTGAATAAGGATGCATTACATAAGAGCGAATCTGTGATCCCCAGCCTATTTCTTTCTGTTCTCCTTTGATTTCTCTTAGTTTTGCCTGCTGTTCTTCTATCATTTTTTGATAAAGTTTTGATTTCAGCATCACCATCGCTTGTTCTCTGTTTTTGATCTGAGAACGCTGCGTCTGACAAGAAGTAACAATTCCGGTCGGTATATGGGTAATACGCACAGCTGAATCTGTCGTATTAATATGCTGACCGCCTGCTCCTGATGAACGATAGGTATCAATTCGCAAGTCTTCTGTACGCACTTCAATTTCAATATCATTATTGAATTCCGGCATTACATCAACTGAAGCAAATGAAGTATGACGTCTGGCATTGGAATCAAACGGAGAGATACGCACTAAGCGATGTACTCCTTTTTCTGATTTTAAATATCCGTAAGCATTATAGCCTTTGACTAAGAATGTTACTGATTTGATCCCTGCTTCTTCACCATCTAAATAATCCAGCACTTCCACTTTGAAATCTGCTTTATTTGAAAAGCGAGTATACATCCTAAACAGCATTTCTGCCCAGTCCTGACTTTCTGTTCCGCCGGCACCGGGATGAATTTCCACAATCGCATTTAAATGATCATACTCATGAGACAGCAGCATGTCTTTTTCAAACGCATCCAACTGATTGTCAAACTGCTGATAATCCTCATCTAAAATCAGCATGAAGTCTTCATCGCCTTCTTTAGCTAATTCGTAGGTTTCATTTAATTCGTTTAATTTATCACTTAATTCATTATATTGATCGACTGCTTTCTTCAATCCGGTTAAACGATCATAAATACGTTTGGCATGATCCGGATCATCCCAAAATCCTTCTTCTAATGTTTGTGCAGTTAATGACTCAATTTCCATTTCCTTTGTACTCACATCTAGCGACTGACTTAATTGTTCGAGTAATAAATGGGCTTTTTCAAGCCCATTTTTAATTTCGTATAATTCCAAGCTTAGAATTCTACCGTGATATCACGGCGTCCTAATTTCTTTTCTACATCTTCATCAAGAACTTTTAAGCCCATTCTTCTGATAGAAGTACAAATACTTGTCGCTATGCTAGTTGTCATCTGTTCAAACATATAGAAAGCTTCTTCTGTATATTCACGCAATGGATCTTTTTGAGCATACGCTCTTAAATAAATTCCATTTCTCAATTTACTCATGGCATCAATATGATTTACCCATGAATAATCAATGACGCTTAATAAAACATTTCTTTCATATTCACAAATCTGTTCAGGAGTTAATCCCTCTCTAAAGCGTGAACGATATCCTTTAAAGGCAACTTCACTTAAAACTGCCGCCAATTTCTCCGGATCCTGTTTTACCGCTTCAGCATTTGGTGTTTTTAATACACTAAACAACATATATTTTGATCCCACTGACTTCAGTACACTTTCTACATCAACTGTATCATGTTTTCCATCATTGGTTGTATGAGCTTTAATTTCTTCTTCAATGGCTTGTTTAAACATTCCCTTAACTATTTCACCTAAATCCGATTCCGCCATAATGCGATCACGTTCACTATACATGATTTCACGCTGCTGTCTCATAACGTCATCATATTGTAGGACTTGCTTACGGGCATCGAAGTTATTTCCTTCAACACGCTTCTGTGCCCCTTCAATTGATTTTGAAACGGTTTTATTATCAATTGCTTCATCTCCAAGCAAAGCAACCATTGATTTAACTTTATCACTGGCAAAACGAGCTAACAATTCATCATCAAATGAAACGTAGAAACGTGAGAACCCAGGATCTCCCTGACGTCCTGAACGTCCTCTCAACTGATTGTCTATACGTCTTGATTCATGACGTTCTGATCCTAATACGGCTAATCCACCTAATTCTTTAACCCCTTCACCTAATTTAATATCGGTTCCACGTCCAGCCATGTTGGTCGCAATGGTTACTGCCCCTTTTACTCCGGCACGGCTGATGATTTCTGCTTCTTTAGAGTGATTTTTGGCATTTAATACGTTATGACGAATACCGCGTGATTTCAGCATCTTGCTGATCCTTTCACTGGTTTCAACAGCTACTGTCCCGATCAGTATCGGCTGACCATAACTGTGACGGCGTTCTACTTCATCACATAAAGCGTTGAATTTTGCAGAACCCTTCGCAAAAACTAAATCATTAGCATCTTCCCTAATAACAGCCACATTCGTTGGAATTTCTACTACACGCATGTTGTAGATTAAACGGAATTCTTCTTCTTCTGTTTTAGCTGTTCCGGTCATTCCGGCTAATTTATTAAATAAACGGAAGAAATTTTGATACGTAATATTCGCTAATGTAATCGTTTCTTCTTTGATAGGCACGCCTTCTTTGGCTTCAATCGCTTGATGCAGACCATCTGAATAAGCACGACCTGGCATCACACGACCCGTGAACTGATCAATAATTAAAACACTGGCGTTTGCTAAAGAATGACTTCCATCTTCAGTAGCGACCATATATTCTACATCACGTGTCATCGCATAATTTGCTTTTAAAGCCTGATTGATACGATGCACGATCGCTGTATTTTCAATATCGTATAAGTTTCCTACTTTAAAGTATTTTTCCGCACGTGTTACCCCATGTTCAGTTAACGTTACCGCTTTTGATGTTTCATCGACTTCATAATCATCTGTTTTCACCAATGATTTCGCAAAGGCATCCGCCTGATTATAAAGCTTAGCAGTATTCACCTGTCCACCGGAAATGATCAACGGTGTACGAGCTTCATCAATTAAAATAGAGTCGACTTCATCGACTAACGCATAATTAAGCGGACGCAATACTTTCTGATCCATTGATTTCACCATGTTGTCACGAAGATAATCAAATCCTAATTCTGCATTTGTTGTATACGTAATATCACAGGCATGTACTGCTCGCTTCTGCTGAGCGGAAAGCTCACGTTTATTTAATCCTACAGTCAATCCTAAAAAGTTAAATACTTTTCCATTATCTTGTGCATCACGTCCCGCCAAATAATCATTGACCGTAACCACATGTGTCCCTTTACCGCTTAAAGCATTTAAATATACAGGAAAAATTGAGGTTAAAGTTTTACCTTCACCTGTCTTCATTTCGGCAATATCACCATTATGCAAAGCAATAGCCCCCATTAACTGTACCTTAAAGGCATGAAGTCCTAATACACGGCGTGAAGCTTCACGTACGACTGCAAATGCTTCTATCAATATATCATCGAGTGTACTTCCGCTTTCGATTTTCTCTCTGAATTCATCTGTTTTAGCGGCTAACTGTTCATCAGACAGAGCTTTCATCTGTGGTTCCAGTGCCATAATTTTATCCGCTTGAGCTTCTAAAACCTTAAGTGTTTTATTCTCTTGATCAAATATTTTACGAATGCGATCAAAGAACCCCACTTTCGTTTTTTGTGCTTTTGTATTAAATTCAACATTCCCCTGATGACTTGTTTCTACATCTTCGAATGTCTCAATCTGTATCTCTTCTGCTGGCTGATCATTCAAATCGACAACTTCATAGGTTTTATTGTCTGTCGAATTATCGCCATCTTTGCTTACTTTAAGAGCCATGAAAAATCTCCTTTCATCATTCAGTCATAACAGACCGTATTATCTACCATATTATACCATCATCATTCCTTAAAGAAAAGAAAAAAGGTGATGACTCACCTTTTTAGTATCTAACTGCTCCGGCATAGGTTGATGACCAATAAGAGTTCCCCATGCTTGTTACCTCTACACCAGTTGATTCATTTCCACTATGCACCATCATTCCGCCGCCAAGATAAATCCCTACGTGACCTAATGATGTATATGTATTAAAGAATACTAAATCACCCGGCTGTAAATCACTGACAGGTGTTCCACCTGCATATTGTGAGAATGTTGTACGTCCAATAGAAATACCTGCCTGTGCAAAGACATAGCTTGTAAATCCTGAACAGTCAAATGCACTAGGTCCGGTAGCACCAAAGACATATGGTGATCCGACTAAAGACATTCCGATTGAAGTGGTAGCTCCGCCGCTAAAAGCACTTACTTTAACATTAATCGTTTTTGTTGCTTCATTTCCGGCAGCATCTTTTGCACTAATCGTAATTGCATAGTCCCCTGCATTTTCGGTATCGACACTGCCCTCAATTGTTGCTTCAGCAGTTAAGTCTCCATCTTTGTTATCAATAACCGAGATTTGGCTGCGAATATCCAGCGCATCTCCTTTTTCGATTTCAATATCAGAAGCATTGATGATCGGTGCGGAAATATCTCCAACGCCAACTTTCAATTCCTTTTCTGTTTTATTCCCTGCACTATCCACTGCAGTTAATGTAACGCTTTGAGTTTCTTCCTTAGAAGTATCAATATCATTGCTTAATGATATTTCAATTTCTTCTCCAGAATTATCTGAGACAGTTGCAAAATCAGAAATATGGAATCCATTTCCAAAATCTGTCGTTACAGCGTCTCCCTGCAATAAATTAATAACAGGTGCTTCAATATCCTTTACTTGGATATCAAATGTTTTCTTGTTTACATTTCCTGATGAATCGCTTACTGACAACGTGATCGTTTGCGGATCAAGGTTCGCTGTATCTAAAGTTCCGTCTACTTCAACGAAAGCTGTTACATCCCCATCTGCATTATCAATAGCTTTAATATGATCCGTAATTGTGTTGCTTGAATTAAGATTGATAATCATTTTACCATCTTCTAAACGAGTATCTTTTGAATCCGCAACTAATTCAAAATTAGGAGCAACATGATCCTCCACTCTAACTTCTACGACTTTCGAAGCAGTGTTATTGTATTCATCGATTGCTTCTACTGTTACATAAGAACTTCCTACTACGCTTTCACGTAAAGTAGATGTATCACATGTGATTAACAGATCATCATAAGATGTTCTATTATCCGCAATATTTACCATACTAACATCAAATTTGTCACCATAGTTTAATACCACATAATCATCTGCAATGACTGGCGCCTCTTTATCCATAGCGGCATAACCTACTAGGAAAAATGAAGAGACACAAACCAATGGTATAAACATTTGTCCTTTATGTAAAACGGCTTCTTTGATTGATTTGACTTTCTCAAAGTTCATCCTTTTTACCTCCATTCCTTAACAAATACGTAATTCATTATAACAAAAACAATCAAAAAATCAACCTTTTTTCGTATATTCGCATTTTACGCCTTCATAAAACAAAAAAATGCGAGGCCTTTTAAAGCCTCACACTCGTCTTGTTTTTTCTATACTTTAACAACGTTTTTAGCCTGTAAACCACGGTCACTTTGGAAGATTTCAAATTCAACCAATTCCCCTTCGGTCAGGCTTTTATAGCCGTCTTGAACGATTTGTGAATAATGAACAAAAATATCTTTTCCTTCTCCACGATCAATAAATCCAAATCCTTTTTCGCTGTTAAACCATTTCACTTTTCCTTGCATAAAATTCATCCTTTCTATCTCTACGTTTTAGTATAAACTTTGCTGCAAAGATTAGAAAGAATTTTCGCTCGACAAAGTTTTCCTATGTTTTCGGCACGATAAAATTAAGATATCGATTTTCTTTGGCGAAAGTTTTCTTAACTGATCAAGACACGCTTTAAGTGTATGTCCTGATGTCATTACATCATCAATCAGTAAAATTTCTTTTTGATAAAGGTCTTGTCCACCCACAACTGTAATATGATCATAAATTCCTTTTCGTTTTCTAAACGGCTGATCTGCTTGTTTATAATCTCCAATTTTAATGAGATCGGTAAAAAGGGGAAGGTTTAATGTTTTAGCGATCTCTTCCATTGGAGCAAATCCACGACGTTCATTCTGATCTTTACTAGAAGGACAGCACGCAACAATACAGTCCGAATATCGGTGTCTTAACTCCATTAAAAAGTAAGATAAAAAAACAGGAGCTAAGGCAATGTCATATTGTCCTTTGTATTGGAATAATAGAGAACGAAAGAATTCATTGTATTCATAAAGAAAGTGAATATCACAGCCATCAAATCGACTCTTCTCATTTAACACGTTTAACTTTCTAAAACAATCAATACAAATTGAGGGATTAGCAATTAATGATAAAAGGAAAAATTGATGATCGATTGGTTTAAAGCAGATTAAACAGTCATGTGATTTAAATCGATGATGGTCTGAATACATCCCGCAATCGCTTTTGTTTTTTGCGAAGATAGAAAAATCACCTCCCCAGTTGGAGCTTTAGGGCTCCGTCCTACACGACCGGCGATCTGAAGCAAAACCTCTTTTGTGTATACCAAATGATCCGCTTCAACAACAATGACTTGAACATCTTCGATCGTAACGCCTCTTTCCAGCAGTGTGGTCGTAACCAGAAAATCAAGATCCCGATGTCTTAACTTGTCAATGAGCGATGAAACATCATTTGAATGTGAACTTACAGTTGCATAACGCCATCGTCGCTGCCAGCCCTTAAATTGATCTAAATCCTTAATTCTTGGAACATAAATCAAAACAGGCTTTTTCCAGTTCGTTAAATAATGCTGAACTTGACTTTTCCACATTTTTCCCCAGCAAAACTGCCATTTAGGGATAGGCAAGTCGATTAAGTGGTAACGACGATTTAAAACGAACAATTCCGCATTAGGATAACTTTCCGCATCTAAAGTAGCACTCATAAAAATGTAATTGCCTTTTAAAGAACCAAAAAGCAGATCCTTCAAGAGAGAATTACCCTGATAAGGATAGGCATCGATCTCATCTAAAATCAATAGATCAAAGCATTTATAAAACCGATAAAGCTGATGCGTTGTGCAAACAATCAAAGGTGCTGTTAAATCGCCTTGATGTCCGCCATAAAATAAAGAGGGGGCAATACCAATAAATTGCTTGCGAATCCGCTCACCGATTTCTTCTACCAACGTTCTTCTAGGGATAGCCACACATACCCTCAGATTCTGATTTAATGCGTACGCTATACTATCATAAATCAGTTCCGTTTTACCGCTGCCGCAAACTGCCCAGACAACGGAATCTTTATGATGGATGAAATTCTCCATTAAATGCTGTGCAATTTTCTTCTGTGCGGAAGATAATGTATAACTTAATTCATAATAAACATGTTTATTTATTTTTGAGACTTCCTGAGACTTCAATTCCTCATCACAAAATATTCTCCCAAAAGCTATGCAGCGCCGGCAGTAGCAGCGACCGTTAACTTTATAAAAGTATTTTGGATCGGTAGTTTTACATCTTGGACATCTCACAGTGATCACCTGTTACTATTATAACAGCAGTCCTTAAACCGTGCGTCCCAAGTTCTTTTCACATTTATTTATAAAATTATTTATTAAGATGATAATTTTTCCTTTTCTAATAATAAAAAAAGGTATATGCTAGTAATGAAATTGGGAAAAGGGGTTATTATATGAAAAATAAAAAAGGATCAACTATTGATCTTTTGGAAACTGCAAAGAATTTTAAATATATGTTAATTATTGAAGGAATTGCGACTGGCTTAATCGCCGGATTAGTCGCTGTCATCTATCGAATACTGTTAGGATATGCAGAAGATTTCATCGGCTTTATTGGAACTGCAATAAAGGGTAACTTGCTTTACATCATCGGCTGGTTTGCAGTCTTAATTCTACTGGCTGTGATTGTTTCAAAATTACTGAGGTATGAGCCTTTAATCAGCGGCAGCGGGATTCCTCAAGTTGAAGGAGAAATTATTTCTTTCGTTGATCAAAAATGGTATAAGATTCTGCCTACTAAAATATTAGGCGGTGTACTCTGTGCGTTCGGCGGTCTTTCGTTAGGAAGGGAAGGTCCCAGCATTCAATTAGGAGCAATGGCGGGAAAAGGGTTATCTAAATTATTTCATAAAGTCAAAATGGAAGAACGCTTGCTGCTGACTTGCGGTGCTGCTGCAGGATTATCCGCCGCCTTTAATGCACCGCTAGCAGGGGTTATGTTTGCTTTGGAAGAAGTTCACAAAAACTTTAACGTACATGTCCTGATTTCTGTCATGTGCGCTTCTGTGACCGGTGATTTTATTTCAAGTAATATTTTTGGTTTATCCCCTACTTTTCACTTTGTTGTTGAAGGTACATTGCCGCTTCATTACTATGGAATGGTGATTTTATTAGGAATTGCTTGTGGAGTGTTCGGTGTCCTTTACAATAAGGGAACAGTTTCTACACAAAAGTTATTCAGCAAAACAAAATTAGGGCCTTACGGTGTTATTATTCCGTTTATTTTATCAGGCTTCATTATCCTGACTATGCCTCAGATTTTAGGCGGCGGGCATCGAATGATTGAATTTCTCAGTGTTAATCAAAACTTTGTTATTCAAACTTTGCTTATTTTATTAGTGGCTAAATTTGCTTTTTCGCTCATCAGCTTCGGCTCTGGCGCTCCTGGTGGAATATTCTTTCCTTTATTGGTTTTAGGAAGCTTTATTGGTGCTATCTTTGGTACCATCGCTATTCAATGGTTTAATTTTCCTCAGATGTACTTAGCAAATTTCATCATCATGGCAATGGCGGGAACATTTGCAGCTATCGTAAGAGCGCCGATTACGGGAATTATTTTAATTGCTGAAATGTCCGGGTCACTGACAAACTTACTGCCTTTAGCTGTTGTTTCGCTGGTAAGCTATCTTGTTGCCAGCATGATGAATTGTGAACCGATTTATGAAAGTTTGCTGCATAACCTGCTGTCTAAAATGGGGATGGACATGTCTGCTTTCCATGGTGAAAAGCAAATTATTCAGTCTGTTGTAGAGCTTGGTTCACCGGTATGTGAACAAGCGATTAAAGATATCAAATGGCCTAATAAATGCTTGATTATCAGTATTATCCGTGGTGGTAAGGAGCTGCTGCCAAGAGGAACAACAGTTCTTCATACAGGGGACATGCTTGTCGCTTTACTAGATGATGAAGATTCGCCTTATATCCAGCATGAACTAGAAAAGTGTTGCAGTTATCAAGAACTATAAAAAAATCGGCTGTCAGGTTAAGTCCTTCAGCCGTTTTTATATTAATAATTTTCTTTACGTACTTCAAAGAAGCTTTGAGAGAATTTACATACAGGACAAACCTCAGGAGCTTTCTTCCCCATTACTAAGTGTCCGCAAACTCGACATTCCCACATCATTTCTTCACCTTTTTCAAATACTTTTTGCATTTCTACGTTCTTTAATAAAGCACGATATCGTTCTTCATGTGATTTTTCAATCGCTGCTACTTTTCTAAATCTTTCTGCTAGTTCTGTAAATCCTTCTTCATCTGCCTCTTTAGCAAATTTTGCATACATATCTGTCCATTCATAGTTTTCCCCTTCAGCAGCATGTAATAAGTTAGTGGCAGTATCACCTAATCCCCCTAACTCCTGATACCAAATTCTGGCATGTTCCTGTTCATTACGCGCTGTTTTCAAGAAAATTTCGGATAATTGATCATACCCTTCCTGACTGGCAATATTCGCAAAATAAGTATATTTATTTCTTGCCTGAGATTCTCCAGCAAAAGCTTCCATTAAGTTCTTTTCAGTTTTTGTTCCTGCATAAATATTATCACTGTCCTTCTTTTCTTCTACCAGCACAAATGCAGATGCCGGCTGTTTGCAAATCGGACAAACAAAGCCTTCTTCTAATTCACCCTCGTGGATATAACCACATACACTGCAACGATATTTCATTCTTTTTCCTCCTAATAATTTACTTTTGTCATTATAATGCGTGTGTAACATTTGTTCAGCTAAATCTGATAATGGTTTTTTATAAAATTCTTTGTAAAGTGTTTTTATTTCTTCATTTTCATAACTTGTTCTGAGGTTCATGGCTTGATCACGCTGATACAATCCATCAATACGTTTTTGTCTTAGCGCATCTCCTTTTAATAAAGTGCCCTTAGGTTGTCCACCACCGCCGATGCATCCACCCGGGCAAGTCATAACCTCAATAAAATGATACTCTTTAGATCCTTCGTTTATACGCTTAATCATATTACTGGCATTCTTTGTTCCAAACACAACCGCAACATTCAATGTTAATCCATTGATTTCAAATGTTGCTTCTTTAACGTCTTTCATACCTCGAACCGGTTTTAATTCATAAAGTGTGGCTGGTGCTTTTTCTTTTGTTATGAATTCATAAGCTGTTCTCAGGGCTGCTTCCATTACCCCGCCAGTATTACCAAAAATAACCCCGGCTCCGCTTCCTTCACCCATAACACGATCAAAGTCATCATTCTTTAAACCTACAAAATCGATTGCTTCTTCTTTTGCCCACTTTGCCAATTCACGTGTCGTAATGACGAAATCCATATCTCGCATACCTTCAATTCCCAAATACTGACTTGCTGCATTCATTTCTTCGCGGCGAATCTCATATTTCTTTGCGGTACATGGAGTCAAAGCTACATTGACAATTTTAGTCGGATCAATTCCCATTTTTTTAGCAAAATAAGTTTTAATTGTCGGTCCCTGCATCCCGATTGGGCTCTTAGCACTGGAAATATGGTCCAACATATCCGGATGATAGATTTCCGCATACTTCACCCAAGCCGGACAGCAGCTTGTAAACTGAGGAAGTGGTTTATTTCCTGTAGTTACTCTTTCAATTAATTCACTTGCTTCTTCCATAATAGTCAAATCCGCTGAGAAATTCGTATCCAATACATAATCTACCCCTAATTGACGAAGCAAAGCAACCATTTTTCCTTCGACAAAGCTTCCATCTGCCATATCAAATTCTTCACCTAAAGCAACACGGATTGAGGGTGAAGTACTGACAATCACAATTTTATCAGGATCCGCAATTGCCTTTTTAACATCTTCATATTCATATTTTTCCGTAATGCTTGATACCGGACAAACATTAGCGCACTGACCACAGTGAATACATACAGCTACATCATCTGTATCTTCTAAACAATATGTATTATGAACACCAATATAATCCGTACAGATGTTTTTGCATTGCCCACATTTAATACACAAATGTTCGTCCCTTTGAATCGCCGGATTATCCGGTTCGATTGGAGCCCGAACATCCATTGATAAATGCTTACTCATAGATTTCCTCCTCTTCTTTTTTATTTTTGATGAAAATAATAAAACAACTTTAGCTGACATTTTCATTATAACATTTCCGACATATTAAAACAGCGTCTGACACCAAAATAATTTCTTTATATATCCCATTGCAGCTGTACGGATCTTTTCATTTTTTCTTCTTTAAAACGGTTATAGTCCACACTGATTCCATATCTCTTTTGCAGAAGGGAAATTATTGGATAAAGTTCTTTTTTATAATTGTTTTTCACATCCTTATTATGGTAAAGCTTCCGTAAGTTTTCATAAAGCTCAGGATACTCATGAGAAATAAAATTATAAAAATGAGTTCTTGTCACACTCTTTAAATACAGCATTCCCGGTAATACATAATCCACATTGGTCATTTGTGCTTTTTTATAAATAGCTTCTAAAGTTACCAACTGATCCGTTAAATAAGGAATAATCGGCATTAAATGAACTCCTACCGCGGCGTTTGTCTGTTCTTTAATTATTTTCAGCATTGCCCATCTTCGCTGATAAGGAATTGCCTCCGGCTCTAATCTTTCTCTGATCCTTTCATCATCTGCTGTAATTGTGCTTGCGATATTGACATAGGTAAGCTGAGATAATTCATTAATCAAATCTAAATCTCTTAAAATCAAGTCTGATTTGGTACAGATAATACAAGGTGTCTTATACTTAATCAATACCTTTAAAACGCCACGCATCAGCCCATACTTTGCTTCTGCTGCCTGATAGGCATCGCTGACACCGCCGATATTAATAACGGAGTGATCCCATTTTGGCTTTCTCAGCATTTCCTCTAATCTTTCTGCAATATTTATTTTGACATAAATATCCGTATCAAAATCACCTCCATCTAAATACTGGTGAGAATAACGAGCATAGCAGTATTGACAGGCATGCTGACAGCCACGGTAAATATTTAAATCCCAATGATAGGGGAGACGCCCCTCACGTATGCGATTACAAGCATTAAGACATTGTATTTCATGATATTTCATATCTGTTCTCCTAAACAAAAGGGCTATAAATATCTATTTATGACTCCTATTTGATTTCTATACTATCATTATCAGTCTATCTTGAACATTAGACAGAGCATTGAATAAATCCTCATTTCTTTATCCCTAAAACTAATGATACTTTTATTATAATCTCGCTTATGTGAAGGCACAAGTCAAGAGTAAAAAAAGAGTCTTTCGACTCTTTTAGGCTTCTTCAATGAATTGTCTTATTTTTTCTTTCAATTCGGAGATTTTATTTGTATTACGATCATTTATGGATTCTAATTCAGCCATGATATTATTGATCTGATCATAAATGCCATCCATTTGTCTCTTAGCGTCGTTGATCTTTGACTGTACCATAAAATCAAAGAACATATTATCAAAGAAAAAATCCATCATTGTATCGAACGAGCTGATATTTACCACAAACCTGGCATCAAAATTAACATCAACAAGTTCTGTCTTAAAACGGCGCAATGCCATTTGCAATTCATTCATCAGTTGTTTTGCTTCGTTTATTTTTTGATATTTTGCCATATCTGCAATAAAGTCTAATGCCCCGATCATATCTACAATTCCCCAATTCTGAGCCGAACTCAAAGAGCGCTGTGCTCGTTCTACCAGTTCTTTTGCCTCTTCTCCGGCAGTCAATGCTTCTTTGGATTCCTTAATTGTACTTTGGCAATCATGAAGTTCATCTTGCAAACGATCCATCTCTTCTAACTGTGATGGACTTAACTGATCTCTTTTCATAGATAAAGCAATTTTATACTCTTCTTTTACATTGCGTAAACGATATTGTTCATCTTTTAGTTTAGTTAGTTCCTCCAGCAATTCTTTTTCTACACGTTTCGCATCATTAAAACGCAGTTCAACAATTCTTGCCTCCTGAACTTCCTTTTCCATCTTTTGTTCCATTTGACCGGTAATTCGAGCTAGCAGAGACGAAAATGAAGCACGTTCCAATTCCTCTACATCACGATTTTCTTTTTCCAATTGGCGATATAAATCACTCAATCGATCTCTTTGTACAGCCAACTGTCTTCCCTTTTCCTGAATTAGTTTCTCCAAACGATTATAGCGGTTAAAACGTTCTCTTACTTCTTTTATGTCATACTGTTTATCCATACTTCATCCCCTATCTTTTAAAGCATTATATCATACTTTTTTACAAAATGACATATCGCCCGATTTCCAAATAATAGACCATCGCCTCGATCTGGCAGTGCGGATACATTCTTTTTAAAATCAATTTATAATATTCCATTTGAACACGATGATTTTCAATCAGATAGTGTTCCTTAGTGTCCGGTTTAACACGATCTGTTTTATAATCAATAACAGTGATTCGATCATCCTCAATACAAAGAACATCAAAAATTCCATGTACAATCTGATGCGTCTGATCATCTAACAGACTAAATGCTTTTTCCTTATACAGTTGTTTTGCTTCTTTCATTCTTTTGAAACAATCACTTTGCATAAAAGTTTCGATCTTATCTTGATAAGAAATCAAAACTGATTTTTCATTTTCATCATACAGTCCTTTTTCATACAACTGACTAATCATTGACGATACAGAAGTTCCATCCATAGGCAGATATTCAAAAAAGGAATGAACTAATGTCCCTTTATCCGCTGCGCTCATTTCTTTATGGACATTTATGATCGGCGTGTAGCCATAATCATGGTTATCAGCTTCTTTTTGCAGTTTAGTAGCACTGGTCGTAACCGTTATTTCTGATACTTCCGGCAGCGGTAAATAATGGATCGGCTGATTTTCCTCTTTAAAGATACGTTTCGGCATTTGCTTTTCCATCGTTGCTTCTATTTCTGCCGGACTTAAAAAGTGAATCGTAAATTTAGACGCCTTCGTATTGTCAAAGCAATAGCGACGTGTAGAAGATAATTGTTCGATCTTTTCAAAGTTAGTTTTAATGATCGGATAATCCTCTAAATCAAGATGCTTATATTGTTTAATAATTTGTGGATGACGCATCAGTGAAAGTCCAATCCAATCTAAATATGAATTTGCTTTACGCGCATTATAGTAAAGCAGCAAGTGTTCATTTTCTTTTCCATCATAAATATCAGGGTCTTCGTTCAATAGAATTTTTTGCTGCCATTCTACCAGTGTTTCTAAACGCCCCACTCCACTCATAATCAACTTTTGAGAAGCACGCGTCAATGCCACATAGAAGATACGCATTTCCTCATTGATTGCCTCCTCTGTCTGTCTTGCAGCGAGTAATCGGCGATAAGGATTTTCATATTCAATAATCTGATCCACCCATTTCCCATTGTGTATTTCAACACTCTTTTTTGTTCGTGGCTTTACCGCAATCCCCAACTGTTTGTCGATTAAAATACGCTTTGTACTGTCTTGTTTATTAAATCCTTTATCTATATTGCTGACGAAAACAATCGGAAATTCTAAACCTTTGGATTTATGAATCGTCATAAATTGGACTACATTGTCACTACCGGAAATCATTTGTGCCGGAGATGAAGCCGTTTGTTTTTCCATCATTTGTTCATAACGTTTTACAATGGCAAAAATATCCTCTTTATTTTCAAGCTGAGCAAATTCCTCAACTAATAAATCTAAATTAGCGACACGTTGTTCTCCGTTAATCAACTGACTAACAAACAATCGATATCCGCTGACTGTCAGTGTTTCTTTTAAAAAAGCACTTGGCTTTAATTCTAACATACGTTCACGCAGCTGATCATATTGATTTTTAAAATCCATCAGTTGCTGACTGCCTTCCCTTTGCGATTCAATATATTGCTTTAAGTTATCCATTAAGGGCTTTTCTTTATTCATCAAACGCACTTTCATAATCAGATCTTCATCAAAATGACTAAATAAGTAGTTTCCTCTTAGCATTGACAGCAAACTCACATCGTCATACTGATTGATGAGTGCTTTTAAAAGTGTAATTGCACTAATAATCTCTACAGCGTTTAAATATCCTTGAGACAAAACAATATGATTAGGAATCTGATATTGATCGAACACCTTTTTAAACGTTAAAAACAGAGAAGTAGAACGCATTAAAACAACAATATCCTGATAATTAATATTTCTTGGTTTACCATCATAGCCGTCCACGGTTTCCTCACTGATTAATTTTTGAATACGCTGAGCCACCATGTGAGCTTCATATTCTGCCGCTTTCAATTCTCCCGTCTGAGTATCATCTACTAATAACACCTCACTGTCAAAACGAGTTTCAGCCTGATAACGCTCATCACACTTACGGATAACATCCGGTAATTGCTCTAGAGAGGGACAACGTTCTTTACGCAGATAGTCATAGTTTAAATGGCTGGAAGCATCATGAAGATATTCTAATCCGCCTACCTGATTATCCATGATCTGATTAAAGATATAATTAACGCTGTCCAACACAATCTTATTAGAACGATAGTTAAAACGCAGATCTATTCGCAATTCTCCTGTCAAATTTGCCTCCTCAAGGCTCAAGCTGTATCGATCATACTTTTCTTTAAAAAGCTGAGGATCAGCCTGGCGAAAACGGTAAATCGACTGTTTCATGTCGCCAACTCTAAATGCAACAATAGAGGGTGTCTGGTAATCTTTGATCAATCCAATAATTGTTTCTTGAATTTGATTCGTATCTTGATATTCATCAATCATAATTTCTTTTAATTTATGATAAAGCAGTTCGGAAATATGATACTGTGGCTGCAGCAATTGAATCGTGAACTGCTCTAAATCATTAAAGTCCAAAATATGCTGTGCCTTCTTTTCTTTTTGATAAGCTATTTTAAACCGCTGAACAAGTCCCTGTTTTCCTAGAAGCATTTCGATAACATAATAAGATTCTTTTAAAATCATCTTAAATGCGCTCTCATTTTCCGGCAAGTAAACCTTAGCCTTTTCCAAGTAAGGCTTAGTGACACCAATTTTTTTACTATTAAATTCCTTTTGATAAGGTTTGATATCCTCATCCCACTTCATTGTATACGCTTTATCCGAATTCTTTAAAGATACCTGACGGAAATGATCATAGGCAAAATAATCCTGATTCAGCAGTTGAAAGCGTTCTTTGAAATAGTCTTGCATCGTCTCAAACGGCACCGGTAAAGCTGCATTATTTTTACTTTGTTCTTCGGGACGAATAAAGAAATCGGAAATTCCTTTCTCTTCTGCAAACTTGGCAAGATCAATAAGATTATTATAACCACTGATTGCAGCGTTTTTAAGCTGACGCTTTATTTCCGGAAAAATCTGCCAAGTTGTTAAATCTTGATCACTATCCATATAATTTTCATAAATTTGCTCTTTAATATACTGTACAAAACGATCGATATTATCAATTGAATGCATCATCTCATACAACTCTAAAACAATAGATTTAAAACCATCAAAACGCATATCATTAAAATATAATGAAATAAAATCAGTGAATTCCTTTTCCTGACACCATTCTTCAATGCACGCATCCAATACCTGATGTTTCAATAAAGCCGACTCGCTTAAAATATCAAAACCTGCTTCAATTTGAATTAAATAACCGTATTTTTTTAATAACTGTGAACAAAAGCCATGAAAATTCGTGATATAAGCATACGGAATCTTTTCCTTTTGTTTTAATAAATGAGTATATACTGAAGGCTCCAAATCCTTCTTTAGTTCATCTTCTATCGCAAACAATAAACGCTGTTTCATTTCTGCGGCAGCAGCCTGAGTAAAGGTTAACACTAAAAATTCATCAACATGATAACCATCTTCCATCAGCAAAGACATGATACGGCTGACCAAAATCTTTGTTTTACCGCTTCCTGCCGGTGCTGATACAAGAATGCTTACACCTCGTGCTGCAATGGACTGTGCCTGTTCATCATTAAACGGACTAATCATGTTGTTCCCCTCCTAAAATTTTCAGCATGGTTTTTGGATCTGTATATTCAATTTCATTATTTTCATTATAGAAGACATCCTTCAGACATACACTATCATAATCACAGTATGTACATGGATTCACCAGCATGTTAATCTTAGGTGCATCATGATGGCTAGGGAAAATACGGATATCTCCTTGATGATAAATGCGATCCAGTAATGCTTCTACATGCAGATTAACTTTCTCCAATAAGCAATCAAAACTTTCCCGATCCAATAAATTCCCTGTATATGTCCCTTTACTTTTAACAAATTTAACATTCGCTATAACACTAGGATCATAGTGACGGTCCATTGCCTTAATCAATGTTTCTTCACTGTTGATATAGCCTTCCATTTTATACAGCTTTACAATTTCTTCGAAATCCAGTCCATCCTCATAGAGATATTCATCCATCTTTACTACCCGCTGTTTTGTATTAAAATAAAGCACTCCACCTTTTTCCAGCGCCTTATCCTGACATACCATATCTAAATAAAGCAGCATTTGAATATTAAACCCTAGTGTCGCTAAGCAAAGATCCAAAGCTTTCTGAGAAGATTTATAATCTACTACCTTTATATACTGCTGATACTGTTCAACACGGTCAATACGTCCATGAAGCAGAAATTCTCCATTATTTTTTTCTATCCATTGTTCATGATCAGTAATAGAAAAATCACTGATTGACATTTGATATATCAAAATTTTAACCGTATTGAATAAGTCATGCTGTAGTTTATAAAACAGATACTGCTGGCTGGCTGTCAGCTGACTCTGATCGATTTTTTCATTCGCAATATGATGAATTATTAAAAATAATCCTTGATCGTGTTCGTTTAAGACATCACTTTCACAAATAAAAGGATAAATATTTTCTTCGTAGGTATTATGCACATCTGCAATCCGGTATTCTGTCAAATAATCTTCGATTGTTTTCTTGCCATCATAAAGATCACTTAAAACATCCAAAGCATCATGGACAATAGTACCAAAATCATTTGCTTTTAATGTGTGATCCTGCCAAGGATAAATACCTAACCCATAACGGATATAATATTTGAATGGACAGCCATTGTAAGTCTCTAATTCACTTGGTGAAATAGCTTTTTGTCCATTTTTATCGATCAGCTGTTCAAGCAATGCCACATCGATTGGTGTCGGCTGATTTTTATTATGTTGATATTGATCCACTAAAGTACGGACGGATTGAATAGACTCCGTAGTATCTCCATAATGAAGAGCGATATCTAAGGATGCCTCTGGGGTAGTCACATCACTCAAGCGTCGTGTCTGTCCAATAATTTTTTCTTTACCTTTAAATTGTTTCATTACATTTAAATAAAGACTAGAAGGTAAAAAGTCATCGCCTCCTAATGAGCCAGTAATATAAGAAAGAGTCACTTTCTTTTCTAAATAAAATAATTTAAACCATTGCAGGTATTGCACCTCGATCCGCTCAAACAAATTTAATCCTAAATGGATTCCTGCTTCTTCACAAGCAGCACACTCATCATTTAAAATCAATTCATTGTCACTCTCAACGGTTGGAAAACTATTCTCATTGCAGCCTAAGATATAAATGCGTTTTGCCGATGTCACTACTGCATCGTTCATGACAACTGTGATCATATCCATTGTTTTCTCTATTTTTGGAGCGTGCAATGTATAGTATGCTAACAACATATCGAAAAAATCATTTTGGTCCATTTTGATATGCATTTCAAACTCTTTTAAATATTCCAACGTTTGAGATAAGCAGGCACGTTCTAATTCATCAATTGCCCCTTTTTCCACCTCCATTTCTTCCAGCCAAAGAATTAAACAACCGACTTTTTGATCGACATAATCTTTAGAATTCATTTCTGCTGTCAGCCAATCGATGTTCGCTTTTGCTTCTTGATAATCTTCTAAAGTGCAGGAACGCATTGTTTTAAGCTGCTTTTCAAAAAGATCAATTCTAGAATCCAAAAAGACTCCTTTAAAAAGATGACTTCTAAATAAAGTTATTAAGTGCATTTCATCGGCAGTTTTCGCATACAGCCATAAGCTTTTAACAAGCATGGCAATTCGGCTTTGATAAATCGGTATTGTCTTTGCAATAAAACAAGGAAGCCGATGCAGCTTAAAGACAGCCTCTATTTTTTCAAAATAATCCTGACTTGTACAGTATACTGCAAAATCAGAATACTGAGCCTGACCACTGGCAATCAAATGATAGATATCAACGGCTAGCTGCCAAATCTCCGCATGCTGATTAACCGCCTTTATCCCCATCAAAGGATAATCTAAAGAATAATCCGGTGCTTTCAAATTTTGATAACTCTGTATCAGATATTCTTTAAACGGACTTACAGTTCCATCAAATAAAGTAATTTTTGTATTCCACCTCTTCAATTCTTTTTTTATAAAATGCGTATACGCATCCTCCTGATCATCACAAGTCAATAAAAGCGTGCAATGTGTCATCTTATGAATCAGACTCATCATCTGCTCATCCACTTCTTCGATCTGATCAATATAAAAATGAATCGTATCATCTATTTCAACTGGGTCCGATTCATAATCTTCCTTCATCCGCCAACCATATGCTTCCAGTTTCGCCAAATATCTTTGATATAATTGTCCGCATTCTTCCAATTTTTTCTTCGAGAAAGCCGGCAGTTCTACCTCCTTCAATAACTCTAAATTGCTTTTATAGCGCTTGAAGCAAGAAAACACATGATGCAGCTGCTGTAAAATGCCATTATCCATGCACTGAATAATCTCTCCATCATAATCCGATAAAATCTCATAAATCACTAATAACGACTGAATAGGACTTATAACCTGACGTTTAAAAAACTGCTGTGAAAAAAGCAAATCATTATAAAACTCATCAAAAGTCATTACACTTTGCAGCAGGATCGCTTTATTTTCACTGGCTTCCAGCAGCATCTTTTCATATTCTTCCTTAACCGCAGCATCAACCAGCCAAACAGATGGTTTTGATAAGCTTTCTTTAATATAATAGTCTGTTTTTTCTTTCCATTGTTTTCCAATTACGATTTCCATATTATCACCTATCAATCATTATACATGATTTGCTTTCTTTTGCGTATTATTAACCACTTTTGCCCATCAATAAAGACAAATTCCCAACCTCTTCTTCTTTTTAAACATATCTTAATTTAGGAGGGGATTTTCTTGGCAGTTCTACAATATCTCAGTGAAATTCTGCTACTTGTCGTAGCTTTATCTCTCGATTCTTTTGTGGCTAGTTTTGCCTATGGTAGCAGTAAAATCAAGATTCCAGTTTCTTCTGCTGCCATCATCAGTGTTATCGGGTGTACATTTTTAGGGATATCCCTTGGCTTAGGGGCAATGATTAAAACAATCATCCCACCACCTGTCACCTCTTTATTCTGCTTTACTTTACTCTTTATTCTTGGAGTCATCAAACTTTATGACAGCTCCATGAAAGCCTTAATTAAAAGAGGTTCTGATAAACCTATATCTATTACTACCAAACAATTAACATTGATCCTGCAAGTCTATGCTACCCCAACCAAAGCAGACTACGATCGTTCTCATATCCTTTCGCCAAAGGAAGCACTTTCCCTTGCCGTTGCCCTATCACTTGACAGCCTAGCTGCAGGACTGGGCGTGGGATTAAGTATCATCCATCCGGTAGAAATTCTTTTATGTGCGTTAATTGTTAACTTAATCGTCATCGCACTTGGAAGTTATTTAGGCAAAAAGCTATCCGAACGATTGGATTTGGATCTTTCCTGGCTGTCCGGAGTATTATTGATTATACTGGCTGTTTTAAAAATAGTGTAACTTAAAGCTACACTATTTTTTAATTTTTTGAAATTCAATCTGATAGCCATTGGGATCTCTCATAAAGAATGAATAGACATCAAACTGATCATGCTTTTTGGGCGGAATCAATCCATCTACATTCAGTCCTTTAAGCTTAGCATAATAATCATCTACTTCTTTTTGATCCTTTAAATTAAAAGAGATACAGGTCTGCGTTGCCAGCATGTCATGATCATACTGACAAAACCCTAAATAGCCATACCCACTGTCAAAAATTCTTGCTTTTCCTTGATCCTGAAACAAAGTGAGTCCAATGACTTTTAAATAAAACTCCGTTGTTTCCTCAATGTCTTTACAAGGATAAAAATTAACGATTGATTCAATTGCCATAAAGAAAACCTCCTTACCCATATTATACAGTAAACAAGGGCAAACAGGAGGTTAAATTTATTTCAATGTTATATCATGGATATCTTCTAATACGATTGTATAGGTACCATCTTCATGGCGTGTCTTTTTTATATGATTCTGCTCAAGATAGTCACTGACATTCAATGTAATCTCAATTTCAGTATCTGTAACAAGTTTGCATTTAGATAATTTTTCCACTGTTTCAAAATTCTGTGAAATTGTATCTTCTTCTGCAATACCTAAGTCTGTCAAGATATCTAAGGCTTCTTCTTTTGCATTATAGTCTCTTTCCAATATGACCGATGCAATTTCATGAGGTTTAATATCCTGATGATCTAAAACACGATTTGCCATTTCCTGTTTAATCAGTGCCTTTGGCTCAAACTCATTTACTCCAAACTGACTTTCGATTTTAGTAATCGTCTTATTTAAAAGAGATACTTTTTGCTTATCCGTCATCTTAGGTTCCCCTTTGATGTATTGTGGATTCAAATAATAATCAGGACGTCCGTCAATTTCAAAACGTTTCTCTATAAGATAAACTCGGTTATCCTCCACATTCACCAATATGGCTTCTTCGACATTAGCTGTTTTTGTCGGAACAGTTTGGCGATTTGTGATTCTTACTACTTTATTTCCATTTTCATCTTCTTCTAGTACATTGACCGGCGCCAATTTATAATTTAATTTAATGATGACCATGTGCTTCATTCCATCAATTTTGCATTCCACAAATATAATATTGCAATTTGGCATCAGCTGGATCATCTTTCCTAAATCAAACAATTCCTGTGTAATCGATTTAGCGTGCTGAAAAAATTTATCATCATCTTCAACCATATCCTTGCTTCTTAAAATAATGGGAGCAAAATCCCCCAAAGTTAACTCCTTTAACTGCGGACTCAACCATGCCTTTTCCAGTTTTTTGTCATAATATTCCTGCATCGTCGGACTCAATTCTAAAAAGTCATCAGAAAAGAAAATTTGATGATGTTCAAAATCCATCATATGCATTAAAATTCGATCTATAATTATTGTATTCATTTTTATCACCCACCCCATTGTATCATAAAATTACATCTTTTGACACGCCGGAGTTTTTTATATATAGTATTTTTTAGGAGGAAAAGCAATGAAGATTATTATATCCCCAAGTAAAACTCTAAAAGAGCAGCCTTGCTCACTGCCGTCTACACAGCCAATGTTTTTAGAACTGACTGAACCGATAAAAAACACACTATTAAACGATGATCCTGCTATGATAGAAAAAAGAATGCATGTCTCTGCAAAATTGGCTCAAAGCATTTATGACGGACTGCGTGAAACTAAAAAAATACCTGCATTATACTATTATACTGGCACTGTCTTTAAACAATTGGAACTCTCCACTTATACCTCTAAACACCATGCTTACTTATCGGAACACCTCTACATACTGGATGCATTATATGGATGTCTGCGCTATTTAGATGAGATTTCATTCTATCGTTTGGATTATTTATGTCAGATTGATGGTATAAATCTTTATGAATACTGGGACAAAGAGGTTAATAAATTGCTGCAAGAGGAAGACTTTATTATCAGCCTTGCCTCTTTGGAGTACGCTAAGCAAGTGAAACACCCCAACCTTATCACCATCGATTTTGCAATCAAGAATAATGAACAATTAAAAAGACCCTCAATGCTGATCAAAAAAGCACGAGGATCCATGTTGAATTACTTGATAAAGCATGAGATAAGAGATCTTGAGACAATAAAGGAAATCATTGTGGATGATTTTCACTATAGTCCAACGCATTCTGCCTCATCTCGTTATGTATTTATTAAAGATTAATTAATCAACTTATTTTCTTTAACATCTTCAGGCGTTAACGATTTCAACATATCGTCTAACGTCTTTTCTATTTGCTGTGTAATTTCATAACCATGTTCAATAGCATATTCGGCTTCAATCAACCCAAACGAAGTCACAATATACTGTGGAATATTTTGAGTTGGATTAAGCGCACGGTAATGAAGAACTTCTAAAAGCGGCTTAATAATCAAATGAACCACATGACGATAGATATCTTCTATTTCAATTTCACGCTCACTGAGCCCTTTGCATTTATCTAAGCAATAGCTAATATCATGATGAAGCATAATATCATTAATAAACAGATAGGCATTCTGAACCAGTGTACAGACCACGAGAATCGGAGCAATCATAATCGTTCCGCCCTGTCTTTCCTTTTCATATACAAACCGATCATAAATACCAATCGATCCGACAAATTCACTTTCCAAAGTTTGCCCCACCATCATCCCCGGTGCGAACGGTGCAACTAATTCATTAATATAGGTTTCCAACACTTCATCACTTTGTATAAAATCAAACAGTTCTTCTAATTCACTAAAGGTAATTTCCTGAAGCTGAGCATGTAAAATAAACTGTTTAAGCTTGGTTATCGTAAATATAATATCTTGATGTGTAAGATTATAAATTCCTTCACATTCCTGAGGATTAAAATCCTGTTTAAAAGCCTCTACAATATCTTTAATCGGAATATCCATCTTGCCTCACCTCTTCAATTATTATACAACAACTTGCTGACTTTACCAACAAAAAAGCAGAACCTTTCAGTTGATTCCGCTTTCATTCTTATAATATTTCTCCATTGCTTTTTGTTACTGTCTGATACCAGTAATAACTGTCTTTCAATGAACGTTTCCCACTGCCTTTTCCGTAATCGTCTAAATCCACATAAATAAATCCATAGCGTTTTTTCATCTCACTGCTTGAACAGCTGACAATATCAATCGGTCCCCAAGGATAATAACCTCTGACATCCACACCATCTTTAATGGCTTCTTTAATCTGTCGAATATGTTCACGCAAGAACTCAATACGATACGGATCATGCAAAGTGCCATCTTCATTAAGCGTTTCGATAAATCCCATACCATTTTCTGTTACATAAATCGGCAGCTGATAACGATCATAATACTCATTCAATGCTACTCTTAATCCTACCGGATCTATTCCCCATCCCCATTCATTCGTTTTAATATGAGGATTAATTTTCACCGCCTCCTCAGTGCCATAGTTTTTTGCACTGGTAATTTTTGTATAGTAATAGGAGAAACTGACAAAATCGACTGTATGTTTAAACGCTTCTATGTCCTCATTTGTAATCTTAATATCAAGATTGTTTTCTTCAAAGAAACGATAGGCATACTTAGGATATTCTCCTCTGACTAAAATATCAGAATAAAAGAATTCCATTTGATTGATACGCATCGCCGCCATGACATCTTTTGAATCCGATGTTTCCGGATAACAATTTGCATAATAAGACATCATTCCAATCTGCATACTTGGATCAATCTTTTTGGCGATATCAATACTCAATGCACATGCCACCAATTCATGGTGTACACCTTGATATTTTGCCTCCAGTAAGTTTTCTACACGATCACTGGGAATCCCTAAATGGTTAAAAGATTCATATTTAATCAGGTTCATCTGATTCACTAAAATCCAATATTTCACTTTATCATGATAACGTTTAAACAATGTTTCACAATAGCGAACAAAAAATTCGATTAATTGTCGGTTATACCAACCATTATAATGTGTCGCTAAATGCAATGGCATTTCATAATGGGATATTGTAACCATCGGTTCCATTTTATTTTTTATGATTTCATCGATTAAGTGATCATAAAAAGCTAATCCTTCCTCATTGGGCTCGGTTTCATCCCCATTAGGAAAGATTCTTGCCCAATTAATAGAGATTCTCAAACTGTTCATTCCGGTTCCTGCTAATAGCTTTAAATCTTCTTTATACGTATGATAAAAATCAATGGCATATCTTTTCGGAAAAACCATGCTCGGATCATGAAGCAGGGATTCAATATCTTTTGAACTCATCTCTTTATTTGATTTCTTTTTTAATGCAACATTATCTTTATAAGGATTAATATCTGCGATACATAGCCCTTTGCCGCCGACATCATAGGCTCCTTCGCACTGATTTGCCGCTAATGCTCCTCCCCATAAAAAATGATTCGGAAATTGATCTGGATTTTTCTTCATATAATTACCTCTCTTTCATCTTCATCATAAAAGAAAGAAAAGCATAACAAAAGATATTTCATTTTCCAAAATCGGATAATAAAAAACCTGATTTCTGATATGTATCCAGGATTCTAGGTATATATCATTTATCAGGTTCTTTTTCCCTATTCGTCTTTTTCTTTATCTGCAACGATATCAGCCAAAATCGTTTCTACAGATAATACATCAGCATCAATTTTTTGTAATTGATCCTTAATATCAGATAATTTACCACTTATATCATCCAATACTTGTTTAGTACCTTCCACAATACATAGCCCTCCTTTTCATTCCTATTGTAAGACAACAAAAGAATGAAAATTGTAGAATAAAATCGATTTGTCACAAATTATAAATAATTAATTAGAAATTTATTGTATTTTATGCTTGATGAAACATTCTTATTTAAACATTAAAAAAGCGCTGCTGCGCTTATTTCATCAGAGATACAAATGAATCAATCTCTGCTTTAGAGCCTGTAAAGCTGTACACACAATGCTCTTCAGGTTTTCCCAAAGTATTAAAAGGTCTTGTCAAAGCCGTTTTAGCTTCAATCATATCTACCAGCTTTATCATATCAAGCAGGTACTGCATCGTCATAGGTGCATTGACCGGTGACAATGGATCACGTCCGATACTTTGATACTGCTGCCAACGATGTCCGCACATAAACAACGGATTTTGATAATGTTTGATTTCATTATACAAATGATGAATTCCTTTTTTATAGTGTTCTAAAACCTGATCCATGAAAAACAGCCAGACATAGCTTGAACCAATGGCATCCCCCGTGATCACCAATTCTTCTTTAGCATCGATATAAACCATTGATCCAGCTGTATGCCCGGGTACTTCAACTGCCTTTAACTGCTTATCTCCTAAATCAATTATATCCCCATCTTCGATAAACTGATAATCCCTTGTTTCTAAGTTATCCTCTTTATCTTTCAAGGGAAACAAAATTGTTTTGTTTTTAAAAGCATTTAGTCCTCCAACATGGTCATAATGATTATGCGTAATCGCAACCATTATCTCTTTGCCATCAGCTAAAGTTTCGGCTATTTGTGTCAATTCTTCTTCATACTCGGCATGCGTATTGGCAGTATCAACCCATAGTACTTTCTCACTTCCGATAATACAGTACATGCTTGAAGGATTATCAATACGATCTTCAATATGAAATATATGATCTTTTAATTTTTCTACTCGATACATTGAGTAGTCTTTTATTTCTCCTGGTTTATTTGGGATTTTCATCTTAATTCCTCCTAATCAACAACACTGTTTAACTTCTTCTGCCATTTTCCTTTATAGTAATAGTAAGCTAATAAAGCACTGCATAGAACCCAACCTAAAGGATAGCTGAAAGCAACAAAATTGATGGAACTAAAGAATTGGGTTCCAAAGAATAAAGTAATTTGTCTAAAAACAACAAAACAAAACAGCATGATCACCATTGGCGCATTGGAATCCCCTGCCCCACGCAAAGCTCCGGCATATATCTGATTAAAGCAAATCGCAAAATAGAATGGCGAGAAGGTTCTTAAAAAGATATTTCCATACTTTAATACTTCTGCATCTTGTGAGAAAATGCTTAATACCTGATTACCAAAGATATTCAATAGTACAGATAAGAAAATAGTAACACCGATTGAAATCATCAAAGAAGTTTTAGTTCCCTTTTTGGCACGCTCAACGTCCTTTGCTCCCAAGTTCTGACCAACAAATGTTGTAGATGCCAATGAAATACTTTGTACCGGTAAAATAACAAACTGGTCAATTTTCGTATAGGAACTCCATCCGGCCATTGCCGAAGAACCGAATACATTAACATAGCCTTGAACAAATATATTTGAGAATGCTGTAATTGATTGCTGCAATCCAGCCGGCAATCCAATCTTCAGCATTTTAGTAAACATATCTTTATGTAAACGCAGATCTTTTAAAATAATTTTATATGCTTCTTTTGATCTTACTAATAAAGCAATGACCAAAACAGCGGATAGTACCTGTGCTACTAAAGTCGCCCATGCAACTCCGGCAACCCCCATGTCAAACACAATAACAAACACTAAGTCTAATATCGTATTTACTATCGAAGAAAAAATCAAGAAATAAAGCGGTCTTTTTGAATCGCCAATCGCTCTTAAAATCGCAGCCCCCATATTATAGATCATCAATCCTAAAATACCGGCAAAATAAATCTTTAAATAAAGTGATGAATTCGGCATAACATCAGCAGGTGTCTTCATAAAATTCAATAATGTCGGTGACAGTAAGATTCCCACAAATGTCATAATAACGCCTAAGATTAATGTCATCATGATTGATGTATGAACCGCATCATGCAGCTTCTTATGATCGTTCGCCCCATAATACTGTGAAATAACAACGCTGGCTCCGGTAGATAACCCCATGAAAAAACCAACGAGCATATTAATGATAACGGTACATGATCCTACCGCAGCTAAAGCCTCTTTTCCTACATAGTTCCCTACAACGATACTATCGACTGTGTTGTATAATTGCTGAAATACATTTCCGATTAATAATGGAATTGAAAAATAAACGATCGATTTCCAAATCGAACCTCTTGTCATTGTTCTACTCTCATCCATTCCCATACCTCCCCATACCCATATATACTATACCTATTTTTTAGATTTCTCAATTATTTTCGTTTATTGAAATCTAACACATAATTTTTATGTGTTTTATACATAAAACAGGCTCATTTTTAATGTTTTTTAGATTAATTAGCTATATTTTTTATACGATTAGGAGTAAATTTAGAGTAAAAAAGCTATCTTAATTGATAGCTTTTGCTGCATATTTATAATCTATAATCGAATGATAAACATTGCTTAAATCATCTTGTACTATCAGCCCTAAATCTAGCGTCATTTTAAGTTGCCCGAATATAATCCCCTCGCAGTATTCCATTACCTCTACATTTGTTTGATCTTCCTTGATTGCTTTAACATAATCCCCATAAGAGGATATAAGATTTAAAAATACAATCTTTTTAATTTTCCTATTTCCATATCCACATTCTTCCTACACATTACTAATAGTATAATAACATGGATATGTGTAAATGGCATTATTTCTTTAAGAATCTTTTTATTATTTTAACCTTATTTTTATAATGTATATCTATCTGACAGCAGCCACAAACGGGATATGTATATACATATGCTTTAAACTTTCCACTTTCTTCATAAAATACATCATAAGTTATGATTACTTTTCCGCATTTACATTTAAAATTCATATTTTTACCTCTTACTATATTTAAGAACAGTGTTAATCTTAAACTTATTATTTGTAAAGATATGAGTGTGTATAAACAATTATAGTATAAGCGTTTTCATTTAGCTATTTCTTTATAATTTGTTGCATTGTTCATTGGAATCAACAAATTTATGGGAAACTATGTTAACATTTAAGTAGATTTAAAGAAATATTAATAAGGTTAGGAGGTGTATCACCAATGCATATAATATTTTATCTTAATAATTTCTAGTAGCAGAAATGCGAAGTCTCGTTTTGAAAATTAAAAGGAGATTCAATCATGAAGTCAAAACACAAATTTAAAAAAATAATTTGCACATTATTTTTAGCATTAACTATTGGATTTTGTTCATTAAATCTTACCGCTTTAGCTGCCGAGAATACAGAAAATTCATTCAATGAAAAATTCGAAATTCATGATAAAACAGCAGAGGAAAAATATTTAAATTTAATCAGTCAAAATAAATCACCTAAACTATACTCATCTCAGGATCCATCTCAATTTGGAGACTATAACTATGAAGCATTGCAATCTGGGGATTTTAATACTCTTTTAAATATATCTTCAGATAAAAATCCAAATTTTAAAATTGTGTATTCCAATGACACAGAAAACGCTGGTACTTCTATTATACAAGATATAAATAATAATAATTATATCTTATACGAAGGGAATATAAGAAATAATAGTTTTTTATTCATTGTTAATGGTGAACGTTATGTTATTGAAGGAAACTTGGATAATCTAACAGCAACATCTGAATTTGGAAATAAATTTTATATTTCTAAAAGTGAAGAAGTGGAAAACCCTAATGGAGATTATAATATATCAACATACGGTAGTTGGGGGAAAAATTATGGTCCCTATTATAAAACAAATAAAGTTGTTGTAGAAGTATTAGGTTATGTAAGTGGTGCAACAGCAATGGTAAGCTTTATTCACCCTATATTAGGTACAATATCAACAATAACAGGAGTTATAAGTTTTGTAGGAAGTGTTGCTTATGCAACTTTGTACATTGAATATTGGCAGGCTTATATGGATGATTGTCCATCTTATGTATTAGAAACTCAATGGTACTATGCTAAACCAAATTATACTGACTTAGTAAAAACATATCAGTATAAATTTCATTCAATAAGACCCGATGAAGCGGGCGGGGCTTGTATGAATTATTAATATGGATAAAAAAATGATGAAAATCATTGAATCTTTAGTCAGTGTCATTGGTACAAGTATATTTATTAATCTAGTTTTCAATGTGAATTCGGTTCAAAAAGCCAATTTTATGCAAGTAATCCTTTTTGCGGTATCTCTAGTAAGTGTCATATATAGTACAAGAAGAATGACCAGGGAAAGAATTGATAATAAAAAAAAGTACACTACTTCAATTATTTTTATTATTACTTTAGTATTAATAGTATTATCAAGTAGAATTATTAATATCCCATTGCCAATATCCATATTTATATTAGTTGCAATAGTTGAACTAAGTGTTTATTGGATTTAACAAATAACCCTAAGTCCAAATAGGACCTAGGGTTTTACTTTACTCTTTTATAAACTGTACTTGATCAAAATATATTTCACATTGCCATGCACCGCAGCTCATTACATATGTCTTATTTTAAAATAAAAAATAGTCAAGATAAAAAAATGAAATTAGATGTGACCTTTGAAGAAACTAAAGTTACTTCTAATTATATAAGAGTTGATGATAGAGTGAACATTTATGCTAACAGTACCAATACGTATATTTCTCTCTTTGGTCAAAAATGTATTGATTATGAGGATAGTCTTACCGATGCTATTACCTTATATACTGATGGAATATGCCCATATTGTAAAAAGAAAATTGAAATGCCAAAACAGAAAAAAAGTTGTCCTCATTGCAAACAAAAAGTACACGTTGTTGAGGGTGGATTGCATCAAGGAAAACTAGCGTTAACAGAACCTCAATATTTAGAATTAAAACTTTTAAAAGAAGCTTTCTACAATGACAGGTATATAGATCCAATGTATAAAAATAATACCATTGTTAAAAATCCACAAAATGAATTAGAGGACAAATATAAAAATCCCCCTGCTACCAACACGGAGATTCAAAGATATGCTACCAATATATCTAAGCATGATAAAAATTGTCTCGCCGACAGTTCCTTTTATCGTGCTCATTATAACATATTTAAAAATATTTATAAAGGAGCGATTTTATATGACTAAAGAATATACAGTTAAAATATTAAAAAACGGAGAGACTGTACACTTCGCATTTACACCTATTTTGTTCAATCGTCAATAATCAGACGATGAATAATTTTTGGTATGACTTCACATCTTACAAATTGGCGATATTCTTGAATCTCGTTTGTTGTTGCACTCATCAGCGATTGATCCTGCATAGAGTTATCGGAAACATTAAGCAAAGCTGCCATTGGGATTCCCATTATTTCCGCCGTTTTAAAAGCGGCTGCACTTTCCATGTCAATTGTATCACATCCCATACTTACAATATCCTTAATATAAGGATACTGAGCAAAAATAGTATCCGTACAAAACGGTGTTCCAATATGCCAGCAGACCTCTTGATCTGCACACACTATTTCCGTTTCTTTTTTCAACTTTTCAAACAGACTTTTATCCGGGGTGTTTTTTTGACCAAAAACATCATTCGTAAAACTGTTTGAAGAAATATAGCGGCTCGCTCCATCCCCGGATATTGAACATTTAGGGATGACAAGATCACCGATTCCGATATCCATCTTTAATGCGCCGACTGAACTTACAAAAATCACACGTTTGCATTTACTAAGTCCTAATAAAAGCATTGCATCCATCAATGCCGGTGCCCCAAAACCGGTTTTTATAAAAGTCATGTTTAAATCATCGTAACGGACATCCCATACCTTATAACCAAATAAAGGCGATGAATCCACAATCAATTCAAATATTCCCAATCCCGATAATTTTTGCGGTGTCCAGCCCGGTGAAATAATCACAGTTTCTCTAATAACCTTTACATCTACTCCCATACAATTATAAAAGATGTCTTTACTGTTGGCTCCAAAACGCTGCATCCCTGCTATTAAGTCTGAATATTCCATGTTAATCTCCCTCTAAATGAAATTATACAATTCTATTTGCTTGTAGTTTCATTTCTTCCTTCATTATCAAAATAACACAGTGATCCCCCCCTATTTCAACATTCTCATCTTTAAATATGTTTATCAGTGTTTACCTTTTTGTCTGTACAATTTATTAAAGAAAAAATATTTTATATTCTAGCATAATTCCCAGCATTTATAATAGGATATAGGGAAGTTGGAAAGAAAAACAGATACTTTTCGTTAAAAAGTACCTGCCCAATATTATTCAATTAAACGGATAGTTTCATCTGATCCGTGATATACTGGATTACCTCATCTTTTGAGATTCCCAGTACAACCGCAAATTCTTCATGAAGCAATTCTTCGGCTTCTTTTCGATAACGTGTATCGATCTGTCCTAGCTTCTTACCTTGCGATTCCATTTTTTCCTGTTTCATTCTCACACTATGAATAACCTGCAGTAAGTCTCCACAAGAATACTCATCAATAAGATCTTTATAATAAGAAGTCAACTGCTGAGCAGTCTGATTTTCTAATGCATCTTCCTGCATGGTTGAGATCATTGAAATCAGCTGATCAACCGCCTCTTTCGTAATAAGAGGTCGCATATGCACCTTTGTATCCGTTGGCGTATACGTCCTTCCTTCTCTAAAAACCGGAACAAGGGTATAGTATTCTTTTTCATTAGAACTGCTTCCAATATCTAATTTCCCTATATTTTCAATCTTACAAACACCTTGGTTCCCGTATACAATCAAATCTCCTTTTTCATACATATATCCACCTATCTTTCTATTAAGTATATGCTTGATATCTTTATTTTACCACAAATTATTGATTTATATGCAAAAGAAATTTAGAATTACCAATAATTCATATAAATATATTTATTAAAAATAACTATAAGCAAACAATTTTGTATAAAAAAAAAGAAAGCTGTAATTGCTTTCCTTTTCATTATCAAATTAGATAACTGTAACGTTTGAAGCTTGTTCACCACGATCAGACATAACGATATCAAAGCTAACATTATCTCCATCGTTTAATGTTTTAAATCCACTTGATTGGATTGCTGAGAAATGTACAAAGATGTCTTTTCTATCTGCATCACTTGTAATAAAACCGAATCCTTTATCTTGATTAAACCACTTTACTTTTCCTGTATTCATACTATGAAATACCTCCTTTTTTATTTAATAAGAAGCATTATATTAAAAACAAAATCATCCGCCAACACTGTACTAAGAATAGACAATGTTGATGGATGATCCATGTAATTGTATATCGTTGCTAGTTACTATATACATAGTATAACATAGAGTTTAAATAAAAGCAAATACTATTTCATTTTTTTATTAATAAAAACTCAAGGTATTCATTACATCATCATAATATTTTAATCACCCGATTTATTTTGCATTTTTTCTCGAATATCATTCAACCATTCTCCATTATATTTAAAATATTTTGGTCCGGCAACACCCCATTTAGAACCTAATAATTTTGTTGCAAGAGCAGATAAAGACCATAATTCATTTTCAAATTCCACCAGCTTATTATCGACAACCTTACATGTACGACCTGAATTAACACTTCCGCTATTGTAAAACTCTAATATAGATCCCGGTTTAATATTACACATTGAAAATTCAAAAGGAGCCATACGTTCTTTATGTTCCGCTTCAATTTCACTTGCTGTTTCTTCTTCATTCTCTTCATAGTCAGATGGTTGAACCTTCTTTAATTTATCTTTGCGTCCATGTATTTCTGCCATTGCTTCCAAAATACTATACGCATCTTCTGGTGACATAGCATAAAACTCTCTTACTCGTTTCTTTCCAGCAAAAGTTTCTATAGATCGAAGATTAGGATTTAATTTATCAATAATACTATGTAATTTCTTATCAGAAAGTCGCATTTCAACTTCATAAATTGCATACACTCTAAATGCATATGGGATGCATTCACTTCGATTAAGTTGATTTAATCTTTTCTGAACATCATCTGCATAACCAATTTTCACATATTCCTTAAAAGAAGGATTGGTTAAAATATAAATATACCCACTCATTAAATTACCTCTCAAACTCCTGATCTAGTCTTCTATATATAATACTTCTCTATTTATATTTAATACTATCACAAAGGTACCAATGCGACAATATGAAAGCATCTATCTACCGCAATCAAATAGCTGTATTAAAGATGGAAGAATAATAGAATGAGCTGATTATCGTTATTTTCATTGACGTTTTCACTAAAAAAGATGAACAGACTACATAACTTAGTTATAATATAAGGTATAGGAGAAATTGATTATGCAGACACTTATCTATACTTTACTCAATTATATTAATTGTTCTATAAAAAAAGATACAAACTATGATATTGCCAAAACACTGCTGATCCATTTAAAGGAAGTGCCCAATTGTTCATTAGAGGAATTAGCCGCACTCTGTCATGTGTCAGATTCTACGTTGCATCGTTTTTTTAAATTAATTGGCTATAAGAATTATAAGCATTTTAGACAGCAGGCAAGTAGGAAAGAATTGAAAAATTATCCTCAAATTTATAATTTCAATGAAAAGCAATCCTACTTACAACATATGAATGAAAATATGCGTTTAATAGAGGTGGAGCCAATTTACCAATTAGACCAAGCAGCTATAAAGATTATGCAAGCAGACAATATCTATTTGCTTGGCTATGGTGAATTTCAATATCCTGCTCTATACTTTCAAAAACAGTTATATTCACACGGAAAACTTAGTGAAATTGTTGCTAAAGTGAATTTTTTTGATGATTACATACAAGGTATTTGCCCTACTGATTTAATCATTGTGACTAGCATTAATGGGCAATACCTGCATCTTAACAGCGACCAAGCTTACTATCCGTCTATTCAAAAACTACCCTGTACTAAGATTTTAATTACCCAGTCCCATGATCCTTCTTTATTAGCTTTATTTGATATTGTGCTGTTTTGCGGAAAATACAGCCACAATGGGTTAAGCAGGTATGCGATTATGCGTATTTATGAGCGTTTGATTGATCGTTTTCATAATAAGATAGGAGAAAATATCTATGAATAAACTCTTCAAATTTTGAAATTTATGTGAGTGCTGATTAATTATAATGAAGCTGAGGTGATAATACATGAGTTTTCCAAAAGATTTTTTATGGGGCGGAAGTATTTCTGCTTTTCAGGCTGAAGGTGCCTATTTAGAAGATGGCAAAGGTTTAACTGTTGCTGATTTAAGATTAAAAAAGGCAAGTGATGAAAACGGACTCGCAGATAGTTCTATCGCGGTTGATTTTTACCATCACTATAAAGAAGACATTCAATTAATGAAAGAGTGTGGTTTAAAGAGTTTTCGTTTTTCAATTGCTTGGTCAAGGATTATTCCGGATGGTTGTGGAGAAATTAATCCTAAAGGGGTAGCTTATTATCACAGTTTAATCGAAGAACTATTAAAAAATGATATTGTTCCAATTGTTACATTATATCATTTTGACTTTCCACAGGCACTGATTGAAAAATACAATGGGTTTGCTTCCCGCGAATGCATTCAAGATTTTGTTCGTTACGCTAAAGTTTGCTTTGAAAGCTTTGGTGATATTGTTCCTTACTGGTTAACGATCAATGAGCAGATGGTCATCACTGAACTGCCATTTTTCCAAGGACTAACCGATTTAAAAACATCGTATCAGGCATTCCATCATATGTGTATAGCGCATGCCTTAGTAACTAAGCTGTATCGTTCTATGCACTTTAACGGTCAAATTGGTCCCTGCATTTCCTATACGACTCGTTTACCTGCAACCGTCAATTCAAAAGATATGATGCTTGCCTATCAAATGGATGATCTTAATGTATTTTCATTGATTGATGTACATTATTATGGAGAATATCCACCTTATTTTATTAATGAACTGAAAAGAAAGAATCTGATGTTTGATGTTTTACCGGAAGATAAAGAGATGTTGGCAGATGCCCGTCCTGATTTCATTGCGATTAACTGGTATGTAACAGAAGTAGTGGGACAATATGTCAATGAAAATATGCCTGAGGAGTATAGTGGTCCCGACTTGCCAAGACAAGGCAGAAGTGTTGCCGGAGAATACCAATACTATAAAAATCCTTATACTCCATACAGTGAATATAATTGGAATCGTGACGGAATTGGACTTCGTTTTGCTTTAAGGCGTCTTTATGCACGTTATCGCCTACCTGTCATGATTACTGAAAATGGATGGTCTGCCAACGAAAAATTGGGAATAGACGGAAAAATCCACGATGATCTGCGAATTGCTTATTTTAAAGAAATGGTTGAACAGATGTCTTTAGCGATTGGTGATGGGGTTGAACTTTTCTCGTTTAATCCTTGGTCATTCATTGATTTATTAAGCAGTTCACAAGGAATGGACAAGCGCTATGGCATGGTTTATGTAGATCGTACAAATGATGATCTTAAAGAATTAAAACGTATAAAAAAAGATAGTTTTTATTACTATAAAGATGTGATTTCTAAGAACGGTGCTATGTAATTTCCCCATGATGGGGAAATTTTTATTTTAGGGGACCCTTAATGTTTGTCCCGGATAAATAAGATTAGGATCGCTAATCTGATTCATCTGTGCTAAAGCCTGATAACTGATTCCATATTGTTCTGCGATTTCACTCAATGTGTCACCCGCCTGTACCACATAAGTGTTTTTATCATAATACCCTGTAATATCGCCATTGTTCACAAAGCACATGCCATCATTGATCAAATAAGGGTTATTAGTTCCATCATAAATAGCTGTAATAATCCCATGATCAACATCCGGTACCAGTGCTTCGCCAAACGGCGGCCAGCCGACTGTCGCTGTAGATGATCGGTAACAGCTGTTAAACATCACATGATCTCCCACTTCATAAGTGGTTTGTTTTACCTCATAATACCCCTGAATATCACCATTATTCACGAAGCACATGCCATCATTAATTAAATAGGGGTTATTGGTTCCATCATAGATAGCAGTAATCACTCCATGATTGGTATCCGGCACTAGCGCCTCACCTTCTGGGGGCCAGCCTATTTTAGCTGTTGATGATCGGTAACAGCTTTCAAACTTAACGTGATCACCAATCTTATATTCTGTTTGTGCCGGCGGCTCTTCATTTTGACCATTACCGTTAAAATTTCCTCCGACAATAATACTTGGATAATCTAAATAGGCAATATCTCTGTCTACGTTGCCGTCATATCCTTCAATAGATCCTACCGAAGTATATTGGAGCATTCCTGCCTGATCACTGACATCGACCTGAATTGTTCCATCATTGGTTCCCCAATTGGCAATCCAGCGGTCATAGCGCTTTAAAGAAGGCGCCCCTAAACACTTATCAAACCAAGATTGTGATGAATATATCCCAACATAGTTATTTTGAGCTTCTACTTGGCTTAGGAAGGCCTGTGTAATCGCCACATATTCTTGTGGATCGGTAAGTCCATGTTCTTCTTTATAATGATCGCCATCTTCCATATCAAGATAAATAGGATACTCAAAAACCTTACCGGCTAATAAACTCAAATAAAAATCTGCTTCCGCTTGTGCTTCTTTAGTATTCAAGGCATACGAATAAAAATAGGTGCCACAGGGAATATTCAATCGTTTACATTCAGCATAACTTCGTTCAAACTGGGGATCCACCACGTCCGCATAGCCCGCCCTAATAATCACATAATCAATGTTTCCGGCTATGGCTTCAAAATCTATTACGCCTTGAAATTCACTTATATCAATTCCTAACTGACTCATTTTTTCACCTCCTCAATCTAAAATATGTGCGTTAAAAAAAACGGTATAGTAAGAATTATTTAGAATAATTCACCCAAATTAAAAGAATCGCCTCATAAAAGGCGACTCTGTCTTATTTATTTAATGTATCTACATATTTTTTAATATTCCCGGTATTACTGAAGGTTTGATATTCATCCCCCTGTACCACTACTAAAGTAGGTGCTTGCAGGATACCGAATTTTTTAGTCAGTTCAATTTCTTCTTGCGCATCAATCTTCTCGAATGCTACTTTCGCTTGATTTAAGATATGGATTGCAGTCGGACAATTTGGACATGTCTTCGTTGTAAATAAATATAATTTTCCGCCGCTTTTTACTTCCACATCGTTATTTTTAGGTGCTGATGATTCAGGAAAAGCTTCTTTTCCATTCAAGATTGTCTGACCGACATTGTAAACTTTTCTTTCTGAAAATTCCTGAGACTTACCGATGTTCCAGTTCTTTACAGGACGATAATATCCGGTAATACGGCTGTAAACCTCTGTTTCTCCCCCGCATTTTGGGCAAGTATAGATTTCACCATTAATATAGCCATGATCCTTACAGATCGAATAAGTAGGCGAAAGGGTATAGTAAGGCAGACGATAATTTTGAGCAATCTTACGAATCAAGGTTGCCGCTGAACGCCAATCCGGTAATTTTTCACCGAGGAAAGCATGGAATACCGTTCCTGATGTATATAGTGTCTGCAATTCATCCTGCACATCCAATGCTTCAAAAATATCTTCCGTATAACCTACCGGTAAATGTGAACTATTCGTATAATAAGGAGCATTATCATTATCTGTTGCGGTAATAATATTCGGATAGCGTTCTTTATCATGTTTCGCTAAACGATAGGTCGTTGATTCCGCCGGCGTTGCTTCCAAGTTATATAAATCTCCGTATTCTTCCTGATAAATCACTAAGCGTTCACGCATATGATTCAGTACTTCTTTCGCAAATTCCTGTGTTTCTTTATGCGTTAAATCAGCTTTGAGCCAGTTGGCATTCAGTCCTACTTCATTCATTCCGATTAATCCAATCGTTGAGAAATGGTTATCGAACGATCCAAGATAGCGTTTTGTATAAGGGTATAGCCCTTCATTCAATAGTTTTGTGACGACTGTACGTTTGACATTTAATGAACGTGCGGAAATATCCATCATATGATCTAAATGAGCATAAAAATCTGCTTCATCTTTTGCCAGATAAGCAATTCTAGGCAAGTCAATTGTAACAACTCCGATTGAGCCGGTGCTTTCTCCACTGCCAAAGAATCCACCTGATTTTCTTCTTAATTCGCGTAAATCCAGACGTAAACGGCAGCACATGCTTCTTACATCGGAAGGTTCCATATCACTGTTGACATAATTAGAAAAATATGGGGTTCCATATTTAGATGTCATTTCAAATAATAAACGATTATTTTCTGTATCTGACCAGTCAAAATCACGGGTAATCGAATATGTTGGAATCGGATATTGGAATCCGCGTCCGTTGGCATCTCCTTCAATCATAATCTCAATAAATGCCTTATTGACCATATCCATTTCTTTCTTACAGTCTTTATATTTAAAATCCATTTCTTTTCCACCAACAATGGCTGGCTGTTCCGCTAAATCAGCCGGTACTGTCCAGTCCAATGTAATATTGGTAAACGGTGCCTGACTTCCCCAGCGGCTTGGTGTATTGACACCATAGATAAATGATTCGATACATTTTTTAACCTGATTATATTCTAAATGATCCGCTTTAACAAAAGGCGCCAAATACGTATCAAACGAAGAAAAAGCCTGTGCGCCTGCCCATTCATTCTGCATGATCCCTAAGAAATTAACCATCTGATTGCATAATGACGCTAGATGCTTTGCCGGAGCAGACGTAATTTTTCCAGTTACTCCGCCAAGTCCTTCACTGATCAGCTGACGCAGTGACCAGCCTGCACAATAGCCAGTCAGCATTGATAAATCATGAATATGAATATCCCCGTTACGATGGGCATTACCGATTTCTTCATCATAGATTTCTGACAGCCAATAATTCGCTGTAATCGCTCCGCTGTTGTTTAAGATCAATCCGCCAACAGAATAAGTAACCGTTGAGTTTTCTTTAACACGCCAATCTGTTGATTTTACATAGCTGTCCACTAATTCTTTATAGTCTAAAATGGTTGCTTTCATGTTACGGATTTTTTCACGCTGTTTACGATATAAAATATATGCTTTTGCGACATCTCCATAGCCGGATTCACTAAGCACCGTTTCAACACTGTCCTGAATTGCTTCCACATGCACATGACCATCACTGATTTTAGGCTCAAAATCAGCTGTCACTCTTAATGCCAGTAATTCGATAATGCTGGGTTCATACTGACGTTCTAGTGCTTCAAACGCTTTCGCAATAGCAGAACTGATCTTTGTCAAATCAAAATTTGCAACTTTCCCATCTCTTTTAATAACTTTATACATGATTTATCCTTCTTTCTATATTCCCCTAATTTCTACTGTTTCAATATATGGTTTTACCACTTTAGCAAATGCTTCCAATTCTTCCTTTGTAAATCCATGCAATCCTTTTTGAATCACACGCTCTCCGTCTATAAAGTTTTGCAGATAATAGCGCTTAGCCCCCTTCAGCATCTTTCCGATTGCTGATATATCTTCGATAGAGTGAAATTCTTTCACCATCGTGGTTCTAAACTCATAATCAACCGCTCCGCTTAACAGATAGTCTATGCTTTCCTTCATCGCCTCTATATAAATTGTCTGAGTCCCAATTGTTTCCGGGTATCTTTCAAATGAATTCTTGATATCCATAGCGACATAATCAATCAAACCTTCTTTTACTAAATACTTGATTTTATCGGGAAAGCATCCGTTTGTATCTAATTTGATTGGATACCCTAAAGCTTTTACTTTTCTTAAAAAAGGTTCGATTTCATCATGTAAGAGCGGTTCTCCGCCACTGATGCAAACCCCTTCCAAGATTCCTTGACGCTTTTTTAAATAATCTAAAACATCCTGCCCTTTAATTTCCACCATATTTTCCGGTAAAAAAACTAAATCGGCATTATGGCAAAACGGGCATTTAAAATTACATCCTCCGGTAAACAGAGTACACGCCATCTTTCCGGGATAATCTAATAATGTGAGTTTCTGCATTCCGAAAAAGGCAATCTCTTTTTCTTCTTCAACCATATACTGACTGGCACTCTCCGCAATTTTTTGTAAAAGACTTTCAAAAAGCTCCGCTTCTATAAGGGTAATGTCTTTTGTAATCCGTTCCCACCAGTCACGTCGAATCAAATACAGGCTGCCGATAATTTCTTTTGTTTTATCGGTGGTGTATAAACAGCGCACGCGCTTATCTTGTTCATTTACTACAGATCGCACATAACCTAAATCTTCTAGTTTCTGAATCCCTTTGGTGATCGTGCCTTTGTCAAAGTTGCCTTTGTTAGCAAGCGCCTGCATCGTGATTCCTTCTTCTTCATAAATCATAATTAAAAACTGAAGCTGTCCGGCACCGATCTCATACGGATTTAATTGCTTATCATAGTATTTTTGAGTACAGCGGTATAAAATTGACGAATTCATCAACAAATAATTATTACTTTCCATACGCCCTCCAAATGGTTGAACACTCAACTAAAAACATATTAGCATACAATAGTTGAATATTCAATTAATTTTGAAATATAAAAAAATGAGACCGGATCGGTCTCGATTATCGACAAAATTTATAGGTTAAGTCACCTAAAATTTTAATCCCTTTTTGAATATTTTCTTTTGTTGGCGTAGAGAAGTTTAAACGAATGCTGTGGCAAGGTGCATTCTCATCCACCATAAAAGCACTGCCCGGTACTACCGCCACATTCTGCTTGATCGCTTCTTGAATGAACTCTAATACATCAACATCATCAGGGAAAGTTGCCCAGATAAACATTCCGCCTTCGGGTTTTGTGTATTGTACTGAAGGATGAAAATGTTCTTTGATTGTATCCAGCATTAATTGTGCCTGATCACGATAAATCGCTTGCAGACGTTTTAAATGCTGATCCATATCTGTGGTACGCAAGAAACGATCCATCACTCGCTGCGCCCATACATTCGTATGCACATCCGCTACCTGTTTAGCGACTGTTAAGCGTGACAATAAGTCTTTATGTCCGATCGCAACGGCAACACGCATTCCCGGTGCAATAATCTTCGATAAACTTGCCGCATATAAGACAATCCCTTCTTCATCCATTGATTTAATAGAAGGAACGGCTTTAGAAGAAAATCGTAGATCGCCGTAAGGATTGTCTTCTAAGATAAGCACGCCATATTTCTTAGCCAGTTCATAGGTCTTTTTTCTTTTTTCCAATGACATCGTTGTTCCCATTGGGTTTTGAAAGTTAGGAATCACATATAAGAATTTAGGCGTTGGTTTTTGCTGCATCGCTTTCTCTAATTCTTCCATGTTGATGCCATCTTCTTCTAAGCTGACTCCGATCAGCTTTGCACCGTTGCTTCTAAAAGCATTCAAAGCCCCCAAGAAGCTTGGATCTTCACAAATAATCGTATCTCCCTCATTACATAGACATTTAGCTAAAAAATCCATAATCTGCTGTGATCCGGAAGTAATAATCAAATCATCGTATTCTTTGGAAACTTGTTCATGACGATTGAAAAATGCCTTAGCAGATTCACGAAGCGGTCCATAGCCTTCTGTAATCCCATATTGAAGCATACTGATGGGATCTTCTTCAAACAATTCATTCGAAATGGTTTTAATGCTGTCTACCGGAAAAGCCTGCATTGCCGGATTGCCGCCGCCAAAACTTATCACCTTAGGATCTGACGCCGCTTTTAATATTTCTCTGACTGCCGAAGCCTGTACATTACGCATTCTATTGGAAAATTCGAATTTCATATAATACCCCCCTGTAAGTTATATCCCTATATTAAACATTTTTAAGTTAAATTGCAAATTAATTTATCTCATTATTTATTTTTTCTAAAATTTCTTCTTGAGTTTTTATTATATTCTCTATTTTCTGATAAATATCTTCCATCATCACTTCTGTTTTAATATTTAGAATATAATCGTTGCGTGCCCGTACCCGATCCTTATGATCCTGTCGATTCTGTGCCATCATAATTAAAGGCGCCTGAAAGGCAGATACACAGGATAACACTAAATTTAACAGAATAAAAGGATAGGGGTCAAAGGGGGATTTCAAAAAAAGGATATTGACATACATCCAGCTAAACAGCACAATCCCGAAAATAATGATAAACGCCCAGCTTCCGGCAATGCGGGCTATCATATCTGCCGCTTTTTCACTAAAAGAAGGCTTGTCATCCTTGCTGTCGCTGTCATATTTTTTTCCCAACAGCAATTGCATGGTTTCTTCATCACATAGTGTTGACTGCGTTTGCTGGAATATCTTTTCTAATATTTCTTTTCTTTCGTCCATTATTATCACCTGAATCTATTATGAACAAAAAAAGGATGTTTTAAGCATCCTCTAACTGTTCAATTCCCTGATATTTACGAATATACTGATAACCAACGCCACCGATTCCCATATGAACGCCAACCACAGCCGGCAGCAGTCCTGTATGTATAGTGTCGCTATTAAGTGCTTCTTTTGCATAATCTCTCATTTCATCACGAATTTTTGTAGCTAATACATCTTCAAGTGTTAATATATAATCCTGAGAATTTATATTTTTTTCTTTAAAGTATTCAATAATACGAATATTGGCTTTCTTGATCGTTCTTACTTTATCGAATTCATCAATTTTTCCGCCAAGATCCTCATTTAATTTCATGACCGGTACAATTTTCAATAAACCACCCAGCACTGCCACAGAAGCCGTAATACGTCCGCCACGTTTTAAATGCTGCAAGTCACTGACTAAAATCAAGGTTGCTGAATCTTTGACTAAGTCTTCTAAAACAGTCTTGATCTCTTGTACGCCTTTTCCTTCTTTAACTAACGTCATCGCAACTTTTACTAAATACTTATGATTTCCAGCTGTTGCCTTGCTGTCTACTAATGTAATTGGCATGTCTTCCATATCTGCGGCAATCTTCATTCCTTCAATCGTTGAAGATAACCCAGAGGCTAAACTGATTCCTAAGATTTCATCGTAGCCATCTGCTTTTATTTGGGCAATGACTTCTACTAAAGAACCAGTTGCCGGCTGGGAAGTCGTTGCGATACATTTTTCATCTTTGATGCGATTGAACACTTCTTCGGATTGAATATCAATTCCATCTAAATAATTTTGATTATTCACCGTTATTTGCAACGGAACAATATAGACTCCTTCTTTAATTAGGGCATCTTTTTTAATCTGACAGCCACTGTCAGCTAGTATTGCGATTTTTGACATGTTCATTCCTCCCTTAAGTATATTAGCACAAATCTAAAAAAAGTCTCTAAATTTTTGCTTAAAAAGTGCGACAAATTTCACATTTTGTATTTTATTATGTGACAAATATTAGTTTTCCTTTTAAAATCGACAGTTATACTCTATAATGTTTTTATTGGAGGTGCGACATGATTAAGTCTGTGAAAAATAATTGTGAACATGAAATTATCGTTAATAAATCACGATTTATCGGCATTGTCGTTCATCTTCAATCACTTGAAGATGTCTCTTCTTATTTAGAATTTTATAAAAATAAATATCCTGAAGCGAATCATTACTGCTATGCCTATATCTTTGATGGGGCGATGAAAGCAAGTGATGACGGCGAACCCGCTAAAACAGCCGGAATGCCTATTTTAAATGTTATTCAAAAACAGGAATTAAATCATGTTTTAGCTATCGTTGTACGCTATTTTGGCGGAATTAAATTAGGTGCCGGCGGATTAGTAAGAGCCTACAGTCAGGCGACCAGTCAAACCTTATTAAATGCTGATTTAGTCATCTACGAATTAAAGCCTTTATACAAGATCAGTTTTGATTATACATTTACAAAACTCATCGATCACTATATAAAAAATATGGCGATTTTAGTCATAAACAAAGAGTATGATGAAGCTGTCACTTACACATGCTTTGTTGATGATCCGCATTTTTTCGAATTCATTCAGGAAACAACTTCAAATCAATATAAAAAACAGTATCTGCGTGATGAATACGTAGAGAAGGAGGTTACTCATGAGTAAACACAAAAAAGAAGGAATAAACTTTAAAAATATTGCCTGTATTATACTGATGTATTTACCTTTGCTTTTTTCTGTCGTTGGTATTTTTTTACTGTTTAATTCTCCCTATTTAGGAACTAAAATCAATTTAATGATCAGCGGTGTAATCTTATTGCTGTCGGCAATCGTTATTCTCTGCTTTATCCTAGGAAAGAAAAAAGCAATTCGCAACTTGACAATCTTTGCGATTGTATTAAGCATTCTTTGCAGCAGTGGCATCGCTTATGCGGATTATCTTTATTTCCGTTTGCACTATGAGCTGGGAAAAATCTCTTCTACTCAGGAATATGTTTACAGCTATATCTATGTCTTAAAAGATTCTGCGATTACTGCCCCTGAAGAATTAACCGGTAAAAAACTTGGTTTACAATCTTCAACAAGCACTACTTGCTATAGTACAGTGATCGAAGGCTTAAATAAAAAAGGAATCGCCGAAAGTTCTTATACAATTGAAACCTACAGCAACTTCGTTACAGCCGCCGGAGACTTGATAAACAAAAAGGTCGATGCGATTGCAGTTGATGAGCAGGGATTAAGCATGATCGGCGAAATTTATCCCGAATTTGCCAAAACAACCGTACAGATCGCTTCTTATAAGCAAACGATTGATAATTCAAACTCATCCACATCTGTCAATATGTCAACCGAGCCATTCACAGTTTTAATCAATGGAGTGGATTCTCGTGACGGTGATCTTTCTTCCGGATCGAATGCCGATGTGATTATGCTAGCGACATTTAATCCAAAAACCTTGAAGCTTTCAATGATCTCTATTCCACGTGATACTTATATTCCTGTAACCTGCCGCGGAAACATCAATGACAAGATTACCCATTCCGGTTCCGGTGGTGTGACTTGTACGATTGATTCTCTCGAAGAAACATTAGGAATTACAATTAACTATTATGTCAAAGTAAACTTTAACGCTGTTGTCAATCTAGTCGATGCGATCGGTGGAATCGACGTTACCGTGCCTTTATCATTCTGTGAACAGGATTCCAAAGACACACCGGATGCCTTATGTATCAATGAAGGTTACCAGCATTTAAACGGTGAACAAGCCTTAGCCTTATCTCGTCATCGTAAAACTTTGCCAAACGGTGATATTGGTCGTGGTGTCAATCAGCAAATTGTGATTGAGGGCATGATCAGTAAATTAGCTTCCGGTCAAATTCTGACCAGTCTGGATAGCTTGCTTTCTGTATTAGGAAACAACGTTCAAACGAACATGAAACAGAGTGATATGTATGGTTTATTCAGCATGCTGACAAGTTTAGGATCAAAATCTACATTCTCAAATACTTCTGCTTTATCCATTTCATCCAGCACCATTGCCGGATATGATTCGATGATTTATACGGATTGGGCAGGAACAGAGATCTACTACTATATTCCATACAAAGAGTCATTGCAGGCTGCAGCAACCGAGATTCGCCGTATCATGGGATTGGAAGATTATCCACTTCCATCAAGCAAGTTCTCATTTAATGCAAATGAGCCTTATGATCAATATAATTTTGATACGACAAACGGATTGAATGATTCGCAATAAACGGTGTGATACACACCGTTTTCGTTTGACAGTCATTTAAAGAAACCAGTTTTAATTGTAGAAATTTAAAACTAGGTTATACTAAAAATAAATGTATAATTATCTATTTTGGAGGTTGAAACATGAAAAAATCGATTTATAATTTAGTTGCAACACTGATTGGCAATGCATTGCTCGCTCTTGGCGTGAGCCTTTTCGTTTCCCCCACTCATCTTATTATGGGCGGCGGAACCGGAATTGCTTTTGCCTTAAACAATTATTTTGGCATTGATATTTCTTTCGCGGTACTCGTTATTAATATTGCAATGTTTATTATCGGACTGCTTTTTTTAGGTAGGAAGTTTGCCATGCTGACCATTGTCAGTACGATCGTTTATCCTCTTTTCCTGCAAATTTCCCAGCAGCTGGTGGCTTTCTATCAGCCAACATTTGATTTACTGATCAGTACAATTTTTGGTGGGTTATTTATCGGCTTGGGAATCGGTTTAGTCCTGCGACAAGGGGCAAGCACCGGAGGAATGGATATTCCCCCAATCCTGCTTAATAAAAAGCTGGGAATCCCAACTTCTGTCCTAATTTATGCATTTGATTTCGTTATTATTATGGCACAGGCTTTTTCAACGGATATTCAAAGCCTGCTGTACAGTCTCATTATTCTATTTATCAGTTCTGTTGCGATTGATCGAACCCTGATGCTGGGATCTACTCAGACTCAGGTTGTCATTATTACTCCAAAATACAGTGAAATCAATAATTGGATTCACCATCATATCGATCGTGGAACGACTTATTTAGAAATTACCACAGGTCTTCACAATGAAAGTCAAAAAGCTGTCATGTGCGTTCTGTCGAAACGACAGCTGCATGCTTTAAATGAAGGGATTGCATCCATTGATCCTACTGCCTTTACAATTATCTCTGAGGTTCATGAAGTAAAAGGAAGAGGATTTACACTTCCTAATATTGATTTACCTATTTAAGACCTGCTGGGTCTTTTTGTTTTGCTCATATTATGATAATTTATCAATAAAAAAGCACGTTTATACAAGATACTGCATAAACATGCTTGCTAATCCTAAGAAGAACAGGAATCCCAAAACATCGGTCACCGTTGTTACAAAAACACCGCTGGCTAATGCCGGATCAATATTCATTTTTTCCAACACTACCGGTACCAAATAACCGGAGAAGTTTGCCATAATCATATTCAACACCATAGCAATTCCGGCAATAAGTCCAAACATCATATTAAATTCGTAGTAAAGTGCCAAAATCGATACAAAGACTGCGATAACCAGTCCGTTCACCAATCCTACTGTTAATTCTTTCATCAATACCTTTCGTGCATTTTCTTTTGTCAGCTCGCCAAGAGAAAGCCCACGAACGATAATAGTTAAAGACTGGGTTCCGGCATTTCCACCCATTCCCGAAACAATGGTCATGACCGCTGATAATGCGACAACTTGAGAAATGGTAGATTGGAACAGATCGATTACCGTTGAAGCTAACAGTGCCGTTAATAAATTGATAATCAACCATGGCAGACGTGATTTTATCGAATCACCGATGGTTCCATCAACACGTTCTTCTTTCGCTAACCCCGCCATATGATGAATATCTTCACTTGCTTCTTCTTTAATGACTTCCAAGATATCATCGATCGTGATGACCCCTAATATCTTATTTTCTTTATCAACAACCGGCATCATCACAAACCCGTATTTATCAAAGGTATTGGCAACCTCTTCCTGATCCATATCAACATCGATTGAAATGACATTGTGATTGGTAATGGTTGAAATGCGTGTATCAAAAGCAGTAAAGACTAAATCCCTTAATGAGACAACGCCTTTTAATTCCATAGTTCTGCTGATGACATATATGTAAGTTGCCATCTCAACATCCTGGCATTCGCTTTTTAAATATTCGAGAGTCTTCAAAACGGTTTTATTGTCATAAATACCAATAAATTCCGTTGTCATGATCCCCCCGGCACTATCCGGATCGTAAGATAACAGCTGTTTGACATCCTCTTGATCTTCTTTATCCAAGATGTTGAAGACATCTTTCCCCTCTTCATCATCCATCGAACCAATCATGTCGGTGATTTCATCGGATGACATCTCATCGAGGATCGTCTTTTGGTGCGTACGGGTAAACCCTCTCAATAACTCATATTTATCCTCGGCTTCTTCTTCATCGATAATTGCCCCGATCATTTCATCGGGTAATTTTTGCAGAATCTCCCGCGCAAGATCCTCGTGTTCATGCAAGACATCCAGCACATCTGCTGGGTGGATAAAACGAATCATTGCTTCAATTTGAGCAGGTGTGCCATTCAGCAATAATTCTTCAATATTGATCTGTTCTCCCATACTTTCACCCCTTTATCTTTATAATTCTTTTATTCTCGGCAGGAGCTCATTAGCTCTCGCTAACCAGTTCTCATCCTTTAAAAATTTTATCACAATCTTTTTCATAGTGTAAGTCAAACTTACCTTTTTTCTATATTCGCTAATCATGTTGAAAAGTTTTTCACCATCTAAACGATCGCTGAATGCCTGTGTTAAAATGATCTGAACGAGATTTTTTTCTTCTTTCATCTCATCGATCTTTTCATCATTCATAATAAGATCAAATTCTCTTTTTTGAACTAATGTTTCTACAGTCTTCGGTAGTTTTCCATAGATATCATTCAATTCTATTTTAATAGCGTCCAAATCTTCAAGGGACTGAACATGCTCTAAACGCTGATAAAGTTCCAGCTTTTCTAAATCAGTATTCACATAATCACTCGGAATATAACCGTCTACATTGACATTTAAAACCGGGACATCTTCTTTTTGTTCGATGCCGCGCTTTTCATCTACGACTTCCATCAGAATTTTCATATACATGTCAAATCCAACCGTATCAATGAAGCCTGCCTGCTGTCCGCCTAGAATATCTCCGGCACCGCGAATCGTTAAGTCACGCATCGCAATCTTATAACCGCTTCCCAGCTGTGTAAATTCTTTGATCGCTTTTAAACGTTTAGCGGCTTCTTCGCTCATCTGCTTATTCGGACGATACAGTAAATAAGCATAGGCATTACGGTCGCTTCGTCCCACACGTCCTTTAATCTGATACAGCTGTGACAGTCCAAATTTATCCGCATCTTCTACAATTAAAGTATTGGCATTAGGAATATCGATTCCTGTTTCAATAATGGTTGTACACACTAATACATTATACTCTTTATTCATGAATTTCATCATGACATCTTCTAAATCATCTTTATGCATCTGTCCATGCCCAATACCTACTTTAGCACCGGGAATCGTCATCGCTATCTTATTAGCGACATCCGTTATGCTGGAAGTGCGATTATATAAATAGAATACTTGTCCCTGACGTGATAATTCTCTTTCGATGACCTGTTTGATTAGAGCCGGATTCTTTTCCATCACATAGGTTTGAACCGGAAGACGGTTGGTAGGGGCTGTCTCGATTTGAGACAAGCTTCGAACTCCCATCAATGACATCTGCAAAGTTCTTGGAATCGGAGTTGCCGATAACGTTAAGACATCTATGGTTTCCTTGTATTCTTTAATTTTTTCTTTATGACGCACCCCAAAACGCTGTTCCTCATCTACAATCAATAGCCCAATATCCTTGAATTGAACATTATTATTGAGAATCTTATGAGTCCCAATCAGCAGGTCTAAACTCCCGTCTTTGACACTGTTTAATATCTCTTTTGTCTGCTTTGGTGTGGTGAATCGATTCAGCAGTGCAAAATTCACTGGAAAGTTCTTAAAACGCTCTGTCACAGTGCGATAATGCTGTGATGACAGAATCGTTGTTGGGCATAGAAAAGCCACCTGCTTGCCGCTTAAAATCGCTTTAAAAGCTGCACGCAGGGCTACTTCTGTTTTACCAAAACCAACATCTCCGCAAAGCAAGCGATCCATCGGACGAGGCTGTTCCATATCTGCTTTGATTTCATTGACTGCCTGCTGCTGATCCGGAGTTAACTGATAATTAAATTCATTCTCAAAATCCTGCTGCATGGCATTATCCTGATCGAAGGCAAATCCCTGCTGTGTCAGACGTTTTGCATATAAAGCAATCAGTTCATCTGCCAAATCATCGACTTTACTTTTAATCTTTTGTTTAGTACGCTGCCACTCGGCACTGCCTAATTTATGCACTTTTGGTGCATGTCCATTTGCTGATGTGTATTTACGAATCAGCTTGAATTGATCGACAGGAACATAGAGTGTATCGTTTCCACGATAACTGATATAAAGGTAATCACGGTGAACACCCTGTACCTCTAACGTCTTAATTCCCATATACTGCCCAATCCCGTGCGTATCATGGACAATGTAATCACCCACATTTAATTCACTGAAGTTTTGAATCACCTTAGCGTTCTTATACTTCACAAAATTCTTTTTCGTTTCAGGTGTAGTCCCATACAATTCTTTTTCTGTGATAATCGTTAAGCGTTCATCGACTAATTCGATTCCGCCGCTTAATTCTCCACGTATGATATTAATCCCCGGATAAATGTCATCTTGCTCACTGATTAATGTAAAAGCGATCTGATGACGTTCAAGCAGTTCTGTAATATTTCTAAAATGCATGTCATTCTTTAGAATGAGAAGTACTTTAGATATTTTTGCGTAACCGGTTAATTCATTAATCAACTGTGCTTCTGACTGATAGATGGATTGAATCTGACGGGCATTAAATGACACTTCTTTTTCTTTTGACTTAAAGATCTCACCATACACCGCATTCCCTTTAATCACATCATTAATATCCACATACAATGACAAATTCAATAAAGAACGTCCTTCTTCAAATAATTCCTTATTATAATAAAACAGTTCTTCCACATACATTTTATAGTTATCTAAAATGCTGGTATATACCGATAAGAAAAGAATCGGGTTATGACAGTAGTCTTTGATCGTATTGATCGTTGTTAAAAAAGGTAAGAACTTATACATTGAAAAAGAGGTATCATGTTGTCTTAAATTTTCTAAATCGATCGCAATATTTTCGTCTAATTCATCCTGTTTAAACGTATCCAGCTTGCCAATGCAGTCCTGCTTTATTGCCAATACTTTTTCACAGCAGGCTTCAACCTCATCATCTTCATAGATAATGTCCGTTGCAGGAATGATTTCTATCTCCGAGATACTTTCGATTGTTCTCTGGTCATCTGCATTATAGAAACGGATGCTTTCAATTTCATCATCAAAAAACTCAATACGGATCGGATTAGGATATTGCATGGAATAGACATCGATCACGCCTCCGCGCTGAGCAAAGTAGAATGGCTGATCTACTCGTGTCGTATACTGATAGCCATTATAAATTAATGCTCGTTTTAAATCGTTAATCTCAATTTGCTGATTGACCTGAAGACGAAGCATTCTCTCTTTGAATAATGATGCACTGGGCAGACAGCGAATAAGGGACGCGGTATGTGCAATAATGATCTTCGGTTCATCCCCTTGCAGTTGATAAAGTGTATTGATTCGCTCTGCCATCAGTTCAGGAGACTGCACCAAGGCTTCGATACGCTGAGATTCATCTACTGGAAAAAACAGCACATCCTTTTGATTCATATCAATAAGCTGTCGATAGAGCTGAAGTGCTTCATATTGATTGCTTTTAACAACCAGAATATTTTTTTGAGCAGCCAAAAAGGCACTAGCGATCAAATAAGCTTCATCGCTAATGTGAGTAGTCACCACATTTCCTTTACCTTTTGCCAGTGTTTGTACAGCCGGATTTTGGGTTAATAAGCGGAATATCTTTTCCATCTTATTTCTTATTATACAGGCTCATGACTTTATTAAAGTCTTGTGTCATAAATGCCATTGCCGCTTTGCAGGCATTCTCTAAAGCCTCGTTCAGTTTAGTTTGTTCTTCGGCTGTAAATTTCCCCAATACATAATCCACGACCGGAATCAGCGGATGCTTGTCGATTCCGATACGAATACGTTTAAAGTCCTGTCCGCCCAGGTGTGCGATTGTACTTTTGATTCCGTTATGGCCACCGGCACTGCCACTTTCACGAATCCTGATCTTTCCAACAGGCAAATCCAAATCATCATAAACTACTAAAATATCTGTCTTGTCAATCTTAAAAAAGCGCATGACTTCTCCGATAGATTCCCCCGATAAATTCATATATGTCTGCGGTTTAAGCAGAATAACGTCTTCCCCCTCTATCTTTGTTTTCACATACAGTCCTTTGAATTTAGCCTGATTGATCTCGACCTTTAACTGATCTGCTAAACGATCTATCATCATGAATCCACAGTTGTGTCGTGTATTTTCATATTCTCTTCCAGGATTTCCTAATCCTACGATCAATTTCATATCATCACCCCTTACTTTTATAGTCCATTTATTATCATACCCTAATCTACTTTATTTGCAAATAAAAAACATCATATTTAGTCGCTGACCATGAATGTTTCTGACTTTAGCTGACTGTAATAACGCCCCTTTTTAGCTGTGAATTTTAATACACAGTAATCCGGATCATCGATCCCCAGCGGATAATACATCGTATCCCCTTCCTGCCATAGTCTTTCTTTAATTTCATGTTCTTCCAAAATTTCAAACTCTCCTTGAAGCATGACTCCTCTGTAAAAACGACGGTCACAAAAATAAATACATCCTTTAGGATTTTCTCTGTATTGACTTACTCTTAATGAAGAAGTGTTTGTTGAAAAATAAAACACCTTAATTCCAACACGTATTCTAGGGGCAAACATCGCTTTTGTCGCAGGATACCCATCTTCATCAATAGAGCTGATATAGCCTATCGATTGTTTGTCAATCAAATTACCTATTGTTTTAACTGCATCACGCATCATCTTTAGTTCCTCCTATATTTTTTCTTACCTTTACTCTACCATTGTCAGAATTAAATTGATAGAAAAAACGACAACAAAGGAAAAAAGATACCGTTGGTGCGATATCTTTTAGAGACAAATTATTTTTTTTGGAAGAAAAATGATTATTTTTTGTCTACACCTAAATAATAGCCTCATTTTATGAACTTGATATTAACATTTTCATTTATTTTAAAAGATTTTCCACATCACTGATGAACTCTTCCACTTTCTTAGCATTAGTCGCAAAAGAAGTGACAAGACGAATGCATGAATGCTGCGGATCGATTCTCTGCATATACGTATACTCATATTTTTCGCCGATTGCTTCAATGATACTGTCTTTTAATATCGGAAACAGCTGATTGCTTGGTGAATCTGCCAAGAATGTTAAACCATGTTGTATAAAGACATCGCGCATTCGGGCTGCCATCTTATTTTCGTATTCACCAATCTGAAAATATAGATTATTTTCAAACAAAGTAAGAAACTGTATGCCAAGCAATCTTCCTTTTGCCAACATTCCGCCTCTTTGTTTCATCATATAGCGAAAATCAGGTTTCAGGGATTCATTGACAATGACGACAGCCTCGCCAAATAATGCTCCGCATTTTGTCCCGCCAATATAGAAAACATCGCTATAATTTGCTAGATCTTCTAATGTCATACTGTTTTCTGTCAGGGCTAAAGCACTTGCCAAACGTGCCCCATCGACAAATAAATAAAGATTATTTTCTTTTGCAAAGGTATATAAAGCTTTTAATTCGTCCGCACTATAAATCGTTCCCACTTCTGTTGGATTCGAAATATAGATCATTTTAGGCTGTACCATGTGTTCATCGGTATGTTCATTTAAAATCTGCTGGACTTGTGTGCAGGTGATTTTTCCATCATCGCTGGGAATGGTTAAGATTTTATGCCCGGTTGCTTCAACCGCCCCCGTTTCATGAACGTTGATATGTCCTGTATCGGCAGCAATACAAGCCTGATAAGGTTTTAAAGCCGAAGCGATAACGGTTAAATTGGCTTGTGTCCCTCCCACTAAAAAATGGATATCCACATCCTCACGCTTTAACTGCTCTTTTATTTTCAGTCGTGCCTGCTCGCAGTATTCATCTTGTGAATACCCTGTGGTTTGTTCAAAATTTGTTCTTACCAAAGCCTCCATGACTTGTGGATGTGCCCCTTCACAATAGTCACTTTTAAAACTATACATCTTCATTCCCCCTCAATTATGAAAATGGATTTAAATCAAATCTTTCATCAATCTGACATAAAAATTCTGCAATCAAATCAATACTATTTTGAATATCTTCTTCATGACAAGTTTCAGATGGTGTATGCATATAACGTAACGGCAGTGAAACTAAGCATACCGGAATTCCTTGGTTCGCTAAATGAATTTTATCTGCATCTGTTCCCGTTCTCCCGACAAAAGTTTCAATTTGATAAGGAATCTTTAATTCCTGAGCAATTTCTTTTAATTTCTGGTTCATTTTTTTATTCACTATACTGCTGCAGCACAGCACCGGACCTTTTCCTAATTCAACATGTCCGGAATCGTAGTCATTCACCCCCGGATAATCGGAAGTATATGTCACATCAACTATAATTGCCATCGTCGGATTTATGCGTGCTGCTGCAAAATATGCCCCACGCATCGTGGTTTCTTCACCTACGCTGGTACTTGCATAGACTCCAATCTGACATCCTTTTTCTTTTGCTTTTTTAAGTGCTTCGAGAATAATGAAAGCACCCCCGCGATCATCGATCGCTCTTGCTGAAATTTTCCCGTCTTGCATCTCACGAATATGAGTATCAAATGTGATCGTATCCCCGATTTTCACAAGCTCCTCTGCCTGCTGCTTGCTGCTGACTCCAATATCTATAGACAGATCACCGACTGCTAGATCACTTTTCTTTGAAAGAGAACGCGTACACACGACAACGCCATACATATCCTTATTGACAGTATGAACGACTACCTGATGTCCTAAATAACTAGAAACATAGATTCCTCCTGCATTCGTTACTTTTAAAAAACCATCTGCCGTATATCCGGTTACAACCAAACCGATTTCATCAATATGTCCTGACATTAAAACTTTTATCGGACTATTCGGATTAATCACGTTAATCACATTTCCCGTTTCATCAGTCAGCTGCTGATCGGTAATTGGCTGATAATGCTTTAATACTTTCTTTTGCAGTTTGATTTCGTCTCCTGATACTGAATCTGTTTTCAGCATTTCATAAAAAAATTGTTTATCCATAATTAGCTCCTCTTATATACTTTCTGTTTAAATCCAACCTTAGCGAGATTTTGATTTCCCATATACTGAATAGTTTCTATCTTGGGATGATCTTCTAAAAATGTCTGCACTGCCAGCTTAATAGCATCATTGTCAAAAACAAAGGTAAAATTAAGTTCTGCGTGATTGTCTTTTGGCAAGAACGAAAATAAGCCTACGATTGAATTTGCATTTGATACGATATATCCTGCCCCCTGTTCCAATATCTCTGCTTTAAAATATTGATAATGGGATGAATCTGCTCTGGTAATCTTCAAAGCCATAAGATCGCCTCCTTTTTTAAAGATTACCACTATTATAAAAAAAATACAATCGATGTTGTTTGAATACAAAAATTACATGTAAAAAGTTGGTCTAATAAAAAAGATCCCTGTCATTTGGGATCAAGAATTGGATACTTTATATCCGGTTGTTAAATCGACAATATTTTCTAACGGTTCATCATTAAAATAACGCTTAAAGTTATTGTAAGTCAGATGAAAAACGATATCACCTGTTTCCTTATCATAGTTTCCACCGGAAACATGAGGTGTAATCAAAACATTTTCCATCTGCCAAAGCGGATGATCACTAGGCAGTGGTTCCTGTTCAAAGACATCTAAAGCCGCCCCCATCAGTTTTCCTGAGCGGAGACAATCAACTAAAGCCTCGGTATCGATTGCCTCACCTCGTCCTACATTAATAATCAAGGCATCATCTTTCATTAATTCCAGCATTTCTTTGTTAATTAAATGGATTGTATCCGATGTGCGAGGCAAGCTCAAAGCGACAATATCCGCTTTAGGCAGGATATCTTTAAGTTGTTCACTTGTATAAAGTTCATCCATATAATCGGGTTTATTCGCTGTTGTTCGTTTGATCCCCATCGTATAAGCCCCTAGCTTTTTCATTCTTTTGGCAAAATTAGAGCCAATATCCCCTAGTCCGATACATAAGACTTTAGTGTTCTCCACATATTTTATATGACCTACGTTTGACCAGATTGCCTGAGGCTGACGTACTTTATACTTCAATAAGTTTTTATAGAAAGCCAGCACAGTACCCACCATATATTCGCTGATTGGCATTCCATATGCCCCTGTCGCATTAGTGATAATGGCACCCTCCGCTAAAATTCCCGGTTTGCAGTAAGGATCAACACCAGCCGAATGTGTTTGAATCCATTTTAAGTTCTTAGCCTGCTTCAATTCCTTTGGTGAAACATTACCAAAAATAATCGTTGCTCTTTCTAACTGTTCTAAATTAGCCGGATGACTTTTATCACAAAGAATAAATTCGCACTCTGGTGCCACCTCTTTCAAAGCTGCCAATTCATGCGCTTTAATTGCATTCGGTATTAAAATAATTTCCTTTTTCATAGACTTCCCCCTTTATTGATGAAATCTTACCCTTATTTTAATTCACAAAACGAGATTTATAACCGATTAACCCTCTTAGTTTCAAGAAGCACTAATTGCTCAGTCCCTGCGGTACCGTAATAATTTCAGACTGCTTAATTTTTTCAATCGTTTCTTTGTTGATGATTTCATTCACCTCTTCATTGCCTGTTTCCATCATATTGCAGATTGTCAGCCATACAATACAGATATAGTAATTAAAGGCTGTCTTTTCTTTCACCAGTAATTCCATCCATGTTTTAGAAATAAACTGAATCTGTTCCTTATGCGTCTGAATAATATGTTCAAGCTCATGAATATAGCCATATCCCATATAATTTAGACGCTGAACCACTCTGAATTGAGATAAAAGTCCTACATCATATTCTAACGGTACTTGATATTCTTCCGATAAATGATTCATCAATTCTTTTAAGTAAGGCTGATGAAGCACATACTTTTGCAAGGATAGGATATTGATATCTGTTTTCATAATTTTTTCTTCATGTTCCAAGCCATTATTATAGGCTTCTACATCTTTCGCGATTGCCACGAACTCTTCATCTAACAATTCGATCGTTGCCGATAAACGATTTAAACGGCGGCGAATATGCTTCGGAATTTCATATTCTGATTTATATCCCAGCCCATGTTCAATTTCACACCAAGAATGCTGTAAAGCTGTACGAATTTGGATTTCAAAAGCAATATCCTGATAAGGGGCATATTCCACTAAAGCACATCGTTCCTTTGTAAATTTAGCGATAATATGAAGCGAATTATAGCCATATTCTTCACGGATTTGATTTTCTTTTTTACGTTTATCACGCAGTTCGAGAATATCAAAATTTTCACATACCAGTTTTTTAAGTTTCTCCACATCATCTTCAAATAAAGTAATGACACGGCATGCCACCACATCGGTAATATCATTAATGTGGTGATACTTATTTTTATACATAATCTTTTTATATAAAGATTTTTCCTGTTTAATACGAATAGATAAGTTAGAAATCTTAATCCCGTTAAGCTGAACGATACTGTTTAAAATATCTTCAATATCATCCTTCAAGCTTTGATAGATCTCTGCATTTTCTCTGTATTCTTTTAATATATTATTTGTTTGATCCATAACTAACCTCCTGGGTTAATATTCTTTTAAAAATTTGATGAGTTCCTCCATCTGTGTGATTGTTCCAATCGATATTCTTAAAAACTGATCAATTCTCGGCTGATTAAAATGACGTACAATAATGCCCGCCGCTCTTAGATCTGCCAGCAATTTTTCAGCTTCCAGCTGTGGATGACGTGCAAAAACAAAATTTGTTTTTGATTCCAAAACTTCAAACCCTAACTGACGCAGTTCCTTTATAGTATATTCTCTTGCGGTTATTACTTTCTTTGCTTTATACAGCATATCCTCATGATCTAAAACTGATGCCGTTGCCAAATGTTGGGCAATATAGTCCACAGGATAAGAATTGAATGAGTTTTTCACATTCTGTAATGCCTTAATGGCATCCCTGTTTCCGTAAGCCACACCGATTCTTAATCCCGCTAAAGAACGTGATTTAGAGAATGTCTGAATAATCAATAGATTGTCATAATGTTCGAGTAAAGGGACACATGATTCTCCGCCAAAATCAATATACGCCTCATCAATGATAACCATACTGTTCGGATTGGCTTGAAGCAATTCTTCAATGAAATCCACACTAACTAAAATACCGGTCGGCGCATTGGGATTAGGAAAAATAATACCACCGTTTTCCTGTTTATAATCTTCTAATACAATCTCGAACCGATCATTTAACGGTATACTTTTATAAGGAATATCAAATAGACGTGTATACACCGGATAGAACGAATAGGTAATGTCCGGAAAAAGAAGAGGTTTTTCACTGTTAAAAAACGTTAAAAAGCTTAACGCTAACACTTCATCTGATCCATTGCCGATAAAAATCTGTTCCGGCTTTAAATGGTGAAGATCTGCCAGTGCTTTTTTAAGTCCTGACGCATCCGCATCCGGATATAAACGCAGCTTTTCACTTCTCAACATTTTTAGTGCCGCTTCTACTTTTGGACTGGGTCCATATGGATTTTCATTCGTATTCAGCTTAATCAAATTAGCCATCTTAGGCTGTTCTCCAGCTACATACGGTTCAACATCTCTTAAATAATCTTTCCAGCTCATTTCATTATTCCCCCTTAGTTTACCCCATATAAATGAATTTCAGATTAACTTAAAATTTCTTCTTCAATAAGTTCATAAACATAACGTACTACTTTATTCGCTTCTTCTTGAATTTCAGGAACAGCATAGGTAAAGGTTGCCCCGATATCTGCCGCCTTAATCATCGGTAAATCATTAAAAGAATCGCCAATCGCATAAGAAGATTCAATATTCTCTAACAAAGATATCAGTTTTTTCATACCGGTTCCTTTGGAATGTCCGCGTGGTGCCACATCAATATACTGCTGATTCAAGTGCGTTTCAATCTCACCAAAGTGGTCCGTGATTTCTTTTGCGACTTCTTTAATAATGTCGACAGACAAATCTTTATGATGCAGTGAGAGCATATAGAAACGCTCTGCCTTATCCAATAATGTATAAAAATCATCTTCACTGTCTTTTAACCCGTCAAGATCTAAAATTTTAGTTTCTCCATCCACTAATACCGGACACCCATCATCATAGCAAAAAGCTGCAACAATATCCGGATGACTCAAAGCCAAACGAATGACTGACTGTCCTACTTCTTTGGAAATATGTTCTTCAAATAAAATATTCCCGGATTTATCTTCTATATAAGAACCATTGCATAAAACCAAATAGTCATACGGGATATGCATTTTATTTAACACCGGTTGAATGTCAATATGGTTTCTTCCTGTACATAGTGCAATCAAATGCCCTTGTTCCTGCATTTTCTTCATCGCTTCAAAATTCTTATCTGATGTTGGTCCTCCTTTTTCAATAAGAGTTCCATCTAAATCACTAAATAATATTTTTGCCATATCACGACCTCCATGTTCCTATTATACTCGATTCTTCTTATAAAGAAAATCTTTTCAGAAAATAAAAAAGGAGTTGTTTGTGCAGATAAAATGAAAACACCACCTATGTTTACCGATTGTTTTTTGAATGTTCTATTGTTTGTTTTGACGCAGCGCATTAAATCTTTTTGTGCTTATCAGAACCGCTAGCCTGAACTAGTGAGCACTGCCAATATAGGAAGATACACTTTTCATAGGAATATTATTGAATACCGCTAAAAAGAAGATAAATAAGAAAGAGTTATCTTTCAAAAGATTTCTATATCTTTGATAGCAGTTCCTTTCTTTATCCTGTTCGATTTTAGGATAATTTAAAATAATAATAAATGTTAACACCAATGATAACGCCAACATCCACTTATACTTTTTAATATAGTCTGTCAACATTCCTCAAGTCTGTGTACTCATCAAGCCAAGCCGATCTCAATAGATGTTGATAAAAGATGGCAGTCCCCCTGAAAAACAGAAGATTCGAACTATCAAACGGTCTGTTTCTATCCTGAACAAACCGTTTTTTGTAAGCTGCTTCATAAAAATCCTAAAGCCTTTCGAGTCACCCCACTGCCTATCGACAGCTGCTTTTGAAAAATACACAGCATCGTTAACAAAAAAGATTTACCTTTTAAACTCCTCTATTGGTTAGCGTTTTGACCTAACCTTTCCGAGATGTCCACTTGGTAAATCTTTTTATTTTAATATAAAGCCGTAATCACCGGAACAACTTGTTTTTTACGTGAAATTACCCCCGGTAAAGTTGCTTGATGATCTACTAACTGACAATTAAATGCCTGTTCCACTAATTGCTCTTTTCCGGCAACAAATACTTCACTATTGGCATTAATAATATCTGTCACTAACAACATAATGAAATCTAAGCCATCTTTTTCAACTTTTTCATTCATGTATGCCAGCATTTCTTCTTTCAATGGTAAGAATCCATCAATATCCATACTGTTTACTTGTCCTACTCCCACTTTGCTGTCACCGAATTTAAATGGTTTATAGTCCGCATTTAAGATTTCAGAAACTGTTTTTCCTTTTAATGAAGTTCCGGCTCTGAACATATCCATCCCAAAATCTTCGATTTTTACTCCGGCAATGTTCGCCAGTTCTCTTGCCATCTGTTCATCAACCGGCGTACATGTCGGTGATTTAAACAACAGGGTATCAGAAATAATAGCGCCCAACATTAATCCCGCCATTTCTTTAGTAATTTCTACCCCATTTTCATGATACATCTTCGCAACAATCGTCGCTGTACAGCCAACCGGTTCTCCACGAAAATATAATGGAGACATTGTTGCAAAATCAGCGACACGGTGATGATCGATCACTTCTAAGATTTCAGCTTCTTCAATGCCATCAACAGCTTGACCGCGTTCATTATGATCCACCTGAATGATCTGTTTCTTTTCATCTACAATCACATCATAGCGGCTCAGTGTTCCTAACACCTTATTATTAACGTCCAATACCGGATAGTTATGATAACGTGTTTCGGTCATCACTTCTTTAACCTGATCAATTGAATCTTCTACATGAACACAGGTAATGTTATCCGTATCCATAACATGGCTTACCGGAATTGCCTGTACGATAATCTGTGAAGCCATGTATGTATTATATGGAGTTAAGATAGTTGTGATATTTGCTTCTCGGATTTGTTTTGCCAATTCCTGACTTAATGGCAGATTACCTGTCAGAACAATCAATCCGGCTTTATTTTGAATACATACTTCAATTGCTGAACGACGATCTCCGCCTACTAAAACAATATCCTTTTCTTGAATACGTTTTTTCATTTCCGCTGAAGACATCGAACCAATCTGTAATTCTCCATAATAAGTATCATCGTTATTGCGATATAAACATTTAGCTTCCAACACTTCGATAATGTTTTCCACAGGTGTTTTACTTTCCGCTAAAATATTTGCATTCCATCCTCCCATATAGCCTTCAATCAGGCTTGTTGAAGAAAGGATTCCCAATAATGTTGCATTCTTATCTACGATCGGTGCTGTCTTTAATGACTTTGCTTTCATGAGATCCCAAGCTGTTTTTAATGTAAAGTCACTTGTAAACTTCACAACACGATCAAATTTTAAATCAGCTACTGTTTGTCTGACTGTTTTCAATAATTCCGGAGCCTGTACTTTAAAGGTATCCAAAACATATTGTGTCTCTAAACTGACATTTCCTAATCTCACTGGTTTTGCATCATATTTTTTTAACTGATTTACAAGGTTTGCATAAGCGATTGCAGAACAGATTGAATCTGTATCAGGATTTTTGTGACCTGAAACGTATACTTTATTTGCCATTCTTATTCCTCCTATATAGCATCTTTTTTTAAGTAACGGTAAATGGTGGGTTCAGATACCCCTAATTTATTGGCAACGAAAACCAACGCCCCTTTAACTTTGAATGTTCCTTTTTCCTGTAAAAACTTCACGACTTTGATTTTTTCGTCAACCTTTAAGCGTTCCGGCAGGAAATAGCTTGGGAATCCCATTTCCTCCAGTGCTTCTTTAATATATCTTTCAACGGTTTCATCCAATGAATTAGATAAAACTTCGATAGGATTTTCACGTCCGAATTCAGCCGGTGTCTCATCCTTGATTCCTAAGATTTTTTTCAATGTATCTTCGATATAATTAAAATCGGTTATATCAACATTGATACAGATCATTCCTACCGGTTCGGCGTTTTGTCCATCTTTTATAAAATAGGTAGCAGCTCTCAGCAACTTGCCGTCTGCACCGACTGTTTTATAGTTAAATACATAATCCTTGGTTAAATACTGTTTGTCATCTAATAGATGTACAGCTAAGCTGGATAACCCCGAATTTATATCCCTACCGCTAATCTGCCCATTTCGTAAAGCAACGATCTCTTTATTTTTAGTCGTTAAATCATGTAAAGCGATCTCTACGTTGTCTCCTAAGGCTTCTCCTAAGAAGTCAACAAATTTAGCGTATGGCTCTAATATTGGATGCATATTTCCACACTCCTTTATCAACATTATAGACGAAATCTAATGTAATAACAATTTATTTTTTTAATAATAAAGACGTTAAAAGCAGGCTTTTGCCTGCTTATAAAAAATCCTTCCATTGGTTAATATGCTCTTTTGATAAATTCAAAAACTGCTCACATAACGCTTTTGGTTTTTCCTCAATATCCGGATAATCATTGATCAATGTCTGCATTGACATAATCGCCTGTGTGCTTCCTTCAATTAACATTTTTGCGATTTTATGATCATCATTATTCATCATTGTTTTCATTTTCACCATTGATTTAAGCATTGCGGTTTCAAAAACATGCTTGTTTTCTTTATCACGCTGATAAATTTCAAGCTGTTCTTCCGCTTCCGCCTTCAATGCTTTATATGAACGCGCCTGATCAATCAAGACCATTTTCAGCTTTTCATCCTCAACATTTTTCATGACTTCATCGCTGGCATTGATTCCCATATCAATTCCGGATACTAAACTTTCTAACACTTCAATATCGTGTTCCATTTTTATCACCCATTATAGTTTGAGCGTTTCTAATCGTTTTATTACATATTCATTAAACAATCTTTTAAAATCCAGCCAACCTCATGATCCTTTATAATGTAGGCATATTGTCCGTAAATATCAATCACATCCACGACATCGTTTACCTCAACACTCACATGGTAGTCAATATAGTCATCCTTACAGTACCACTGATCATTTTTTAAATATAAAAATTCATTTTTAATCGAAAGTTTTTCTTTATTATACACTTTTTGACAAAGGGAAAATTCTGTCTGTCTTTTAAGCACGTCGACCTCATAATGCGGCCATGTCACTTTATGATGATGGCATATCCCCGGATAATAGGCTTTCCTAATAGTGGCACGTTTAAATGGTCGCACATACTGTGTCTGATATCCTTGATTAATGATCAATGCGTTTAGCTGACAGACAATTTTTACTCCAACACCGCCATCGATGCTGATCATACGCTTATTTTCATCAATGATGATGCGGTTATCAATATGGTATAGATGGTAATTAGCGGCAGGTAGATGCCCGACGACTACACACTGCGCCAAAGGATGCTGACCATTCATAAAATAGCGCTGTTCCAATAGTGAGGAAAGTGAACTATTTTCAAAATCCAAACGATCCTCAATCCCGGCATGAACAAAGATATACTCCTTCGTTTTCAGCATCACCGCACAAGACTCAATAAAAACCAGCTCTTCTTTTAAAAGCAGCTGTGCTAAAATTTTTAATGTCGATTCCTCATGCTGACGATAATCAATACGGTGTTTGCGAAACACTTCATGAAAAATACTATAGCTTACATTATTGAGATAATGCTTCAGATGAAAAGAATGATAGACCATATCCAAGACAGCCCATTCACAATTCCCATTCAAAATATAAACATTCTGACATAGCGCTAAATCTTGCATGCGATGGATCGTTTCTAAGATCTGTTCCCCTTTTTCTACATAATCCCCAATAATAATCAAGTTATCTTGCACAGAATAATGAACTTTATCAAGAAGCTGCTCAAATAAATCTAAATGACCATGTATATCGCTGACAGCAATTGTTCTTCCTGACAATTGAGCAGAGATTATTTTTTTATCCATAAAAAACAGCTTACTGCGCCTTTTTCGCATAAAACTGTTTTACTAATGTCTGAGTGGAACGAATATGACGTTTAATCATTTCACGTGCGCTTTTTTTATCTTTATTTAAGATTGCTTCAAAGATTGCTTTATGTTCTTCCAGCGCTGTATCCAATCGCTCCGGCTGAGAGATCGAATGACGTGAAGTAACCGATACATAATAATTAATATCTTTTAGTAACTGCGCAAAGTATTGAGAACGTGTTGATTGATAAATCGCATCATGATATTCGATATTTAATGAAGCGATCTTTTTCTGATCATCTTTCATTGTATAAAATTCCATTAATTCAAAAATTTCTTGGATCTTATTAAGATGATCTTCGTCCATACGATCAATTGCCAGTTCAATTGCCAATCCTTCCAGTGCTAAGCGTATTTCAAACATATCATCGATATCACGGGCACTAAAACCAATGACATAGACACCTTTATTAGGAATGCTGCGAACCAGTCCTTCCAGTTCCAGCTGCTTTAACGCTTCACGAATCGGCGTACGACTGATTTCCAGTTCCTTTGCCAAAGTCACTTCATTCAATTTTTGCCCTTTAGTGTATTCTTCATTTAAAATCTTATCTCTTAATATCAAGAATGTTCGATTTCCTAATGACCCGCGTTCTTTTAACATATTACTTTTTGTAGCTGTATCCATAGATTACCTCCCCGCTTGAATTTTATTAATAATGGCTTGAGTAAATTCTGTTGTCGTAGCCTGACCACCGATGTCCGGAGTTGTTTTCACTCCTTCTTTTACTACCATGTTTAAAGCATCTTTAATTTTCTGAGCAGCATTTTCTTCACCTAGTGCTTCCAGCATCATGACAAAAGATAAGATCAATGCACTCGGATTGGCAATATTCTTGCCGGCAATATCCGGGGCAGAACCGTGAGCCGCTTCATAGATGTGATAGTCATCACCAATGTTCGCACTCGGTGCAAAGCCTAATCCTCCGACAAGCCCGGCACATAAATCAGAAATGATATCTCCATACAGATTCGGTGCCACTAACACATCATATTTTTCCGGATATAAGACTAGCTGCATGCACATGTTGTCAACAATGATCTCCTGGGTTTGAATCTCAGGATAATCTTTTGCGACTTCACGATAGGCTTCTAAAAAAAGTCCATCCGTTAATTTCATAATATTTGCTTTATGCACTGCCGTCACTTTATTACGATTATGCTTTCGTGTATATTCGAACGCATAGCGGCAGATTTTTTCACTGGCCTCTCGAGTAATCAGCTTTACTCCGTTTGCCATATTATCGTTTACTTTATATTCAATTCCTTTATATAAGTCTTCAGTATTTTCACGAATTGTCACCAGATCAATAAATTCATAGCGTGAAGCAATTCCCACTAATGATTTCACCGGGCGAACATTCGCATAAGTTTCAAAATATTGTCTCAGCGCAACATTGACACTGCGAAAGCCGGTTCCGATCGGTGTTGCTGTCGGTCCCTTTAAAGCCCATTTATATTCCTTAATCGCCTCCAGCAAGCCCGGTTCAAAAAGTTCACCATGTGCTAAGGCATAATCCGCTCCTGCCTGATAGGTTACCCAATCGATATCCAAACGCAATGCTTCCGTAATCTGAAGAATACTTTCTGATATTTCCTTGCCAATTCCATCTCCGGGTATCAATACTGCTTTCATATTTTTTGCCCTCCAGTTTCTTTAATCATATTCAATAAGCCGCCATACATCAGCATCTGTTTTTCTCTTTGACTCAAATTAAGCTCTGCTTTTAATGTTTTATCAGTTGTCTTATTCAAGATCGTTATTTCCCGATCCTTTTCTACACAATTCTTAACATCAACAAGCTCTAACTGATCGCCTTTTGAAAGCAGTTCATAATCCTCTTTTTTGATTACTAATGGCAAAATCCCATTGTTGATTAGGTTTGAACGGTGAATTCGGGCAAAGCTCACCGCTATAACTCCACGAATATTTAAATAGCTTGGCACCAATGCCGCATGTTCACGAGAAGAACCCTGTCCATAATTATCTCCGCCAACAATAAATCCCTGCTTAGCCAAAACCGCACGTTCATAAAATTCAGAATCCACTTTACTAAAAGCAAATTTAGCCAAGTGTTCTACATTAGAACGATAAGGCAGCAATTTTGAATCCGATGGGACAATATGGTCAGTTGAAATATTATCTTCTACTTTTAAAACCACTTCTCCACTGATCGAATCGGCTATCTTTTGACCACGCGGAACCGGTTTGATATTAGGTCCCATGATCACATCCTGCCTAGAATCATATTCATTGATAAAGAAGTGTGGATTCTTAATAAATGGTATATTGGGAATTTCCGCTAAATACATATCCTCGTCAAACTGAGCGGACAGATATCCTTTGATCGCTGATAAAGCCGCTACCTCCGGTGAAACTAAATAGACATTTGCATCATTCGTACCGCTGCGTCCTTTAAAGTTACGATTAATCGTACGCAATGAAACACCTTTACTTTTAGGTGCCTGTCCCATTCCGATACAAGGTCCGCAGCCACATTCCAAAATTCTAGCCCCCGCTTGAATCATGGCTGCCAAAGCACCGTTTTCAGCCAGCATCGCAAGAATACTGCTTGATCCCGGAGCAATTACTAGACTGACATGATCTGCTACTTTCCTTCCTTTTAATAAATGTGCGACTTTCATCATATCGGCAAATGAAGAATTTGTGCAGCTTCCAATTACGACTTGATCAATTAACATGCCCTCTAATTGACTGACCTCGCAGACAGCATCAGGTGAATGTGGCTGTGCAACCAAGGGTACCAGTTGAGAAAGATCGATCTCGATCGTTTCATCATAAACCGCATCATCATCCGCTTTTAATTCTATATAATCCTCAGCACGTCCCTGCAAAAGAAGGTATTCACGAGTATGCTCATCACTAGGAAAGATCGAAGTTGTTGCCCCCAGTTCAGCTCCCATATTGCAAATGGTCGCTCTTTCGGTCAAAGATAAAGAAGCTGCACCAGTACCTGCATATTCAATAATCTTATTGACCCCGCCTTTAACACTCAATTTTCTTAACACCGCTAAAATAATATCTTTGGCACTCACCCAAGCCGGTTTCTCCCCCTTCAACACAACCTGCATGACACTTGGGCATGATAAATAATAAATTCCTGATGCCATTCCTACAGCGACATCCAGACCACCGGCTCCAATCGCAATCATTCCCATCGCTCCACATGTCGGTGTATGCGAATCTGATCCGATCAATGTTTTTCCCGGCTTCGCAAAATTCTCTAAATGCAGCTGATGGCATACACCATTCCCCGGTTTTGAAAAAACAATCCCATGTTTTTTAGCGACTGAACGAATAAATTCATGATCATCCATATTTTCAAACCCTGTCTGAAGCATATTATGATCAATATAAGCGACTGCTTTATCAACAGCCACATGGTCAATCCCCATAGCTTCCAACTGTAAATATGCCATTGTTCCCGTTGAATCCTGCGTTAATGTTTGATCCAATCGAATTCCTATTTCCTGACCAGGCACTAATTCTCCAGATACTAATTTAGAAGCTAAGATCTTATACGCTAAGTTCATAAACTGATCCCCCCATTATACATAGTTCGTATTGTATACAATTATACATGATGTTTATTGAGAATACAATATAATTATATTAATAATTTATGAAATTTAGATATATTTAATATATTTTTGTATTTAAAATACTAATATTAAATATTTAGTTTTCGTTTTATATATTTTTATTATTTTTAACGAAATCTTAACATCTTTCTGTTTATATTTATTATTTTTCTTAAAAGATAATTTAAATTTATCAAAAACTAAAAGAACGGCAAGACCAACCTTGCCATCCTTCTACCTAAAGTTTTCTAATTCGATTTTCGCATTGGTTGTCTGAACATCTAACTTCATCAATTCTCCCTGATCATTGAAATCCAATTCACCTCTGTTATCATAGCGAACACCATCAATGACGACCTTTGAATTACTTGTTTTATAGCGAACACGTTTAGAGAGATCGTTGTTTCTTAATGCACAGCTGATCTTTGCATTCGTTGTTTTTATTCTGCCATCTAAAAATAAGACATCATCTAATTGTATTTTAGCGTTGGTAGTCTGAACCTTTAATTGTTTTGCCAGCACGTCTTCCATCACAATCTTCGAATTAGAAGTTATGGCTTCTAAAACTTCACTATCCACATTATTTAAACGAATCGCTGCGTTCGATGTTTTTAAATGCAGATCCCTGATTTTCATATTATTGACTGTAATTGAACTGCAGGTCGTCGATAAATGAACCGGTGCGGTTTGAACTTTATTGTTTCCCTCGCTAATATCAATTTTAGCGTTCGTTGTAACAATCGAAGTCTCCAAATCATAGCTAGTTGGAATTCTGACATATAATTTACGAGATTTAATTTCCAGATCAAAGTTAAAATCAAAATCAAACAAACGTTTATCTTCTCCGCGGTTATAGCGTACAACAAATCCCGGTCCAACAGAAATTGATGATTTAATCTGTTTAATCTTAAATACACCGTCAATCGTTTTTACTAAATAATCTTGCTTAAAGCGTTTATCTACTTTCACACTGATTCCACTGACCGTATCATCATATACAACCTCTACCGAAGTATTGCGAAGATCCATTTCCAATCCCTCAAGATCATTTGTTGTGACTGCAATTTCTCTTGTGGAAATATCAATATTTTCCTGAGACAATCCCTGAGTGATTTCATCTACCAATAAATCTAAATCTCCCAATTGCTCAATAATTTCTGATTCACTCATTCCAAAATCCAGGGCTTCATCGATATACCCGTCATAATATTGAACTAAGGAAGCCGTCTCTTCACGGTTAACTTTAGCACTTAACTTTTCTTCCAGAATATCTAAAAATTCTTGTTTACTCATTTGTATATCCTCCTTCTAGGATCTTATCCACACTTTTAGTAAATTGTTTCCATTCCTTTTTCATTGTTTCCAAATAATCAGTTCCTTTGGAAGTAATTAAATAATATTTTCTAGCTCTGCCTGCTTCACTTGTTTTTGTGTATGTTTCCAATAATCCGTCTTTTTCTAATCGTCTCAGCAATGGATATAAAGTGTTTTCATTAATATCCATTAACTTGGACATTTCTACTTTCAAACCATATCCGTACATTTCATTCTTCGATATGGCCGCTAATACACAAATATCTAACACTCCTTTTTTAAATTGAGTATCCATCGTCCTCACCTACTCTCTTTATCACTCATTATACACTTACTCCAAGTTAACTGGCAACTTAATCTCTTGATAGCTGCCCATCCCCTTTCTTTATATGTGTAATACACATCTATGTGTCAAACACAGTATACCACGTAACTGTGTAATACACAATATATAAATTAAAAAATATTTTTGTTACAATAAAGACTATGTGAGGTGAGAGAAATGCTTTTACAATGCAGTAATATTTCTAAGTCTTTTGGAACGACATCTATATTAAAAGATATTACTTTTAAAATAGAAAATAACGAAAAAATTGCCATCGTCGGTGTTAATGGTGCAGGAAAATCAACTTTAATGCGAATTATCTCTGATCAGGAAAGCTTTGATAGCGGGGATATATATAAAGCAAAGGGAACAACTATCGGCTATTTAACACAGGAAAGTAATCTTCATTTAAATGAAACGATTTATTCGGAAATGATTAAGGTGTTTGAACCAATCATTTTAATGGAGAATAGACTGCGTGAATTAGAAAGCCAAATGAGCCAAACGCAGCAGCTTGATTCGATCATGAAGGAATATGATGAATTAACACATCGTTTCAGTGAGCTTGATGGCTACAGTTATCAAAGCCGTATCAAAGGAGTATTAAAAGGTCTGGGATTTAATGAAAGTGACTTTAATTTAAGTATTCAGTCTTTATCCGGAGGGCAGAAAACTCGTGTTTCTCTTGCGAAGCTATTATTGCTTCAGCCTACTCTTTTATTGCTTGATGAACCGACGAACCATTTAGATACTAAAGCGATCATGTGGCTGGAAACTTATTTAAAGAATTATAATCACGCTGTAGTGATCATCAGCCATGACCGCTATTTTATCGATCAGGTCTGTACATCTATCTTGGAAGTCGAACATGGAAAATCTAAGCTTTTCCGTGGTAACTACAGTTTTTATGTCAATACTCGTTCAAAAGATAAAGAAGTAGAAATGAAACATTACGAAAACCAGCAGCGAATAATTAAAAAGCAGGAAGAAAGCATTCAATTGCTGCGTTCATACAATCGTGAAAAATCAATTAAGCGAGCGATGAGCAAAGAAAAGCAGTTAGAAAAAATGGAAAAGATGGATAAACCGGAAAGTGATCCGGAAACTATTCGCCTGCGTTTTCACCCACAGGTTCAAAGTGGTTATAATGTATTACAGTTGGAAAATCTAAGTTATCGCTATGATCAGGAGTGGCTGTTTCAGCATCTTAGCTTAGACGTAAAAAGAGGTGAGCGCATCGCCTTAATTGGACCCAATGGAATTGGAAAAACTACTCTGTTTAAGCTGATCTTGCAGCAATTATCACCAAGCGAAGGAAAGATTACCTTTGGCACACATGTCGAGACAGCCTACTATGATCAAGAGCATACCTCTTTGCATCCGCTTAAATCTATTTTTAATGAAATTCAGGATGAATATCCCAAAATGAATAATACTCAGGTTCGCAGTATCCTTGCCTCATTTCAATTTAAAAATGATGATGTATTTAAAGAGGTTCAAATGCTAAGTGGAGGAGAAAAAGGTCGTGTCGTTTTAGCAAAGCTAATCTTAACCAATGCCAACCTGCTGATTTTAGATGAACCGACTAACCATTTAGATATTGCTTCAAAAGAAATCCTTGAAGAAGCTCTTTTAGAATTTGAAGGAACAGTTTTGTTCATCAGCCATGACCGTTACTTTATTAATAAGATTGCCACTCGAATTGTAGAAATGACACCCAAAGAATTGATCAATTTCCCAGGTAACTATGATCACTATATTGAACAAATCAGTAATCAGAAAGTAGAAGTAAAAAAAGAGACTGATTATTTTGAACACAAAGCAAAACAGATAATCGATCGAAAGAAACAAAATGAAATTCGCAAAATAGAAAAGACTATCTCAGAATTAGAAAAAAAGATTCAAGAGCTTAGTGACCTGCTTCATTTAGATGAATACATTAATGATTACGTAAAATACAATGAATTAACTTGCCAAATCGAAGAAAATGAGGCGCAGTTATTGGAAATGATGGATAAATGGGAAGAAGCTTCTTCTAACTAAAAAATTCCATGCTTGTTTAAAACCATGGAATTCCGTTTAACTATTTTATAACAGAATCATTCATATTGTACACTT
>NZ_JBKTEM010000008.1:0-85241 GCF_047239305.1 Beduini sp.
GCGAAAATAGCAGATTGCCGGGTAAGAGAAGAGAGGAGGGTTTCCTCCTTTTTTTTGTGTTGAAGTATAAGGAAAGGGAGATGTAGTCATAGGATTAATCTCCTATAAATAGTGTGAACTGTTCGTCTATTGGTGTCTATATAGAACAAAAGGAAGGATAGAGATAGATAGATGAATAGTGGTACCTTTCATCTATCTTTTTTTGTTTTATAAGAGGAATGAAGAATAATGATTTTTTTTAAAAATAAATGAAAAAAAGTCTTGTAAATAGGGAATATTTAGTATATAATCTATCCGTTGGCGTGCGAAGAAGTGCGAGGTTGCTGAAACACCGATAAACGTTGTCATGGCAGTGTTTCAGGTAATTCGCATGGAGCAGTCTATTATTTAAATAGACGAAAGGAGGAAGTAAACATGGCAAACAACAAAATTAGAATTAGATTAAAAGCTTTTGATCACAAGATCTTAGATGGGTCAAGTGAAAAAATCGTAGCAGCAGCTAAAAAGACTGGTGCACAGGTGGTAGGTCCAGTACCTTTACCAACTGAAAAAGAAATTTACACAGTATTGAGAGCGGTTCATAAATACAAAGATTCACGTGAACAATTCGAAATCAGAACACATAAGCGTTTAATCGACATCGTTAATCCAACACCAGAAACAATTGATGTTTTAACTAGATTAGAATTACCAAGTGGTGTGGATATCGAAATCAAATTATAGAATGAAAGGTAAAAGGTGTAACTCATGAAAGGAATCTTAGGTCGTAAATTAGGAATGACTCAAGTGTTTACAACTGATGGGTCTTTAATTCCTGTAACTGTAGTTGAAGCTACTGAAAACGTTGTATTACAAAAGAAAACAGTAGAAAACGACGGTTACGAAGCCATCCAAGTTGGTTTCGAAGACAAAAGAGAAAGTTTAGCAAACAAACCTGAAAAAGGGATTGCTAGCAAGGCAAACACTGCCCCTAAGCGCTTCATTAGAGAGTTTCGTTATAGCGAAATGATGAGTTATGAAGTTGGAGACTCAATTAAAGTTGATAGCTTTGTAGCTGGAGAAGTAGTGGATGTGCAAGGAACTTCAAAAGGTAAAGGTTATCAAGGTGTAATTAAGAGACATGGTCAAAAAATTGGACCAAAAGGACATGGGTCAGGGGCTCATAGAATCGTTGGATCAATGGGGCCAATCGCTCCAAACCGTATTGCTCCGGGTAAAAAATTACCAGGACAAATGGGGAACGTAACTAGAACGATTCAAAACTTAGAAATCGTAGCAGTTGACGTTGAAAATAACTTGTTATTAATTAAAGGTTCAATTCCAGGACCTAAAAAAGGATTAGTAATTGTAAAATCTGCTGTTAAAGGAAACGGAAAAGTAAACCCTGCTGTTGAATTAGTCGTTAATCAACAACCAGTGGAAGAAATCGAAGAAGTAACAGCTGTAGAAGAAAATACAGAAGCGGCAGTTGAAGTGACAGCTGAAGCTGCTGAATAATTGTAGGGAAGGAGGATTTTACAAATGGCAAAAGTTGCAGTATACAACCAAGATGGTGCTAATGTAAAAGAAATCGAATTAAACGATATGGTATTCGGTATCGAACCAAATAAACAAGCGATGTTTGATATGGTGTTATTACAAAGAGCATCTATCAGACAAGGAACACATAAAGTTAAAAATCGTACAGAAGTTGCCGGTGGTGGTAAAAAACCATGGAGACAAAAAGGAACAGGTAGAGCAAGACAAGGTTCAACTCGTGCGCCTCAATGGCGTGGAGGGGGAGTTGTTTTCGGACCTACTCCAAGAAAATATGGCTTCAAACTTAATCGTAAAGTTGGTAGACTTGCATTAAGATCTGCATTATCAAGCAAAGTAGTGGACTCTGAATTAATGGTAGTGGATACTATCACAATGGAAGCTCCTAAAACTAAAGCAATGATAAAAGTATTAGAAAATCTTCAAGCTCCAGCAAAAACATTATTAGTTGTTGACGAAATCGATATGAACGTAGCGTTATCTGCTAAAAACATCCCAGGTGTGATGATTTTAGAAGCTAACAAAATCAACGTATATGATATCTTAAACAGTAATAAAATGATCATCACTGAAGCTGCTGTAAAAGCAATTGAGGAGGTGCTTGCATAATGGCACATATTACTGACGTATTAAAGAGACCTGTCTTAACAGAAAAATCTTTAACATTACAAGCTGAAGAAAACAAATATACATTTGATGTTGAATTAACAGCAAACAAGAATGAAATCAAGACTGCTGTAGAAAAAATGTTCGACGTTAAAGTTGAAAGAGTAAACGTAATTAGAGTAAGAGCTAAAACTAAACGTGTTGGTAAATACACAGGTAAAACTAACAGAAGAAAAAAAGCTATTGTTACATTAGCTGAAGGAAGCTCAATCGATTTATTCGGAGAAGAATAGTCGATACATTATTGGGTAAGCTTACCCAGAAAATAGGAGGAAACTAGAGATGGCAATTAAGAAATATAAGCCAGTCACAAATGGTCGTCGTAATATGACATCATTAACTTATGATGAAATTACTACAAATAAACCACAAAAATCACTAGTTGTTCGTATCGGTAAAAAAGGTGGACGTAATAACCAAGGTGTTATCACTACTCGTCACCACGGTGGAGGACATAAACGTTTATACCGTATTATCGATTTCAAACGTAATAAATTTGACGTTCCTGGAAAAGTAGCAACTATTGAATACGATCCAAACAGAACAGCAAACATTGCATTGATTAACTATGCTGATGGTGAAAAAAGATATATCTTAGCCCCTAAAGGGTTGGAAGTAGGAATGCAGATCGTTGCTTCTGAAAATGCGGATATTAAAGTAGGAAACTCATTACCAATGGGAAATATGCCTGAAGGTACAGTTATCCACAATATTGAAATGCACCCTGGTAAAGGTGGACAGTTAGCAAGAGCTGCTGGTGTGTCTGCACAGATCTTAGGGAAAGAAGACAAATATGTCATTATTAGATTAGCTTCTGGTGAAGTAAGAAAATTCTTATCAGTATGTACAGCAACTGTTGGTGTAGTAGGAAATGAAGATCATGGACTAGTAAACTACGGTAAAGCCGGACGTATGAGATGGAAAGGTGTTAGACCAACTGTTCGTGGTTCTGTAATGAACCCTAATGATCACCCTCATGGTGGTGGTGAAGGTAAAACTTCAATCGGTCGTAAAGCACCAATGACACCTTGGGGTAAAAAAGCACTTGGTGTTAAAACTAGAAAATCTAAAAAGGCTTCAACTAAATTAATAGTTCGTCGTCGTAATGCTAAATAAAGGAGGATAAAATAATGTCACGTAGTCTTAAAAAAGGGCCTTTCGTAGATGGTCACTTAATGAAAAAAGTAGAAGCATTAAACGCTTCTGGTAAAAAAGAAGTTATTAAAACTTGGTCAAGACGTTCAACTATTTTCCCTCAATTTATTGAGCATACATTCGCAGTGTATAATGGAAAAGAACATATTCCAGTTTATGTAACTGAAGATATGGTAGGACACAAATTAGGAGAATTCGCTCCAACAAGAACTTACCATGGTCATGGTGCAGATGACAAAAAAGCAGGTAAGAAATAAGAGAGGAGGAAGATGTCATGGAAGCTAGAGCAACAGCTAAAATGATTCGTGTTGCCCCTCAGAAAACAAGATTAGTTGTAGACTTGGTTAGGGGTAAGGATGTAAAGGAAGCGTTAGGTATTTTAGAATATACTAACAAATCAGCTAGTCCAGCAGTTTATAAAGTAGTAAAATCAGCAGCTTCAAACGCTGTTAACAATCAAGGATTAGATGCAGATAAATTATTCATCAAAGAAATTTATGTTGATGAAGGTCCAACTTTAAAGAGATATACTACTAAAGCAAAAGGTAGTGGCGCTCAAATTTTAAAAAGAACTAGTCATATCACAGTTGTGGTAGATGAAAGATAGTAAGAAGGAGGTTACACAATGGGTCAAAAAGTTAGTCCAATAGGATTACGTGTAGGTATTAACCGTAATTGGGATTCAAGATGGTACGCTAATGATAAAGATTTCGCAGGATTATTACATGAAGATATTAAAATCCGTGAATTCTTAGGAAAAGAATTGAAATCTGCTTCTGTATCAAGAATTGAAATTGAAAGAACTAAAAATCGTGTAAACGTTTATGTTCATACTGCAAGACCAGGTATCGTTATCGGTAAAGATGGTGAATCAGTAGAAGCATTACGTAAAAAAGTAGCAAAAATTACTGGTGATAAACAAGTATTTATTAACATTGTTGAAATCAAAAATCCGGATACAGTTGCTCAGTTAGTTGCTAGAAGCATCGCTGAACAATTAGAAAACCGTGCTTCATTCAGAACAGTACAAAAACGTGCTATTCAAAGAGCAATGAGAGCTGGAGCAAAAGGAATTAAAACTAGCGTTTCAGGACGTCTTGGTGGGGCTGATATGGCTCGTGCTGAAGGATATTCTGAAGGTAACGTACCTCTTCATACTTTAAGAGCTGACATTGATTATGCTACTGCTGAAGCGGATACTACTTATGGTAAATTAGGAGTTAAAGTTTGGATTTGCAAGGGAGAAATCTTACCAGAAAAGAAGAAAGGGGATAAATAACCATGTTGATGCCTAAAAGAACAAAATACAGAAGACCACACAGAGTTAGATACGAAGGTAAAACAAAAGGTGGAGCAGAAGTATCATTTGGAGAATATGGATTAAAGGCAGCTGAAGGTGCTTGGATTACAAGCCGTCAAATCGAAGCTGCACGTATCGCCATCAACCGTCACATGAAACGTGGTGGTCAAGTATGGATTAGAATCTTCCCTCATTTAGCAAAAACAAAAAAACCATTAGAAGTACGTATGGGTTCCGGAAAAGGTAATCCAGAAGAATGGGTAGCAGTAGTAAAACAAGGTAGAGTGATGTTTGAAGTAGCAGGTGTTGATGAAGAAACAGCACGTGAAGCTTTAAGACTTGCATCTCATAAACTACCGATCAAATGTAAAATCATTAAGAAAGGTGAGTAATGATGAAAGTTCAAGAAATCAGAGAAATCGAAACTAAAGAGTTACTTAACAAAGTAGAAGAGTATAAAAGAGAATTATTCGAATTAAGATTCCAACAAGCAACTGGTCAGTTAGAAAACACAGCTCGTGTTAGACAAGTGCGTAAATCAATTGCAAAGATCAAAACAGTAATTAGAGAAAGAGAATTAAACCAGTAAGGAGGATGAACAATGGAAAGAAATAGTCGTAAAGTATATACTGGAACTGTTATTTCTGACAAAATGGATAAGACAATTACAGTATTAGTCGAAACTCATGTTAAACATAAGTTGTACGGAAAACGTGTGAAATCTTCTAAAAAGTTTAAAGCTCATGATGAAGAAGGTATTGCAAAAATCGGTGATACAGTAACAGTTATGGAAACAAGACCGTTATCTGCTACAAAACGTTTCCGTTTAGTAGAGGTCGTTAAAAAAGCTGAAGTTATCTAAATACTTCGAAAGGAGGTCAATCAGAAATGGTCCAGAATGAATCTAGATTAAAAGTAGCCGACAATACTGGTGCTAAAGAAGTATTAGTTATCAGAAATCTTGGTGGTTCAAATAAAAAATCAAGCGGTATCGGTGATATCGTTGTATGTACAGTAAAGAGTGCCGCTCCAGGTGGTGCCGTTAAAAAAGGTGATGTTGTTAAAGCAGTTGTGGTAAGAACAAAATACGGTGTAGGTCGTACAAACGGATCTTACATTAAATTTGATGACAACGCAGTTGTTCTTATCAAAGATGATAAATCACCTAGAGGGACTCGTATTTTTGGTCCTGTTGCCAGAGAGTTAAGAGATGCAGATTTCATGAAAATCGTTTCACTTGCTCCTGAAGTATTATAATAGGAGGTATAAGTATGAAAATACGTGTAGGTGACAAAGTAGAAGTTATCGCAGGTAAAGATAAAGGTAAACAAGGTGAAGTACTACAAACTCTTCCTAAAGAAAACAGAGTCGTTGTTGAAGGAGTAAATATGGTAACAAAACATATCAAACCTTCTCAGCAAGATCCTGAAGGTGGTATTATCTCCAGAGAAGCCCCAATCCATGTATCTAACGTAGCTTATTATGATGAAAAAGCTAAATCAATTACTAAAATCGGTTTCGAAAGAGTTGACGGACGTAAGATTCGTATAGCTAAAAAATCAGGAAAACAAATCGATAAAAGTAAGAAAAAATAAGGAAGGAGGACATAACGAATGAACCGTTTACAAGAACGTTACAAACAAGAAGTAGTTAAATCGATGATGGAAAAATTTAATTACAAATCAGTAATGCAAGTTCCAGCTATCGAAAAAATTGTAATCAACATGGGAGTTGGTGATGCTGTATCTAATTCTAAAGTATTAGATGATGCTGTAAATGAATTAGCACAAATCACAGGACAAAAACCAGTTGTAACTAAAGCTAAAAAATCAATTGCGGGGTTCAAATTACGTGAAGGTATGCCAATTGGCTGCAAAGTAACTTTACGTGGAGAAAAAATGTTCGAATTCCTTGATAAATTAGTATCTATCAGCTTACCTCGTGTAAGAGACTTTAGAGGTGTATCTAAAGATGCTTTTGACGGTAGAGGTAACTATACATTAGGTATCAGAGAACAATTAATTTTCCCTGAAATCAATTTTGATAAAGTAAATAAAATCAGAGGGATGGACATCGTAATTGTAACAACAGCAAACACAGACCAAGAAGGTCGCGAATTGCTAGGACAATTAGGAATGCCTTTCCAAAAATAGTAAAGGAGGACTTAACGCATGGCTAAAACATCTATGAAAGTGAAACAACAACGTCCTCAGAAGTATAAAGTACGTGAATATACACGTTGCGAACGTTGTGGAAGACCACATTCAGTTATTCGTAAATTTAAGCTTTGCCGTATTTGCTTCCGTGAATTAGCTTATAAAGGTGAAATTCCGGGTGTAAAGAAAGCAAGCTGGTAATATAGACTTAGATATAATGATCCAAGTGGAAGGAGGACTTGCAGATGGTTATGACAGATCCAATTGCAGATATGTTAACAAGAATCCGTAATGCTAACCAACAACGTCATGAAACAGTTGTTGTGCCGGCTTCAAATATGAAAGTGGAAATCGCTGAAATTTTGAAAAATGAAGGATTTATCAAAGGGTATAAAGTCGAAGGTGAAAAAGCAGAGAGAAATATCACATTGACTTTAAAATACAAAGGTAACGACAGAGTAATTTCTGGGTTAAAAAGAATTTCTAAACCAGGGTTACGTGTTTATGCGAGAGTAAACGAAATTCCTAGAGTATTAAATGGTTTAGGTATCGTTGTCTTATCAACTTCTCAAGGTATTATGACTGATAAAGAAGCAAAAGCTAAACAAATCGGTGGAGAAGTATTAGCTTATATTTGGTAATAAAAAAATTAATCCAGGAGGTACTATAAATGTCTCGTATTGGAAATAAACTTATCCAGGTACCTGAGGGAGTAACAGTTGATATCGCAGCAGATAATACTGTTACTGTAACAGGACCTAAAGGGACTTTAGTGAAACAATTTTCTCCCGTTATTACAATTGAAAAAGACGGAGAAACAATCACTGTAAAAAGAAGCAGTGAAGTTAAATCACATAAACAATTGCATGGTACAACAAGAGCGCTTTTAGCGAACATGATCGAAGGTGTCAACGTTGGGTTCAAAAAAGAATTACAAATCGTTGGTATCGGATATCGTGCTGCTATGCAAGGTAATAAATTAGTAATTAATATTGGATATTCTCATCCAGTAGAAATGATTCCTGAAGAAGGAGTTACAGTTGAAACTCCTAACCAAACAACAATCGTTGTTTCTGGAATCAACAAAGAAAGAGTTGGCGAAGTTGCCGCTCAAATCAGAGCTGTAAGAAAACCTGAACCTTATAAAGGAAAAGGGATTAAATACAAAGATGAAACTATTATTCGTAAAGAAGGTAAAACTGCTGGTAAGAAATAGTTAACTTAAGAAAGGAGTTACAATATTATGATTAAAAAGGTTTCACGTAATGATGTTAGATTAAAACGTCATGCTAGAGTTCGTAATAAAATTAGTGGAACTCCAGAATGCCCACGTTTAAACGTATTCCGTTCTAATTCTCACATTCATACACAAATCATTGATGATGTTAACGGTGTAACTTTAGTGTCTGCATCAAGTGTTGAAATGAAATTAGAAAACGGTGGAAATATTGAAGCCGCTAAAGCTGTTGGCGCTGAGATTGCTAAAAGAGCATTAGCTAAAAATATTGATAAAGTAGTATTCGACCGTGGTGGATATGTATACCATGGACGTGTAAAAGCTGTTGCTGAAGCAGCTAGAGAAGTTGGGCTTAAATTCTAAAAGGAGGTAAAACATGGAACAACGTAGACAAAGAAATCCTAGAAACTCTAGAGGTCCTAAGAATCCAAGAAATCAAGAAAAAGAATTTGAAGAACGTGTTGTTACGATTAACCGTGTTACAAAAGTAGTTAAAGGTGGACGTAAATTCCGTTTTGCTGCTTTAGTAGTAATTGGAGATAAAAAAGGTCGTGTTGGGTTTGGTACAGGTAAAGCAAACGAAGTACCAGATGCAATCAGAAAAGCTTCTGAAGCTGCAAAACGTAACTTAATCAATGTGCCTATTCTTCACGGAACAATTCCTCATGAAGCAACAGGAGTATATGGTTCTGGTAAAGTATTTATTAGACCAGCTGCTCAAGGTACTGGAATTATTGCCGGAGGACCTGTTCGTGCGGTTGTCGAATTGGCAGGATACACAGATATCTTATCTAAATGTATTGGATCAAGAACACCAATTAATATGGTTAGAGCGACTATGGAAGGTTTAGCCGGATTAAAGACAGTTAAACAAGTTTCTCAGTTAAGAGATAAAACTGAACAAGAAATATACGGATAGGAGGCGTAAATAATGGCCAAACAAGTGATGATTACGCTTGTAAAAAGTCCAATTGGGTCTTCTAAGAGCCAAAAAGACACTCTTAAAGCGTTAGGATGTACAAAAATTAGAAAATGTGTTACTAAAGAGGACAACGTGATGATTCAAGGAATGATCAGAAAAGTTGCTCATCTTGTAGAAGTTAAAGATATTTAATAGGAGGTGTCACAATGAAATTACATGAATTGCAATACACTGAAGGTGCTCGTAAATCTAGAAAACGTGTAGGTCGTGGAACAAGTTCAGGTACTGGTAAGACATCTGGTAGAGGACAAAAAGGTCAAGGTGCTCGTTCAGGTGGAGGTAAGAAACCTGGATTTGAAGGTGGACAAACTCCTTTATTCATGCGTCTTCCAAAACGTGGGTTTACTAACTTCACTAGAAAAGAATTCGCAATCGTTAATTTAGATTCATTAAATCAATTTGAAGATGGAACTGAAGTAACGCCAGAATTATTAATCGAAACTGGATTAGTTAAAAAAGAATTAGATGGTATTAAAGTATTAGGTAATGGTGAATTAGAAAAGAAATTAACTGTAAAAGCTAACAAATTCTCTAAATCTGCTATTGCCGCTATCGAAGCAGCAGGTGGAAAAACTGAGGTGATCTAATATGTTTACCTTCTTAAAAAAGATATTTCAAAAAGGTGAATTGAGACATAAGATAATCTTTACGCTTGGGATGTTATTTGTCTTCCGTATTGGAAGTGCGGTAACTATCCCGGCGATCAATTCAGCGAAATTATCTTCCGGTTTAGAAACAACAGGAATCCTTGCTATCATGAATATGCTAGGCGGGGGTTCATTAGAAAGATTCTCCCTATTTTCATTAGGGGTTTCGCCGTATATTACGGCATCCATCATTATTGAATTATTATCAATGGATGTTATCCCAACGTTAACGCAATGGCGTGATGAAGGGGAAACAGGAAGAAAGAAAAAAGATAGAGTAACACGTTATGTGACTGTTATTCTAGCAGCAGTTCAAGCCTTCTCATTGACATATGCATTCGATAAGAGTTATGGAATTTTGAGAGAATCTACGCCGCTTTCATATGCTTACGTTGTTATCATCATGGTAGCCGGAGCTATGTTTGCAATGTGGATGGGTGATCAGATCACAAATAAAGGAATCGGAAATGGGGTTTCTTTATTGATCTTTACAGGAATCGTTTCAAACTTACCTACAAGCTTTATCACCGTCTTCAATACTTTAGTTGTTACGAACCAAGGCACTCAGAAGTTAGTGATGGGTGCACTTAACTATGGCCTGTTCGTCCTACTCTACTTGCTTATTGTAGTATTTGTAGTGTATAACGAAGGCGCTAATAGGAAAATCCCAATTGTTTATGCGACAAATTCGAATCCAATGATGAGAACCAAGGATGGAACTCATATGCCGATCAAAATTAATACATCAGGAGTAATTCCGGTTATCTTTGCGTCATCCGTTTTAGCAACACCGCTGACAGTTTCGCAATTAATTGGGAATACTAATGTAAGTAATATGATCCAAAAGATTTGTACGTATAATCAACCCGTACAATACCCAATCGGATTCGTTCTGTATTTGGTATTGATTGTTGCTTTCTCATTCTTCTATGCGAACTTACAGATTGATGCAGAGAAGATCTCAGGCGACTTAAGAAAGAACGGAGGATCTATTCCTGGTGTTCGTTCAGGAATTGAAACTCAAAACTATATTAAAAAAGTATTAAACCGAGTAACAGTAGTTGGATCAATCTTTTTACTGATTGTTGCGGTTATCCCAATTATGATTCCGGTTATTTGGAAAACAGTAGCCAATTCAGCCGTTACCTTATATGGTACCGGATTGATTATCGTAACAGGGGTTGCCCTTGAAACAGTAAATCAGATCAAAACGCACTTAACTCGTAAAGAATACAGAGGCTACATTCGTAGATAACAATAATAGAAAAGAGGCATTACAATGAATATTATTTTAATGGGTCCTCCAGGTGCCGGAAAAGGAACTCAAGCTGAGAAATTAGTTGAGAAACTGGGACTTGTACAAATCTCAACCGGAGATATGTTTAGAGCTGCCATGAAAGAAAATACAGATGCTGGTGCAAGAGCCAAATCCTACATGGATCAAGGTTTATTAGTACCTGATGAAATTACTAATGATATCGTGAAAGAAAGACTTCTTCAGGGTAATTTTGGTAATGGATTTATCTTGGATGGTTATCCACGTAATGTATTCCAGGCAGAATCTTTAGAAAAAATCTCTGAAGAGCTAAATATTAAAATTGACGCTGTAGTAAATATTGACGTTGATTTTGAAAAGCTGATTGGCAGACTTTCTGGAAGAAGAATTTGCAGAAGCTGTGGGGCAACTTACAATCTTAAATTCAAACCTAGTAAAGTTGAAGGAGTTTGTGATAAATGTGGCGGTGAACTTTATCAGCGCAGTGACGAGGATGAAGAAACTGTTAAAACACGTTTGAACACTTATGTGGAACAAACTCAGCCTTTGATTGATTATTATACAAGCAAAGGTGAATTGATCAGTATTAATGGTGATCAAGCTATGGATGATGTCTTCAATGACATTAAAACTCAGTTGGAGAAATAGAATGATCATTACTAAAAACCAAAGAGAAATTGATCTCATGAGAGAAGCTGGTCGTATTGTGGCTTTGGTTCATCAAAAGATGGCAGAGGTGATTCGACCAGGAATCACTACTTTAGAACTAAATGCTATTGCAGAAAAAATCATTTTAGATCATGGAGCTAAGCCTTCATTCAAGAACTATAATGGTTTTCCTGCAAGTATTTGTACTTCGATCAATGAACAGATCGTTCATGGAATTCCGAGTAAGTATGCTTTAAAAGAAGGAGATATAATCTCTATTGATGTTGGAGCCTGTTATAAGGGATATCATGGCGATAGCGCTTGGACTTATGCTGTTGGCGACATCAGTGATGAGGCAAAGCGTGTGATGGAAGCGACAAAAGGTTCTTTATTTGCCGGTTTGGCAATGGTCAAGCCCGGTAATCGATTGTCTGATATTTCTCACGCTGTTGAAGTGTACTTAAAAGAACATGGTTGTACAACTCCTTTAGAATATACTGGTCATGGGGTTGGAAGTGCATTGCATGAAGATCCGGCGGTGCCTAATTATGGTGCACCGGGACGCGGACCAAGGCTTGTTGAAGGAATGACCCTCGCTATTGAACCGATGGGTCATGGCGGAAAAGCAGATATTCATATACTAGAAGATCATTGGACTGCTATAACGGAGGATGGCTCTTTAGCAGCTCATTATGAACATTCCATCGTCGTTACGAAAGATGGATATGAAATTCTAACAAAACTTTAAGGTGAAGGAGCGATATTCAATGGCTAAATCAAAAGATAATGTAATTGAAGTTGAGGCAACCGTTATAGAAGTATTGCCAAATACGACTTTTAAGGTTGCTTTGGAAAATGGAGCTGTTATTGATGCTCACGTTTCTGGTAAAATCCGTATGAACTACATTCGTATTTTACCAGGGGATAGGGTAACAGTGGAAATATCTCCATATGATTTAACACGTGGGCGCATCACATTTAGACATAAATAAGTCTTCCAAAAGGAGGTAAATGAAGATGAAGGTAAGAACATCAGTTAAACCAATCTGTGATAAATGTAAAGTTATTAAACGTAAGGGAAAAGTCATGGTTATTTGTGAGAACCCTAAACATAAACAAAGACAAGGATAATTAGGAGGAAATAGTAAATGGCACGTATTGCAGGTGTAGATATACCACGTGAAAAACGCGTTGTAATCTCATTAACATATATTTATGGAATTGGTAAGCCAAGAGCTCAGGAAATCTTAAAAACGGTTGGTATCAGTGAAGATGTCAGAGTTAAAGATTTAACTGAAGAAGAAGTTACAAAAATCAGAAAAGAAATAGAAAATTTTAAAGTTGAAGGTGACCTTCGTAGAGAAACAGCATTAAACATCAAGCGTTTAATGGAAATTGGTAGCTACCGTGGAATCCGTCATCGTAAAGGGCTTCCTGTACGTGGGCAAAAAACTAAGACAAATGCTCGTACACGTAAAGGTAAGGCACGTCCAATTGCTGGAAAGAAGAAATAGTGAGGAGGTTGTACTAAATGGCAAAGACTAAAACAAGTACACGTACTAAAAAACGTGTTAAGAAAAATATTGCAAAAGGTGTAGCACATGTGCATTCAACTTTTAATAACACAATCATTACCATTGCAGATGAACATGGTAACGTATTAACTTGGTCTAGTGCTGGAGCATTAGGTTTCAAGGGATCAAGAAAATCTACTCCATTCGCAGCGCAAATGGCAGCTGAAGCAGCAGCTAAAGCTTCAATGGATCAAGGAATGAAAACTGTTGAAGTAAACGTAAAAGGTCCTGGACCAGGACGTGAAGCAGCAGTTCGTGCTTTACAAGCAGCTGGATTAGAAGTATCAGCTATCAATGATGTAACACCAATTCCACATAACGGATGTCGTCCACCAAAACGTCCTCGTGGATAATAACTAAATTCCAAAGAGGAGGGAAAAGGCATGCAGAAATTTGAAAAAGCAAACTTTAATATCCAAGAATATGATGAGTCAGCAAATTATGGTAAGTTTGTCATCGAACCTCTAGAAAGAGGATTCGGTACGACTTTAGGGAATTCATTAAGACGTGTATTATTATCATCTCTTCCTGGATCAGCTGTAAACTCAATCAAAGTTCAAGGAGCAATCCATGAATTTTCAGCAGTTGATGGGGTAGTTGAAGATGTGACAACGATTATCCTTAATTTAAAACAATTAGTTTTTGATATTGATAAGGAAGATGAACAAGTCACTATGGTAATTGACGTACAAGGACCTGCAACAGTTACTGCAGCAGATATCCAATGTCCGTCAAATGTAAGAATGATCAGTAATGATTTAGTCATCTGCCACGTAGCAGAAGGGGCTAATTTTTACATGGAGATGTACGCGAAAAAAGATCGTGGATACATTAGTTCAGATATTAATAAAAAGTCGATTAATCAAATTGGAATTATTCCAACTGACTCTATTTACTCTCCAATTGAAAAAGTATCTTACTCTGTTGAACCAACACGTGTAGGACAAAGTGCTAAATATGATCAGTTAATGATGGAAGTCACAACAAATGGCTCTATCAAACCTCATGAAGCACTAGCATTAGCAGCAAAGATCTTAGTTGAACATTTAAATTTATTTGTTGAATTAAATGATATGGCTGTTAATATGGAAATCATGTCAGAAGCTACTACTGATTCTACTAACAAAGTATTAGATATGACAATTGAAGAATTAGATCTATCTGTTCGTTCTTATAACTGTTTAAAACGTGCAGGCATTCAAACTGTACAAGAATTAGCAGATAAGAGTGAAGATGATATGATCAAAGTTAGAAACTTAGGTAAGAAATCTCTTAAAGAGGTAAAAGAAAAATTACATGAATTAGGATTAGGTTTTAAACCAGTTGAATAATTCTAGATAGGAAGGAGCGCTAATTAATGGCTAGAAATAGAAAATTAGGACGTACATCTGCTCAAAGAAAATCTATGTTACGTAATCTTGCTACTGAAGTAATTATGTACGGGCAGATTGAAACGACTGAAACAAGAGCTAAAGAAGTTCGTTCTGTTGTTGATGAATTGATTACTTTAGGAAAACGTGGAGATTTGCATGCAAGAAGACAAGCGGCAGCTGTTCTTCGTAACATCAAAGATGAAGATTCATCTATGAATGCAGTTCAAAAATTATTTGATGAAATTGCACCTAAATATGCAGATGTGAACGGAGGATACACTCGTATCTTAAAAACTCACAACCGTAAAGGTGACAATGCTCCAATGGCAATCATCACTTTAGCATAACAATCAAGGAGGGTAAACCTCCTTTTTTTAATGTCTTGACAGATGTCTTGTTAAACACTACAATAAATACAGTATATTTTTCAAATAGAAAAATAAGGAGGAACTATGACCAAAAGTATCGAGATTAAAAACTTGTTTTTTGAATATGATGAAAATTTAAATACGATCGATAATGTTTCTTTTGATGTAGAAAACGGAAGCTATACAGTGATCTTAGGTCATAATGGGAGTGGTAAGAGTACGATTGCTAAATTGATCATTGGACTTCTGGAAGCAAAAAGTGGAAAGATCATTGTCGACGGTATTGAATTGAATGATGAAAATGTATATAAAGTTAGGGAAAGAGTAGGAATTGTTTTTCAGAATCCGGATAATCAGTTCATTGGTGCAACTGTGCGTGATGACATTGCCTTCGGTTTGGAAAACCGTTGTGTTCCTCAAGGGGAAATGGATGGGATTATCAACAAATATGCACAAAAAGTAGATATGATTGATTTTCTTGATCACGAACCGACAAAATTGTCTGGTGGGCAGAAGCAGCGTGTTGCCATTGCGGGCATTCTTGCTATGTCTCCGGATATTATTATCTTAGATGAAGCAACCAGTATGCTTGATCCAAAAGGGCGCCGTGAAATCAATGCATTGGTGAAAGAATTGAATGAAGAAACCAATATGACAGTTATCTCTATCAGCCATGATATTGAAGAAGCGGTGAATGCCGATCATGTGGTTGTTTTAAATAACGGAAAAGTAGTAAAAGATGGGACACCGGAAGAAATATTAACGGATGAATCTTTAATGTATTCATTGGAACTTGATGTTCCTTTTGCCTATAAAGTATCGAAGAAGCTTGTTGAAAGCGGAATAAATGTAGGATTAAATCTTAAAGAAAAGGAGTTGATTGAAAAGTTATGTCTATTAAATTTGAACAAGTAAGCCATACATATTCAAAGAATACTCCTTTCCAGTATATTGCGTTAAAAGATGTTGATTTAGCTATTGAAAAAGGTTCGTTTACTGCGATTATCGGACATACCGGAAGTGGGAAGTCAACTTTGATTCAGCATATCAATGGATTGATTTTACCTTCATCGGGTGTTGTAACAGTCAATGATTTTGTGGTGGATGCTAATCATCTGCCAAAGGTATTAAGACCATTGCGTCAGATGGCAGGATTGGTTTTCCAATTTCCAGAATATCAGCTATTTGAAGATAGTGTGGAAAAGGATATTATCTTTGGACCTAAGAACTTTGGCGTAGATGAGGAAACAGCTAAGCAAAAAGCGAAAGAAGCTTTAGCAATGGTCAAAATGGATGAAAGTTATTTGGAAAAATCTCCTTTTGATCTTTCTGGCGGACAGAAGCGCCGTATTGCAATTGCTGGTATTTTAGTCATGGAACCGGATATTCTTGTCTTAGATGAGCCAACGGCAGGATTAGATCCGCAAGGGGCTAAAGAGATGATGGAATTATTTAAAGCATTAAATGATCAAGGAAAGACCGTAATAATTGTTACTCATGATATGAATCAGGTCTTGAATTATTGTGATCATGCGGTAGTGATGAATAAAGGCGAAATTATCAAAACAGGAACAGTCGATGAAATTTTCAAAGATCCGGAGTATCTTGAAACATTAAGCATTGATTTACCGATTATGACACATTTTATTCATGAATTAAATAAAAATGGATTTGATATTGATCCATCGATTAAAGATTTAGATACATTAATTAAAGCGATAGGGGGTAAATAAATGGGAAACATGACATTAGGAAAATATTTACCGTTTGATTCCTTTATCCATCGCTTAGATCCTCGTATGAAGATTGTCAGCTTATTATTCTTACTGATCAGTGTTTTCTTCGATGCAGGCTTTATCGGATATGGCATTATTGGATTGTTTGTGTGTCTGGTAGTGGTTTTATCGAAAATTAAAATTACGTATATCCTTAAATCATTGAAACCAATGATCTTCATGATGTCTTTTTTAATGATTTTAAATGTGTTTATGATACAAAAAGGAGCTGTATTATTCAGTATAGGTCCCTTATCTGTCTACTCAGGCGGTTTAATCCAAACAGCCTATATCTTAATTCGTTTAGTGTTGATCGTCGCTTTAACAACCGTTTTGACAGCTACGACTAAACCTTTAGATCTTACATTAGGATTGGAACATCTCTTTAATCCTTTAAGGAAAATTGGATTCCCAGCACATGAAGTCTCTATGATGATTTCCATTGCTCTGCGTTTTATCCCAACATTATTAGAAGAAACAGAAAGAATTATGAAAGCACAGGCGAGCCGTGGCGTTGATTTTAAAGAAGGTTCTTTAAAGGATAAAGTGAAAGCCATTGTTTCATTGATTGTTCCTTTATTTATTTCTGCGTTTCAGCGTGCGGAGGATTTAGCCAATGCGATGGAAAGCCGTGGCTATAATCCGGATGGTAAACGAACAAAATATAAGGTGTTAAAATGGCGTTTGAGCGATACATTAAGTTTACTGACAACAGTGGTGATGTGTGTTGGAATTATAGTAATGAGTGTGATATAAGATGCCGAGAATTAAATGTTTAGTCAGTTATGATGGCTCTAAGTTTTATGGTTTTCAGGTTCAGGATAAGCAAAGAACGATTCAAGGAGAGATTCAGAAAGCTCTTCATAATATTACCCGGGAAAACATTATTATCCATGCTTCGGGAAGAACCGACGCAAAAGTCCATGCCAGAGAACAGGTCTTTCATTTTGATACAGCAAAAGAATTGCCAGATGAACGCTGGAAGATGGCGATGAATCATTTCTTACCCAATGATATTTATATCCATGATGCTCAGCAAGTAAGTGAAGAATTTCATTCTCGTTACAGTGCTGTCGGTAAAGAATATCGTTATTATTTAAATACAAAGGAATATTCTGTTTTTGACACAAATTATATCTATCAGTATAACCGACCATTAGATACTGCATTGATGAATGAAGCCGCAAAACTATTTATCGGTGAACATGATTTTGCTTCTTACTGCGTCAGTGATCAGCATGGTACAACAGTGCGTACGATTTATCAGTTTGATGTGATAGAAAAAGATGGCATTGTAGAATTTATTGTCAGTGGAAATGGTTTTAGACGCTATATGGTGCGTCATTTGGTAGGGGCATTAATTCAGATCGGTGCTCATCGTTTTACCATAGAAGAAGCAAAGAAACGATTAGAAAGCTGTGGAGAAAAGCATATTTTGTTTAAGGCAAAGCCACAAGGTCTTTATTTATGCAAAGTGAATTATGAGGAAAATGAAAATGACGCTTAATCATACCGGAACGATTGAATTAAAATCGGATCGACTTTGCCTGCGTCCTTTTTCTTTGGAGGATGCATCTCCTTTTTATAAGCATATTACAAACAGTAATGAAGTAAGACGTTACTTTTTGATTCCCTATCATGCCGATTTCAATCAGACAGAAAAGATGATCAGACAGATAATCAAAGGATATCATTCAAAAACATATAATTGGGCAGTCACTTTAAAAGAAGAAAATAACATGATCGGTTTGGTACGTCTCTTTGACGTTAATGATGATGATGTTTCTGCCGAGATTGGCTATGCTCTCGCTTCTGACCATTGGAACAAGGGCTATATGAGTGAGGCGATAACCACCGTTTTAAATCATTTGTTTATAACAGTAGGCTTTAAAAAATTAACCGCAGACTGCATGAGTGAAAATCAAGCCAGTTGCCGTGTACTTGAAAAAAGCGGAATGAAGTTCATCACCAAGACAAAAAACGGAATCTTATGGCAAGGCAGAGATCATGATGTTTTACATTATTCTCTATTAAGGGATGACTATCTAACAAAAAAGCATTTTTAATATAAATATGGCAACCCTAAGCTAGGGGAGAGGTTTGATGAGAAATGTTTTTTTAATTTATATAGAGATGGGAAAGTTGATATGCCATTAAATAAAATAAGTAGCAATTAGTATAAGGGAGTGAGGTCATAGACAAAACATGTGCAAATATTGGGGAAGAACAGACTGTTTTTCCATTACCTTTGAATTGGAGCAACACGACTTGTCTTAATGAAAATTGAGATTAGATGAAAATTGGTTATTTATAGTTTTACCACAAGCATATAAAATTAGATTTATTTGATTAATAGACAATAACAGACCGATTATTATGATTTTAATGCTTAAATAGATGAAATATTTTATTTTAATCTATTGACATTCAAAATACGAAAAAGTATAATGAATACTGGCACTGTTATGCCTAGTAGCCCCGGAAACTACAGGAGGAATTTACAATGCGACAAACAACAATGGCGAAGGAATCAACAATTGAACGTAAATGGTTCGTAGTTGACGCTGAAGGACAAACTTTAGGACGTTTAGCTTCTGAAGTGGCAACAGTATTAAGAGGAAAACACAAACCAACTTATACACCACATGTGGATACAGGTGATTATGTAATTATTATTAATGCTGAAAAAGTAGTAATGACTGGTAAGAAATTAGATAAAGTAAAATATTACAGTCACTCAGGATGGTTAGGTGGTTTAAAAGTTAAAACTGCCAGAACTTTCCAAACTAAAAACCCTACTGGATTTGTAGAAGCAGCCGTTAAAGGGATGTTACCACACAATACATTAGGTAGACAACAAGGTATGAAATTATTTGTTTATACAGGTAATTCTCATCCACATGCAGCTCAAAAACCTGAAGAATTGAAAATTAAAGGATAAGAAGGAGGAAGACTATGGCAATCGTACAATATAGAGGAACTGGAAGAAGAAAATCATCTGTAGCTCGTGTTATTTTAAGACCAGGTACAGGGAATTTCACAATCAACGGAAGAGGCGCTAAAGAATATTTAAATAATTCTGACGTCTTAACAATGGTAATCAACCAACCATTAGAATTAACAGCTACTAAAGATAAATTCGATGTAATTGTTAATGTATATGGTGGTGGATACACTGGTCAAGCTGGTGCTATCCGTCATGGTGTTGCAAGAGCTTTATTAGAAGCTGGTTCTGATTACAGACCTGCATTAAAAGCAGCTGGATTCTTAACTCGTGATGCCCGTGCTAAAGAACGTAAGAAATACGGACTTAAAGCAGCTAGACGTGCTCCTCAATTCTCTAAGAGATAATTACAATCAAGTTTTATCAACTGCATGGACCTCTCAGGGCGTCTCAGGACCCCTCAGAGCGCTTCAAAACCCCATTTTTGGGGTTTTTTTGTTTTTTAAGAGTTGGAGAGAGTTGTGGAAGAGCGATCAGTTGGTTACAAATATGTAACAAATATGTAACAAATCTCCTCATGAGTTGGCGTAAGTCTCGGCGTAAAATTCAGCGTAAAATTATGTGAGAGCACTGACAAACTTTTCAATAAGCGTTAATATATAAATATAAAATAATGTTTTTTGAAAGGAGTAAAATAGGATGAAGTATAAAAATATGAGTGCCGGTATAAAAGCGACTGGAATCCATCGAAAAGAAATACAGGCCTCTGGATTAACTGCTTCAACTCTAGCTAAGAAAATTGATAAACATCATAATGTCATTTTATCTATTGAAAATGGTTCGACTGATCCATCAATAATGACAATGAGTGATATCCTATCCGCGTTAGGAATGGAATTTCATGAGTTCTTTGATGAAAGATATGATGAATTGTTCAAAGAAGCTATTCAGGAGGGTTTTTATGAGTAGGCTTATAATTTAATGATGATACAGTCTTAAAGGCTTTAGGAGACCGATTAAAGCAGTTAAGAGAGCAACATGGACTATCATATAAAGAAATGGCAAAGTCCGCAGGTATTAACTTAGACAATTATATGAGAGTAGAATGAGGACAAAGAAACTCATCATCTGGATTGATTTGTAATATAGCTTCTGGATTGGATATCGTTCCTTCTGAAATCTTTAATGAGGATTATCAGGAGATATTATGTCAACATGAGGAAAAGAGACAAGTAGAATTACTTATGAACAGTGATCAATATTATTTGATAGATAAAAAGAAAGTGATTAGATTACTGAAAAAATATAGAGTAAAAGAAGGAATTAGTCAAAAAATATTATCCATAAGAACAGATGTGTCAAGAGATCTTATTAATAACTTTGAATATGGACGTGGAAAAGTCAAACCAAAACTAATTATAGGATTAGCTGATCTATACCATATAAGCATGGATGAATTATGAGATGAAATCGTATATAGTTGATAAATAAATTAGTGTTCAAATTTAAATGCCTCAATAAGATTGATATCTAAATTTACACCTACTAAACTAATTGATATAATGTAAGAGAGGTGACACTTTCAATATTTATTCTATTCACATATCAGTAAGATTTATGAAAAAAATAATAGCTTTAAGTTTACTTACAATTAGTTTGCTTTTCTTTAGTGTTTTTACACCAGTTATTACATTTGAAAATGATTTATATTCAAGCATAAAAGAGTCAGATTGTTACATATCTCAGTACTTAGATGAGCTATATAACAGTGCGAAGCATATATAAAAGTAGTTCATATCGTGCAGAGTTGGTCAATAAATTTGGTGAATCTTATGATGTAATTGCTTATGAAGTAGATACAAGTGACCTTATTGAAGGAACGGACATGAAATCAAAACTTTTATTGCTGATACACAGGATGTTCAAAATAATAATACAAGATCAATTAAGAAAGATGAGTGGGATTCAATATTAAGTGTCCAAGCCTATATTACTATTTATTATAGTACAAGGAATACACCTACTGAATATCTTTTAACTTCTGTAAGTGGTGGTTATGGAAGAGCAGATACAACAGTTAGTGTAACAAGTCAGGAAGTAACATATGGATGTAATGGAGTTCTTCCATGGGTAGTAACTTCTCAAACTGGTTATCAATATCCTGGCAATTTGATTTATTGGAGTTACAATACCGGATTTTCACAATACGTTGCATTGGATGGGTATTCAGGGTATGTTATAGGATGCAATAATCTTCTGACATTAAAACGTGGAACTTCAAGCGTATGGAGTTTTCGACTAATAAATAATTTATAAAAATAACGCAAGAAAGGATAGTATATGTGGTTAAATAAAAAAGAAGTGTTTGTTGGAAATAATCTTGAAGATTATCAAAACTGTATAAAAGCACTAGAAGCTGGTTCTATAAAATATAAACCAAAGGTAGTCGCAAATGATGGTGCTGAGTTTTCTATATTTAGCATGTTTTTTAGATATGGACGAAGGGCAAGAGGGTCTTACGGACAGGATCCAGATTACATGAAGACTTATTATGTTTATGTCGATCCAAAAGATTATGACGAAGCAATGTACTTATTAAATAAATAAAAAAGCAAAACAACCTGTAATCTCAGTTAGGTTGTTTTGTTTTTTTACATAAAATAGGAAATGTTCAAATTTGAACATATTAAAAAAAATCTTAGTAAAGGGAAATTTTTGACTGATTACAAAGGCTTATTATTGAGAGGAGATATTAAAAAAAGGGATGGAGGTACAGACAATTACTGGATCTTAATTGAAATAGCAGGTCCAAGAAATTGTCCGCACCTCCATCCCTCAAGATAAAGTATTATCTAAATCCAAAATATCCAAAGCGATAAACTATGCATTAAATCATCAACAAGGATTGTGCGAATATCTTAATGACGGTTACCTTCCAATGACAAATAGTCTAGACGAACGTACAATTAGACCGTTTACTGTAGGTAGAAAGAATTGGCTCTTTAGTACGAGCGTTAAAGGTGCTGAATCAAGTGCTACAGCTTATAGTATTATAGAAACAGCTAAAGCTAATAATCTTGATCCATATAAATATCTATCATATATCTTCAAATATTTACCTTGCGAGGATATAACAAATAAAGATATCTTAAATTCATTCATGCCTTGGAATGATAAAATTCAAAAAGAATGTAAATAAGCCAGCAATATCTGTAATCGATATCACTGGCTTTTTAAATACACTATTTTATTTTGCGGTTACGCAGTAAAAGAGAGAACATCAAATAATCTTTTTTCAATTTTGATAAGATGAGTTGAGGAAAGATGGTTACCTTTATAAGTAGTAGGTATAAAAGTACTTCAATTTGTGAAGGAGAAAAAACAACCAGGAAAAGTATATCAAATATAAAGGTGAAAGAGTGACTTCCATTTACAGGAAGTTAAATATTCATTTTACAATAAAAAAGTGCAAAAGTAACATCATCTAAAAAGCATTTAGTCCTTCAAAAATGAATTTACCTTTTCATTTTATTGTCTTTTCTGATAAAAACCTTGACTTAGGGTTTACCCTAAGTTTTATAATCACAGTAAAAAGGTGGGGATAGGTTATGATAAATATTATAGAACCAAAGGTTAAAGTATCAAAAGAAAGACAAATATTCAGTAATTATGATTTAAAAAGATTAATAATACCATTATTAGTAGAACAATTACTACTTCTGCTGGTAGGAATGACAGATACATTAATGGTCAGTTATGCTGGGGAAGCAGCGGTTTCAGGAGTTTCTTTGGTCAATCAAATTAATTCAATTTTTATAGCGGTATTTACTGCTTTAGCATCAGGAGGAGCAGTTGTGATAAGTCAGTATATTGGTAAGAGAGATAGAGAAAACGGTATTCGATCTGCAAATCAATTATTGCTTTTATCCATAATAATATCTATAGTCATTACTATACTTATTAGTATTTTTCATGCTCCATTATTAAGATTGTTATTTGGACGTGTTGAAACTAACGTAATGGAGGCTAGTCAGACATATTTATTACTTACCGCACTATCATTTCCAGCGTTGGCAATTTATAATAGTTGTTCAAGCATTTTAAGAAGTATGTCCAAAACTAAAATAACAATGTATGTCTCTATTATTATGAATCTCATTAATATTGTTGGAAATTATGTAGGTATTTTTGTGTTGAATGCGGGAGTTGCAGGGGTAGCAGTTCCATCACTTATTTCTAGAATGATTGCAGCTATAATTATGTTTGTAATTTGTACCAATAAAAGCCATGCTGTATATTTAAGACTGAAAAATTTATTGCATTTTCAAAAAGAGATAATTCATAAAATTATTAATATTGCAGTTCCAAATGGAATTGAAGGTGGTATGCTTGATGCTTCTAAAGTTGCATTAAGTAGTATTATTGCCATGTTTGGAACAACTCAAATTGCAGCTAATGGGGTTGCCCAAAGTTTTTGGTCAATTGCTGCCTTGTTTTCCATTGTGATGGGACCAGTGTTTATCACTGTCATTGGGCAATGTATAGGGGCTAACGACTATGAGGCTGCTCAATATTATGTTAAGAAACTTTTAAGAATTACTTATTTAGGGTGTTTGGTTTGGGATACTGTCATCTTTATTATTACACCATTCATTTTGAATTTATATAGTTTATCTTCTGAGGCAATTCACCTTGTAATTATTTTATGTTTTCTTCATAATGTTTTTAATGCAATATTGCATCCATCTGGTTTTGTTTTAGCTAATGCTTTAAGGGCAGCGGGTGATGTGAAATATACGATGTATACTTCCATTTTCGCAACAGTGATCGTACGTGTTATTTTATCGATTATTTTTGGAGTTTGGATGAACTTAGGGGTAATTGGTGTTGCGATAGCAATGGGATGGGATTGGCTTGTAAGAGTTATATTAATTGTATCAAGGTACAGAAGTGGAAAGTGGAAACAATTTAAAGTTATATAAAACAAAAAAATGTCAAGATCTTAATTTGACATTTTTTATTTTCTCTTATTCCTATGACGGGGATTTTTTAAATCAATAGTGTTATTTTTAATTAGAGAATCAACATAATCAATTTTTTTTGTAATATATTCGTACTTCTTTTTTGCTTCATCAATGTTCTTTTTGGCTATTTGCTGATGTTTAAGCAAAAGCCTTTCCCTCATTTGAAGAGAGTCTTGATCGTCAAACATACAATATTCATGGTATTCTTGAATCTCACTAATGGAAAAGCCTAAGTCTCTTAAATATTTAACACCACGTAACCAATCTAAATCTTCTTCATCATAAATTCTCCGGTTATTACGATCACGCTTGGGGTTAGGAATTAATTTATTATCAGTATAATGTCGTAGAGTGTGTTCTGACATGTTTAAAATCTGACATACTTGTTTAAAAGTGTACATAAAATCCCTCCTATTAGTTTAATAATTATAACAAAATTGGGGAAGAAAGTAAAATTGGGGATATATGGAACTACAGTTAGTTATAAGAGAATGTGTAAAGGAAATTCTCTCTTATATATAATAAGACAAAAGATATTTGTTTATGTAGCGGTATAATAATTAGTCAATCTTTTAAAAACTTATTTACAGTCAAAAGTTAACCAATGATTACACTATTTAAAGATTATAATTTGATTGTAATTATTGAATTATACCAGTTTTATGAATCTTTATCATCTATAGGTATATAGTTATATTTTTGGGAACCAGTTATTTTTATTGTTTCATCTGAAGAAATTAAAATGAGATATTTTAAACCAGTTTTGAATTATTTAGGATATATGTATTCATTAGATCATAATATTATAAATACTGAAAATATGATTGGTATTGTCATACGTTTAAATGAAATAATACATTTTTGCCTGTTGATTCTATAAGTAGTTCAGATTATGATGAAGGAAATAACTTACATAAAACCACTCCAACAATTTTAAGAATGTTTGATATGAAAACACACGCCTCTATAGATAATGGGGTGTGCTTTGTTGCGCTTGAATATTAATGTAAGTTCTATTTCTAGATGGCACTGTAATGTTTTTATATCATTTTTTTAGTTTGAATCCTTTTTTGTCGGTCTAAATGTTTCACAGATATGTTTACTTACAGGCTACCCTTGTCTTTGGTGAACATTGGTTGACAGATAGGTTTATTAGTCGCTATGCTCAGACAGATAAGTTAGAATCTGCCTTTTTTGCTTTTTATCACCTTACATAGATGGTATATTAGGATTTTAATTCAATAATTTCCAAAATTAAGGTATAAAAGATTTGTTTTGTAACATAACTTAATATATAGTCTGTTTTAATATTATGCTTAAAAAACAAGTGTATTTAGAGAAATATGTTTACTTTTTTAACAAGAACATGTTATATTATAAGGGTAGTAAAGTTATTAAAATCGGAGGACCATAGCCTGAGTTGGAACTACTAAATCGGAGAACCATAGCCTAAGTTGGATGAAACAGACTACAAAACAGGGATAAGCCTCATGCTGTCTCTGTTTTTTGTTATAAAATGAAGGAGGAATTTCAATGAGATTTTTCAAACCAAATCCGAATTATTTAGAATATATGTATTCATTAGATAATAATATTATAAATACAAAAAATATGATTGGTATTGTCATACGTTTAAATGAAATGATTTATTTCTTGCCTGTTGATTCTATAAGCAGTTCAGATTATGATGAAAAGAATAACTTACGTAAAACAACACCAGCCATTTTTAGAATGTTTGATATGAAAACACATGATTATATTGGAAAATGTTTATTCTCCAATATGTTTCCAATTCCATATAAAGATTTAATGCCAGTGGAAATGAGTGATTTTGAAAAGAAAGAAGTATCAATTCATGAAAAAAAGTTAGAATACCTACGTATACAAATGGATAGAGTTCTAAAGGCAGCAAATAGGTTATACACCCAAAAAAACAGAAAATATCATCAAGCATATCTAGCTGCTACAGTAGACTTTCAAAAATTAGAGATTGTAGCCAATCGCTGGGAATTAGAGCGTTATCATAAACATTACAATCGTTTTCCTGATTCACAATATTTTTTGACTAATCCAAATATAAATGGAGTGACAGAATATTATTTGATGAATAAACACACGAAAATAGCGAGGATAGAGTTTGATAATGAGAAACAAAGAGTCATAAGGATTATTGAGTTATATAATACAAAATATGCACCATTAGAGTGCTTTGAAAATGGAATCATGACCCCTATTGCAATGACAGAATGGTTTAGAGGCAGAGGGATACCATCATGGAGAGACGGACTTGATGATTTTTTAGATAATATTGGTATTGAAAATAAAGATACACTATTGAATAAAGCTTTTGGATTATCATTATCAGATCAATATTGGATGAATCCTGCAAATATGATCATGGATTGGAAAGATATTAATTTCTTTGAGAATGATTTTAATAGTTCGGATTATGAAGAGGCTGTTTTTGAAAACAGAATTTTTGATATAAAACAAGTTGATCTATACTCACCCAATAATACTTCAGATGGAATGTTGAAAAAGACCTGGGTTGTAGGAGACAATGGAAAGAGATATATGTTAAAGGGGTCTTATAAAGAAAAAGGTATGGAACCTTTTAATGAAGTTCTGGCGAGCATGATATGTGAGGTATTAGAACTCGATTATATAAATTATACATTAGAAATCTTACATGGAAAGGTTTTATCAAAGTGTGAATGCTTCGTAGATAAGAATACAGAGTTACTATCAGCTTATTCAATTTTAAAATATAATGAAATAGATATGGCTTCTACAAATAAAAATGTTTATGAGACGTATGTAAATATTTTGAAAGAAAACAGATTAAAAAATGTAGAAGAAAATATAGCTAAAATGTTTGTGCTTGATTACATAATTGCAAATGTAGATCGACATCTTGGCAATTTTGGCGTCATTAGAAACGTAGAAACATTGGAATGGGAAAAGATAGCTCCAAATTTTGATAGTGGTCAAGCATTGCTTTCTCAAAAAAGAGTATATGAGATGAATTTTAATAGTGTTTATGGTAGTTTCTTTAATGAGAAAGAAGTTGATTTTGAAGTCATTCTTCAAAAAATAAAGGACTGTATAAAATTTGAAATTGATTTTGATAGTTTATATACTGTATCAGATAAATGGAGAGAATTACTCATTTCGTATCAATATGTATCTCATATAAGTACAGAAAGAATAGAGAGAACGTATAGCGGATTAAGAGAAAGAATAAAAAAATTGAGTTTAAATTTTAAAAATTAATATTCTAATGAATTTGTGCTAGTCTAATAGAAAAAGTAGAGTGACTAGAAACAGATTATCTCTGACAATATTATATCATTGAGATTGAACAATGAATTAAAATCTAATATGTTATATTTTGTATGAATAACAATAATTTAAGACAGTTTAAATTGTACTTTATGTGGGAACCTCATAGATGACAATACTAATAAAAAGTTGGAGAGAGGGTATAGTAGTTGGAAAAAAGGGCTGGGTTGGTTACGGGGTGGTTACAAAATGCCTTAAAACCCTTGAAAACTCTAGGACTGTAACTAAGCAAGAGATAATTACAATCAAGTTTTATCAACTGCATGGACCTCTCAGGGCATCTCAGGACCCCTCAGAGCGTTTCAAAACCCCATTTTATGGGGTTTTTTTGTTTTTGAGGTTTAAAGAGAGTAGTGAAAGAGCGCTCGGTTGGTTACAAATCGCATAGATTTTATTTGGCATAGTATAGAAAATTATGGAAATGAATTAAAGTTATGAAATTAAAGATATATTAGATAAAAAGGTGATGATAGATTGATGTTAAAAATATATTTATAAGATATAATATATTTTTTAATATTAAATGAAGAAAGTCTTTTAAATAAAGATGTTTTTTTCTTTTTAAGTTAAGTATAATTAAATAAAGAAGGGTTAAAGATGGAGGAAGATTTTATTAAATTCTTAGAAATTTGACTCTAAAAAATAGTTTTAATTAAAAAGACTGTTAGTAAAACTGAAATAATTACCGAATAAAATATTAACAGGATTTATGATAGGAAACAAAATAACACAATGATATATTGTTTAGAAAAGCTCTCATTCAGGTATTGAAATGATTTTTGGCTTTTTTTAATAAATGGGTATGTTTAATTACGTATAAAAGTAGATGATAACGAACAGAAGTTCAGAAAGGGTGGAAGATTATGGCAGAATATTTATCACCGGGAGTTTATGTAGAAGAGTTTGACAGCGATGTAAGGTTACTAGAGGGGGTAAGCACGAGTAGAGCAGGATTTATCGGTCTTGCACAAAGAGGACCAATTGTTGATAAACCTATCTTAGTAACAAGTTTCGCAGAATATCTAAGATTATTTGGTAAATATGTTCCAAGTAGCTTTAAAGAAAAGCGTTATTTGGCATACAGCGTTGAACAGTTTTTTGGAAATGGCGGAACTGCCGCCTATATCATGCGAGTAGCCAACCCTAAAGATACCTGTGCCGTTCACGATATAGATGGGGCAATATCGATTCATGTAGAAAGTGCGAATGTTGGTTCGTGGGGAAACCAACTGAAACTAAAAATTAAAAGAAACTATGGGCGGAAGGGGACGGTCTTAGGCGAAGGATCAGCGGCATGCAGTTATATTGTGAGAGAGGCAAATGTCTTTTGTGTAGGTGAGTTAGTAGAGTTCACTGATGGTGAGAAAGCAGGATCGTTCTATAAAATCTTGTCAATTCAAGATCAATGTATAACCCTAGATACTCCATTAAAAAAAGGAGATACCTCTTTAACCGAAAGTTATTTATATGCCATTCAATATGACATACATGTAGGAATTGATGAATTTGAGGAATCTTATATTGGCGTATCGATGCAGCAAGATCTATCGAATAGTTGGGATAAAATAGTGGCAAAATCACAGCTTATTAATGTTAAATTGGATCAAAAAGAAGCGGATAAGGCGGCCTATCAAGAGTTAGATCAGATACTTTGTGCGGATGATGTTTATCAGATGGCTTTCACTCAAGGAACAACCAATAGCGTGGAGGATGATCTATCAATATATTTGGGTGAAGACCATGGTCCTGGTAAGAGCAGTGGACTTTATGCTTTTCAAGAAGTGACAGACGTAAGTATAATGTGTATCCCGGGTATCACCTCTCCTCAGGTACAGTCTGCTTTAATTGCATATTGTGAAAAGAGAGAAAATTGTTTTGCCATATTGGATATGCCTTTCTCTGCAAAAACAGTAGATGAGCTATTAGATCATCGTTCTCATTTTGATTCAAGCTACGGCGCTATGTATCATCCATGGTTAGAATGTTTTGATCGATTGGAAAATCGCCCGGTTTTTTTACCTCCATCAGGGACTATGGCAGGAATATATGCAAGAAGTGATCATGAAAGAGGAGTGCATAAAGCTCCTGCTAATGAAATCGTTCGAAACTGTACAAAATTGTCTGTCAGCTATAATGAAGCTGAACAAGCAAAGCTGAATCCTAAAGGGATAAATTTAATCCGTTCTATTCCTGGAAGTGGCATCCGAGTATGGGGAGCGCGTACATTAAGCTCTGATTCTAATTGGAAATATGTCAATATTCGTCGTTTATTCATTTATATCGAAGAAACTATTCGATCAAATATTCAATGGGCAGTGGTTGAACCTAATGGTGAGCTTCTTTGGGAAAGAGTCCAGAAAACAATTATAATATTTTTAACGACTCTTTGGCGTAATGGCGCATTAATGGGGGCTACTACAGAAGAAGCTTTCTTTGTAAATGTCGGTAAAACAACAATGACACAAGATGACATCTTAAACGGACGTCTCATCTGCGTTATGGGGGTAGCACCTATTCGCCCGGCAGAATTTGTGATATTTAAAATTACTCTAGAAATGGAAGCAGATGCTTAATGCAAATAGAATCAGAAAAACAAAATAAAAGGAGTTATAAAATAGATTACGAAATACAGGATAAACTATAGTGTCAAAATTAAGAAGATATTTATTAAAAATGCACTACTTTTTTTACTTTACTAAAGGGACGATGTGAAAAGTCTGCAGTCATACCCTTGTAACCAATTTTGCTATAATGAAGCAGATAAAAGATATATGGAGAATAGTATAATAAAACAAATTGTTAAAAAGATAGAAGAAACGATATCAAGAAGGAATTTGCTTTTTTTATCAAAGCTAATCTTATTATATGACATCAATTACATGAGTTTGAGAATGTATTTAGGAACATTTAAAAAGTCAGTCAGAGGATAAAATAAAAATATTTGTAGTTTTATAAAATTGTGAGATAATTATATAAAGGAATAAAAAGGAGGAATAAAAAAATGAGTTTTCCTAAAAATTTTTTATGGGGTGGTGCTACAGCTGCCAATCAATGTGAGGGAGCGTGGAATGTGGATGGACGTGGTCCTGCTTTAACAGATGTTACAACGGGTGGATCAGTAACCACAAGACGTCAAGTCACTTATATTGATAAAGATGGAAATCATTGTAAAATGGTGACGAGTGAAGGGCAGGCTCAATTACCTGAGGGAGCACGTTTTGCTTGCTTAGAAGAATGTTTATATCCTAATCATGATGCGATTGATTTCTATCATCATTATAAAGAAGATATTAAAATGTTTGCTGAAATGGGATTCAAGACATTTAGAATGTCTATCTCTTGGTCTAGAATATTCCCAAACGGAGATGAAGAAACCCCTAATCGAAAGGGAATTGAGTTTTACCGCAATGTATTTAAGGAATTAAGAAAATATAATATTGAACCTTTAGTCACAATTTGGCATTTTGATACGCCATTATACTTAGTAGAAAAATATGGCGGATGGTCTAATAGAAAATTAATAGAGTTCTTTGACCGTTATGCTAAAACTGTTTTTACAGAATATAAAGGATTAGTCAAATATTGGCTGACCTTCAATGAAATTAATAATGCGATTATGGGATTAGGTTTATTCTTTGACGCCAAAGAAGAAGATTATCAAAGAGCTTATCAGTTACTGCATTATCAATTTGTAGCCAGTGCCCATGCTGTTAAGATGGGACATGAAATAGATTCAGAAAATATGATCGGCTGTATGATTTGCGGGATCACAAGTTATCCGGCTACATGTGATCCTAAAGATATTCTAGCTAATAGACATCAGTGGGAAAAATCAATTTTCTACTGTGGTGATGTTCAATGCTTTGGTAAATATCCAACTTATGCAAAACGTTTATGGAACGAACATGATATTGAATTAGATATTACGGAACAAGATTTGATTGATTTGAAAGAGGGTACAGTCGATATGTACACATTCTCTTACTACATGTCTTCTCTGACAACAACGCATAAAGTCGAAGATAAAGTGGGAGGAAACTTCACTACCGGAGCAAGAAACGAATACCTTAAATATTCAGACTGGGGTTGGGCATTCGATCCGGACGGATTACAATATTATTTGGAAATGATTTATGATCGTTATCAAATCCCTCTGATGGTAGTAGAAAATGGATTAGGAGCTTTTGACACCGTAGAAGAAGATGGATCTATTCATGATAGTTATCGTATAGATTATTATCGAGATCATATTCAGGCAATGGATACAGCAATAAAAAATGGTGTGGATTTGATTGCCTATACGACTTGGGGTTGTATTGACTTAGTTTCAGCGGGTACCGGTGAAATGAGAAAACGTTACGGATTCATTTATGTGGATAAACATGATGATGGAACCGGTACAATGAAACGTAGCCCAAAGGATTCATTTTATTGGTATAAAAAGGTGATCGCCAGCAATGGTGAAAATCTAGATTAAAACAAACCAGTATTCTATATTGATGAATATTGTAAGGGGTTCTTTATTTAACTGCCAATAAAAAATAGAAGCTATGCTGTTTTAGTTTTGAAATGGTATAGCTTTTTTACTATACATAAAAACGAAGAAGGAATTAGCTATCATGTTTTTAGGGCATTCTAAGTCATCACGATTAAGGAAACTATTTCATGCACTATTCACTAGGTGTCATCATTTCATCTATTTATGCTATTTCATTTATGATAGAATATGAGTGATAGGAAACACGAAAGCGAGTGTGAGATCATGCAGTTATATTTGGAGATAAAAGAGAATAAAATAACAGTTCAATGCCAAATAATGGTATCGAGCGATTCTTTTTCTTTTGCTTTAGGTGCCACATTAGAGGTATTTCATTTTAAAAATAATCAAACAGAAGTTTTCCCGGTTGTAGAACCGTATGAATTTCAGTTTCGGCCACCTATGAAAAAATATACCTTATCAAAATTAGAGAAGGGAATTCTAAGTTTTGAATATTATGGTATTTTGGAAGGAAATCTTTTATTTATGCAGGAAGAGATTTATCATTTTAGCCTATATAACGGCTGGTATCCTATTGGCTTTGATGTTATGGAAGAATATGAATTGACTGTAAAATGTGAAGAAGCTTATAAGTTAATTAATGGCTGTTTTGATAGTGATGCAAGGTGTTGGCATTATACCACGCAAAATCAGAGCTTAGTTGACTGTAATATCATGTTGATTAACAAAGCAAAAGCTCATTGCTTGGAAAATGATGGGATAAGCTTATATTATTTCAATGATGAATATAAAAAAATTCTGCAATTATTCTTTGAGGAATACACTTCTATTTATCAATTTTATCTATCTTTGTATCAAAATAATAAACTGAACTTTAATACAATTGTCTTTCTTCCAAAAAAATTCCAGTTAGGGGCATATAAGCGCGATAATCTTATTGTTTTTAGTGAAGTTAGTAAGGATCTAAAGAAAGAAATTCATAAACTAGCTCATGAAATGGCACATGCTTATGCAGTGGGTGCGGATATGCATTCGTGGGAGGACTGGCTGAATGAGACTCATGCAGAATGGAGTGCATTATTATACGAAGAAGAATATCACCCGGCTTATTTTGAGCACCTGATCCAAATAAAAAAAGAAAACTATCAGGGTGATTGGAGATTGAATCCTAAAGATGGTCATAGACCGAATGATGTTCATGAAACAGGAACTCTGCTTTATTATAAGATTTACCAGAAATATGGCAGTGAAGCTATCAGAACTTTATTGAGAGCATTTGATCGGAGCGAAGAAAAACAGACAACGGCTTTCCTAAATATGCTTATGGAAGAAGAACCAAAGCTGGCTAAGGAAATCGATAGTTTAATATAAAAAGGGATAATGGATAAGGATCATCAGAAAAAGGAGAAGGTTATGAAATTAAATTATTTAACAATTATGGTAAGAGATATTGAAAAATCGGTAGCTTTTTATCAGGAATTGGCTGAATTAAAGGTAATCAGAGAAATGAATCCAGGAGCTGGAAAAATTGTGTTTTTGGCAAATCAGGAAGGTCAAACAATGTTGGAACTCATTCAATTTGATCATGCAGATAAAGTATTAATTAAAGGAATGGTGATGAGTTTTGAAGTGAAAGAAAACCTTGAAGAAATACGTGAAAAAGCAATAGTGAAAGGATATTCGCCTAGTGAAATTATTGAGAAAGGACCAAAGCCAAAACATTTTAGAGTTCAAGACCCAGACGGTATTATTGTAGAATTTGGTATATAAGAAGTTATTTTAACTTATCGTTAAGGAGAGGTTAAACCATAAAATTCATCAATCAGTAGGTTCTATAATCACTATGATTCTATTTTTTTAACCTCTATAACTATTGCAGTTTAGTCATAATAAGAACGGAAAATAAGATCAGTTCAATATTTAAACTAGAATCTTCAAACTAAATAAAAATAGAATATATAATGAAATGAAGGATAGATTGAGCAGATAGTAAAATACATAAACCATCTAATGAGGGGGCATAAAATGAACAGCAATAGGCTAACTGTATCTGTTGTAATATTTTATCTTATAATATTCCTATGTATCGGTTCCTCTATAGCTGCTGGCTGCCATTTGGAAAAACATATTTATTTTTATAAGAATTATATTTCTGTTGGATCCCATTATCATATCTGCAAGGATGTTGTTTAAATATGGATTTAAAGAAGATAAAAATTTGTTAAATAGAATGCTGAAGAAAGTGGGAGCTGTTCTAGGATCCTTGTCTTTGGTGTGATTCTTAGTGGTCTATTCTTTTGGCTTTTTGAAAGAGGCTGCATATTTGCAATATATACGGAAATCATGTAATAGTCGAGGAGGGTGTTTGGCTGGATAATAATCATATCATTACATATGAAAAAAACTTTTTCTTTGTTAAACGTATTGATGATTATGAAAAAATATCTAAATAGCTAAAATGCGTTTGATTAAAACTATTTTGCTGCAAGGTGATAATCTTTAATAAGAATACACATTGATAGCACAAGATTTGACGTAAGGCTATAGGATCTAAAGAGAAGAAGGAAAATGGAAGAATAAGAGAAATGGCACATACATTAAAGAATCTAATGTATCAGAATTGGATATGTGTTCAAATCATTATGAATTGTGCATATGATTACACCTTAGCCAATTATTGAAGCAATAGATATTTTTATCCTTATTATCTAAAGAAATAGGAAGCATCAAAATAATAATATATTCATTAAAAAAGCATAACCAACATTCATAAAGGCTATGCTTTTTTATATACAAACAGCTTTAAATATAGGAAAGAGGGCTGATATTATTTGTAAAGCTTTTATATATTTTCAGAGAGTATAAACCATGTTTCGTCTTAAATTTCTACTGTGATAGAATAGGAAATGATTTTATACTACTGTACAGCTATGAGTTCTATGTGGATAAGATCGTAATATTTTTTAACATATTCTTTAAATAATAATCTCTATTTTTTGTTAAAAAGGGGTTAATGAGCAAATACTTCTTATAGAGATACTGCTTCAAAAATGTAAAATATAACATATAATGTTAAAATAATAATGAATAGAGTGTCTATAGGAGGAAATAAGATGAAAAGGGATCATCAGATCTATGCGGCAATTGATTTGAAATCATTTTATGCATCGGTTGAATGTCAAGAACGAGGCTTAAACCCTTTAACAACTAATTTAGTAGTTGCAGATTCAAGCCGAACAGAAAAAACAATCTGTCTCGCCGTTTCGCCATCTTTAAAAAAGTATGGGTTAGCCGGCAGAGCAAGATTATTTGAGGTTGTTCAAAAAGTAAAAGAAATCAATTATCAGCGGTTAAAAAAAGCAGTTGGGCGGAAATTTACAGGAGTTTCCTTTGATGATTTAGAATTGCAGAAAGATCCTAACTTAGAACTTTCTTATATAGTGGCAACGCCAAGAATGTCTTTTTATATTGAGTACAGTGCAAAAATATATCAGGTGTATTTGAAATATCTGTCACCTCAGGATATCCATGTTTATTCTATTGATGAAGTTTTTGTCGATATCACAAGTTATTTACACACAAATAAAATGACAGCTAAAGAATTTATAAAAAGGATTATTATAGATATATACGAAACCACAGGAATTACGGCAACAGCTGGGATCGGAACAAATCTTTATTTATGCAAGGTCGCAATGGATATAATGGCAAAGCATGTTAGAGCGGATAAAGATGGAGTCCGAATTGCACAGCTCGATGAATCACGATACCGTCAATATTTATGGAGTCATACACCATTAAGAGATTTTTGGCGAGTAGGAAGAGGTTATACAAAAAGACTGGAGAAATTAGGGTTATACACGATGGGGGATATTGCAAGATGCTCCCTTCATAATGAAGATTTATTATATGATGAATTTGGCATTAATGCGGAGCTGCTGATTGATCATGCGTGGGGATATGAGTCCTGTTCTATGAAAGATATTAAGGCATACCGTCCCGAAAATCAAAGCATCGGCAGCGGACAGGTATTGAGTGATCCCTACGACTTCAAAAAAGCAAGACTGGTGGTAATCGAGATGGTGGATCAGCTTGCCCTTGATCTCGTTGATAAACAGCTGGTGACCGATCAAATAATACTTACTGTCGGTTATGATAAAGACAACCTTGCAGATCACAGTTCTTTATATAGAGGAGAAATAACAACAGATTACTATGGGCGCAAAATACCTAAACATGCTCATAAAAGTATTCAGCTTGACATGTTTACCTCATCTTCTAGTTATATTATTGAAAAAGTTTTAAGCGCTTATGATAAGGTTGTGGATAAAAAATTGTATATCAGAAGAATCAATATTTCTGCCAATCATGTAAGGTATGAGGGGGAAACCCAAAATCAGGAGATTGTTCAGCAAATGAATTTATTTGAGGATAATGAAGCAATAGAAATACAAAGAAAAAAGCAAAAAGAAGAATTGGAAAAAGACAAAAGAATACAACTGGCAACATTAGCGATTAAGAAAAAATATGGAAAGAACGCAGTTCTAAAGGTAATGGATCTTGAAGAAGGAGCAACCGCTATTACTCGTAATAAAACGATTGGCGGACATAAGGCTTAGAGATAAACTATGAAAAAAGATATACATCGTTATGAGGATATTATCAATATGCCCCGACCTGTTACTAAGAAACATCCGCAGATGGCAAGACAGGCTCGTGCTATTCAGTTTGCTCCCTTTGCAGCCCTTACCGGACATAAAGAACGAATTGTGGAAGCTGAACGCTTAACTACTCAAAAGAAAGAGCTTGATGCAAGCCAGCAAGAGATCATTAATAGGAAATTACAACAGCTGCTTAGAAACATTGATGATTGTCCAGAGGTCACAATCACGTATTTTATTGCTGATTTAATTAAAACGGGAGGAAAATATATCACAATTACCGGGCAAGTAAAAAAGGTCGATTCCTGTGAAAAACGTATTGTATTATTAAATGGAACTATCGTTAAGATCAGTGATATCTGTCAAATTGAAATACTATCAAGTTCCAATGAGTACAATGGTTAAGTATTATTTATACAATTAATCTGATCGATTATATTAATCAGAGTTTAGAATATTTTCTGTATATCACTTATGAGAGTGATATTTTTAATTCCTTATAAAAGAAAATGACTTAGTAGTGGGTCAATGCTATAATGGGTACATGAAAGTTCTTTATGAGACATAGAAATAATTAAAATGAGTGCGGGAAGGAGAAATGATGATGGAAGGAATGCGATATAAATTTATCGGGAAACCTTATTTATATTCATCTACAAATGATGTAGGTGGTTGGACCATTGTTCCTTTCCCCAAGGCTTTATCAAAAGAAATAAGAGATAATTTTAAACATTTGGAAGAAGGCTGGGGACGAATGAGAATTACCGCTAAAATTGGTAATAGCGAGTGGCAAACCTCTATTTGGTATGATACTAAACAAGGGACTTATTTTCTCCCATTAAAAGCTGTAATTAGAAAAAAAGAAAAGATAATATGCGGTCAAGAGGTAAATATCGTCATCTTGATTTAATTAACTCATCTTTAGAAGGATTAAATCATATTGGAGGCAATCATGTATATAAAAAAAGTAATGAGTGGGAAAAAAGATTATTTAGATTTATTGTTATTGGCTGATGAACAGGAAAATATGATTGATCTATACCTTGACCATGGAGATATGTTTATTTTACAGGATGATGGGATTAAAGCGGAGTGTGTGGTTACAAAAGAGGCTGATGGTGTTTATGAACTAAAAAATATTGCAGTATTGCCCGGTCAGCAGCGAAAGGGATATGGTAAATCTCTCATCGAATCTTTATTTGCTTCATATCCGGATTGCAGGGTCTTATTTGTTGGAACCGGAGATTGTCCTTCTGTTCTTTCTTTTTACCATAGCTGCGGCTTTATAGAATCACATAGAGTAAAAAACTTTTTTGTTGATCACTATAATCACCCCATGTTTGAAGACGGTAAACAACTCATTGATATGATTTATCTTAAAAAGGTACGCTAATATATACCAATTTATAAAGAGGAAAAGAGATAACTATATGAGAAGAATAGATCAGGATACAATAGATTAGAAAGCAGGATACAAGTCACGATAGCGGTAGTTGTCGTGTATTTTTATGTTATTGTATAATTCTGTCTTAAAATAATAACATTGTTCTTTCTTACTTTTAGTTGTCAGCCATGTTGTTTTTATTAAGTTTTGTCATAGTAAAATCCCCTCTGCCGATTTATTCAGCAAAGGGGAATGTATCATTATCTAAATAATGGTTTTATATAAAACTATTTTATCTAACTTTCAACCGTTTCCTTAATAAGCTGTTTATCATACATTTTCATAAAAGGCAGTATAATCGCAATATCCAGTACTAATAGAATTGCCCATAAAATCACGGCTTTAAAATCCATAGTCGAAAGGAAAGCAGCAAGTGGCGCCGGGGTTGTCCATGGTACGGTTAAATACATCTTACCCACGATACCTGTACTCATGGAGATATAGGCAATAGTAACATTAAGTAATGAACTCAGGGTTATTCCGAAAAATGTATAGACATTTAAAACGGTAGGAATACCAAAAATTAGTGGTTCATTAACATTAAATGCGGTTGATATCGGTGCTACCTTACTGATTGATTTTAATTGCGGAGATTTACAGAAAATGATTAATGTAATCAAGATAGCAGTATAGGTAAGCCAACCTCCATAAATACTATTGAAAGAACCCGCGAAAATAGCGGTCATTGGTTTTCCGGCGTTATAACCTTCTAGGTTTAAAGCAATATTAGCGGTAGTGACAGGGGTAACAACTGCACTTACCATGTTGTTGCCATGAATTCCGAAGAACCAAAAGATTTGCGTTAATAATGTAATAAATAAAATAGAAGGCAGTGATCCGGTTGCCGATAGTAATGGCTGGAAGATTTTAAAAACCAACTGTGTTAGTCCAGCTCCGGTCATAGAAGTGCATAATAGATTTATTCCAAAGAAGATAAAAGTTGAAACGATCAATGGAATCAAGACTTCAAATGGACCGGATACATTAGGCGGTACAGATTTAGGCATATTGATTTTTATATTGTGTTCAATTAAAAAATGATTGATCTCTACTCCCACGATAGCGACAATGATAGCGGCAAACATACTGGAAGCACCCAATTGTGCCGTAGGAATGGCACTCACTGTTGCTTCACCTACTTTATAGGCTTCCGGTGCAGCCGATATACAGGTAAAAATAAAGGTTGTGACAAGTGTATTTGCGATGGCGTTCATCTTATAATGAGAAGCTAGTTTGTAAGTAATCCCCGCAACGACATAGATGGAAATAATACCGATGGTCAGATTGTAAGGAATCATCAGTATATTAGAATATTGGCTGGCCCAATCTTTCCATGCCAGCATAAACTGATAAAAGAAGTTTGTTCCTTGCAAGTTAGCACTGACAGGCGGTGAAGAAATTAAAATCGACAATCCACCAATAATGGTAAATGGTACTAAATACGTTAAACCATCACGAATGGAAGCAAGATGGCGTTGACTGCTTAACTTAGATGCTGTAGGTAAAATAAACTCTTCAATTTTTTCTTGAATTTTAGTAATAAATAAGTTTTGATTATCCATGTTTGTATCCCCTTTCACTTTGTAATTTTATTCTATTATAAATTAATAATTAATTCAATATATTTTTATATAAATAGTATAAAATATTCATAATATTGATTTAATGGCGATTTAATGCTATTATGTTTAATATATAAATATTTAATACGTTAATATTTAAAAAAATAAAGAATAAAATATACAGGAGGAATAAAAATGGATATTGCAATACAAAAAAGAAATATTACCCCGGACAAGGCCTGCTTTATGGGCGGTTATGAGCGACAGCAAAAAAGTATAGGGGTTTTAGATGAAATCGATATGATCAGCTGTGTAATGAAATTTGACAAAGAGATACTGATTTTTTGTTCCATCGATACAATTTGTATAGAAAAAGAATTTAGAGACGCTTTGGCAGATTATTGTAAAGAGGAATATGGTGTATGTGACGATCAATTTAATCTTTCTTGCATTCATACACATTCTGCTCCGGCAATTTTTAAACTGCCAACATGCAATGAAGCGTGTGAGGAAGAATTGAAGGAGAAAGCTTTTGAATATTTTAAAGAAGATATTGCGCTATGTATGAATAACTTACAGGAAGTGACGTGTACTTACCGTACAGGATTAATAGATGGCTGCTATGGAAACCGTAATATTAAAGGTGGAAGTCAGGATAAGGAAGTTCTTACGATGACCTTTTATCAGCAGGAAAAGGCAGTGGCGATGCTAGTGAATATGGCATGTCATCCGACTATTTTAAATGGTGATAATCTGTTGCTGTCTTCCGATCTGTTAGGGAATATACGTGAACAATTAGCTGCTTATTATCATGTTCCGGTTATTTTATTTAACGGTGCCTGCGGTGATGTCAGTACACGATTTTATCGAGAAAATCAGCAATCGAATGTTGTAGAGCTGACTGCAGAAAAAGTGGTAAAGCAGATTATTAATCATAAAGAGGAGCCAATCGAGATAGCTTTTATTGGCAAAGGAACATTTGGTTTTAAAACGACGTTTGATATTAAACAGGATGAATGGACAAATAGGGAAATTAAACGTATCCAGCAGGATTTAAACAATGATTTAAAAAAGTATCGCTTTGAAAAAAACTTGCTGCATCGTTTAGAGATGAAAATGAGTAGGGGAAAGATAGAATGTGATCTGATGAGTCATGTCTATGTCTTTAATAAGCTTCTTATCGTCACGATTCCTGGAGAATTGGTTTCAAAAGTAGGTTTAGCACTTAAACACAAATATCATGATTATCATGTCATCATCATCACCTATTGCAACAACTATGTATCTTATTTGGTGGATAAGGAAGATTATGGAAAATATTTTGAAAGCTATGTGGCAATTACTAAAAAAGGAACTGTGGAAACATTAATAAATGGAATTACAACTAAGATTGATCAATTATTAAAAAATAAATAGATATAAAAAAACTGCAATGAAAGAACAATTTAAATTCATCTTGCATCAACAGATGAAAATATTTTCTAACATATTGCAGTTTTTATAATGTCGTATCATGTTTTTCTTTATCAATCAGTAAAGCTAAATGAGAAGTCAGTAAATCTACAAAAACGAAGAATTCCACCTGACTTTCTAATCTTAACGAATAATCATTTCGTACAGCAGGAGGCAGCACTGCCATATAGTCGACTTTATTTTTATATTTATTAGCTTGTGTCATCGTAATTAGCAGTACTTTAGCTTTAAATTCATTATCTAAACTATCATAAAGAGCTTCTAAAGCACCTTTTGAGGCACGAACAGAAAACACGATGATAAGATCGTCTTTTTGAACAATCTCCTTAATATCGCTTATTTCAGTATATGAAACACTGCTTGAATAAAGCCCGAGCTTTCTTAAGTTAATTTCAAACAAGCGGGCGGGAAGAAAACTCTGACCTACTCCGGTAGTAAAAATATGCTTTGATTTGAAGATACATCGTGCTAGTTCAAATAATCTTTCTTTTGTCATAATATGATCAAGATCTTTTAATAAACTGATATAGTTTTCAATGGCAGGCAGATTAAAATTTCCACTTGATTCCTTTTCACTGGTTTTAATTTTCGCGTAAGAATAAATCGCAAATTTAAAATCGGCATACTTATCAAAACCAAGTTTCTGGCAAAAGCGCGTAATGCTGGGCTGCGACACTTTACATATTTTTGCCAAATCGACAATGCTGTTGCGGGGAACTATTTCCGGATCAGCTTTGATTGTTTCATATATTCTTAAATCACTCTTAGAAAAGTTGTCAATATTCATTTCCATTTTCAAAAACGGGTCCATAAAACCACCTCTTTTTAATATTGTACTAAAAAGTAAAGGAATAGTATATAAAATTTTGTCTGAGAAGGAAATCAAATTCAATGGTATTACTTTTAAAATAAGATCAATATTCCTTCATTATGTTTTTATTTTCTTTCAGCCTATATTTTATGTCCTTTTTAAGAAACTAAAAGAGTTTCCTTTTATTATTATGAAATACAGCATAATATTTAATCCTAGCTGTCTTGTCACTAATGGAAATATTGATATGATTGTTGCTGTCATTTCGCATTAAAGTAATATTTGTCCTAAAATGCAGCAAAGCAGAAGAACGAACTATTTCATTAAAAACAGTTTTATCATTTTGAATTAAAAGGTGAGATATTTTGAAAATGACTTCTGCTATGAAAAATGGACTGGTAATTTGATAGGTTCCATAACTTAGATACCAATATGGACATTACCTTATTTAAAAATAAAGGATTAGGAAATTTTATTTGTTTTATGATAGAATTAGTAAAAAGGAGGTTACTATGAGACTGTTATTTAAACAAAGACTTTTTTCATGGCTGGATAGTTATGATATATATGGTGAAAATCAACAAGTTTTATATACTGTTGAAGGCAAATTAAGCTGGGGGCATTGCCTTCATATTCATAATGATCATGATGAGCATATTGGGACGATCAAAGAAGAGGTTTTGACTTTCCTGCCTAAGTTTAATATGTATGTTCAAAATCAGTATATCGGGCGTATTTATAAGGAATTTTCTTTTTTCAAGCCTGTTTTTCGCCTTGATTGTAACGATTGGCAGGTTAATGGAGACTTATGGCAATGGGATTATCAGATTACAGATGCCCATTCCCATTTGATTGCGACTGTTTCCAAAGAGGTGTTTCATCTCACGGATACTTATGTGATTGACGTACTGGATCCACAAAATGCATTGTATGTTTTAATGATTGTTTTAGCCATTGATGCGGAAAAATGTTCACGTCGTAATTAAATATAAAAACTTTATTCATAGTTGCCTAGTTGCCGCTATTTCATCACATAAGATCGTATCATTATTCTTTCGTTTGTATTTTGAAGCATTAATGGAACATAACAATTTCATACTGTACTTATGAAAATGGCTGTCTCAACTCATCTTATTGCGTTGTAGCTTGATATAATTAGAATAAGAAAAAGGAGGATTTAAAGGTGAACAGATATGAAGAGGGTTTAAAATTAATTGAGGAAAGCTGCGGAAACGGAAAAGATAATGTTATTGGTCTTGCGACTGTTGCATTGGAATTAAATTCGGATGGAAAACCACGCCCTTGTATTCGTGATGTAGACGCTTATTATGAAAACGGTGTATTTTATGTTTCAACCTGGGGAAAATCCAATAAAATGCAGCAGATTGCACAAAATAATGAAGTAGCCTTTGCAGTGAATTTTGAGGGGATATCAGGAAAAGGGATTGGTGGGAATTTGGGATGGGTTTTAGATCCTAAAAATGCAGATATTAGAATGAAATTGCGTAAAGCGTTCAGTGATTGGTACGATGATGCAAACGATGAAAAAAATGAAAACTGTGTTATTTTAGCGATCTACATCACTCAGGCTGTAATATTTAGAGATCATGGGGCTGTATACTATCATCTTGACTTGGTTAATAAAAAAGAAATCCAAGATACAAATTAAGTTAAATATTTAAATTTATCATTCATCACTATTTTAATAGGCTAGAATGAGAAGATCAGTACTTACAAAATAAGTGCTTTTTTTGTTTGATTTACACCATTAAATCTAAAATATGGTACACTGATGATAGTAATGAAAGAGATAATTATAAATAGATAAATGGAGGATAAATATGGAAGGAGAATTTATAAACTTAATCCCAGAAAATCTGGCGAGTGAACACGTAAGCTGTATCATCCGTACAAAGAAAGTCCATCAGGGCATAGAAGGAAAACGTCAGTGGCTTGCAGATCGGTTGAAAGAAGGACATGTTTTTAGAAAGCTGAATGAGAAGGCGACTGTGTTTATAGAATATGCGCCTTGTGAAACGGCATGGACTCCGATTATAGGTGACAATTACTATTATATGTATTGTTTATGGGTGGATGGCGCTCATAAAGGGAAAGGCTATGCAAGCTCACTGATGGAGTACTGTATAGCGGATGCGAAAGAGAAAGGAAAATCCGGTATCTGCATGCTAGGGGCAAAAAAACAAAAAGGTTGGCTTTCGGATCAGTCCTTTGCGAAAAAATTTGGTTTTCAAGTGGTAGATACGACAGAAAATGGATATGATCTGCTTGCTCTTTCTTTTGATGGAACGTTACCTAAATTTGCACCTAATGCGAAAAAGATGGAAATCGAGAGTAACGAACTGACGATCTATTATGATAAGCAATGTCCTTATATCGATCAATATATTCAAAGGATAAAAAAATATTGTGAACTAGATGAAATACCTGTTAATTGGATTCTAGTAGATACATTGGAAAAAGCCAAGGCATTGCCCTGTGTGTTTAATAATTGGGCAGTCTTTTACAAGGGTAAATTTGAGACAGTCAACTTAGTAGATGCCACGTATATAAAAAGAATAATGAAAAAATAAGAAACATTAGAAATATTTTTGATCTTATCCTAGGTAAATAAGAGTCATGTAGAGAATGAAATAGATATGAAATTTATAAAGGAGATCTTGAATGAAAATTCGATATATAACGCCTGCAGACGATAGGATGGTAATAAGCAAAATATATGCAGAAAGCTGGAGATATGCTTATCAAGGCATGATTCCTCAAGACTATTTGAATTCCCTTTCAGATGGACAATGGATACCCCATTTAGCCAATCCGAACCGAAAGATTTTACTTTGTATGGAAGGTGATATAATGGTTGGAACATGCAGTTTTAGTCACTCTCAATCAGAACAGTTTAAGGGCTGGGGTGAAATTATTTCGATCTATTTATTGCCTGCTTATATGGGTAAAGGATATGGAAAGACACTGATTAATTTTGCATTAAAAGAATTAAAAAGGCTAGGGGATCGTAAGATCTTTTTATGGGTGCTTGAAGAAAACAGGAAAGCAAGATGTTTTTATGAAAAGATAGGATTTAAACCAACTGATGATTATTTAAATGTTGAAATGGGTGGTAAAGAAGTAAGAGAAATCAGATACATCTATGAAGACTGAGAAATTTTAGATCTTAGAAGAGTTTATCGCTGTATAACTCTCTTAGTTGATGAAGATCATGATTATACAAAAAAGAGCTAGAAAATTATATCTCTAGCGCTTTTTACTTTATTCTATTGGAATGTATCTCTTCTGTTCTACTTGTTTTATCGTATCTTTAGGAATTGAAATCTTCAATTCACCATTATCAAATGATGCTTTAATATCTTCTTCTTTAATACTGTCACCAACGTAGAAGTTACGCGTGCAGCTGCCGCTGTAGCGTTCACGTCTAATAACATGTCCTTCTTCATCTTTTTCTTCATTATTAATATCTTTGGATGCATTAATAATTAAATAACCATCTTTTAGTTCCATTTGAATATCTTCCTTTTTATATCCGGGAAGTTCCATGTTCAATAAATAATTTCCATCTTTTTCAACAATATCCGTACGCATATGTTCCGTTGAAACATGCTGGAATGGATCATGGAATAAATCATCAAATAAAGAATCAATTGCAGGTAGGAATTTCATAAAACATCGCCTCTTTCTTTTATAACTTTTCATCAAAATGATTCTCAGTAATAACGCTGGGAAATGAAATATACTACCTCGTTAGGATACCTCTCCTAACTACAATTTTATTATATCATAATTTTTAGCACTGTCAATATTTAAGTGCTAAAAATAAAGCTTTATGTAATAGTTTAAAAAATTATGGGAGTTATTCTACTTGTCTTGTTCAGCATATTTTGTTTGTTAGAATGATGGATTGAAACTACGGAAAAAGTAAGAATGACGTTATTACTAGAGAAAATCTTTTTTTAATTTTTGAAAATTGTACCGCTGTATGAAACATGTTTCATAATTTAAGATATTGATACGAAAGCCTTTAGAATTCGTTATAATAAATTATAAATATACTATGGGAGGAAAGTAAAAAACAAAACTTTAAAAAGAAAATCTGATCTTATGAAGCTGAAATTAAGATACTGGGAACTTCGTATAATCTAAAAATTTTTGTTGGAAGATAATTATCGTGATCGTTGTATCGATTACAGCACTATTCAACACCATTTAAAGTAGAGTCACTATAAATAGACTGAATATCATTTCGCTTTAAGAAAGCTATGCAAATTTAGAACCTCAATGAGAGCTAAGGTTCATGATACAAGAGATAGGGATCAAAATGAGAGTTCCCATGTTTATCAGGGATTGAGGGTGATTGTTTATTGACGGCTAATATTAATTTTATTAGGCGGAAATTTGATACTATATCTATAGGGTACCAGTGACTCTATAAAAATAAAGAGAGAGAGGAATCAAGATGAAACATAGAGGAATTGTAAGTGGATATAAAGGGATGGTTTCTTCCGCCCATACATTAATCTCCGCATCTGGTTTAAAAGTATTAAATCAGGGAGGAAATGCGATGGATGCCTGTATTGCGATGGCTTTGACGAGCGGGGTTGTATTGCCGGATATGTGTGGATTGGGTGGAGATGCTTTCATGCTTTACTATGATGCTAAAACGAAAAAAATTACAGCAATAAACGGTTCCGGAGGAGCACCTGCACATGCAACCTTGGAATATTTTAAAAATAATGGCTATGAAAGAGTTCCGGGAGATGGAATCTTATCAGTAGCTGTACCGGGAGCGGTAGATGTTTATTTTGAATCCTTGAAAAGATACGGGACAATGAGCTTTGAACAGGTAAGTCAAGATGCTGTTGATCTGGCTGAAAACGGTGTTCCCGTATCTGAAAAAGTGGTTAGACACATGCACACAGATTATGATAAAATGTGCAAATTTAAGAATTTAAGTGATATTTTCTTAAATGAAAAGAAGCCATATGAGTTTGGAGATCTTGTTTATAATAAAGATTATGCAGATAGTATTCGCTATTTGCAAAAACATGGGAGAGATGGTTTTTATAAAGGGGAACTAGCTGATAAAATTGTTGAGTATTCTAAGAAAAAAGGCGGTCTATTTGAAAAAGAAGATTTTATTAACTATCATTGTGATATCCTAGAGCCTATTTCAGTAGATTATAGAGGCTACCGTGTTTATCAGACACCACCGGTTTCACAAGGTATTATTCACTTGGAAGAGTTGGCTATTTTAAATCAATTTGAAATGTCAAAATACCAGCCGGACAGCGCTGAAGCGATTCATTTGATGGTCGAAGCAAAAAAGGTTGCCTTCCATGACCGTATGAAATATTTTGGTGATCCTGATTTTGTTACTAACCCAATCGAACAGCTATTAAGTACTGAATATACAAGTAAAATCGCGTCAATGATCAAGATGGACAGCTGTTTGAATGAATCAGATATATTTGAACCGGATTTAGGACATACTACAAGCATGATTGCAATTGATAAAGAGGGAAATGCGGTATCATTCATACATAGTATTTCTGCTACATGGGGCTCAGGAGAAATTGTTGACGGTACCGGTATTTTATTGAATAATCGTGCGGGAACAGGCTTTAACCTTAAAGAAGGACATCCAAATGTGATTGCTCCCGGAAAAAAGACGATGCATACTTTAAATACGTATCTGATCACAGATCAATTCAATAATTTAAGATATATCGGAAATACTCCTGGAGGAGATAACCAGCCTCAATGGAATATGCAGGTTGTCTGCAATCTGTTAGATTTCGGACTGGATGTGCAAAGTTCTGTAGAACATGGAAAATGGGCAGATATGCATACGATTCATAGTGATGGATCAGTTTCCCATGTTTTAAAAATCGAATCACAGGTAGGAGAAGAAGTGTTGAATCGCCTTAAAGAAATGGGACATGAACTGCTTATTATTGAACCGTTTACTTGTTCCGGGGCATCTCAAATCATAGAGGTTCGTGAAAATGGATTAAGATTGGGCGGCAGTGATCCACGTGCGGATGGAGCTGCTATGCCGGAAGTATAATTGAAATGGAGATATTGATATGAAAGAATTTTGGCAATTATATTTAATTTTTGCTCGAATAGGAAGTATTACCTTTGGCGGTGGCTATGCCATGCTGCCCATTCTTCAAAGGGAGCTAGTAGAAAATAGACAATGGGTGAGTGATGAGGAACTGATGGATTACTTTGCTATCGGTCAATGTACACCGGGGATTATCGCACTAAATGTATCCACCTTTATTGGCAATAAGCGAAAAGGCATTCTTGGTGGTATTATCGCAACGCTGGGATTTATTACGATCCCTATCATTTTGATTATTATCATTGCCCTTTTTCTAAATAACTTTTCTGAATATGCCGTTGTTAAAAATGCATTTGCCGGAATTCGAGTATGTGTATGTGTACTGATCTTGAATGCAGTGGAACGTTTATGGAAAAAATCAATCATCAGCAGGACTACATTTTTGTTGTTTGCGGTGATCTTCTTATTAACAATTTTTACCGAGATACCATTATATCTATTAGTTATTTCTTCTGCAGTGGCAGGAATCGTCATTAATGCTTTAGAAAGGAGCCACGAACAATGATTCTGTTACAATTATTTATTGAATTCTTTAAAGTAGGGCTATTTTCTATTGGCGGCGGATTAGCGACATTGCCATTTCTTTATCATTTGTCAGATACAATGCAGTGGTTTACACATGCAGATATTGTCAATATGATCGCTATCGCTGAATCAACACCGGGAGCAATCGGAATCAACATGTCTACTTATGCAGGATTTACAACAGCGGGATTTTTCGGCGCAGTGATTGCTTCAATCGGACTTGCGGCACCGTCTGTTATTATTATATTAGTAATTGCGAATCTGCTTAAAAAATTCAAAGAAAATAAACATGTACAAAGTGCTTTTTTAGGATTAAGACCAGCTTCTTTGGCGATGATTGCGGCTGCCGGAATTAGTGTTGTCAAAGTGTCTTTAGTCAATATACCTGCCTTTGAACAGACAGGTCAAGTTCTTGATCTATTCGTATTACCTGCTATCCTATTAGGGGTTGTACTTTATATTTTGTCAAAAAAAACAAAATGGAATCCGATTGTACTTATTGCTTTAAGTGCGGCAGCAGGGATCATTTTCCAATTTGCCGGTGCTTAGAGAAAAGTATAAGAAAACTTTATACACTGATAAAATATTACTTTATTTATAAATTTACTCACTTAAATATTCATAAAGATATGAGAATAAGACAACTCATATCTTTTTCATATAGTTTTTAACTATGGCAAAATATGTAATATAGGTATTTGTTATTTTATGAATACCCCTATAAGATAAATATATAAGATGGAAATATATCCTTTGATAAAGTTAGATTAGTAAAATAGATAGTTTAAATGGGTGTAAGACAATCTAGTTTGGTTGGAAATGATTTGTTATAGGAAGGTCTTCATCGATATGCTGGTTATGATAAAGTCAGCAAGCTGTGTATAAGACAGAAATAAAAATGAATGATCAGATGTATTAGGAAGAGGGGGCGAATTAAAATGAATAAAATATTAGTGGTTGTTGGCAGTGGAACTAAAATGGGGAATACCGATCAATTAGCTGATTCATTTATTAAAGGGGCAACAGATGCAGGACATCAGGTACATAAAGTCAATTTAACGGAGCATATAGAAGGATGTCGTGGCTGTGGAGCTTGTCAACGAAATGGAAATCATTGTGTTTTAAATGATATTATGCAAGAGATTTATCCATTATTTAAAGAAGCAGAAATGTTGGTTATGGCTTCACCGCTCTATTTTTGGAGCATTTCCGGCAGATTAAAAAGTTTTATTGATCGCTTATATGCAATATCTACAGAGGATGAATATCCTCATAAAGATACAATGCTGTTAATGACCAGTGGGAGCAAAGGATTTTATGCCTTTGAACAGGCAGTTTCATTTTATCGATTCTTTATAAATGCCCTCGGCTGGACAGATCGAGGCATGATTCTTGCAAAAGGATGTAAGGGGGAACCGGGACATCGCCTTATTGAAGAGCATTATTTGTTAGAAGCTTATAGATTAGGAAAAACAATTTAAACACATGCTCCTGAAGTGGAATGATGACTGTTAATGGATCGATAGTACAAACGTATTATAGGATGGTACATTAACCAAGAATGTAAAAATAAACAGTACGAAGCTTCAACAATATCTTCGTATTTTTTTATATCAATATGGAATATTAAGTTATTTCCAGTTCCTCTTTTTTAAATATTAGTATGCCTAATAAACATGGCTTTCTATTTGATATAGGTATTTGATATTTCAATAATGTGAACCTAAAATAAGATGAAGGAGGGGAACTTATCATGAACCAACTATCAAAAGAGAGCATTAAACGAAATTTAGAGGATGCCGGCTGTGAAACACAGACTATAGAGACATTTTTAAACTATAGAGAAACTGAAACTTTGCAGAAACAAATATTATTTTTGAAATGCCAAAGATGTGGATTATTGGAAGAACTACATCAGGCTCAAAAGAAAATCGATTGTTTAGATTATTTAATTTATATATTGAAAGTAGAAATGACAAACAAAGATATGTCATTGAAATGATAGGTTAACTCTGATAATTGATTTACATAAATAAGGAGGAATTATAAATGGAATTAGTGAAACAGAAATATTTAAGTGGAGAAAGAGCTTTATTCCAAAGTGAAGGAATGAGAATAGAAGATTCAGTTTTTGCTGATGGGGAGTCTCCATTAAAAGAAAGTAAAAACTTGGAAATAGATCAGAGTGTTTTTAAATGGAAATACCCACTATGGTATTGTCAAAATATACAAATGACTAACTCAGCATTACTGGAAACAGCACGTTCTGGGATCTGGTATACACATCATATCCATATTCAAGACAGCGTTATTGAAGCACCGAAAACATTCAGACGTGCAAGTGATATTACTTTAGAAAATGTGGATATGCCTTTAGCTGAACAGACATTTTGGAATTGTCAGGATATTAAATTGAATAAAGTCTCTGTTCGAGGAGATTATTTTGCCATGAATAGCGTCAATATCACAGCAGATCATTTAAACTTAACGGGAAACTATTGTTTCGATGGAGCAAATCATATTGTTGTGAGAAATTCCAAACTGCTATCTAAGGATGCCTTTTGGAACTGTGAAAATGTAACAGTATACGATTCAACCATCATTGGGGAGTATCTAGGGTGGAACTCTAAAAATATAACATTTATTAATTGTACAATTGAGAGCCTTCAAGGTTTATGTTATATGGAGAATGTGAAACTGGTAAACTGTAAATTAATGAACACATCGCTGGCTTTTGAGTATTGCTCTAATATTGAAGCAGATATTCATTCACATATTGACAGTATTAAAAATCCGATTTCCGGAGTGATCCGTGCACAAAGCATCGGAGAAATTATTTTAGAGGAAACTAAGATCAACCCTGCAGAAACCAAAATTGTTGTTGAAAATAAAAGCTATAATGAAACAATTCAATCTGAATGTGTACATTGCTAGAATGTTGAAAAATATAAAAATGAGCTAGGTGGCGGACAATGAAAATATATCGAGTGATTTTAATCATTTTACTCGCCTTATTGATGACCGGTTGTCAAAATAAATCAATTCAGGAACCCGATGCTTTAAATTCAGAGGTGGGGAAGAGTGAGATGAAAATAGAAGTATTATGTGAGAATAAAAGAGTTGTTTTTCAGCTAAATACGAGCAGTGCAAGCAAATCCTTATATGATCAGCTGCCTTTAGAAATCGCAGTAAGTGACTATGCGCATAATGAAAAAATTTTTTATCCGCCCAATTCACTAGATCTAAGTGATACCCCTATGGCAACAGGAGATCAAGGAACCTTAGCATACTTCTCACCATGGGGAGATGTGGTCATGTATTTTGGGAGCTTTGATGCCTATACCGGACTTTATGAATTAGGGTATGTCATAGAAGGTGAAGAGTGGATAAGTGAATTAATAGGAATAATTTCTATAAATAAAATTGAAAGTTAGATGAGGTGAAAAAGATGTATGACTTTTCAAAATTAACCAATCGATTTAATACGGATTCATTGAAATGGGATGTAATGGAGCATGAGTTACCGATGTGGGTGGCAGATATGGATTTTGAAACTGCCCCGGAAATTGTAGCGGCATTAGAAAAAAGAGCAGCTCATAAAGTATTTGGTTACAATATTGTTCCCAAAGAATACTTCGAGAGCATTCAGAAATGGTGGGAAACACGTCATCATTATTCTATTCAAAAAGATTGGATGATGTTTTGTACCGGAGTAGTTCCGGCGATCTCTTCTATTGTCAGAAAAATAACGACAGTGGGGGAGAGCGTTCTAATCCAGTCTCCGGTATATAATATTTTTTATAATTCAATTTTAAATAATGGACGCCACGTCTTATCGAGTGATTTAGTTTACCATGACGGAGAATATCATATTGACTATGAAGATTTGGAAAAGAAACTAGCAATGCCGCAAACAACGCTGATGATTTTATGCAATCCTCATAATCCGATAGGAAAAATATGGAAAAAAGAAGAATTAAAACGTATTGGAGATTTAGCGGCAAAACATCATGTTGTGGTGGTTTCTGATGAAATCCATTGCGATATTGTTGCTCCTGATAAAGAATATATACCTTTCGCAAGCGTTTCAGAAACTAATTTGAAAAACAGTATTACTTGTATTGCACCGACTAAGGCATTTAATTTAGCGGGATTGCAGACTTCTTGCATCGTTGTTCCTAATGAGATATTGCGTCATATGGTCAATCGAGGTATTAATACTGATGAAGTGGCGGAACCCAACAGCTTTGCTGTGACGGCATCTATCGCTGCTTTTGAAAAAGGTGGGAATTGGCTTGATGAATTAAGGGCGTATATCGAAAACAATAAGCAAACGACAGAAGCCTATATAAAAAACAACCTCCCTGATCTTTATGTCGTGCCTAGTGAAGCCACTTATTTGTTATGGATTGATTGTTCAAAGTTCTGTACAAACAGTGTAGAACTTGTACAGTTTATTAGGGAAGAGACAGGATTGTATCTTTCTGATGGACTTGAATATGGTAAAAATGGTGAAAGTTTTGTGCGTATGAATGTTGCTTGTCCACTGGAACGATTGTTAGATGGGTTAGAAAGGTTAAAGGTGGGCATAGAAAAATATAAAATTAAAAACAGTTAATAAGATTTATAATAAAGATCAGTATTTATTAAATATGGAATGAAAAGAGGACAAAACATTGAAAAATGATTATATAAAAGAACTTAGCAGTCAGGTGGAAAGAAAGTCGGTTACTTATCAAAACCGTTATGGTTTCCAAATAGCCGGAGATTTGTATTCCCCTAAGAATAGGAATGAAGTAAAAAAATATCCGGCTTTGATCATAGGAGCTCCCTACGGCGGAGTAAAGGAACAGGGACCTTGTGTTTATGCTGATGAGCTGGCACAACGAGGATTTATCGTACTGACCTTCGATCAGTCTTTTATGGGAGAATCAGAGGGGAATCCTCGACATGTTTCTTCTCCGGATATCTTTACCGAAAACTTTAGTGCCGGGGTCGATTTTCTAGGACTGCAAAAATTTGTGGACAGAGAAAAGATTGGAGTAATCGGTATTTGTGGATCAGGTGGTTTTGCTTTATCGGCGGCACAAGTAGATACACGAATTAAAGCGATTGCCACAGCAAGTATGTATGATATGAGTGAGGCTATTAGAGGCAGCGGTCAATTAGACCAAACAGCCTTGCAATCTTTGAAAGAAAAACTCTCCATGCAAAGATGGAAAGACACCGAAAATGGCTATCCGGAATACATTCCCAGCTTTCCAATCGAACCTTTGAAAGAAGTTCCTGAAGGCTTAGATTCAACTTCTGAATTATGGTTCAGATTTTACGGATTAAAGCGTGGACACCACCCACGTGCAAGAGGTGGATTTACGACAACCAGCAGTTTAACTCAATTAAACTTTAGACTATTGGATTATATTCATGAAATCTCACCAAGACCGATCCTATTTATAATGGGAGATCGTGCTCATTCAAAACATTATAGTGAAATGGCTTATGCAAAGGCTTTGTGGCCAAAAGAATTATATGTGGTAGAGGATGCGGATCATATTGATTTATATGATCGTACAGATCGTATTCCCTTTGATAAATTGGAATCTTTCTTTAAAGAAAATTTATAGGTTTTTATATGTATAGAAATAATCACCGTATTAGGTGGGTACATCTTTATTATTAAAGGAAGTGACAAAATAAAACCAGTTAGTTCGGACGTTGTTATATGATAAAGGACTGCCAAATTGTGCCAACTCTCAAAGTTAGACTATTAGTTTAACTTTTGGAGCTATATCAAATAAGGCAGTCTTTTAACGATTTAAAATTTATCGAGATTGAAGCTTGGCGGTACATCATTCGGATTAAAGTTTTGACCATCAAGATCAGATAAATCAAAATAGATGCGTGAATCTTGGGTTACACCCCAATCCTGCTGTGAACCAGCCGTTTTTTGGATCTTATTAAAAGCTTGTCTGAACATTGTATTATGAGCTTCTTCGCGGTTTAATAAGAAATCGATGGTTTCTCTTACCCCCTGATCGTCAATTTGACGATACAAGTTTTGATAGACTACTTTGGCACGCTGTTCAGACGCTATATCAGATAGGATGTCAGCAGCGAGATCACCGGTTTCATTTACATAAGCAGCAGTCCATAAATAGCCGGATGCATTCGCCAACATTGGGGTTAATCCACTTAGGACATGCGCTTCAACATTTCCTATAGTAGCATTATTAGCATTAGGTTTATCTCCATTCAATAGGTTAATGAGTTGAGCAATCATCTCTAAATGACATAACTCCTCTGTAGCAATATCTAAGAATAAATCTCGGATCTCTTTATCACGGATACGAAAGCTTTGAGCGAAATACTGCATAGCAGCTTTAAGCTCACCTTGCGGTCCGCCTAATTGTTCCTGTAACAATGTGGCGTAGTTTGGATTAGGTTTATCCACTTTAACAGGATGTAAATAACGACTTTCATATTTAAACATAATTTATTCACCTCATAGTTATTATTGCTTGATTTATAGAGAATTATTAAAAAATGTGAATATTGATAGTTTTTGACTGTAAAAAATACTATCAACATCATATTTATGAGCAGCTTATAAATTTCTGAGTATCTTCAAATTGTTTATTTACTGGTATAAAATGAGTGGGAAATTTGAATGAATAGGGAGGATTTATATGGCTGTTTTATATTTAGAAATTGTTTTTTAAGTTATTATACTACTTTTAGTGTTACACCGTCCGTTGTATCAGGCCCTAATTAGGTGGTTTAACGGTATTGCTTTTTCATATCCCAATGCAAATGGTACTGACACAGGTAATGCAGGTCTTTTCAAATTGAAATTCACTGCAGATTTTAGTTTCTTTATATCTGATTACTTTCTTACAAAAATGTTGGAAGCAAGACAGCAAATTAAATTTGTACAGTAGAATCTTAATGGTCTCTTTCATAGGCGAGTCAATGCAAGCGGAGCACCTTTATTTATTGGTTTATTGCCTTTAGCAGCAGATTATTTTCATGTGAGCTTAGGTGATCCGATTCGTAAAACATTACCTAAGACATTAATATTCTGTGCATTTGCTATTGTTTACTACAATATTGTGATCTATCTTTTTTAGTCTGAAGAGAGATTTTTAAAAGAAATCTGTTTTTTATGATCGTCTTACAAAGTAAATTTGATTGTGACTAAGATATAAATATAGTAAGATGAAGATAAGAAAGACAGGGGGAGATGTTATGCTGATTGAACAAAAACTAGAAGAAATAAAACTTACCTCTGCTCAGCAAACAGTAGCTCAATATCTTTTAGATAAGCGCAGTACAATCGAGTGCATGACGATTCATGAGCTGGCAAAGCAGACTTATACCTCTACGGCTACGATTATCCGTTTGGCAAAAAAATTGGGATATAATGGCTATCAGGAACTAAAAGATGACTTTTTAAAGGAAATTCATTATTTAGATACTCATTTCAACAATATTAATCCGAATTATCCTTTTGATCCAAACGATAATATTCAAAAGATTGCCGTTAAAGTATCCGTGCTGGAAAAAGAAACCATTGAAGATACATTGACATTGATTGATCATGATTCTTTGCAGAATGCAGTTTGGACAATGAAAAAATCACGACAGATTCATTTATGTGCGATCTCTTATTGTCTGCTTTTAGGACAGATGTTTAAATTAGATATGATGAGAATCGGGGTATCCGTGAATATCTGTGATCTAAGTGGTGATGAACTATTTTTGCCAGCTCTTGCAGATAAAGAGGACTGTGTTATTTTTATCTCTTATTCAGGACAGATTGATAAATTGTGCTTGCTGGCAAAACAGGTGAAGAAACAAGGAGCAAAAGTCATTGTGATATCTGCATTAGGCAATAATGAATTGAAAAAATATGCCGATAGTGTTTTAAATATTTCAACCCGTGAAAAGCTGCTGTCAAAAGTAAAGGGATATGCCAATGAGGTCAGCATAAAACTAATTTTAGATATTCTTTATTCCTGTTTTTTTGCGATTGAGTATCAAAGAAATAATGAAAAGAGAATTGAAATCAGTAAGTTTGCAGAAACGAGTTCCTATTCAACAAAGCGAAATTCAACAATAGGTGTCATGAAGGAAGAATAGCGTCATAAGAGTACGATTTTGGTTCCTTATTATTCTTTTTATCGAAACGTGAGGTCAATAGAATGAAAATCACTTATCTTTAAAAAAGAAATGGACTAATATTTTGATGATACAAAAGTGAGTAAGGGGGAGAGTATTATGCTGCATTATTTACCTGGTTGTGACGTAAGAAAAAATCATCCTGAGGCTGTTTCAAGGATGCAGGCGTATATGGAAAATAAAGGTATTGTAATCGATCAATGTTGTCGGATAAAGAATAAATTTTTACAGGATGGAGATACTATCATTCATAATTGCACGCTGTGTCAGCTCATCTTAAATGAGGTTTATCCCAATAATGAATGTCTTAGCCTCTATGAATATGTTTTAAATGATCGCAGTTTTCCTTGGGTAGATCATCAAGGTGAAATGATTACAGTTCAGGACTGCTGGCGATCACGAAACAACAAACCATTACAGCTCGCAATAAGAGAATGTCTAAAAAGAATGCATTATACTATTATTGAAATGGATGAAAATTATAGTAAGACGACTTACTGTGGAGTGTGGCTGAATAATGCTCCGGCAAAGGATTGTGTTGAGATTGCACCAAAAACCTTTGCAAGGATTACAAAGAATCATTTGCGTTTGCTTTCATTAGAAGAACAAATAAAAAACATGGAACAGTGGGTTCAGCAATACACTACAAAACAGATTCTTGTTTACTGTAATGGCTGTGAAAAGGGTATCAGGCTTGGTGGAAAACAACCCATTCATTTGATTGAACTGCTGTCAGAAGGATTATAATCATTAACAATGAAAGGGAAAAAACAATGATTTCAGAAATTATGAAGAAAATGATAGAACAGGCAAATGGGAATACACATGATATTCACCATTTTATTAAAGTATGGACCTATTCTAAAATAATTGGCGAATTAGAAAAGCTAGATGAGAATACGCAGTTGATTTTAGAGATTGCCGCTATCACACATGATATTGCCTGCCCTAAATGCAGAGAAAAATATGGCAATACTAACCATCATTATCAAGAAAAAGAAGGGATGGTACTTGTTTTAGAGTTTCTTAATGAGTTTGATCTTACCGATGAACAAAAAGCAAGAGTGGTATATCTTGTAGGACATCACCATACCTTAAAAGATATTAATGGACAAGATTATCAGATCTTGATTGAAGCAGATTATTTGGTCAATGCAGATGAAATGAATTTTTCAATGGAAAATATTAAAAACTTTGCAGATAAGGTTTTTAAGACTGGAACAGGATTGTCTTTATTGAAAACAATTTATAAATTATAAATCTTTTAATACTTTAAACAATGATTGACATAAATGATGAATATCTTAGACAGGTATTCATTTTTGTGCTTTTTCATGAAAAGGTATTGACTTGGAGTCCACTCCATAGGATACAATTTTCATGTAAAGACTAAAGAAAGAAGGATAAAGCATGGAAGATAAGTTTGGTTTTGGTTGTATGCGTTTGCCAATGAATGGTGAGCAGGTAGATTATGAAGAATTTAATAAAATGATTGATATGTATATGGCTTCCGGGTTTAACTACTTTGATACTGCCCATGGTTATTTAGGTGGGAAAAGTGAAACAGCGATTCGTGATTGTCTTGTACCTAGATATCCAAGAGATTCTTATATTTTAACAAATAAGTTAACCGGTAATTTCTTTAATTCAAAGGAAGATATTTATCCTTTGTTTGAAGAACAATTGGAAAAAACAGGGGTTGAATATTTTGATTATTATTTAATGCATGCTCAGGACAGAGAACATTATGCCCAGTTTAAAAAATGTGAAGCTTATGAGGTAGCTCAGGAATTAAAGGCTGCCGGAAAGGTAAAGCATGTTGGTATCTCATTTCATGATACAGCAGAAGTGTTGGATATGATTTTAACGGAACATCCGGAAATCGAAATCGTACAGCTGCAATTTAACTATGTCGATTACAACAGTGCCAGTGTGCAGGGGAAAAGAAATTATGAAGTCTGCCGTAAGCATCAGAAGCCAGTTTTAATTATGGAGCCAATCAAAGGAGGCGGATTAGTAAATTTGCCTGACGAAGCAAAAAAAGTGCTGGATGATTTAGGTACCGGTAAGAGCTATGCAAGTTATGCAATGCGTTTCGCCGCTTCTTTTGAGGGTGTATATAAAGTCTTATCCGGGATGAGCAATTTAGAGCAGATGGAAGACAATATTGATTCAATGAAAGATTTTAAACCATTTACGTCAAGAGAGTTCGAAGCTGTTCAAAAAGTAACCGACATCTTAGACAGTTTGGGCGGAATTCCGTGTACTGCTTGCCGCTACTGCACAGACGGCTGCCCGAAAAAGATATCAATTCCTGACCTGTTTAACTGCTATAATGCTAAAAAGCAGTTTAACGATTGGAACAGTGACTATTATTATGGTGTTTATACAAAAGAGAACGGAAAGGCAAGTGAATGTATTGGCTGCGGTCAATGTGAACGTGTCTGTCCACAGCATTTGAAGATCATCGATCATTTAAAAGAGGTAGCGGAAACATTCGAAAAGAAATAATATAAAAATGATGATTCATTGAATATTTCATATTAAGAAGAAAAGTCCTGTTAACAAGTGTACCCGATATTATTTTTTTAAATTTCGGATGCCGATAGGACTTTTTTATTATAAATTGGTATGAAGTCATCTTATATCGATAAGGATTGAATGATCGCTTGTTTTTTTAATTTTATCCTGTTAATACTTCTCTCTTTGTTTTTATTCTTCATTAGTAAGATTTTTTTGTCTCCTCATCTTTAATGTGCATAGACTGTAATATTCGGACTGTTATATGCTGTTTCAGATATAAATCTAATAAACGAACGCAGTTCAAAGTCATTTAATCCGCATATTTGATGTCACGTTATCATATTATGACTTGGGTGATATAGATGATAACATATGATACAGAACTGCAACTACATCAAAGTTATAAAATACCAGCCTTTGAAGGTTGGTATTTTCGTATAGTGGATAATCAGATTTCCATTGCTGTTATTATAGGCATTGCGAAAACAAAGGAGAAACAAGAAGTATTTATACAAATTTTTCATACATTAAGTGAATCAATGGAAAAAGTCAATTATGATATTGATTATTTTCAGTATCAAAAAGAACCGTTTCAGATTATGATTAAGGATAGTGTATTTAGAAAGGATCATCTTCATATTGAAGATGAAAGATTATCTGTCACATTGGATATTGATATAAACGCACCTAAACTACTTTGTCAGACAAAATATGCACCGACTATTATGGGACCGTTTGCTTACCTTAAAAATATGCAGTGCAATCATGCTGTCTTGAATTTAGGGAGTCCAACGCAGGGAACACTCATTTATCAGGATCAATCTTATAAACTGGAGGGACTCCTATATCAGGAAAAGGATTGGGGAAATTCTTTTCCTAAAAAGTATATCTGGGTTCAATCCAACTGCTGTAAGGAAAAGTCAGCTGTACTATTTTTGTCGTGTGCTACAATCCCGTTTAAATGTATTGGTTTTACTGGGATTATCATGGTCTTGATGATCGGGGAGCAGCAGTATCGTTTTGCTTCCTATTATGGTGCTTTAATCACACACGCCAAAAAAGTTCAGGATACTTACCAACTTACGATTAAACAAGGCAAATATAAGATTAAATTCAAAATAAAAGCCGGGCAGACATATCGTTTAGATGCTCCGGAGAATGGTGTGATGGAGCGAAATGTTGAAGAATCTCTGCTTGGTCATACGGAGATAAAGCTTTATAAATATCATCAGTGTTTAGAAACGCTTTCTTTTGATTGCTGTGGTATTGAAAATGACCATTTCTTTTTATAAATAGGAAATACGAATATTAAAAGCCTCTTCAAAAGAGGCTTTTAAACTGTCTTAAGATTGTAAAAATAATTGCAGCATTTCACTGACCATCATGATCGAATAACGTATTTCTCCGCTTGGAGTACGAGTAGAATGACAATCTTCATAAAGAATGAGAATGTGTGTGTCCACAATATCTTTTGTGTAATAAACAATACTGGAAATTGTATTTCGATCTAAAAACCATGCCTTAATTTTTTCATCATCCATTAGCTGAACGTTTTCGTAGGCAAAAAATTTATTACCGGAAGTTACTACGTTGATGAGATCTGCGGCAATGGTCAGCTCTTCTTCCTCTATCACATAGATATTCTCCCTGACGTATTGAAAAGTTTTATAATAAGAAGATTCGTACAGTTCATAGATTGTGATGCGGTCACAATCAAAAGCTCTCGCCATCATTTCCAACAGGGAAGGAATTACAATTTGCCTATTGGATTCTTCTAATAGACATTGAAGAGTATATTCGATAATACGATCATGGAAAGTTTTCTGCATGTATTTTTGAGGAAGAATATGATAAGTATTCTTAGATTTACCTTGCTGATAGACGCGATATCGTCCTTTACCGTCCTTTTTAGCTTCATATAAGGCAAGATCGGCACATTCTAACAAAGAAGTGAAGTCAAGCCCATCGGTAGGATAGAAACTAATGCCAATGCTGCAGTTGATCTTAAAACCAAAAGCGTCTTTCAAGCTTTCTCCAAAAATATTTTGGATACGTTCAACTTTATTGAATGCAACTTGTGCATCAGGAAGATTCATTAAACAAATGACAAATTCATCTCCGCCGATTCTGGCAATCATATCGTTTTTTCGTATGACTGAGGTTAATTCTTCACTAATTTTTCTTAATGTAAGATCTCCTTTAGAATGACCATACACATCATTAATCATTTTAAAATCATCCACATCAATTAAGATAAAAGCAAACAAGGCATCAGTAACAGAAATGTAGTTTTCAATACAGCGAATACACTCTCTGCGATTGAATACACCTGTGAGAGGATCTAATGCCGCTTCTTGACGTGACTTGAGAATTTCTTGTCTCTGATCATGGATATCTGTAATAATGCCAATGATTTTAATTAACTTATTATCACTGTCTCGCAGGGCGGTTGCTTGAAGATGAACCCACCGATATCCTTTGCTGCGATATTTAAGACGATATTCGCACTGCATTTCATTTTTTCCACCAATAATAGATTGAAATCCATTGCGCAGCGGAAGAACATCTTCTTCATAAATAATATTTGTTTTAAACATGGAATCCGGGAATCCCTTAGCCGGAATGGTATAGCCAAATTTCTTTTCTAAATTATCTGAATAGTAAATCTCATTGAGTGCACAGTCATATTCAAAAATAATATCCTGAGTCTGAGAAAGAATAAAGTCAAGTCTTTGCTTGCTTATTTTTAAATCTTCTTCATTCACTTTGTTTTTAGTGATGTCATGGAAAATACAATGATAATAGTATTTTTCATTTTCATCGCTCATTAATTGAGCACTGATCCACACCCATTTCAACGTATTGCCTTTGCATATAAGACGGTTTTCATACATGAAGACCCCGTTTTCTTTCACTTGACGGCGAATCTCTTTGTCTATTTGTGTTCGCTCTTCTTCGTAAATAGAAAATAAAAGCTGATTATTAAATAATTCTTCAAATTCTTCTTTTGTATAACCCAGCATTTTATATAAGGAATCATCAGCTTTGATTAAAGTAAAGAACACATCACATTGGCAGTCAAATACTCCGCCGATATCGCTTTTACCTGTTGCTGTCTTTATTTTCATAAGCTAATCTCCTTTCATTAATATTAGACAATACGGTGATTTATTACTTTCATTATACCACTAAGTAAGATGGGATAAAGATATTTTGCCAAACTTAAAAGTAAAATTGTGACAGAATTTGTGATATAAATAAAATATAAGAAACTTTATATATTACAAGTGTTTTAAATTAATTAAATATGTATATATTTATACTATTACATAATGAAAGCCAAACAATATTATGATAATCCATATAAAATATATTTTTTAAATAACCTACCATGCTTATATACCTAAAAAAGTAGAGTGATCGTATGAAGTGATAGCCAATAAAATAGGATAAATGATATAATAGGTCAACAGTATTGCGCTTGATGAAGAACATGCATGTAGATGGATAAAATGAATCTTGTCATGATCTATACTGAGAAAATATTACAGGGGAAATTGATTTAGATAAGATCGTATCCCATGCCCCTAAATGTGAAATATGGATGAGGATTGAGGAAACTGAGTTCTCTTTTTTGGACACAAACTAAGAGGAAAAGTGATCATTAATTTACTATACTGGTTATAAATAGGAGGAATAAACGTATGGAACAACCATTTAGAATTGAAAAAAGAGAATGTTTTCGAGTTATTGGTTATAAAATAACCACTACTAATAAAAAGAAACAGGGGACAAAGGATATCCCAGCAATGTGGATAAAGTTTAAAGAAGGTCAACAGCAAGAAAAACTGATGTCATTAATGAATAAGGAACCTTATGGGATATTGGGAATCAATGCCTATAATACAAATGAAACAGATGCCCGTGAATTTGATTATTATATTGCGGTGTCAACTGATCTTGCCGGAGAGGATACAATGTCCTCTTATATAGTACCCCAAGCAACTTGGGCGGTTTTTCCCTGTACAATTGAAACGATGGGAAAAACAGAAGCAATGGCAATTATGAAATGGCTGCCTAAATCAAAATACAAGCCTTTAAATAAAGGCTATCTCACGGGAAAGATGAAATCAGGGGCTCCGGATATTGAATATTACGGTAAAGATGGTGAGATGGAAGTTTGGATTGCAGTAAAAGAAAAGTAAACAAAAAAGATCGCTAACTAAAAAGCTAGTGATCTTTTTTAATATGACTGCTGGGGAATAACCAAGTCATCAAGTCTTGAATAAATTCATCTTGTTTACCAAGTGTTTTGTAATAAGAAGCTAACTCGGGACGATCGGTCACTATACCATCGATATTCATTGAAAATAATCGTTTCATCTCACTTTCTTTATTGACGGTCCATACAAAGATCGACTTTTCTTCGAGATGCAAACGTTCAATCATCGTTCTATTGACAAAAGTAGATTCTACACTAAAGATATCAATAAAATCCAAATCATAATAATCGCCGTAGACTACAGGAGTAATATAAACTGTCTTTAATTGGACATTTAATTCTTTCACCTTGATAAGAATATCAAGATCCATTGAGGCAATGGTACACTGATCCTCGAACTGATATTTTTGAATTAATGCAACTGTTTTTTCTTCTAGCTGATCCTCATGTCCGTTTTTCTTTAATTCAATCATCAATTTTATCCTATGATCTGCAGTCTGTATCATCTCTTCTAAAGTAGGAATAGGAGTCCCAGTAAAACTTGAACTATAATAATGACCGGCATCATAATTATTGATTTCATCTGAAGTAACTTCCCAAATATTTTTATCAATTCCAGTTGTCCTTTTAAGATTTGTATCATGTAGGATATATAGCTGACTGTCCTTTGTTTGCTGAACATCAATCTCCGCATAATCCGCTTTTATATGTATTGCGTTATTTAATGCAGGGATTGTATTTTCCGGAGTAAAGGCAGTTCCGGCACGATGGGCGGCAATTTCCATTGGTTTATCCATAAGACTATATTGATAATAAATATTCCCTTTGTAATCAAAATAGATGTTTAACGCAATGAAGATAATGAGCAGCTCCATGATACTGATTAGAAATATTTTTATGGATCGTTTAGCTTTTTCTTTTTTAGCGAGAATAGGAATACCGGTATAATTGTGATACATATACATCATAACAGCAACACTGCCGGTAAATAAACTGGACTGAAAAATAAAGCCGGCAAATTGCTTTAACAGCATATAGTGAAGCAAAAACTGAGCAGCATAATCTTTGGTATCCGGTAAAAAGAAATAACGTACTGCTAGTATCAGTAAAAAAACTCCACAGACAAGAAAAAATAGTCCAATTAGAGTGAGCAGCCAAAATATATAGGACATCATCGTTTTAAAAAAGTGTGTTTTAATCAGCTGACAACTTCGTTTGAAGGCATCGGTAAAGTCTCTTTTCTCAATAAGAAAAGCTGGTAAAGTAAACAGCATCGAAAATACAAAAATATTAAGAACGAAGATTACCGTCATATAAAGAGAATAGAAATGACCATTCTCCTTAAAAAAATCGGTAACGTATTCAGGAATGCGCACTTGAAGAAAAGCGGTTGGCGTTAAGGAGAACATAGTCAGTGGAAATATCAAAAGCAATAGGATTATAAATATCCAATTGCGTGGTTTTAAAATATGAATATTCTGTTTGAAAGAAGTAATGATTAATTCATTAAAAGTCATAGAGTGATGTATTCGTGCGAAATGATAATACTGCACTAAAACACTTATTTCGTATAAAATATAGATTCCCCACAAGAAAAAACATAAAAACAAAAGAGGCAAAGTCAAAGGAGAAAAGAGCCATGTTTTAATATTATCTAAATAAAGATAAGGAAGACCTGCGTCAGTCAAGGTTTTTTGTAATAAAAATTTTAAAAAAGGAGAGAGTATAATACCGCCCAATAATTTATAAAGAAATTCAAACAACAAGAGAATTCGCCAGTGGAAAAAGATATCCTTCATTATATTCTTAATGTGTAATAAGTAGGCTTTCATTTTGTCTCCATTTTTTAATCAGTTATTATAGTATGAGCTATATTAGGATTCTTATTGCCTATTTTAGTGTAGAATTAACAGTAAAAATACTTCCTATAAATAATTTCAGGAAGTATTTTTGATTTGATTATGGACGTAAGCCGGAACCGCCTTGTAAGACAATAGTTTCTCCGCTGATAAAGCTGGCATCTTCACTTGCTAAGAAAACACAAGTACGGCCGACATCTTTTTTAGCGTCACCAAAGCGCTGCAACGGAATATCATGAATCGTTTTGGCATATTGCTCCGGATAGTCCTCTTTCCATTTCAGCATTTGGGGTGTTTCAACTAAGGGACATATAATATTGACATTAATGCCATCGGGTCCCCATTCTGTAGCGGCAACACGACTTAAACCGCGAATGCCTTCTTTTGCTGCCGCATAAGAAGATTGACCGATACGTCCTGCAAAACCGGCACCGCTGGCAAAGTTAATAATGGCCCCCTTACTTTCCTTTAAATAAGGATAAGCTTCACGCATATAGAAGAATGTAGCATAAAGACCGGTATTGACAGCTAAGGCAAAATCCTCTTTGGTATGCTCAATAAACATTTTACCGGATTTACTTGCCATTGCATTATTGATTAATACATCAAGATGACCAAAGTAATCAATTGTTTTTTTAATGACATTTTTAACGTCTTCTTCTACTGCTCCATCTCCGCGGATCGCTAAAACTCGGTTATGGTACTTTTGCTCTAGTTCTTCTTTGGCTTTTAAAAGAGAAGCTTCATCACGTCCGGTAATCACTAAATCCGCGCCTTCTTCACAAAAGGCTTCACTGACACCGCGACCGATTCCTTTACCGCCGCCGGTAATTAAAACAACTTTATTTTTCATTTTCATAAATCTTCCTCTTTCGTTGGTTTAGTGGTTTTCTACACATAAATCTTCTGCAGTTAAAATTTCACCGGTTTCTTCGTTGATATAGGCAATACGTACAGAAGCCCCGTTATGTTTCAGGCATTTAAAGCTCTTATTAAGATGCTTATCTCCCCAAATTAAAATGGCATTATATACATCATCGAGATCTTGGCTGCTTTTTGTTAAATCATATTGATAACGAGGAGGATGCTGTGAATAAAGATGACAGACAAGCAATTCCTCATGACAAAGATCTTTTAATCGTTTGCTTAATAAATTGGTAGGGATTCCCGGCAGTGCTTCACTGATTTCCTTATAGGAATGGGCACCGCCTTTAATGGCATGCAGTATTAAAAGAGTCCACTTATCCCCGATTAAGTTTAAGCTTTGAGCAATATTGCAAGGCAGATCATATTGTTTTTTCATCAAAATACAGCTCCTTCTTTTTCGTTTTTTAATTGATGGCTAAAGTTTGGCTGATGAGCTTTTCCATCATTTCCTTTGTCAGCTGCCCTTTGGCATAACCATACGGTGTTCCATCTCTATTAATCATCAGAGTTGTTGGAAAACTATTGATGCCAAAGTATCCAAACATTGTACCATCATCAAATAATACGGGCATAGTATACTCATTTTCTTCTATAAAATCAAGGATATCGTGTTTTGATACACCTCGATCCCATGGAAGAACGATGGTTAATATAACGACATCTTCGCTTTCTTTATATTGCTCAGATAATTCTTGAATATGCCCAAGTTCTGCCACACAGGGCGGACACCAAGTTGCCCAAAAGTTTAAAAAGATAATTTTCCCGCGATAGTCTTCAAAACTTACCAGCTGTTCATTTTGATCATAGAGAGCAAAAGTGAGCGGAGGATTTTTAGGGGATTCTTTTTCTTCCTGTGCCGTTTCATTTTGTACCATTGGACTTACATAATTGCTGATGCTGTTGGCTTTTCCGGTAAACATCATGATCCCAATCAAAATCAGTATGACAGCTCCTATTTTAACGCTATAGTTGACAAAGCGCTTGTATTTAGAGAACCAGTGCAGAGCTTTGTTGGTAAAGATTCCCAGAATAAGAAAAGGAATCGTCAATCCTAAAGCATACGTCAACATCAATAGATTGCTCATCAAAAAGCTTTGTGAGCTGTTAGCTAGAAGTAGTATGCCCGATAGTGCGGGACCGATGCAGGGAGTCCAGGAAAAGCTAAAGGCAAATCCGAGACCAAAAGCAAACAGATAAGAAGGAACATTTTTCTTCTTGATCTGAATGCGAAAAGTTTTTTCTAACGTGTTGAATTTAATGATGCCTAATTGATGAATCCCTAATAAAATGATCAGTATTCCGCCGATACGAATAATGAACGTCATGTGTTCTTTAAAGAACTGGCTGAAAATATTAAGACTTGTATTTAGTAAAAGCAGAGCGGAGAAGATTCCGATAATAAAACATAAGGTTAATATCAGAATCTTTCGTTGAGCATGAGGGTTCTTGTTATCGATCTGTCCACTCAAATATCCCATATAGACAGGAAGCAGAGGCAGGACACAGGGAGATAGAAAGGATAAAAGTCCTTCTATAAAAACAAGCAGGAAACTCACGTTGGGAAATGACATAGATTAAGATTCCAATATTTTTTTTAACTGAACATAGGATTGGAATCCGATCGACTGATGTTGAATTTCCCCATTTTTAAAAACAATGAGGGTAGGAATCGTTTGAATACCATAGCGCTGTGCCAAGGCAACCTGCTGATCCACATCGATTTTTAATACAGGTAGTTTTCCCTGATATTGCTCTGCTAATTTTTCAATTTCCGGTGCCAGCATTTTGCATGGTCCGCACCATGTCGCAAAGAAATCCACAAATACAGTTTCATTGCTGGAAATAATTTCATCAAATTCTTTTTCATTTGGGTAAATAATGTTTGACATAGGTTTGTCCTCCTTTAAATGGTAAATAAATCGTTTAATGCTTCTGACATAGTCGGATGAGTAAAAATATGATCTCTTAGTTTTTGATAAGGTAATCCAAGATCCATAGCTAATGCTACAAAATTAATCATTTCCTCCGATTCCGCACAGAACAGAACACAGCCTAAAATCTTATCTGTATTTTTATCGATAATCGCTTTTAATATTCCATTAGGCTGAGAAATGACATTGGCTCTTGGAATTGCCGCTGCCGGGAGCTGGGTTACTTTTATATCGTGACCGGCTTGTAAGGCTTCCTGCTGGCTTAATCCAACACGTGAAAAGGTAGGTGAAATAAAGACAGAGTAGGCAACGTTACCACGGTTTTTAGTGGTGCGTTTTCCTTCACCAAATATATGATCTTTTACAATGCGATAATCGTCTAGTGAGATATACGTAAACTGTAATCCTCCTTTGACATCGCCCATTGCATAGATATGGTCTTCATGAGTTTGAAGATGCTCATTGACAATAATATTCCCACGGGAATCTAATTGAACATGCGTATTTTCTAAACCTAAATCATGAGTATTGGCTTTGCGTCCGGTTGCCAGCAATACGCCATCAAACGTTTCTTCTCTTTTATTTCCTTGCTGATCCTGATAAGTAATGCGTACAGTGTCACCAATATTTTCTACGCAAGTTACACTCGCGTTAAAATGAAAGTGTACGCCTTGATTTTCAAGTACCTTCTGAATTTCCTGAGCAACATCTTCATCTTCTCTTTGAACAAGACGGCTGCCAAACTCAAAAACAGTCACATCACTTTGATAGCGGGCATACATGCTGCTGAATTCAAGACCGATATAACCACCGCCGATGATCGCTAAGCGTTTAGGCAATTTTTCTAAACTCATCATTTCTGCACTGGTATAGATATAGCGTGTATCTAAAATTCCTTCAATATTTGGGATGACAGGGGCAGCACCTGTATTAATAAAGATACGTTCCCCATAAAGGGTATCTTCCATTTCTTCATTTTGAATATGCACTTCATGACTGTTTTTAAATGTCGCTTTTGCAGTGTAAATAGTAATATTATCGAGTTGATCTAATTTATCGAAATTCTTTTGACGAAGTCTTGCGACTAAAGCTTCTTTATTTTTAACGGCTTGTGAATAGTCTGCTTGTCCTGCTTGAATAATCAATGATTTTGATGGAATACAGCCAACATTAATACATGTTCCGCCATACATCTTATTAGACTTTTCAATCATGGCAACCGTTTGTCCGCGCTTTGCCAGTTCTCCGGCAAGTGTTTTTCCTCCCTTGCCAAAACCAATGATAATCGCATCATATGTTTTCATAATTTTATTTCCTCCTCTGATTACATTCTCACTATAACACTATGAATTAACTTTGTAAAGTAACTTGAATAAATAAAGTTACTTATTTTAAAATTATGTTACTGCTGAATAATTATGATATAATAAAAAATAATGGAGGGATGAAGATGATGAAAGTAATTTATCATGTAGATGAAAATGAAAAATGGCAGCTATGTCTTGGTAATGTTCGCAATATGCTAAACTATGGTAAAGAAAATCAGATAGCATTTGAAATTGAGATCTTAGCCAATAGTATCGCTGTGTTAAAGCTGAAAAGAGAAAGTGAATGGGAATCCGCAATCCATGAACTCCTTGAAGATGGAGTAGTTATTGCGGCATGTCAGAATGCCTTAAATGCACAAAAAATTGTTAAAGATGATTTGATCGATCGAATTACAGTAGTTCCGGCAGGGGTAGTTGAATTAGTTATCAAGCAAAATGAAGGGTTTGCCTATATCAAACCATAATTAAAAGGGAACGCTCGTTCCCTTATTCTATATTCTCTTTAATTTCTTTTGTTTGGTTCAAGGCATTTTCCTTTTTTATGATATGCATTCTTAATAGTTTGTAGAGACTGGCTACTGTTGGAATTCCTAAAAACATACCCGGTATTCCGGCAACTGCACCAAATACGATAACCGAAGCCAAAACGTAAATGCCCGGTAAGCCAACTGAATTTCCGACTACACGCGGATAAATGACATTACTTTCAAACTGCTGCAGGATAATGAGGTAAACCAAAAAGGCTAAAGCTTGCATTGGGCTGACTGTAAATACCATAAATACCCCAATCGCCCCACCAATGTAAGCCCCGATAATAGGGATGATATTGATTGTACCTACGAGTGTCCCAATCATGATCGCATAAGGCATTTGCAGAATCATCATCCCTAATGCACATAAGGAACCAAGAATAGCGGCTTCAATGCACTGCCCGCCAATAAAGGAACTAAAGGATTGATGTGTCACTTTTAATACAACACCGATCTTTTTGCGTTGATCATCACTCAGATATAGGGTGGTAAGACGATAGTAAAGATGGATAAAGCGATCTTTATCGATCAATAAGTAAATCGCAAAAACGATAATCAGCAGCAAATTGAAGAGACTGCCCATAATTGAACTCACGATATTGAATGTTGTACCTAGAACACTGCCTAAACCATTTCCGGCAATTGTTAGGAAATTATCAACAATCCCTTTCCAGTTTAGCTGAAGATTATTTAAATACTGAGATATATCCGGCATATTCTCAAATGCATCAATTAAAAATACTCTTAGCTGTTCAGCATATGTAGGGATGGTTTCAATGAGGACGGTTACTGCCTTTAAAAATTCCGGCACAATAAGATTAATTAATAGATAAAAAATCAATACTATTGTTACTAATGACAAAACCACACCAAAGATGCGTTTTCTTTTAATAAGAAAAGGTTGGTCTGTTTTCACAATGAGCTTTTCAATTCGGCTCATGATAATATTAATAACATAGGCAATCATCGCCGCTAAAATGATATTTGCAAAAGCGGTAAAAACTAAACTGATTGAGTTTATAATAAAGTTCATATTTGTTACAGCTAGTATTAATAAGACAATGATAATAAGATATTTCATTATCAATTTATCTATCTTTCTATAATCCATTTTATAGATCACACTCCTTGAGATTTTGTTAATAAGATTATACTATAAACATAACAAAATAAGTAGTTATTCGAGTATTTAATATGTTTATTAGAACCAAAGACAAGAAATATCTATAATATTGATTTATACGAGTAAAACGGGCTAATTAATGTAACATTTTTAAGTAATTTTCTGTGATTTTTGGTCAAAACTATTTCTTTTTTACAGGTTTTATGTATACTATTTATAAAGGGACGTTAAATAAACGTATGGAGGAGATAAAAGATGTTAAATAAGATTAAACAATTGAAGAAAAATAAAAAAGGATTTACTTTAATTGAATTAGTAGTTGTGCTTGTGATTATTGCAATCTTAGCTGCTATCACAGTTCCTGTTGTAACAGGATATATTGAAGATGCGAATGATGCACGTTATGTATCAGAAGCACGATCAATTTATTTGGTTGTGCAGGCAGAAGAAGCGAAAGATAGAGCAAAGAATGTAGACACTTCAGACTATGCTGAGATTGCAGATACAGCCGAAGAAAAGATTAAAGATACCGCATCTGGAGCAAGTAAGATTACAAATATTACTATTACACCAAATAAACCAGCGGCTGGTCAATATGAAATTATCTTTACTAGTGACTCTAAAGTAATTACAGCAGAAATTGATCCAAATAATGAAATTAAAATTAAAAGTAAAGCATAATAAAGATATCGGGACATGAATCCCGATATTTTTTATTTTATATGGTAGATAGAACAAATTTGACACAATTTGACAAAGGTCGAACTATACAAATTATAGTGGAAAATGCTATAATAAATAATAAGTGCAGTGTAGGAGGAAACTATGTCCGGAGCGTTAGTTATTATCAGTGTTTATTTGTTTTTAGTAGGAAGCTGTGTGGCGAGTTTTATCAATGTTGTGATCGATCGTGTACCACAAGGAAAATCAATTGTAAGTGATCGAAGTCACTGTGATGCCTGTCAGCATCCGATCAAAGCTTATGATCTGATACCGGTCATCAGTTATATCCTATTAAGAGGAAAATGTCGTTACTGTAAACAAAAAATAGGCTTGCAGTCATTTATAATAGAATGTCTTGGCGGGTTGATGATGTTGTTTTGTTTTTATCGTTTTGGCGTATCTTGGATGACGCCTTTATCATTTTTAATATTTATGATTTTACTTGCAGTTACGATGATTGATTTTGATACAATGACAATTCCAAATGGATTGGTTATCAGTCTTTTTGTTTTGGCTGTCTTGCACTGTTTTATTTGGCCGGAGTTAGATTTACTTACGCGAGTAATTGGCATGGTCAGTGTGAGTGGAATCATGCTGGCTATGACATTGATGATACCGGATAGCTTTGGTGGCGGTGATATTAAGTTAATGGCGGTAAGTGGATTTTTATTAGGCTGGGCAAATAATTTGTTAGCAGCATTTATTGGAATTCTTATAGCCGGTGTTTATGCGATCTATTTATTAATGACAAAGAAGAATTCAAGAAAAGATCATATAGCCTTTGGACCCTATCTTAGTGTAGGTATTTTCATGGCTTTATTATACGGAAATGATATAATTCGTTTGTATTTATCACTATTTCATTTATAGGAAGAGGGTGTGGTATGGCTACATATAAATATACAGCGCGAAATTTAGCTTCTAAAAAAACAAGCGGTGAGATGGAAGCTCAAAGTCGTGAGGAGCTGGCAAGAAAACTACGTCAGGATAATCTTTATCTTATTGACTGCAAAGAAGCAGTCAGTGCAAATGCCGGTGAATATAAAATGAAACTAAATGAACTTTCTTCCTTTTCTCGAGATATTGGAACAATGCTGTCATCTGGATTAAGCTTGATTAATATTTTTAGTATTATGATTAAAAGAGAAACGAAAGAAAAATTAAAGCATATTTATAATGATATTTACATTCAGCTACAGCGTGGTGAAACATTATCTTCTGCGATGGAAATGCAGGGAAAAGCTTTTCCGTCTTTGATGATTCAAATGTACCGTTCAGGTGAAACGAGCGGACAGATGGCACAAGTAGCTTTGACGATGGCAAAGCAGTATGAAAAAGATCATCGATTGAATAAAAAGGTACAAAGCGCTATGATTTATCCTATTGTTTTGGTTATTGTAACAATCATCATATTGATTGTTATCTTCGTTGGAGTACTGCCTAAATTTTTTGATTTATTTGAAGGGGTAGATGTTCCATTCATTACGACACTTATAATGGGAATGGCAAAAGGTTTTGTGAATAACTGGCTCTATCTCATAATTGGCTTTTTAGTTCTTTTGATACTTTTAAGTTCATTAATGCAGGTAAGCAGTGTGCGTTTATGGGTGGATCGAAAGAAATTAAAAATTAAGAAGTTTGGAAGACTGCTAAGTATTATTTATACAGCCCGTTTTGCAAGAACACTGTGTTCATTATACAGCAGTGGGATTGGAATCGTGACGGCGTTGATGATTACCCGTTCAACGATAGGTAATAAATATTTAGAAAGTCAATTCGATCAGGTCATACGAAGTGTCAGAAACGGAACATCATTATCGAATTCAATCAGTGAAATAGATGGGTTTGATCCGAAGCTGACAAGCAGTATCTATGTTGGAGAAGAAAGTGGACGTCTAGGAGATATTTTGACTTCACTAGCAGATGACTTTGATTATGAAGCGGAAGTTGCTTCTACACAGTTGGTCGCAATCATGGAACCTTTGATGATCATTGTTTTAGCACTTATTATCTTAGTTGTTGTTTTAGCGGTCATTTTGCCAATCTATTCCATCTATCAAAATGCCGGAAAATTGTAGGAGGATAATCTATGGAAACTATTATGTATTTATCGAATCGTGGGATTCAGGTGGTACAAGGAACTTACGAACGTCAGACTTTAAAAATAAATCAATGCCGAGTTTATCCTTTTGATGAAGGGGTTATTATTGATGGAACTATTTTAAATGAAGACAGTGTTCGTCATGTTTTGGCACAGGCAAAAGGTTTAGGAATAAATAAGGCAAGACTGGTCTTGTGCACAGGGAAAATATTAAAGAAAATATCAATCCTGCCTAAAGCAAGAGAACAAGAGATGCGTCAATTAATTGTGGATGAATTAAGAGATATTAATGATACTCAAGAGGCATTCCTATATGACTACAGTATTTTAAGAAGCAAATTAGAAGATCAAAGTGGTGTGGAAGTTCTATGTGTTGGAGTAGAAAGAGAATTTCTTGAAACGTATATCACTTTATTTAACAGTGTTAATATTGAGCTTCAGAGTGTAGATGTAGGGACAAACGCTATTATTAAATTGGCTAGCATAATTCCGGAATTAAACGAAAAGTCTTATATTATTATGACGATTGATGGCAATGATTTAACAAGCTATATGTTTAATCGGGGACATTATGTATTTTCTCATAAATCAAGGATGTTAGCTGAATATGGGAGTCAGGCTTTTATCTTGGAGTTAACCAACAGTCTTTCTCAGCTGATTCAGTTTAGACGTGGTGGCGGTAAAGATGAAAAGATTGAAAATGTTTATTTATGCGGCGATACGATTGGAAATGAAGAGATGACATTTGAAACCATCGGAGACAGTTTGGACGTTGATGTGGATTATCTGATGCCATCACAATGTTTTTCCAGTGTAAATGGTGCAAAGATCGATTATTATCAATATGTCTATCCATTAGGTACTATGATTAGAAGGAAGGGGAAATAAGATGTTTAACAGCAATAAAGATATTGACTTATTAGTCCCCTATAATTATAAAGAATCTTTCTATAGTAAAAATCGTGCAGTAATCAAACGGATTATTCCCATTGTTTGTATTATTGTGGTATTTATTGGTGGATTTATTTATTTAAATTTAGATATACATAAAAAACAGCAGAATGTCTTGGATATGCAAAATAATATTACGGATTTACAGACAAAAATGGCACTTGCGAATCGTCAGGAAGAATATAATTTATATGTACAGATTGATAAAAACAATAAAAATTTAGAAGAGATCACAGCGAATATAGACAGTTACCCAACTTTAGATAAGTATCTTTTAGTTGCTATTGATTCGGCTTGTTCATCAAACAGTATAATTAAAACAATGGTATATAATTATGAAACGGCAACCATTGATATTTATATTGAAACGACAGATGTTACCAAGGGTGAGAATGTTGTCAGAACATTGAAATCACTGCATTACTTTAATTCAGTTAGTCATGAAGGATATATCGGAAATGAGATGACAACAGTGACGACGGAAAAAGAAACTGTAGAATTAAAGTATAATATGAAAATCACCTGTGTATTGGAGGCAAATTAAGATGAAAACATTGACACATAGAGAAAAAAAGCTTCTATACATATTATTGCTGTTACTAATCTGTGTTGGCGGATGGCTGCTTTTGATCCAGCCTTCATTAACGAAGCAGCGATATCTTAAGAGTGAGTATGATACACTCAAAGGAACTTATCAAACCTTAGAGAGCAGTCAAATGGATTATAGTACTTTAGATGAAGATATGGTGAATGCAGCTAATAAATATGCTGAATTGAGTGAACGTTTTTATAAAACTACCTTTAACAGTGAAGATGTGGATGATCTTTATACTAAGAAAACGGTGAATTATGCGTTGATGCCTTTAGATTTATCAATTAAGTTTACTGTTACGGAGCCTATTAAACCGTTTGCTGGACAAGAAGAGGAAGAAGAAGCTAAAACCGAAACGAAAACAGAAGAGCTGACGGTTGAGGAAATGCTGGCTTCTAAAGTTATGCCGTGTTATGAAGTGACACAGCGTGTGCGTGGATTACCGGGAAATGTATATTCCTATATTGAGGATATGAATTCTGACAAAGGGATGCAGCTGACAACTATGGTGGCTACTCCGAGCACAACAGTTGTTGGACAATATGAATTTACTTTAACATTTATCTTATATCTAATATAAAAAGAAAGCAGGTGGTGATAATGAAGAAAAATGAACGTGGTTCAGCTTTGGTTTGGGCTATTGTTGTGATCATGGTTATAACCATCATTATTGCTGCCGGGCTAATGATTGTTCAAAAGAATTACAATACATCTATTAAAAATGCCAGTCGTACTCAGGCGGAACTATCTGCACGATCAGCAATCGACAGTGTTATTTATGCGTTAGAGACCGGAGACTATGATAAAACTTTGATACCGGAAAAAACAAATGACAGCCTTAATTTAGATATTACCTTGCCAGAAAATATGGGAAAGGTTGAAGATGCATATATTACGCTTAAAACAAGTTCGGAAGATGAAACAGTCACCTATTTAGTCGTAGGCGTAAGTACAAAATACAATAATCAGACAGCGTCGATCTCGGCATATCTCTATGATGATGGTGGAAACTGGAAATTAGATTATTACGGTGGTGAAGAGTATGTTAAATAAGAAAGGGATGACTTTAATTGAAGTGGTTATTGCGACAGCCATTATTTCAATTGGGGCGGCTATTCTCTATTCCGGTTTTACAACAGTCGCTAAAATGATGATTGATTCTAAAGTGTATACGCAAAATGTAAACGACCAGTTGTCAGCTCTTAATGGAAAAGGGGAAAATGGAACACAGTTGGATCAAAATGATACAACAATTATGATCAATGCAAATGGAAAAGAAATTGAAGTCGAAGCAACGATGGTCACTGCAACAAGTGAGGTGGATACAGTAGGAACATTGAGCTTGAAGAAGATCAGTTATGGAGAAGTGGAAGAAAAGAGTAATATTGACTCTGTTATTAAAGATTGGACAGAATTATTGATTCAGCAGGCGATGCTGGCTACACAAAATGATCGAATAAATTATTACAATCAATTACTGGCTGATAAGGGTGTTGATCCAATCACAAATAATTATTATGGGTCTTATAGTAACGATTTATTGAATATTGTGTATTATTTAAAATATCAGGATAATGCCTATTATCCAACTTTAGAAAAAGAAGTCGTTGATCGCTGCAACATTATTTTTGATAATGACCATAAGCCGCCGATTGCTACTTCCCATGAAGCCAATATGCGTTTAGGTGATAAGCAATATTACATTCATGCCTATATTGCCAATCCTGATGCATTATGCGCAAAAATTAGGGCTAAAAATGGAGAAATTACTTCTGAAGAAATGGCAGAATATGTCATTTACTATGCGGCACCATCCTATAGTAATGCAAATACGTATCAGTGGCGAACTTCGCTTATTTATAATCAAGAAGAGAAGGCCTGGTATTATCGAAGATTTCCTTCTGGGAATATGGATAAAGATGCCTATATTAATTTAGCTAATTATCTTAAAGTGGATGCAAGGGAATTATACTTAGAGTTTTTAAACCCAACTAAATGGGCTAAAATTAAATAATTTGAGGAGGAGAGAATGAATGAAACGAAAATTAGATCATAAAGGATTTACTTTAGTTGAAATCGTAGTGGTATTATTGATCGTTTCGATCGTCATGGCACTTGCTGGATCCATCATTCTTTCCTCTTTTGATTTGTTTGGAGATTCAACTCAGGAAGATGTCAGTAAGCGAGCATTGGACGAAATCAGCCGATATGTAAAAGAAGAGTTGGAATATGCCAGTGATATTCGCATTACACAAACTAAACCGGAAGGGGATAATTGGTGTTATTTGGATATTGTTGATGGAGCTTTGACTCAAAATGACGATGCTGGAAATGTGATGAATGAGTACAAAGTATTTTCCTCTGCTTTTTATTATGGAAATCGATTAGAAATGACTCTATCTGATTTTATGAATAGTGATCAATTTGATATACAGTATTCCTTTGTGAAAAATGAAAAAGAAGAATACAGTGTTCTTAATACACTAAAACTTTCAAATCTGACATTACGTTCTGAGAAAGACAGTTCCTATTTACCTTTTGCTGGATTAAATGAAGCTTATGCACTTTCTAGTCAAAATGTACGTATTTATTATATAAGAAATGCGACACAGACTGTGGTTGATGAGAAACCATTGAAAATAACGGGTACCGTAGCAGATCAGATCGCTTTCTTAAATAATTATAATAATAATCAGATGTGGATCGACAATTATAATTATCGTCGAGGGGATATGGTGTTTTATAATGGGTATTGGTGGTACTATTTGGTAGATGGTCAATCAGAGCCGCCTGGACAATCGAAATGTACCTGGAAGAAAATAGATGCTTATTTTGATATAAAAAGTGGATATCAAAGGGGGGATATAGTTATTTTCGAAGAAAATTATTATCGCTGTAAAGCAGATATTATTCAAACTGGCTATAATCCAGTTCCAACAGATCCAAACAGCGGTCATTGGGAACTTTTAAAAGATACATCGGATAAAACAGTGGAGGACATCCTTAAAGGAACGGTTTATACAAATTCTTATCAGATTAAAATCCAAACAGTGCGCAATGAATTAGATGGTGCAGTCAATATCAAGGAATATAAAAAGGGGCAAAGCTATCAAAAAGACGATATCGTTAAAATTTATGCAAATGGATATGAAGGAAACGACGATCTGGCAGATTACTATATCTGTATAACCGGAAGTACAAAAGAAAATCCAAAAGACAGTGATAAATATGAGTGGAAGCATTTGCAAATTCGATTTGATGATATGAGTGGTTATGAAAAAGACGATGTTGTATCTTTTGATAAATACAAGGGAATTCCCTATATTAAAGCAAAAAAAGATATTAAGGAAAAGACAAATCCCAAAAGCGATGTAGATAATACACAGAATTATTGGTTTGGTATTTGGAATTAGGATGAAGGAGAATCGGTTATGAAGAATATACCTATCGGGGAAGTATTAAAAGAATATGGCTATATTGATGATGAACAATTAAATATTGCCTTGAATGCTCAGAAAGAGGATCGTTCGATGCGTTTAGGGGAACATCTTGTTCGTCTAGGCTTTATTACTGAGGAGCAAACGTTGCAAGCTTTGTCTGATAAATTGGCTGAACCGATTATTCCTTTAGGAACAATTGATGTCAATATGGAAGCTGTGGAAAAGATACCAGAGCCGGTTGCAAAGAAATACAATATCTTTGCTTATGGTTTAGATGAAACAGGAAATTTAATGGTAGTTACCAATGATCCGTTAAATTTTTATGGGATAGAGGATGTAAGGCTAGTTACTGGACTAAATATTAAAGTGGCTTTGGCAACGAAGAATGAAGTAAATAATGCCATTCATTATTACTATCAGGAACTTGAAACACGAAAAGTAGCCAGTCAGGTGAATAGTAATGTACAAAAGGTGAATGATGAAATTTTAGATTTGTTTGATGCTAATGAAGATGATACACCGGTTGTAAAATTGTTCAATTCATTAGTCAGCCGAGGGTATACAAATAATGCCAGTGATATTCATATCGAACCGTTTGAAGATGAAATCCTAGTTCGTATGCGTATTGATGGTATGATTGTTGACTTCTTGAAGTTAAATAAAAGCTTATTAGATTCATTAGTAGTTCGTATCAAAATTTTATCTAATCTGGATATTGCGGAAAAACGAGTGCCGCAGGATGGACATTTTGTGGGTATTATTGATGGGATAGAAATTAATGCTCGTGTCTCTATTATTCCTACAATTTTTGGTGAAAAGGTGGTATTGCGTTTTCTTAATACGAACGCTAGAATTGTGCAGCAGAATACATTTGGAATGACACCTGAAAATTACAAGAAAATATGTAAAATGATTAATATGCCCCATGGGATTATTTATGTGACAGGACCGACTGGGAGTGGGAAAACGACAACACTTTATATGATTTTAGAGGAATTATCAAAACGTCAAATTAATATCTCTACCATTGAAGATCCAGTTGAAAAACGTATTGACCGTGTTAATCAGATGCAGGTGAATAATATGGCGGGGTTAACTTTTGAAAGTGGATTGAGGGCTTTATTAAGACAGGATCCGGATGTAATCATGGTTGGAGAAACACGTGATGCAGAAACAGCGGCTATTTCAGTCAGAGCTTCAATTACTGGGCATTTAGTGTTCTCTACACTGCATACCAATGATGCAGTCAGCGCTATTGTACGTTTAGAGGATATGGGAGTAGAACCTTACATGGTGGCAAACTCTTTAGTGGGTGTTGTTGCTCAGCGTTTAGTTCGTACAATTTGTCCGCATTGCAAGGAAAAAGTTTTAGCCAGTGCTGCAGATAAAGTGGCAGTAGGAGAAGATCTTGATTATGTGTATCGTGGCAAGGGATGTCCAAACTGTAATAACACGGGATATAAAGGACGTATGGCGATACATGAAATTATTATTATTGACAGTCAAGTTCGTAAAATGATTTCCGCTCATGCAGATATTGATGATATTTATGCTTATATAAAAGAAAGTCAGCATCTTGTATCGTTAGGTGATGGCGCATTAGACTTAGTGAAAGCTGGGCAAACGACAGTTGAGGAATTACAAAAAGTTGTTGTCTACCTATAAATAGGAGGAAGAACTATAATGAGTAAAATAAATGAGATTTTAGCCTATGCACGACAGCAGAAATGTTCTGATGTTCATATCAGTGAAGGAGAAAACATTAAGCTTAGAAAAGATGGCAATCTGTTTGACTATTTTGAACCAATTGACGCTTCATTATCAAATTTGATGATAGAATCGATTATACCTGAATATTTAATTGAAGCTTTTCAGCATCGAAGAGATTTAGACTTTGTCTATGTGGACGATCAAAATATGCGATATCGTGTTAATATATTTCGTCAACAGTACAAAGTATGTGCGGCGATACGTGTGATTAATGAAGAAATTCTATCAATTGAACAGTTAAATCTTCCGCCTGTCTTAAAAGAATTGGCAATGGCGCCTAATGGATTGGTATTGATTACAGGTCCAACGGGGAGCGGTAAATCCACTTCTTTGGCAGCAATTATCGATTATATTAATGAGCATCGCAGCTGCCATATTCTGACTGTGGAGGATCCTGTAGAATATGTATACAAGCAAAAACAGGCATTAATTCATCAAAGAGAGATCGGGGCAGACGTGAGTGGTTTTGATGAGGCACTTCGTTCTGCAATGCGTGAAGATCCAGATGTAATACTGGTAGGAGAAATGCGTGATTATGAAACGATGAGTGCGGCAATTACGCTAGCTGAAACAGGACATTTGGTATTTTCGACATTGCACACCATTGGCGCAGCAAAAACGATTGATCGTATTATTGATGTTTTTCCATCAGAAAAACAGGAACAAATCCGTATGCAGCTTTCCGGAGTAATTAACGCTGTTATCACACAGACATTACTGCCAAAAGCGGATGGCACCGGACGAATTGCTGGATTTGAGATCATGATCGGAACAGACGCAATAAAAAATCTTATTCGTAAAAAAGAAATCCATCAAATTGATTCAGTTATACAAACAGGTAAAAGTGTAGGGATGCAATCTTTAAATTTCTCTTTGGCACAATTGGTAAGGGAAAGAAAAGTATTAATCCAAGATGCTCAGAAAGTTGTAAAAGATCTTAATGAATTTAATCAGTTTTTATAAAAATAAAGATGGGTTTTCTTTAATTGAATTGATTGTTGTGATTGCAATCATTGTTATCTTAGCGGCAGCTGTAGCGCCTAATTTAAGCTGGTTTGTTAAAGATGCAGGAGAAGCAGAATTAATTGCACAAGGAAAAGTTGTTTTGATAAGTACAGAAACAAAGATTGCCGACTTAAGAAAGATTGCAACAGATACCGGACAGTCTTTGCAAGATTTGGTTGATATGAAAAAAGAGGATATTTTAAAAGAGGCTGAATTGATTGAAGAAGTTGATCCGGATACTTTTGTTATCGAAATTAAAAACAGGCAATTATACTATTTTGAATTTGTTTTAGATGGACAGTATGTTTGCTATAACGATGGAAAAGTATATGTCAATAAGACTTCACAGGCTGGAAATAGCGATTCTCTTTTGTCAGTATATCAGTTTTTAATAAATAAGGTTAAGGTACCTGCCATGGAGCTTTCACTATTTAAGGAGTAAATAAGAATGAATTATATAGATTTAATAAAGAATTTTAAGCCAAGTAATGAACAAGAGGAAGCAGATCAGCGCATTATGCTTAATTATGTTGAAACTTATCAGGATAATGTTCTTTTGCGGGATAATGAAATCGCTCATATTACCAGTTCAGGCTTTATTATGAATCCGGCATTGGATAAAGTATTACTGATTCATCATAATATCAGAAATGCCTGGGCATGGACAGGTGGTCATGCGGATGGTGATGATGATCTATTAGGTGTAGCGATTAAAGAAGCAAGGGAGGAAACCGGAGTACAGCACATCATCCCCCTTACAGATGGAATTGCTTCATTGGATATTTTACCAGTATTCAGTCATACTAGGCGGGGTAAATATGTCAATGCACATCTGCATTTATCGGTTGCATATATATTGATTTGCGAAGAGAGTGAATCCTTATCTATTTGTCCAGGTGAAAACAGTGGAGTAGAATGGTTAGCTATTGATAAGTTTACGAGTGAGTATTTCGATGCACATGACGTATATTTGTATAATAAACTTATTCACTTTGCTAAAGAGGTAAATGATAATCGGTGATATATAGTGTAAGATCTTGTTTGCAAGGTCTTTTTTTATTAAAATGAATGCCTGTTTATTAGTTCAAAACAAAGTAATTAAAATAATAATTAAGTAAGAAGAGTTTACTTTTTACTGATAAACGCATATGTTATATTGGTGAATAAAATGACAACAATAAGTGTATGCATGATTGTAAAGAATGAAGAAGATGTATTAGATCGAGCATTAAGTTCAGTTCAGGATATTGCCGATGAGATCATCATTGTTGATACAGGGTCAACGGATCGTACCAAAAAAATTGCCGAAAAATATACTGATCAGGTCTATGATTTTGTATGGTGTAATGATTTTTCTAAAGCAAGAAACTATTCTTTTTCTAAGGCTACAAAGGATTATTGTATGTGGCTTGATGCAGATGATGTGATTTTGGAAAAAGATAGAGAAGGATTGTTAGAGTTGAAAAAAACTTTACCAGAGGATACCTCAGTAGTGATGATGAAATATAACACTGGCTTTGATGAGGCTGGTAAACCAACTTTTACGTATTACCGAGAACGTCTTTTAAGAAGAATTGATAATTTTCGTTGGGGAGGATTTGTACATGAAGCAATTTTACCTAGAGGAAAGATTATCTATAGTGATGTAGCAATCAGTCATAAAAAGATTAAACAGTCCAATCCTAAACGAAATCTTCAAATATTTAGAAGCAAGTTAAAGGAAGGTGCTGTTTTTACTCCAAGGGAAATTTTCTATTATGCCAGAGAATTGTACTATCATCGACAGTATGATGAGGCAATTATGGAATTTAAACATTTCTTAAACACTAAAAAGGGATGGGTTGAAAACAATATTTCTGCTTGTCAGTTCCTTGGTTACTGTTATCATCAGCTAGGTAATATGCAAGAAGCTGTAAGTTGGCTGTTAAACAGTATGCGCTATGATCTCCCAAGGGCAGAAGTTTGCTGTGATTTAGGAAAATATTTTTTAGAGATGCGTTCATATGAGCAGGCTATTTATTGGTATGCGGTAGCGATGTCTTGCAAACGCGATGATACTTCAGGTGCTTTTGTATTGCCAGATTGTTATGACTATATTCCTAGCATTCAAATATGCTTATGTTATGATACGTTAGGTGATTATGAAACGGCTAATTTCTATAATGAATTGGCTGGACAAGCTAAACCGGACAGTCCGGCGTATTTGCAAAATAAGCGATACTTTGAGAAAAGGTTAAAAAATAAGGAATAGCAGATACCAATTATTTGTTTCGGCAAATGATTGGTATCTTTTTTATTATGGTGATAAAGCCTTATGGAGATAACACACACTTTTCTAGTCTGACTGCGTATCTTATATTAAACCAATTAAAGGAGGTGAAATAATGATGAACAGATATGACCAATGTTGGGGCTGTATTCCTAATTGTCCTCCAATTATTGTTAATTGTCCGGAGGGGATAACTGGTCCGGTCGGACCAACTGGACCAACCGGAGAACAAGGACCAAGAGGGTTAACAGGAAATACGGGACCGACTGGAGCAACCGGAGAACAAGGACCAATAGGATTAACAGGAAACACAGGTCCAACGGGTGCAGCTGGATCAACGGGTAATACGGGACCAACTGGGGCAACCGGAGAACAAGGACCAACAGGATTAACAGGAAACACAGGTCCAACGGGTGCAACTGGATCAACGGGAAATACGGGACCGACTGGAGCAACTGGAGAACAAGGACCAATAGGATTAACAGGAAATACAGGTCCAACGGGTGCAACAGGTGCGACAGGAAATACGGGGCCGACTGGGGCAACTGGAGAACAAGGACCAATAGGATTAACAGGAAACACGGGTCCAACGGGTGCAACAGGTGCGACAGGAAATACGGGACCGACTGGGGCAACCG
>NZ_JBKTEM010000008.1:85341-87775 GCF_047239305.1 Beduini sp.
TAGGATTAACAGGAAACACAGGTCCAACGGGTGCAACAGGTGCGACAGGAAATACGGGACCGACTGGGGCAACCGGAGAACAAGGACCAATAGGATTAACAGGAAACACAGGTCCAACGGGTGCAACAGGTGCGACAGGAAATACAGGACCTACTGAAGATGATGTGTTTGCTTCTTTTATAAATTTTGGAGCCGTTTTTACAAATGCGGCATTGATCCCAATGGGAGTAGGAGTAGCGGATACAACTGGTAATATTGTACTAACAGATCCAACTCGTATTACACTTCAACCAGGGATTTATTCTATTTTTTATGAGGTTTCCGGGTTGCTGGCAGAAGCAGGTTATATGCAGATTACACCGTTTTATAATTCTAGTCCACATTTAGAATATGGAATTTATTTTATGACGAATGGTACAGGAAGATCGAGTGCCTTTGGAGCGGTATCCTTTATTATAGATGTCCCTGTTGAAAGTGTATTTAATCTTACTTTCAACAGTCCGGTAACAGTAACCGAGGGAACTTTAACGATGGTGATTTTTAAATTGAGGAGAAATTTATAACTTTTGTTTTCTTTATAACATTAGGGTTCAGTCTTTTTTTCATATAATTGCTAAATTGATTGAAAAGTAAAAGGAAAGTAAAATCTACCTTCACTTTTCTAATAATTATTAATTGTGTCCGAGATTACTCCACAGTTAAAAGATAAAATTATGCATATATTAGAGTAGATAGGAAATGTTTTTAATTTACTAGAACCAATCCTTACACCAACTGACTGTTGTGCTGATTGTTCTTTTTTACCGCTTGTAACCCCTAATGTCAGCATCATAACAAATATCCAATCATCGTTAGCAGGAACAGTTATAAGAAATGAATACGGAATGATAGTTCTTGCTTATGAAGAACGCAACAACGCATCTTTTATATCCTCTTATAGATTTGTTTTTATTGAATCAAGGTAATTTAAGGTGAAAAAATTTAACATTGGGAAATTTCCCAATGTTTTTTAATATAAGGATCTTTTAATAATTTGGATTCACTCATAGTTTTGTTGAAATGTTTATGAAAAGAGTTTATTAAACATATTCTATAAATATTATTTGAAGTTTTTATCCGTTTGATTTTTCTTTCTGTTTATTATAAATAGTTTTAAAAGAGACGAATAGATAATGACAGGACCTCTACATATAAACAAGATATGTTTAGGAAATTATAGCTGCACCCTGCTATACTACGTTTTTTATCTGTTAAATAATCATGAAAATCCTAGGAAAAGCTGATAGTCATAATAAATGTTAAATTTTCTAGAATTATATAAAATGAACTTACTTTTGTGTGCGATAGCTTAAGGAGTACCTATTTATCATCTTTGCTGTCCTTATAAATAAAAATAGATATATTATCACTGTCTTTTAAGTTATTGAATTATGAAAGTAATTATGGGTTCTTAGTTTGTAAAATGATTTTCAACAAATTATCATCTAGTAGGGTAATCTCCACAGACATATTGTAAATCAATACATATATTAAATTAGATACAGAAGAGAGGTGATATATATGATCAATGGAAATATGTTTAATGGAAATATGAACTGTCCCGGATGCCGTTGTTGTCCACCTGTTGTTGTGAATTGTCCAACCGGAGCGACTGGACCGACAGGGCCAACCGGACCAACTGGACCAAGAGGGTATCCTGGAAGTATTGGTCCTCAGGGACCAACCGGGCCAACTGGTTCAATGGGGTATCCTGGTAATACAGGAGCGACTGGTCCAACAGGACCGCAGGGGCCTATTGGGTTTCCAGGACCAACAGGAGCAACTGGTCCAACAGGACCTATTGGATTTCCAGGAAATACGGGAGCAACTGGTCCAACAGGAGTTACAGGACCAACTGGACCAACAGGAGTAACAGGACCAACCGGATCAATTGGACTTCAAGGGAATACTGGCGCAACAGGTGCAACTGGACCTACTGGTCTACCTGGAATTAATGGTGCAACAGGACCGACTGGAGCAACTGGACCAACTGGGCCTATAGGTGCGACTGGGGCTAATGGAGCTACAGGAAATACTGGTCCAATAGGGGCAACCGGACCAACTGGAGCGAATGGGATCACAGGACCAACCGGAGCAACTGGAGCGACTGGAGCAAACGGAATTACAGGGCCAACCGGGCCAACTGGACCAACAGGAGTAACGGGACCAACCGGACCACAGGGAAATACAGGAGCCACGGGAGCTACTGGATTACCAGGAATAAATGGTGTGACAGGTGCTACTGGAGCAACTGGACCAACCGGAGCAACAGGTGCTACTGGCTTACAAGGGGCTACCGGTCCAACCGGAGTAACTGGGAATACGGGAGCAAATGGCGCAACAGGAGCAACTGGTCCAACAGGCGCTACAGGAAACACAGGTGCAGACGGAGCAA
>NZ_JBKTEM010000008.1:87875-94661 GCF_047239305.1 Beduini sp.
CTGGACCAACCGGAGCAACAGGAAATACTGGGGCAGATGGATTAGTAGGACCAACTGGTGTTACAGGTAATACTGGACCAACCGGGGCGGCAGGAGCAACTGGGCCAACAGGTGCTACAGGAAACACAGGTGCAGACGGTGCAACTGGACCAACCGGAGCAACAGGAAATACTGGGGCAGATGGATTAGTAGGACCAACAGGTGCTACAGGTAATACTGGGCTAACTGGAGCAACAGGCGCAACTGGAGCAACAGGCGCTACAGGAAACACAGGAGCAGATGGAGCAACTGGACCAACCGGAGCAACAGGAGCCACGGGAGAAGATGGTGCAACCGGACCAACCGGTGCAACTCCGATTGTAACCGTTGGACCAACTTTCACTAGCGAACCAGGAACAGATGCTAAAGTTACAACCGTACAGTTGCCAGATGGCATTGAGTTAGATTTTACAATTCCAAGAGGAGATACAGGACCTCAGGGACCAGCAGGTGGTGGAGGAGGATTACCCGCCTATGGTGGAAAATACAACAATACACCTCAAACATTGAGTTTAGTCGTTGGTGGATCTACTACGCTGCCATTACCAAACACAATGCCAGCCAGCAATGTAACTTTAGGAGCTAACAATTTGACTATTCAACAAAGTGGAGTCTACGAAATTAACTATATGTTTAATGCGTCCGCTTCATTAGGTGCAGCTGTAACTCTTGCTGTGTTAAGAAATGGTACAGCTATTCCAAGTACACAGGAAGTTCATCTTTTGGCAATTGGTATTGAATCCATTTATTCAGGCAGTGTTTTAACAACATTGACTGCAGGAGATGTCTTAACTATAGCGGTATCCGCACTACTAGCATTAACGCTTACACTGGGTACTGGTGTTTCTGTCACACTTTCAGTAAAAAGAATTGATGAAACTGCTGCTCAATAAAAGATATAAGCTATTTCAAGGATTGGTGAAAGCCAATCCTTTTTTCATGCCAAATAAAAAATAAGTGTATGAACATAAAATTGAGCTTATATTATAATACAAATTTAAAACAAATTATAACATCATATCACCATATTATAATGAGGATAAGAAAAGACTATGCTGTACAAAATGATCTCTGCATTAATTGCTTAAACATGAACCTTAGGAATAAAAGTTACAGATACTCTAAATATGTAATAAATTCTAGGGTAAAAGTCTTCCTAACGCTTAATAAAGAAAGTCGATAAATTGTAATAGTCACTACTGCTTTTTATCCCCCAATTTTTTTCTATAAGAAAAAAGCTAATAAATATAACAGTAGGGGGTTGTAAAAAATAGTCAATACGTTATTCTTAAAATAAGGATTGACCGATAAAGTCAATTTCTTTGAATAAAGTATGAGTTGTATAAATAATGAAAGGAACAAAGTCAGATGAATGATAAATTCTATACACTATCAGAAGAAAAACAATTAAAAATTGTTAATGCTGCAATGGAAGTATTCGGGAAAAATGAATATAAAAAAGCTTCAACTGATCTGATAGCAGTTAAAGCTGGGATATCAAAAGGACTTTTATTCTACTATTTCCATAATAAAAAAGAATTATATCTCTATGTTTATAATTATTTGATGGAAATCATGAAAGAAAAGATTGCAGATACTCATTTTCTGGAAATTACTGATTTCTTTGAATTATTAAAATATGCAGGAGCTGGGAAAGTAAAGATGCTGGAAAAAAATCCATATATTATGGAGTTTGCAATGAGAGCTTTTTATTCTGAACAGGAAGCAGTGTCAGACGCTTTAAAAACTATGAATACAGCTCAAGAAGAAGTTCTTTACCAAATGTATTTTAGTAATATTAATACAGATAAGTTTCACTCTGGCATTGAACCGTTTAAGATCTATAAAATGTTAAGATGGATGGGAGATGGCTATATCCATGATATACAAATGTCTGGAAAAACATTTAATATTGATGCCATGCTGGAAGAATTTAATAGTTGGATGGATATGATGAGATATCTTGTGTATAAAAAAGAATATCAAGTTAAACAGACAGAATCTACATAGTAATAAGTTATGTATAGATAACAAAATAGTATTGTAAAAGAAAAAGGGCGAAAAGATGGTTTGTTAAAATCATGAAAGGAAAAGATAAATGAATGAAAAATTCTATTCACTTTCTTTAGATATGCAGCAAAGTATCATAAATGCGGGGATGCAAGTATTTGCTGAAAACGATTATAAAAATGCTTCTGCCGATCTGATTGCCAGTAAAGCAGGGATTCCAAAAGGTTTGCTATTTTATTACTTTCAAAATAAAAAGGAGCTGTATTTGTATATCTATCACTATTTAGCGGAGATAATGATAGATCAAATAGTAGATATTCAATTAAAAGAGTTAACCGATTTCTTTGAGATATTGAGGTATGCAGCTCATAATAAAGTGAAGGCTTTGCAAAAGAATCCGTCTATCTTAGACTTTGCGATGCGAGCCTTTTATTTGGAAAAAGAAAGTGTTGCCAAACAGGTGAATGCATTTAATAACGAGCAAGAAAATCTATTATATAATGTTTATTTTGGCCAAATTGATGAGTATAAGTTCAAAGCAGGGGTTGAGCCATATAGGGTTTATAAAATGATAAGATGGATGGCAGATGGCTTTGTTCATGATATGCGAATATCTGGCAAAACACTTAACCTAGAAGTGATGGAAAAAGCGTTTAATGAATGGCTTGTGTTGATGAAAAAACTAGCTTATAAGGAGAAATATCAGGATGAATGTTATTGAAATAAATCATATTACGAAAGATTATGGGAATAAACGTGGTGTTTTTGATGTGAATTTCACTGTTAAAAAAGGAGAGGTTCTCGGCTTTTTAGGACCTAATGGAAGTGGGAAGACCACAACGATTCGACAATTGATGGGATTTATAAAGCCGGATCATGGTGAAGTGAAAATATTAGGTTTAGATTGTTTTGAAAAAGCGAATCTTGTTCAAAAAGAATTAGGTTATTTGCCTGGCGAGATTGCCTTTATGGAAGAAATGACAGGAATTCAATTTATTAAATTTATAGCACAGATGAAAAATATTAAAGATATGAGTAAAGCCGAGGAGCTGATGATGTTTTTAGAACTGGATGCTCAAGGAAAGATGAAGCGAATGTCAAAAGGAATGAAGCAAAAAATCGGATTAGTTATTGCTTTCATGCAGGATTCACCAATTTTAATATTGGATGAACCAACAAGCGGATTGGATCCATTAATGCAAAATAAGTTTGTTGAATTGATTCAGCGTTCCAAAAAAGAAGGGAAAACAATACTGATGTCCTCACATATTTTTGAGGAAGTAGAACATACGTGTGATCGAGTCGTGATGATTAAAGAAGGAAGCATTGTGGCTGCCGAAACAATGGAGAACTTGAAAAGAAACAGACAAAAGTATTATGAAATTCACTTTAATAAAGAAAGTGATGCAGTCAAGTTTGCGGAACAATATGACCAATGTCAAAGAGATCAAAAACAAGTCATTCTAACATTAAAAGGACATACGAATGAATTATTGAAAAATTTAAGTCAGTATGATATTAGGGATTTTAATGCCAGACCTCAGTCTTTGGAGGAATTGTTTTTACATTATTATGGAGGTGAACAATAATGCTAACGGTTCTATTTAAAAAAGAGTGGAAAACAAATTATAAAATATTTCTAATATTTATTGCTGTTTTGACATTGTATACATCAGTTATTGTAGCGATGTTCGATCCTAAATTAGGGGAAAGCTTAAATGCAATGAAAGAATCGATGCCACAGATTTTTGCTGCTTTTGGGATGACGGATCCGGGATTGACACTGCTGGACTTTCTTACGAATTATCTTTATGGATTTATCTTTATCGTTATACCGTTTATTTATATTGTAATTATGTGTCATCGTTTAATGAGCCGCTATATTGATAAGGGATCTATGGCTTATTTGCTTGCTGCACCTCATACTCGTACACAGGTGATGCTGACACAACTTGGTGTTTTATTAAGTGGGTTGATAGGGCTGATACTTTATGCAGTGCTGTTAATTATTGGGTGCAGTACAATGTTGTTTAATGAGAGTGTGGAAATAGGTAAGTTTCTTATGACAAATGTCGGGCTGTTTGGTATTCATTTGTTTTTTGCCTGTATTTGCTATCTATGTGCATGCTGCTTTAATGAAACAAAGTATTCAATTGGAATAGGTGCTGGAATCGGGATAGCTTCTATTCTTATTCAAATGCTTTCACAGGTAAGTGATAAAATGGAATTTTTAAAATATATGACACCATTAACTTTATTTGATGCCAAAGGACTGCAGTTATTTGAGCAGTCTGCAATAATTGGTATGGGTGTACTGTTTGCTGCTTCTTTAGTAGCTATTATCTTTGCACAAGCTTGCTTTAAGAAAAGAGATTTGCCATTATAAAATAAAGGTCAAAATAGGAGAATTAACCTGTTTTGGCTTTTTATATGTGAGCCTAGAGAGTATAGAATTTATTACGATAAATTGTCAATGAAAAAAGAAGAATAGATATATATAGCTACTCTTCTATCAGTAAATATTAGTTATTCGTTGCTTTTATCTTGATTAATTCAATCTTTAAGACTAATATCTTTTATTTGTTCCACTACTTCATCATTTGCTTTGTAAATAGTGACATTAGTTAAATTTTTGGGTATTACTACTTTGTCAAGGGTGGAAGAAAGTGAATAGGCGTAGGTAATCAAGTATTTATTATTATTTTCTTCATAAAGACCTATTACATATACTCCTCCATTATGGGTAGAATAAATAACACTTTTTGGATTACTAATATCGATTTTATCATTTGTGGTTTCTAAAGAAATGTCTAATTCTATTGGTAACTTAATGGTTTTCTTTGTTTTATCTATTTCAGCATAAGCCTCATCCGAATTGTTTATTGCTGAAACAGTAGTATTTAATGGGCTGCTAATAATTTCTGTGCGAGAGCTGCATCCTGCTAGAATAAATAAAGCTATAAAAATTAATGTTATCTTTTTGATCATATTTTTTCTCCTTTTTAGATAAAATTAACTTAAGTCAATTTTATCTAATCTACGATTTAGACAATAAACTACATTAAAAAAGCAAATAATAATTATAAAAATATAAATAATGGAATCTAAAAAATGAAAATTAGAAAGCAAGAACCACTCATGCATATTTAAGTCAATAAAACATAATAGGATATAACCTATTGTGACTACAACAAAAGATAGATTTCGTTTCATATAAACAAAACCGATTAAATAAAGAGAAAACAGAGAGAGTAAATATAATGTATCTCTTATAAAAATCAATGGATCTATTGCTATTGGTTGTTTAAAATAGAAAGTCAAATATAGAGTTTTTAATAACTGACACAAGACAAGAATAAATAATGCTTTTATAATATAGGTTAACAGCCATTTGCTTCTATTTTCTATACGTATAAAATAATAGCAGCTTGATTCAAAATGTTTACAGAAAGAAAAAGATAAATAAAATATTGGAATAAGGTTATACATGATCCATATAAATATTATATTAGCTTAAGATATAGTAAATTATTATGGAGTAATAGATCTTGTTATTAAATTGATAAAATACAATAATACTTATATACTACTGATTCTTTATATTATTTTTTATTATTAGCGTGTAGTAAAATAATTATTGAGATAAATGTAATTATATGTCTTTATATAATGGTAGCATTTATTCTATTGGGAATCAATGCTTCAATGCTATACTTAATTACTTTGTTGTATGAAATGTTGTTCTCAATTATGTCTTGAATAAATTAACATATCTTATGAGCCTAAAACATAAAATAACCTAGGTGATAAAATGTATAAGAAAATAATGGTTATAGCGATTATTGCAGTTGCAATATGCTTGTTTATATTTAAACCGAACAAAAAAACGGAAGAAGTAAATGCAGAACAAACTTTAACAAACCGTATCATTGTCATTGATCCGGGACATGGAGGTTTGGACAATGGGGCAAATGTAGGGAAAGTAAGAGAAGATCAATTAAATCTTAAAATAAGTTTAGCGCTTAAAGAAGAATTAGAATCACGTGGTGCGACGGTTTATCTTACACGAGATGATGACAACGATTTAACGCATCGTGATTATAACTATTCGAAACAAGACGACATGTATTTACGTGTGCGTAAAATCGATAGCTATAATGCTGACTTATTTATAAGTATTCATTTAAATGCTTCCACCGTTTCTTCAACTTGGGGGTCACAGGTTTTTTATTATGGAAAAAGTGATACTGCTAAAGAGTTAGCTACTGATATCCACGATGCTATGAAGCCAGTAACAGGAACTCGCAAAAAAATTGAAAGTGCTAATTTTTATGTGTTACGTTGTACAAAAACAAAGGGAGTATTAGTAGAATGTGGCTTTTTAACGAATGGGAATGAAAAAGGGCAATTAGCATCTAGTAAATATCATAAGAAATTAGCTGTTGCGATATCCGATGGAATTGAGACAAACTTATCTAAAGTTCCACCGGTACCAACAGAACCGGAAGAACCAATATCATAAAATGGTATTAAATAATAGACCAATTCATTTGTATAAAATAAAATTCGGAGAAAGAATTTCTTTCTCTATTTTCTTATGTTTGAATCTAAATGATCTTGTCAAAATAAGCAGATAAAAATAATTTAAAAAAGTTTCTATAAAGTGTTGACGAACACGGATTCAGGTGATAATATATAAAGGCAGTCAATTGATGGGCCTGTAGCTCAGCTGGTTAG
>NZ_JBKTEM010000008.1:94761-105686 GCF_047239305.1 Beduini sp.
AGCACACGCCTGATAAGCGTGAGGTCGATGGTTCGAGTCCATTCAGGCCCACCATTAATAGATTGTCTAATATAAATATGGTGTTGCCCATATATTGGGCCTGTAGCTCAGCTGGTTAGAGCACACGCCTGATAAGCGTGAGGTCGATGGTTCGAGTCCATTCAGGCCCACCATATTAAAATATTTTTGGGGCCTTAGCTCAGCTGGGAGAGCGCCTGCTTTGCACGCAGGAGGTCAGGAGTTCGATCCTCCTAGGCTCCACCATTTTAGATAACAGATACTGGCAACAGTATTTTTTTTATACGTTTGTGTTGGGAGGGGTTACATGCGTTTTAAAAAATTTTTTGGAACTAAAGCGTTCTATAAGTCAGTTATTGTGATTGCCTTGCCTATTATGGCACAGCAATTTGTTACATCTTTTGTCAATTTAATTGACAATGTTATGATTGGGAGTGTCGGATCGGTAGCCTTGACCAGTGTTACTGTCGCAAACAAATTTTATCTGATCTTCAATTCTACCTTATTTGGTTTGTGCGGAGCGTCAGGAATTTTTATTGCCCAGTATTTTGGTGCAAAAGATCATCGTAAATGTCAGGAAGTATTTGATGCAAACATGCTGTTCTCACTGCTTTCAGGACTTTTATTTACTCTTATGGTCATATTTATTCCGGTGCAGATTCTGCAGCTGTTCTCTAAAACACCGGCGATTGTAGATTCCGGGCTATCTTATTTAAACTTTATTAAGTATAGTTATTTACCATATGCTGTTTCAATGACCTGTATGATGGCTTTGCGTTCTGTAGGAATCAATAAGATTCAGTTGAAGATTGGGATATTAACGGTAGCAACGAATACCTGTTTAAATTATATATTAATCTTTGGACACTTTGGATTTAAGCCAATGGGGGTTGAAGGCGCAGCGATCGCAACACTGATTGCCCGATTAGTAGAGATGGTTATTTATTTAATGCTACTATTGAAAAGGAAACATTATTTTTGCTTAGATATTAACGGTATGTTTCATTTGAATAAGGATTTAATTTCAAGGCTTATGATCAAAGCATTGCCTTTAACTATTAATGAAATCATGTTTTCATTAGGAAATGCGATGATCTTTAAGTCATATATACGAACGGATGAATTCTTAGTGGCGGCAATTTCGGTCGTAGATACCGTCATGAATATTGCGTTCATTATTTTTGGTGGGCTTTCAAGTGCGGTAGCGATTATGATCGGAAACAAACTTGGGGCTAACGAATTAGAAGAGGCACGGGAAAATTCGTTGAAATTAATAGTCTTTGGCGCAATGGTGGCAGTAGTGATCAGTGCAATACTGATTTCGTTTTCTGGGTTAATACCGAAGATTTACAACTTAGAACCGGAGATCAACCAGGCAATTACGACAATGCTGTGTATAAAATCGCTCATGATCCCATTTTATGTTATTAATGTGTGTATCTTCTTTGTATTAAGAGCAGGCGGTGATGCAGCTTCTACATTAATGATGGATAGTGGTTTCCTGTGGGGAGCTTCGGTTTTGTTTTCAACCTTATTATCTATTTTTACACCGATCCCATTAATTCCTTTATATGCGATTATTGAATCACTGGATATTTTTAAACTTTTTGTCGCAAGTTATTTCTATCGCAAAGGACATTGGGTACGAAATATGACGTTGGAAGTAGAGGCTTAACTGCCTCTTTTTATTTACGGTTCTATTTAAACTTTACAGCATAATTATTTATTTTGATTCTTCTTGGGGAGAATGGTACATTAACTATTTTATTTTTAATAATTCGCATTTTTAATTGAGTAAGGGGTTACAAAGAAAACGGTTGATGATATAATAAATCCGCAGTATTAAAAGAAAGGAAAGCAAATTATGTTACAGTTTATTTTTAATGATTTAAAAAATAATTATAAACTTAGTCTTGCTTATTCTTTGATATTAGTATTACTAACGTCAATTGAATATGTATTTTTTGAACTCATTAATTATCCGGATGTCCTTTATTACGGGGGGACAATGTTTGCTTTTATGAGTTTATTAGTCATAGGGCTGCTTTTTGTAATGACATTTTATTTAAATACGTTTTATATTGAAGAGAAAAGAAGTCAGATTGTATTTCTGTCTTTGTCAGGTGCCTCGTTGTTTAAATTAGGGATGTTTTTATTAATCCAATATTTTATTATGCTTATTGTTTCCATGTCTTTAGCGATGATACTTGGAAGATTATTGTTTTATTTTATCATTCAATATGCCAGCACCGTTGTAGCTATCGAAGGAACCATAATCTATTCATTTGATGGTTTAGTCGAAATGGTGGGAATCGAAATATCAAAATGTATTATTATGGTTATGATTAATGTAGCGTTTATTTATAAAAATGAGATTTCAGAAATTATTAATAAAGTAGATATTAAGCGCAATAACAGCCTGAAGGATTCAATCAAGAAAAGCTTCTCAACTACCGGTTCAATGATGGGGGTAGGAATGAGTATGATGCGTGGTGAGGATATACAGCAGGCTACTAACACTCAGGAGTTAAATGAAATATTGAAGAAGAAAAGAGAGGCTAATCAAGCAGCTACTCAAAAAATACTGATGGATAATCCTTCTATAAAGGAAGTTAGAAAAGATCGGCTTGAAAAATACAGACCCTTTTTTCCGCTTTTGTTTTATGTTATCGGATTAGTTGTCATTATGTTTTCTCAAAATGTTTACATAAGCTGCATCATGATTTTGGTGATCGGTTTTTCTATTTTTAGTTTTATCAAGACCAGTATATATAAGATCTTTGAAAGACTGGAAGAACAAAAGCTTTATGAAGACCCTTGCAGCTATGTTGTTTGTCATGAAGTATTGCATCGGCTTAACAGCAATCAAATTATCCTCATCATTATGAATATTGCTTTGCCTTTCTTTATTTTTCAAGCGACTACGAGAGCAACATTGTTTGTTGAAATACTGGCCTGTTTTTCTTTTATTGTCTTATTATTTGTATTAATGGTCTTGCTTTTATTGAAGAATTATTTGGATATCCAACATGGCATCAGCAATTACAGGATTCTATATGTACTGGGGTATAATAAAGAAGATCTGATGAAGATTTCCAATAGAGCCAATTTTTTTAACTATTTGATAAGTGTCGGATTATCTTTATTTGCTATTATGATATTTACAATAAAAATGATGTATTCAACTTGGGGATTATGCTTATTAATCAGTATCATCATTATCGTTAGTTTTTTCGTATCTGTTGGAATAGTCAAGTATTATAACCGTATTTTAATTAGGAGGATTCAATAATGGGGGAACCGATATTAAAGGCTGAACATATTAAAAAGATATATAACGAAGGCGGAGATAATGAAACAGAAGCGCTGAAAGATATTTCACTTCAAATTAATGCTGGGGATTTCGTTGCGATTATGGGACCAAGTGGATCAGGTAAAAGTACATTAATCAATATTTTATCCACCTTAGACCGTGCAACTAAGGGAAAGCTGTTTATTCGAGGGGAGCAGGTGTCCCGCATGTCTGCTCATGAACTTGCTAATTTTAGAAATAAGAATCTTGGCTATATTTTTCAGAACAGTATTTTAATCAGCAATATGGATGTCTATCATAATATCGCAACACCGCTGGTATTGAAAAAATGTCCGAAAGCTGAAATTCGTAAAAAAGTAATGGCTTTGGCAGAGGGGTTAGGGATTGAAAATTTGATGAACCATCAGATTAATCAATGTTCAGGCGGACAAGTTCAGCGTGTAGCAATCGCAAGAGCCTTGATAACACAGCCGCATTTACTGGTGGCAGATGAACCAACAGGAGCATTGGACAGTAAACGTTCACATGAACTGATGCAGTTGTTAACACAATTAAATGATAATGGAACCACCATTATTTTAGTGACTCATGATAATATGATTGCTTCATATGCTAAGAAGCTTTTGTATATTCATGACGGATTGATTCATGATGAAATTGTTTGCGGGGATCTTTCACAGTATGAATTCTTTAATAAAATAGTGGAATTAAATGCAGGGGATTATATAAGCCAATTTTTCCGAAAATAAAAGAAGATAAATATTAAGAAGCAGATTAGTGAGAAAGCTTTATTAAGACACTGTTTCTTTTTATGCTTGATTTTATAATATTGTCTTAAAAGTATAGGATCGATCTTTTCTTAATTTTGATCGTAGTAAATCAATATTTTTTAATAATTGTATATTTTATTGATTAGCTTGTTTTTTATATTGACAAATACTAAAAGACTGACTATACTTTTAGACAAGTAATAAATTCGATGATTTAGGAGTAAGTAGCGATTTTAGTGGAAATGTAGAGAATCAGTGGCTGGTGAAAACTGATATGAAGCAGATCGTGAATGGACCTAATAGAAGCGAGGTGAATTAAAAGTAGCCGAGCCGCAGTTCCGGCGTTAAAAGGAAGCAAACATGTTGGTGTTTGTATAAGCTGTTTTTCTATATATGGGTGGCATAGCGAATCGATCTTCGTCCTATTATTGGACGGAGATTTTTTATTTCCGGCTTATACAAAAAATAAGGAGGGATAAAGATGATTTTAAATAGGACCCCATATTTTTATTTGAAATTATACATGAAGGAAACAAAACGGTGGTGTATCGGATAAAGGAGATAAGAATGTATTTTTGCTAGAAAAACATTATTTTCTGGGAAATAATACAATATTTGACACGTGTATAAGAATAAATGAAAAGAGGAAAAACAATGAATAGAGGATTTTATGGATCGTATGGCGGACAGTATGCACCGGAAATATTAATGGGAGCATTAAATGAGTTAGAAGAGTGTTATCTTCGATTAAAAGAGGATAAGGCATTTAAAGAGGAATTAGATTTTTACTTGAAAGAGTATGCTGGAAGACCATCTTTATTATATTATGCTAAAAAGATGAGTGATTGTTTAGGCGGAGCTAAGATTTATTTGAAAAGAGAAGATTTAAACCATACTGGAGCGCATAAGATCAACAATGTTTTAGGACAGATCTTGTTAGCGAAACATATGGGGAAAAAGAAAGTCATAGCGGAAACAGGCGCAGGACAGCATGGGGTTGCTACGGCGACTGCCGCCGCTTTATTTGATATGGAATGTGAGATCTTTATGGGGATAGAGGATACACAACGACAATCTTTAAATGTCTTTAAAATGCAGCTGCTGGGGGCAAAGGTGACGGCGGTGACAAGCGGTACCGGAACTTTGAAAGATGCCTGCAACGAGGCTATGGCGGCATGGGCAAACTGTTATCAGGATACCTTTTATGTGTTAGGTTCGGCTACCGGTCCGCATCCTTATCCAATGATCGTGCGAGATTTTCAACATATTATTTCCAAAGAATCACTTCAGCAATGCATGCAGAAAGAAGGGAGACTGCCGGATTATGTGCTTGCCTGTGTGGGCGGCGGCTCAAATGCGATTGGCTCATTTTATGAATATCTGCCATATTCAAATGTTAAGCTGATTGGATGCGAAGCGGCAGGAAAAGGAGTAAATACTTCTCTTCATGCAGCAACATTGACAAAAGGATCAATCGGGGTGCTTCATGGAATGAAATCTTTATTTCTGCAAGATGACGAAGGACAGATCATGTCTGTATATTCTATTTCGGCTGGATTAGATTATCCCGGCATTGGACCGGAACATGCCTATTTAAAAGAATGTTGTCGTGCTGAGTATGTAGCAATTCGTGATGATGAAGCCCTGGAAGCGTTCCATTATTTAAGTAAGATGGAAGGAATTATTCCCGCTATTGAATCAAGTCATGCACTGGCTTATGCAATGAAACTGGCACCACAGCTTTCAAAAGATAAGATCATTATGGTGACACTTAGTGGTCGTGGGGATAAAGATGTGAAAAGTATTGCGGATATTATGGGGGTAGAGATTAATGAATAGAATTGATAAACAATTTGAGACTCTAATTAAAATGCAGAAAACAGCAATGATCGGCTATAGTGTTATTGGTGATCCGGATTACGATATGAGCTTGGCAATTATTCGGCAAATGATAGGAAATAGTTGTGACATCATTGAATTAGGACTGCCGTTTTCAGATCCAATTGCGCTGAGTGAAGATCTTCAAAAAGCGAATGTGAGAGCGCTGACTCATCATATGACAACACCAATGGCGATGCAGTTTATCAAGGAAATCCGTGAAATGACAACGATACCTTTAATATTAAATGTTTACTATAATCAAATCTTTCGTTATGGTGTCAGTGAATTTTTTAGTGAAGCAAACAGCAGCGGGGTTGATGGGATTTTCATTGGTGATCTGCCTATTGAACATCAACATGAAGTGATAAAAAGTGCACAAAAATATAACATTTATATTCTCTCTTTAATGACTCCTTCTCCGCTAGAAAGGATTATGAAAATAGTGGAGAATGCACATGGATATTTATATTGTGCAGCAAGGTTAAAGGAACTTCCTCAATTTATAGAAATGTTGAATAAAGAGACAGCCATTCCCAAGATCATTATGCTGAATCAGGAAGACCTGTTTGATTTTAAAAAAGAGAAATATTTAGAAAATGGAATAAAGGTGGAGAATGTGATTATTAAGGCGATACCTAGTTTATTGGACTCATCAATGACACTGGAGGAACTGGGTCAGACCATCAAGGAAATAAGCAATATTATCCACCAGTGAAAAATTTGAAAGAAAGTGTCGAAAAAGGATAGGCTACTTTCTTTTTTTGTTGTAAAATGCCAATAGGAGGTTTCATTATGGCAAAAAAAATGTTTTCTAAAGAACCCTATATTTTTATGACTTTAACTGCATTTTCAATAGCGTTTTTTATGACATATATATTAGGGAATATATTAACTCAAATAGGCATGTGGACACATCTTAATTTATTAAGCCAATGGGGGGCGCTGTTACCCGGTCTGCTGGGACCGGCAATTGGCGTCAGTATTGCTTATAAAAGTGGGACAAGTCATTTAGGATTGATTTGTGCTATGATGGCAGGCTGTGTCGGGCTCGGAAGCATGAGCGGGGATTTACAGGTGGCGGCTCCTTTTATGGCCTATATCTGTGTTTTAGTGACGGTTTGGGTGAATAATTTTTTAGAAGGAAAGACACCTTTTGATTTAATTCTTTTACCTTTAGCCAGCGTATTTATTGCTGGAATTATACATGCGTTGATTACTCCCTATTTATCGATTTTTTTAACTTATGTTGTTCAATTCATTAATAACATGGTGAACATGAATCCGCTGCTGATGGGAATTGTGATTGCAGTAGTCGCTGGGTTGCTGTTTACAAGTCCAATCACGATCGTAGCGATTACTTCTATCCTTCAATTATCACCGCTTGCTTGTGGTGCGGCGTTAGCGGGGGTTATGTCCTTCATGTTAGGATTAGGCTTAATGTCATTGCAGGATAATGATATCGGCGACAGTTTAGCGGTTATCTTTGGCACTGGTATGCTTCAGTTTACGAATATGATTAAACACCCGATTCTTCTGATTCCGCCGATCGTATCAAGTATTGTTTGTGGTTGTGTATCTGCGGCATTATTTCAAATCACAACCTCTATTCACTCTGTAGCGATTGGAGGCACACTATTTTTAGGTGTTATTGAAACGGTGGAACAAATGGGAATCAGTTACTGGATACTTCCGGTAGTGGCATATATTATTTTGCCTATTGTTATTAATTTTGCGGTTTATCAATTATTTAGAAAAGCACATTATTTAAGGAATGGAGATTTAAAAATTTTAAAATAACATGGAACTTATCAAATAATAAAGATTTGATAAGTTTTTTTATGAAATCCGTATGTTTTTCCTTTTAAGAAACAAGCTAATTTGAAAATATCCTATTTATTATGAGAGGAGTCATCTATGGAATACTGGAAATTAATCGGAATTGCAATCATTGTCGTCGGCTTTACTTTAAAATTTGATGTTTTAGCTGTTGTTTTAACTGCCGGTATTGTCACTGGGTTTGTAGCGGGAATAAACTTCTATGACATCTTAACAATATTGGGACAGTCCTTTGTTAATAATCGCCTAATGTCAATTTTTTTAATTATTTTTCCAGTCATTGCGATTATTGAAAGATATGGGTTAAAAGAACGTGCAGGAAAACTGATTGGACGTATCAAAAATGCATCTGCAGGTAAAATCCTATCCTTATATATGGTGATACGGTCAATCGCTTCTGCTTTAAATATTCGTATTGGCGGACATGTTCAATTTATTCGTCCTTTAATCTTACCAATGTCGGAAGCAGCGGCAGAGAGTTCTAAAGGAGATGGGTTAACCGAAAAGCAAGAGGACCATTTAAAAGGAATATCGGCTGCGGTAGAAAACTACGGTAACTTCTTTGCTCAAAACTGTTTTCCGGCTGCCAGCGGAGTTGTTTTGATTCAAGGAACAATGGTGGAACTTGGTTATGAAGTGACACTGCAGTCGATTGCTGCAGCGGCTATTCCAATTGCTGTCATTACAGTGCTGCTTACTTTTATACAGGTTTGGCTCTATGACAAAAGGTTGAAGAAAAGTATTATAAAGGAGAAAGGATAATATGGCACAGCTATTGCAATGGGCACCGGAGATCTTTTATAGTTTGTGTGGGTTAGTGAGTATTAATGCGGCAGTTCGAGCATTAAAGAATTCGAAGGCTAAATATGGTACATTCCTATTTTGGCTGATATTAGGAATAATCTTTATTTTTGGTAAAATTATACCTTATGTGATGACAGGAGTACTGCTTATTCTTATGGGGCTTTTAACGGTGACGAATCAGGTGAGAATGGGAGAATTTGAAGACATTGATGAGACAAAGAAAAAAGAAGCAAGTGAACGTGTAAAAAATAAAATCTTTATTCCGGCGGCTTTGATTGGTGTTATGGCATTGCTGATGTCTTTTGTTCGGATTGATGGAAAACCATTGGATGGAGCGACAATGATTGGGGTTGCTTGTCTGGTTTCACTAATCTCAGCTTTTATTATTTGCAAGCCTAAAGTCAAGGAAACGAGAGAGGATACAGCACGGCTATTAATGCAGGTTGGGGCGGCGTGCTTGCTCCCACAATTATTAGGGGCTTTGGGGGCAGTTTTTACAAAGGCAGGAGTAGGGGAAGTGATAGCTTCTATTATTTCAAGTATTTTCCCTACCGGTAACATCGTGATTGGGGTATTATTATATTGTTTAGGGATGGTTGTTTTTACAATGATCATGGGAAATGGCTTTGCGGCTTTTTCGGTTATTACGGTAGGAATTGGGGTTCCATTTGTCATCATGCAGGGTGGAGATCCGGTTGTGGTAGCAACTTTAGGAATGACCAGTGGCTTTTGCGGAACTTTGTTAACGCCGATGGCAGCTAATTTTAATATCGTGCCTTGTGCTGTTTTGGAAACTAAAGATAAGTGGACAGTGATTAAAGCTCAGATTCCGATGGCTATTATATTAATTATTATTCATGTTGTGTTGATGCTGACACTGGCATTTTAGAAAGGAAGATAAGATGAAAATATTAGTAACAGGGTTTGATCCCTTTGGCGGAGAAAAAATTAATCCAGCGATTGAATCTGTAAAAAGATTGCCGGATAGAATATTAAATGCAGAGATTATTAAATTGGAAATACCGACCGTATGTCACAAGTCGTTAAAAGTTATTGATGAGGCAATAATGAAAGACGATCCTGATGTGATTTTATCTGTGGGTCAGGCTGGTGGAAGAAGTGATATTACAGTCGAAAGAGTTGGGATCAATATGGATGACTGCCGTATTCCTGATAATGAGGGCAATCAGATCATTGATGAGCCTATCTTTCCAGACGGGCCATCAGCGTATTTTGTCAATTTGCCGATTAAGGCAATGGTGCGTCAAATTCAAGAAGTAAAGATTCCGGCTTCTATATCAAATACGGCAGGAACATTTGTCTGTAATCATGTCACCTATGGGGTGCGTCATCTGATTGAAACTAAATACAAGGGGAAACGCAGCGGGTTTATTCATATTCCATATTTACCGGAACAGGTAGTGGATAAAAAAGATAAGCCAAGTATGTCACTAGAGATGATCGTTAAAGCCTTAGAGGCGGCAATTGAGGCGATTATTCAATATCCTGAAGATATTAAAGTGACAGGTGGGGCGACACATTAATGAGACGTATCTTTGTATATGGAAGTTTACGATATGGAATGTATAATTACCAGAAATATTTAGCGGGACATTGTAAGGTGATACAGAGGGCATATATCAAAGGAACATTGTATTCATTACTGAGAGTAGAGTATCCGGCGCTGTTAGATGAAGGGGATAAAATGGTATTAGGAGAAATCTTAGAGTTGGATGAAACGGTCGATATGAAACTGCTGGATATATTAGAACGCTATTACGAAGAGGAGAATATTAATAATGAATATGATCGGTTGATTATGCCGATTTATGATATTGACCAGAAAACAATTATAGAACATTTACCGGTTTATGTTTATAATTTAAAGAAGCCGGAGCAGAGAGAGCGATTAGATAAAGAAATTGAAGATGGGGATTATGTTCGTTATCGAGAATTAACGTATAAATGGTAGACTTTAATATAAAGTCTGCCTTTTTACAATTTAGCGAAGATACACGGTTAAATATCACTGATAATGAGTATTATACATGAGAAGTAACTATAGATACTAATCTATTTAAAGTGTAAAAAGTTTTATTTATTGTGATGAAACCGTGATGTATAAACGAAAAAACATTCTTAATTAGACAAAATAAAATAATCAAAGGGATTAAATAGAATAGTTGCATTTGTGCAATATTTGTAGTATTATGTCATTGATTAAAATAGTTGTTTCAAGAATTATTTTAATAAAGGATAATTGACAGTTATCAAGTATATAGGAATGTTGAAAGAGGAGATCG
>NZ_JBKTEM010000009.1:0-91313 GCF_047239305.1 Beduini sp.
AAGTGTACAACCTGATTGTATACGATCTCGGTCAGAAGGAAAGGAGTATGACATGAACGAAAATCTTCATTTAATCAATTGTGTTGCCAACGATTTAAACTGTGAATATCTCTCAGATTTACATGCTCCTCATTTATTAAATTCCATAAAAAAAATAATTGGTAATTATGTCGCTGAAGACTTCACCTTAAAAGATTGGCAAGATACTGTTAATTACATTCTTGACAGTAATCAGATATTTGAATCTTGTGAAGAGGCAAAACAATTTCTGCTCCACTATTAACGATAACTAAAAAATAATCGGTATGACTGTTTTTCGTCATACCGATTTTATTTATTACTTTCGACAAATCGATTAGCCAGCTTATAAACCTGGTTTATTTCTTTCATCGAACTCTCAATTTTCCAAGAGCTGCTTTGGGTACATTGGCTCACTCACTGTTCATCCACTCTTCAATTAACGACAGTGCAGTTTCATAGCCTATTATTTTACAATGCTTGTTAAAAGTCATCATAAAATCTCCTGCACTTTCTATTTTCATGCTGACTGACACTTTCTTTTGAAAAAGTTAAAACCCAAAGCAGTAAAGCAGCTTATAAAAAAGACACTGAGGTCAATGTCTTCATCTTTATTTCTTCAATTCTTTTTTTAAATCTAACAGTGCAGCAAACGGTGAATCCTCAATGGTTGTTTTCGTTTCTGCTTTTTGTTTTTGCAGATACTTTTTCACATCACTCTTACCCGCTACACCTTTCTTATCTTCTCGTTCTTTTTTGAAAGCATTCATGTGCTGTCGGTAGCCACAGTTTTTACAGACAAACATCTGACTTTCTTTTTTACCCACTAATTCCATTTTCTTATGACAATTCGGACAACGAGCATTCGTTACAATAGACAGAGTTTCTTTATACTTGCATTCACGATTTGAACACACCAGCATCTTTCCTTTTTTACCATTGACTTCCAGCAAAAGTTCACCACATTCAGGACACTTTTTAGTGGTGATATTATCATGTTTAAATTTACCTTCACTAGTTTCAATCTCTTCAACAACACTATGCGTATATTTCTCAATCTCTTTAATAAACTGATTCGATTTTCTTTCATTCTTCGCTATTTTAGCGAGTTCAAGTTCCCATTTTGCAGTTAGTTCAGGTGATCTTAAATCATTAGGAACCAACTGAAGTAACTGTCTTCCTTTAGCGGTGACATGAATTTCCTGTCCTCTTTTTTCAATAAGGAATGTATTAAACAGCTTTTCAATAATATCCGCACGTGTCGCTACGGTTCCTAAACCACCAGTCGCACTCAGTGTAGTATTCAACTGTTTAGAACTGCTTTTCATATAACGAACCGGATTTTCCATCGCAGAAAGCAATGCTGCTTCAGTAAAATAAGCAGGCGGCTGAGTTTTACCCGTCGTTTTTTCCCATTTATCCACATGCATTGATTGTCCTTTTTTCAAAGGCGGTAAAGACTGTTCGTCCTCTTCTTCCTCTTCATCACGATAATGTCCGTATACTTCTTTCCAGCCTATTGCTTTTTCTATCTTTCCCCTTGCTATGAAAGTTTCATTGCCGCTTTTAGCAGTGAGTGTTGTCTGCTCATATTCATAAGGAGGAAGCAGAACTGCAAGGAAACGTTTTAATACTAAATCATAGATTTTTCTTTCACGATCATCAAAACTTCCAATGTAAGCACTTTGCTCAGTTGGAATGATTGCGTGGTGATCACTAACCTTACTATTATTCACAAAATGAGATTGTTTCTTTATTGGTTGTTTCAAGATTTTTTGAATAGCAGCATCATAATCCCCACCACGGCTAGCTTCCAAACGCTCTTTTATGGTCGGCACGATATCATCGGTTAAATAACGTGAATCCGTTCTTGGATAAGTTAACACTTTATGATATTCATATAAGCTCTGCATGATTGCTAATGTTTCTTTTGCAGAAAAGCCATAGAGCTTATTGGCATCTCTTTGTAATTCTGTAAGATCATAAAGCAAAGGTGCATATTTCTTTTTAGATGCCTTACTGATCTCTGTAATTTCTAGAGATTGACGTTCTAATTTAGAAAGAACTTGATCCACCTTTTCTTCTTCAAATACATGCGTTTCATTTTTTGCTGTCCGCCAGCTCCAGCGTATTCCCATCGCTTCGGCGGTAATGCCATAATAAGGCTTAGGGACAAACTGACGAATCTGATCTTCCTGAGCGGCAATCATCGCTAATGTAGGGGTTTGAACACGCCCGCACGCCAACTGTGCATTATATTTACAGGTTAACGCACGCGTTGCATTGATTCCTACCAGCCAATCGGCAACACTGCGGCTATAGGCACTATGAAACAGTGATTCATAGGCTCGGGCATCTTTTAAGTGCTTAAATCCTTCGGAGATAGCTTTATCGGTTACAGAAGATATCCATAAGCGTTTTAATGGCTTTTTTATTCCTGCCTTTTGAATAATCCAACGGGCAACCAATTCTCCTTCACGTCCTGCATCTGTCGCAATGACAATCTCCTGAACGTCATTTCGATTCATTTGGCTTTGTACCGCTTTAAACTGCTTTGCTGTCTGACCAATTACCACTAATGACATGCGATCAGGAATGATCGGTAAATCTTTTAAATCCCAATCTTTATAACGTTTATCATATTTTTCCGGATCAGCTAATGTGACTAAATGTCCTAATGCCCAAGTCACGATATAGCGATTGCCTTCTAATGCTCCATTTAACTTTTTATTACATCCCAATACTCTGGCAATATCTCTGCCAACAGAGGGTTTCTCTGCTAAAACTAATGTTTTGGCCATGTTTCCACCTCATTTCTTCATTATTTTATCATTGTTTTCATCATGACGCCAGCTATAAACAAAATAAAGCAGTGAAACACCGCTTTACTCATTTAAATGATAAAATTCCTTCAATTCTTCTTTCTTTTCATTATTTAAATCTTTCTTTTTAATTCCTTCAACTGCCGCCTCTATACCATATAATAGATGAATACAAGCACCCGGATCAATGGAGGTTTTAATGCGAAGCCAGGCTTCCTTGCCTCCAACCAAACGCAGCTCTTCTGCATCATGAATGCCAACTTCCTCTAGCTGACGTGCAGTTTCTTTCCCAATATTAGGCAACTCCAATAATTTCATAAACACCCTCCTTTATCTGTTTTTGTTTTCATTAATTGAGCTAATAAAATCTCATTAAAAACATAAAACAACACCTGTTCATCCAGCAGCCCAGCCTTTGATGTTGCTGGATTAGGCAGATTCACCATTAAATCCTCACTTATCAATGAAAAATTTTTAGGATTCATCGTAATGACTAACGCCGGCATCTCTCTATTTTTTAGTAATGATGCATAAACCTTGGCATGATCTTTGACTGAATAGATAATCGCTAAATCTTCTTTATGCATATTTTTGAACTGTGTCGCAAAGTAATCACGATTTGTATAGACTGCAAAATCTAAGTTTAGCAATGTTCCTCGTATCGCTAAATGCTGTGGCGGCAAAGCAGACTCATTATATCCAAAGAGTTTAATTTTATTAGCTAGCCAAATCTTTTTTGCGATGGTTTCGATCAATTCAGAATCCAGTTCTTCAATTAAAGCAGAAAGACATTCTATATAGCCATGCCCAATAATTTCTACCGGAGTATAAAGCTCTTGTCTTTTTTCTCCGCCGATAAAAATAATTCTTGATAACTCATAACGTAATTCACTATATCCGGAATATCCTAATTTCTTTGAAAATCGAATAAGAGCTGATTTAGAAACATTCATTTTACTTGTAAAGTCATTCATGTCCTGACGGCAGAACTTCTTCGGATACTCTAAAATATAATCTGCAATGTCCTTATCTTTTTTAGTCAGTTCATCATAATGGATGTGAATATTTTCTAGTACATTCATCCTAACACCTCTATCTATATTCTACCATAAACAGATGGAATATAAAACATTATAAAATTTATTTTATTTATTATTGAAATATATTTTATTAAGCGGTATATTGAAATAAAGGAGCGTGATGTTATGAGTTTTAAAGAGAATTTTCTTTGGGGCGGTGCCAGTGCTGCCAGTCAGGTAGAGGGTGGATTATCGCACCGTGGCTTAGCAACCTATGATTTTATGACAGCCGGTAATAAGAATACCCCTAGAAAGATTTCGATCACCTTAAAAGATGGGACTAGAGATTTTGTTCATAATTTTAGAAAAGATGATCTTCCAGTTGGTGCCTATATCGAATTAAATGACCAGCTTTATTATCCCAGCCATGAAGCCATTGATTTTTATGGGCATTATAAAGAAGATATTGCATTGATGGCAGAAATGGGATTCAAATGTTATCGTATGTCTTTAGCTTGGAGTCGTATTTATCCTAATGGAGATGATGCAGTACCCAGTGAAGAAGGATTGCAATTCTATGATGATGTATTTGATGAATGTTTAAAATATGGGATCGAACCGATGGTTACTACTGTTCACTTTGATTATCCATTTCACCTTGCAGAAAAGTTAGGCGGATGGATTAATCGTGAATCTATCGATTATTATTTAAAATATTGCTTTACTGTATTTACTCGCTATCAGCATAAAGTAAAATATTGGTTAACGTTTAATGAAATCAATTTGTTATTAAACAATGGATATCGTTCTCTTGGTTTTTGCAGCAGCAATGAGCAGGAACGCTATCAGGCATTACATCATATTTTTGTTGCCTCTGCAAAAGCTGTCGCTTTAGCAAGGAGTATCAATCCTAAATTTGAGATCGGTATGATGCTCGCTAATATCATGAGCTATCCTGAAACCTGCAATCCTAAAGATCAGTTATATTGTATGGAAATGGGAAGAATGATGCGTTATTTTTATACCGATATCCAATGTCGCGGTCATTATCCGGCATATGCCTTAAACACTATGAAGAAAAAGGGCATAGAAGTCATCATGAACGAGGGCGATCAAGAGGCTTTAAAGAATGGTACTGTCGATTTCATCGGTTTTAGCTATTATAATACAAGTGTAGCTACAACGAGAAAAGATAAGAAAATGACAGAGGGCAATCAAATGATGGCAGTGGAGAATCCTTATCTTGAAAAGTCCGAATGGGGATGGACAATCGATCCAATTGGATTGAGACTTTCCTTAAATGATCTTTACAGTCGTTATCAATTATCATTAATGATCGTAGAAAATGGATTAGGAACAACGGATAAGTTAGATGAAACAGGGCAGATCATTGATGATTATCGCATTAATTATTTACATGCTCATCTGCAGCAAATGAAGATTGCAGTGGAAGATGATGGTATTGATCTAATGGGATATACACTTTGGGGACCTATTGATTTAATTTCATCTGGTACCGGAGAAATGAGCAAACGTTATGGTTTAGTCTACGTTGATTTGGACGATGAAGGAAATGGAACGAAAAAAAGAATAAAGAAAAAATCATTTGACTGGTATAAAGGGGTTATTCAGTCCAATGGAGAAACATTAAAATAGAAAAAAGCTTGCAGTGATTGCAAGCTTTTTTAATGAACTTTCAGTTTTTGTCCTGGATAAATTAAATTTGAGTCTTCTAACTGATTAATTTGTGCCAAATAGTGATACGTCGTACCAAATCGCATAGCAATTTCGCTCAATGTATCCCCGCTTTGGACAATATAAAATTCTTCTTTACTTTCCTGAATATCACCCTCATTAATAAAGCACATTCCCTCATTAATCAGATAGGGATTATTGGTTCCTTCATAAATTGCGGTGATAATGCCCTCGTTAATATCCGGTATTAGTGCCTCACCATTGGGCGGCCAGCCAATTTTTGCATTAGAAGAGACATAGCAGCTTCCGAAGGTGACATAATCTCCAACCTTATATTTCAAATACTTTGGTTTAGGTTCGGCTGGTGAGGCTGCCGCTCCCACATAACGATCCCAAGCCATAATGTCACCGTAAAAAACATTGCAGTCCAATTTACCACTATAGCCATTCAAATAACCTGTTGAAGTAAATTGCCACATCGCATAAAACGGCCAATGACAAATATTAGGTTCGCTTCCTCTATTAGCTGTATCATAATTGTAAATGGGATCATACCCTTTATACTTTGCAACCCACAAGCCATAACCGGCTCTAGCCACATCTGTCCAGTCATAGCGATTCACTACACTTTCAGACATGTAAATCATAGGTTTTACTCCCATTTTCCTTTCAACTGTTTGCAGCCATGTTAAAGCCCAGGTCACATCCTCAACAGCATCTTCCCAATCTAAAATAGGAATCCCTATTCCAAAATAACCTCTTGTATTGCTGATGAAATAGTCTGCCTCTACCTCTGCAGAATTAATGCTGTTTCTAGCAAAATGGTAAAAACCCACCTTCTTATTTAGTAAGCATGCTTTTTGAAAGTGGCACTCACAGTAGGGATTGATATAATCTGCCCCCTCTGTAGCTTTAACAATTACAAAATCACAAATAATCTGACTAAGATCCAGCTCACTTTGCCAGCTTGAAATATCAATACCTAATAAACTCATAAACCTTCCCTCCTTTTACTTATTTAAAATATCCTGTAAAGTAATATATGCTTCTTTAATATATTTAACAATTGCCATTCCAATAGTTAAAAGAATTGCGGCTACAGAAATCACTTCACTAAGTTCATTTTGATTAAGTCCGGTAACATTAACCAGTAAATCCACAGATATCACCAATAATAATGTACCAAATACTAAAACAACAAATTGTATCAATCCTTTTCTCAGCTTTGTCAGATTGAAGTTCTCTTTACTATTCACTATATTCTGATACAAACTTAATGTCATATTTGCTAAATAATAAATCTTTGATCTCTTAAACAACTTAATTCTTGATATGCTTTTATTGTATTAATAAGCAAGATATCTTTCTTTCAAACAAGTACATATCGCCCATCATCATATTTTTTAATAAAAGCTGGCTCTACAGTAGCAAAAGAAATCTGAGATCCATGAATTGATTCACATCTTTAATAATCATTTCAATTGTGATCCTACTTATTCTTCACAATGTGAACAGGAAGTGAAACAAATTATTAAAAAAATGAACCAATTTTATGAAGTATATGAATAGCCCCTGTCAATTGACAAGGGCTTTTTCAAATCTTTTTTCCCATTTCATAAGCTTCTTTATATGCTGGGTGTTCTAAAGCATCCCCTTTATGGAAAGCACCTAAGCCGTAAATGATGCCCCCTTCTTCCACTTTACGCAATACTTGAATAAAACCTCTAAAGCTTTCTACTATACCTGTCATCTGCTTAACATCAGGTGAACCGCTTGTTAAAATCAGATAAGCTTTTTTATGTTTCTCACTATCACGAATTTCATATTCTCTGGCAAACATACGGTCAATCAATGTTTTTAGTTGTCCGGACAAACTATAAAAATAGACCGGAGTCGCCATTACAAAAACATCTGCTTCAATTATTTTTTCAATAATCTGATTCGCATCATCCTTTAATACGCAGACATGATTATGATAACGGCAATATTCACAAGCAAGACAGAATCCCATGTGATAGTCATTCAAATTAACCATTTCCACTTCATGTCCTGCTTCTTTTGCTCCTTTTGCGAACTGTTCACATAAAATTTCACTGTTGCCTTTTCTTCTCGGACTTGATGATAGAATAATAACTTTCATAATTTTCTCCTAAATCAATTGATTTTCTTTTAAATAATTCATGATTTTCTGCTGAGCCTTTTGTACAGCTGATCCGCGGATAGCAAGACCTTTTAAGATCCGCGCAGAAGAACAAAGATTTTGAAGATCCTGCTCACTTCTTCCCATGCCGCTTCCTTCGTGTGTACAAAAAGGAATTATCGTCTTATAGCTAAAATCTGCGCTCTCTAAAAATGTAAAGCAAGGCATTGGCATAGTCCCCCACCAATTAGGATACCCTATGACAATCGTGTCATATTCCTTTAGATCCGGAAGCGGGTTGACCAACAGCGGTCTGGCTTTCGCATTTAATTCTCTTTTTGCCTCCTCAACAACCGTATTATATTGGCTTGAATAAGTATGCTTTGCTTTTATTTCAAATAAGTCTCCATTTAACACTTTGGCAAACTCTCTGGCAATCACTTGTGAATTCCCTGAATGGGAAAAATAAGCAACTAATGTTTTAGACATCTATATTTCCTCCTATCTAAGTTTAAATACTTTACACTGTATCTCACTAAATACAACACATATAATCTGAATCAACGCTCCAATAAAGAAAACATTTGCATATCCTGTCATAGTCGCCACTATCCCCCATATTATAGATCCAATTGCATAGCCAATATCCATTGAACTATAATAAAGAGCATTGGCAATCCCACTTTTATTAGCAGGCATATTTTGAATCATAAACGTATTAATTATAGGTGAAATCGCTCCAATTGAAAATCCTGCCGGCAAAGCTATAACAAGCATCTGCCACATTGCTGTCACTTTTGATAATAGAAAAACACTGATAAAAAAGACAGCAGAGTTAATTAAAATCGTTCTAAACTGACCAAATCTTTTTACTAATGGATTCATTACAAAACGAGATGCAATCATCCCAATGGCATTGACAGAAAAGAAAGACCCTGCCCCTGCAAAACCCAAACTTATTGCATATAAAGAAACAAAAGAAGTAATGGCGCTCTGAGTTAGTGAATTTAAAAATAGGATCATTACCGGTAAACACAAAGCATTCCTTTTAATTTTTTTATTCTTTTCTTTTACTGCTGAACTTGTGATTGTCTGCTGATGTGCATCCTTTCCTAAAAGCATCAATAGGAAGGTGCCAACAGCGATGAGAGCAGCGACAATAAACAATAACTGAAACTGATCGTAATGTTTTCCGATTAATGCATAAGCAAGAGAAGGTCCGATAACCCCAGTTAAGGAATTAGCAATAGCAGCATAGCTCACGCCTTCTAAAAGACGATTAGGATGACAAACCTTTGTCACATAGGTGCTTGCCCCGGTTGAAGCAATACCAAAACCAATCCCCTGCACAGCACGATAAACCAATGCCGCTGTAATATCATCACAGCTAATAAACAAGAAAGACGCAATGATCATCAGGCTGATACCGCTTAAAATAACACGTTTACAGTTGAACTTATCTAACAGTACCCCCGCAGCAAAGCGTACCGATAAAGCGGCAATTGTAAATATTGATGTCATCAATCCTGCATAAGTATCCAAGCCAGTTAGATTTTTTGCGAAGATAGTGAGTACAGATAAAACGATATTTGAACAAAAGCAAATGCCAAATAAGATACTTACTGCCAATATATATTTTTTTGTCCATAATTTTTCTTCCATAATACCCCCAATTTAAGCTGTTTTGTCAGAGTATTTAGCTCTTCCTAATTAAAGGATACATTTTGGAGTTAACTCCAAGTCAATACTTAAATTTAAAAAACATCAAAAAATCCTTATAAACTGTTCAGTGTTTATAAGGATTGGATCTATTTTTCTAATAATTCATGCAGACGTTCAGCATATTCGCTGTCTGCCGCATTTTTAGCTTCTGTTGTATTTTTAAATTTATTCACAGCCGTTGTTGAACGAACGATAGATTGCAGCGTTCCCGCTCCGGCGACACAGCCACCCGGACATGCCATTCCCTCAAGCAAGTACCCGTCATATTTTCCTGCCTTTGCATCTTTTAGCATCTTACGGCAGTTCTGCAAACTCTCTTCAGCATGCACTTTGACTTCACGATCTGGGTGAGTTTTATGAATACAATCGACCACTGCTTGAGCCACTCCTCCGCTCACCGCAAAACCACGCCCGGCAGCTGTTGCTTTGATAAACGGATCTTGTTCTGCTAATTGATCTAAATGAATGTCTTTTGCTTCAAACATCCCCATAATTTCTTCAAAAGTTAATACAAAATCGACATCGCTTCTCACCGATTTACGTGAGGCTTCCAGCTTCTTTGCCGCACATGGTCCCACAAATACAACTTTACAGTCGGGGTTATCTTTTTTAATCATTCTTGCAGTTAATACCATTGGTGTTAATGCCATCGAAATATAAGGTTTGAATTCAGGAAACAGCTTTTTTGCCATAACTGACCAAGCAGGACAGCAAGATGTCGCCATAAACGGCTGCTTAGAAGGCACTTTTTCTAAAAAGTCTTCTGCTTCATCTAAAGTACATAAATCTGCACCTACAGCTACTTCTACCACATCGGCAAAGCCTAACTGGCGCATCGCTCCTTTTAACTTTTCCGGAGTAACTTTGGGACCGAACTGTCCAACGAATGCCGGAGCAACAGCCGCAATTACCTTATCTCCGTTTTTGATTGAAGTAATCAGCTGAAAGATTTGTCCTTTATCACTGATAGCACCAAACGGACAATTTACTAAACACATACCGCATGAAACACATTTATCATAATCGATATCTGCATGCCCATTCACATCCGTTTTTATCGCATCCATACCACAGGCTTTTGCACAAGGACGTTGCAGTTTAATAATCGCATCATACGAACATGCCTTCATGCAAAGACCGCACTTAATACATTTTTCCTGATCGATCACACTCTTCCCGTCAACAATACTTATCGCATTTTTAGGACAAACCTCTTTACATGAACGGGCTAAACAGCCTTGACAGGCATTCGTGACCGTTACTTGATTATCAGGACAGGCGTGACAAGCAAATTTAATAATATTAATAAGTGGTGGTTCATAATATTTCTCTGCCACAATACTTTCACTTACTCCCGTTGTTAAAGGAGCGTGCTGATCAATCGGTCTTAAAGGCAAACCCATTGCTAAGCGCAGACGTTCTCCTACGATCGCCCTTTCCAAAAAGACACTGCCGCGATATGTTCCAATTTCTCCCGGAATAATCTTATACGGTATTTCTTCTAAGTCATGATAATTTCCATTATAAGCCATTCTCGCTATTTCAGTAAAAATCTTTCTGCGAATATCTGTAATAGATGAATAAACCCCTCTCATATACATCTCTCCTTTATTTCATTTTTTTAATGCTCATATAATTAAACACAATCATCACTAAATCTAATAAAATCGTAATGCCGACAATCCTAATTGCGGTATCTGACAGCTTACCAAAATAGATACCAAACAACATCAATACTAATGCTACAATCATTAAAGCAATAGAAAATATCAGTGTCTTTTTAGATTTCATTTTAATCCTCTTCTCTTTTGTAACGCATATGGAGCAAGGGAAAAGGATTGCCGTGATCATCTTGCTCACTTCTTTTTTCAACTGCAAATCCCATATACTCATAAAACCCTCTAGCTTGAGGATTTTGTTCATTTACACTCAGACGATCCACATGTTCATTCAGGATCGCATATTCTAACAGTTTTTTTCCGATCCCCTGTCCACGTTCCTTATCTAAAATAAACAGCATTTCCAAACTATCTTGATCGATCCCCATAAATCCAACAATCCTTCCATCCTTCTTTGCAGCTATCAAGACCGGAATCTGTGTTAATTCCTGTGGAACATACTCCGTTATTCTTAAAATATCCTCTTCTTTTAAAAACAAATGGGTTGCTCGAACAGAGTTTTCCCATATATCCATTAATTGGTTGATTATTGTATCATCTCTCTGATCAAATTTAACCATTTCCATTTTTATCCCTCATTTATTACTCTCTAACCCTATTTTACTACTGCGCTATGAATAAGAAAAGTTAATTTTTTGTTAGAAAATAAAAAGATAGAATCGAAATTCTACCTATCATATTGTGGATTTAATTTTATCTTAGGAATTAATGTAAACAAATGAATAATGACAGCAATGACGATACAGATTGCAGAGACAAGATATGTGATCGTATACCCACTATACTGCGATAAAGCTCCCCAGACAGTTGCTCCAATCCCGTTTCCAATATCACCAAATAAGGCAAAGGTTGAGTTAGCCACTCCTTTTCTTTGTGGGCTGGCTATCTTAAAAATCATGGTATTTAATAAAGGGGTAGTGATACCCATACCTATACCACAAAGAATACCTGCACCAATAATCATAAACGTATCATATGCAAAGGCAATTGTTACAAAACCAATACCGACCAAAACTGCTCCTGTAAAAATCAAACGAGACAGTCCATAGCGATTGGTTAGCCTTCCTGTAAACAAACGTATGATAATCATTGAAATACTGTTTACCATAAAAAATAAGCTAATGCTGGTGATGCCTCTTTCAATCCCACAGGCGGCTAGGAAATTGGCTACTGAGCTGTTTCCAAACGTAATAAAGAATGAAATAATAGCCGGTACCAACACACTAAACTCGATCAGCATTGAAAGTTTTGGTATTTTAAATCCATGGTTTTCTTCCCCTTTAACAACAGGTGCAGCAATAAAATCTGATTTGATCCAAAGTGTAAACAATGCTCCTACCGTTGCAAAGAAAGAGACAAATAAAAACAGGTTAGATGCTCCTAGATTTTGAAATATCTCTAATCCAATCATAGGCGCAAAAGCAGCCGCTAAACTTCCGGCAATTCCAAAATATCCAATTCCATCCACTAAACGCTCTTCTGGAACGATATCTGCCACCATTGTACTTGCTGCACCAAAATAAATCCCCTGACTGATTCCATTCAAGATACGCAGCATGAACAATCCCGGAATATTACTGACAAAATTATAAGCAATCGTATTTAATGCAAATAAAAAGCCCCCGATCATCAACATTTTACGTCGTCCATAACGATCAAGCAAAGAGCCGCAGATTAAACGAGTAATTGTACTGGCAACCACTAATCCAGTAATCATTGCACCGGCTAATGCATTATTTCCTCCTATTTCGACAACATATAAAGGAAAAATAGAGATAAAGATATTATGCGTTACTGCTGCAAAGAATGTAGTAAATAAGACGCATAAATAATCTTTTGTCCATAATTTAGTTTGATTCATTTTATTTCCCCCAATCTATTTATACAGTGTTTGCTTATCTGTGCAATATCTGTTAGAATTAATGTATCACCTTCGTGTTACACGAAGGCAAGCATTTTTTATAAAAAAAGGAGAAAAATTTATGTATACGGTCAAAGAGATTGCCACAAAGCTGCATATTACAGAGCATACCGTTCGCTTTTACAGCGATCAGGGATTAATCCCACCGGTTAAACGCAATAAAAATAATAATCGCATCTTTGATGATGCCTGCTTGAATTGGTTCATTGGCGTTAAACATTTACGTGATTCCGGTATGTCAATTGAAGCTATTAAAGAATATGTCAACTTATGTTTAGAAGGAGATCAAACCATAAAAAGACGATACGAGATTTTAAAAAGGCAAAAAGAAATTGCTGAAATTGATTTTGAAGAAGCCCGTTTAAGACTGGATTATATGACTAAAAAGTTAGACCATTATCAGGATATTATAAATAAGACCATTGAAGATGATATGAATATGGCAAACTGGTAAAAAAAGATTCCTAAACTAAAATAGGAATCTTTTTTATTTCATCATTAAGTGTAACGAACGCTGTGCTTCCAACCTCAAAACACCTGATTGACAGGCATAGCCTTGTAAGATTAATTTTGTTTCTTGAAATGGAAAAGCCGATAGACAGGTTAAGCCTTTCCAAATTAGTAAAGGGTTGTCCTGATACCGATCAAAAATGGTATAAATCTTTTCAGCGTTTTCCTTAGTCGCAAGAGAAGGCTGGTAAAATGCCATAAATCCTATTGCATCCAACACCTCACTGATTTGACTTGCATCGTTTGTATCTAATACTTCTAATAAAATAGGAAAAATAACTGTATCCATTTTCCCTAAATAACGAGCGATTATGTCTCTAGGCAAAGGATATGATTTTTTTGCGGAACTTCTTTTTGGCAGGACATGATATTGATTACGTCCGATCTTTCCGAGTTCTTTTATCATTAATGAAGCCGTTAAAACGTTGCCGGTCTGAAGCTTCTCACAGATCGCTATTCTTGTATAAAGACATTTTTCTTTTTTTAGCTGATCGATCAATAAGATTATGTCTTCTTTAAGCAAAGCATCAAGATAATGAGCGGCAATGCTTCGCTTTATAGGATCAAGATCATTTATCCACAAAACCATTGTAGTATGAGGCATTTCTTGATAATTTTGAAGTTCTTTATCATCGATATACCCTCTTTTTTTCAAATCAATTTGTGTGCTTTTCATATCTTATTATTCCATTATACGAAATTCTTCCAAAACATCACGATAAATATCAACCATAGAATAATCATAAACTTTATCTAGCGTTGAAAGGCGTACCTGTTTCCACAAAGCTGCGGCTGCTTTTAATTTATCCTTATAAACATTATTTCTCTCATCTTGGCAGAAGGCTTTTAAAAACTTATTCCACTGGCAAGCTGAACTGTCATACTTCGCATAATCACTTTTCCCATAATAAACATCGATTAAATCTCTTACCGTAAAGTCTTTATTTTTTTCCTGACGAACCTTCTTTATTGCCGCTGCCATATCAGCTGTAAACTTGAAGTTTTTCACCCCAACTTGTTTTCCGAAAAATTCTCGATATTCATTTCTCATCGCAAAACCACTCTCTAAAAGCTTCGTATCCAAAGTTAACTCAACATCTTTCTTTTTTACACTAACACGTTTCACTTTCTTTATTATCTGTCCATTAAAATAAGCCTCGATATTATGATTCAGATCCCCTTTTGATCCCGAATGATCAATACCTAATTCCTTGCAGATCTTTTGTAGTTCTTCTTTATACCAATAATATTTAATAAATTCATCAAATGTCTTGATTTCCTTAAACTCGGGTCTTATTTCCATTTTTGTACTCCTAATCTCATTTTATTTCTTTATAATTATATCATATTTCCTATTAAATGACATAATCTAAACAAAAAGGTCCATTAGGACCTTAGGTTATTCCATTAGTTCTTTTGCACTGCAAATATAATAATGGCGTGCATTGGCAGAAGTTACCTGTTTAGATAAGCCCATCAGACCTTCTGCTTTTAACTTTTTATATTTTTGTATACCCACTTTAGCATTCAGTAAAATATCGCATAATTGAACAGCCATCTGATAATTTTCTTCATTTAATGCTGTGCGAATTTCTGATTCCATCTTTTCTTCACCAATCATAGAAAACAATTTTGTATCAAATGTTTCATCTGATAATTGTGCTAAATGAGTCGGATTGCCATCAAACCAGCCAAAATAGCCATGATAGACTGAACGTACTGACCATTCCACTGTCCCGTAGAATTCCCCTAAGTACGGCAGGTCAGCCCAAATTTGTGGAAGAACTACCGCTGATACTGTTTCTGATTCACTCATGCCTTTATTCATACATTTTAATGTTTCCAGCAGAATAAATTCAATCGCATCTTTAAAATTGCCTAAAACCTCCTGAACCTGATCATATCCTATGATGGCTTTTGTATGTCCCGGCAGAACCACTTCAGCAGGATAAGATAAAATTAAATTTAAACTGTCTACCCAAGCGGCAATATCACGATACTGACTTCCCCTGATGGCATAGAGATTAGGAAAACATCCATAATAATTATCCCCGCAGCATAACACTTTATCTTCCGGCAGCCAGACAAAGAGCTGATCGTCAGTTTCCCCGACAGCAGAGACGAATTGCAGTCTTACACCATCAATTTCTCTTTCCACAATATCTTGATCATATAAAACATTAGCCTCCAAGCAAACACCTGTCCCATCGTTCACGGCTCTTCCTTCACGAATCCCGATTCCTTGTGTAATACATTCTTCATTACTCAAAGCGTAGCCAAATTGTCTGAAAGTTCTTTTCTGCAATACATCATCTAATAGATTATAATATTTTAAAGGTGCTTTTTTAGGTTTAAACGCAATAATTTCTTCAACTGTGTCCTTAAATGCACCACTTCCGCCATGATGATCATAATGACTATGAGTAAAAATAATCGTTTTTACCGGTTTATTCGCAATTTTCAGCAATTCTGCTTTCATTCGCAAAGCTCGCTGATCACTATCTAATGTGTCTACTAGAATCCATGATGTATTACCCTCAATCGCTATCGAGTTGCTGTGTCCTAAGCCAACTACATGATAAATGCGATCATTAATCTTTTTAATTTCATAAGGATAAGCTGTCTCACTAAACTTTCTTAATAATTCTTCACCGTTCTTTTTAAGCATTTCATATTCCTCCTATAAGCTTGCTTTTTTATTTATATGCATATACAAAATCAATCCCACTGATACAACTGCAAATATTGATCCTACTAGGATGAGTGTAAACGTGTTTGGCAATGTGTTTCCACCTGAAAAGTTGATCGTTATATAACTAAATGCAATAATTAAAATCATTTTTACCAACAGCCCAATATCTTTAGCGATACGATAGCTGTTTATATTACCGTTATTCATATTTATTTCCCAGGTAATTAAATATTTCTCAATAACAGTAAAATAACAAAAAGGATTAAAGAAATAACCGGGCAGAGCCATAACTCATTTTTATTCCCCCAGCGGTCAATCGCTCCACTGGCATCATAATAAGCAGGAATTTGATTAGGCAAATGACTCTAATTTAAAACCAGGCAGCCAAAGACGCCCACTAAAACCACAAGACATATCCCATTTATAATATACTGAAATCCTGTGCTTTTTACTTTTCGCTCCATTTCTCACACAACCTTTTTAAATTAATTTCATATTTATCTTTCATCATTATATAATCACATTGATGTCGCTGACACATCTCTAAATTATATTGATTTATTTCAATAAGTTCTTGTTTATTAAAGGCTTCCTCTTCCCAGCGTTTTTCAATCTGATTTTCATACCTGCTGATTTCATTATAATGTGAATGAATATATGTTTCACTAAAAATCAAACAAATAAAACGAATATCGGATAAGTAAGTTATATCAAAATCCTTTTTGTAGTCGAATGGAATATAGCAGCCTTCGATGATTAAATGCTGATGATTTTCAATGTTTGTTTTTATTATTTCTCGTATTACCGGCCATAGGTAGTCCGTCAGCTCCTGATCGCTGCTGTTTGGTGTTAAAGATGTATAACCACTGCGGATCAGTCCCATCTTTAGATGGTCAATGGAAAGATACGGATAGTGATATTTTTCTAATAAGCGCTGTGCCAGCATTGTTTTACCTGTATGCGTACTGCCACTGATCAATATAATCATAGCTTTTCCCCTTCTATTTCTTTTTGATGCTGTAGATGAATACCGATATGACCGATTCCTAAGATAATAACCGCTAAAATCATCCAGATCACCTTTCCGTAAATTCCTAAAAAGATAAAAGCAATAATGGGCAAAGTGGCTCCACCTACCGGTATTATACCAAAGCTGCGATACATATCTCGAAGCTCTTTATCACTTCTAAAATAACGAATCCACCATATTTCATAAAAGGTCATAAAAAGCAAAGCTAACAGCAGCCAAATACTCCACAAATCCCAGCCTTGAAAATTAAAATCAGAAAAGATCAAGGCAACAGCACTGACCAAGACTTCTCCAACCCGTTCAAAGAAGCCTAAAATCGTATTTTCATGACCGGGATCATACCCTTTAGGCTGATGCTTTGTCCAAACAAGATTGGGTACTATCAGTAATAAAAGAAATATGATACCCATATAAGAAAAACCAAAGTGTCCCATAAAGCTTCCTCCTTTTATTATTATATCGCTTATTTATATCGGCTACAATCTTTTACACTCCAAATAAAAAAGGCACTGTAGAAGGTGCCTGTTATTTTTGAATAGCTAAAGGACTATGGATTACTTTTAAATGATTCTGGTATTCATTTGTTCCATACAGTGCATCACGCAAATTAATCAATTCGACTTGATTGTCAACAATCCACTGTTTAAGAATCGGTGAGCAAAGCGCCGCAATATCAATCGGTCTTGCTTCCTTATAAGAAGATTCAGTTACGATATAATCATCCAAATATCCTGGATGCCAAGCCGAAATACTGATTTCTTGTTTTAAGATGCCATCTTCATCGTCTAAGAAATATTGTACCGGATCATAGTTTTTACGATCATTCCAGTCTGTGCTTTCCTGAGGTTTATAGGCAGTGCTGTGCTGCGTTGCCATCGTGATGTTTAGATGTTCAAATTCTTCCAACGGATAGGATTCTTTGCTTGAGTGGGTATCATATTTATACATGAAATTATACTTGATACCATATTCATCACATACTTGTTTTTTAGCTAATTCAAAGGGAGAGCCCCCATGGATCAAAGCAACATCGGGTGCTCTGCCTAAAATACGAATACATCTTTCAATTTGCGCACGACATTCTAATAATACCTCTTCAAAAACACATTCATTCTTTAAAGACTGATCTTTTCTGAATTTAAATCTTCCCTCTTCATTGACCATCGAAGGAATCAGCTTAGGATCACTTACCGGCGCTCCCCAGAAATGGTCATGCCAACCTACAGAAATCCAAGGATAGTTCTTTATTGTTTCTAGGGCATCTACAGTTCCCGGGGTATCCAGCATAATATCGACATGTGTTGTGATTCCTTCTTCAATCGTTTTTAGTGCGCCCATATTATAAGGCACTGTATAACCATAATCATCAGCTCTTATTACTAATTTCATTTAGATATTCCTCTTTTCTTAACGTAAACAGAGAATACATTGTTAATCTAAATCAGCTCCGTTAGAAGCAATGACTTTTTTATACCAGTAGAAAGATTTTTTACGATAGCGTTTCAATGTTCCATTACCTTCATTATCACGATCTACATAAATGAAGCCGTAACGTTTTTTCATTTCTCCGGTACCGGCTGAAACTAGATCAATACATCCCCAAGGAGTATAAGCAAGTAATAGAATTCCATCAATATTGATTCCTTTTTCCATCTCTTTGATATGCTCTCTTAAGTAGTCAATACGATAGTCATCATCTATCGTTCCGTCTTCTTTTAATTCATCGACTGCACCCAAACCATTTTCAACGATCATTAATGGGATATTATAGCGATCATATAACTCATTCATTGAGATCCTAATTCCCATTGGATCAATCTGCCATCCCCATTGTGACTGTTCCAGATATGGATTTTTATATCCAGTAAATAAATTTCCGTTTGCCAATTCGGCTTTTGCGGTTTTTTCACCAGCAACAAGGGTCATGTAGTAACTGTAAGCCAAATAGTCTACTTTACCTTTCAATAAAATTTCATCATCTTCCGGTTCTTTTTGAATGGTTATATGTTCTCTTTCTAATTGTTTCAATTTATAGTTCGGATAATACCCTTTACACATAACATCACAATAGAAAAGCTGTGCATGCATCGTATCAATATTTGCCTGTACATCTGCCGGATTACATGAATTAGCGTATGAAAATAATCCCCCGTACATCATTCCGATTTTATTTTCCGGATCAATCTCATGACCGGCAACGACCGCTAAAGCACTTGCGACAAATAAATGATGTGCAGCCTGAGTTTTGGTCTGTAAATCTTCTTCCAGCATGGCTGCCCCATTCCATGAATTCATTTCTAAACAATTGATTTCATTAAAAGTCATCCAATATTTGACTTTACCTTTATAACGTGTAAACACTGTTTTGCAATAACGGACAAAGCAATCGATACATTCTCTTGATTTCCATCCGCCAAACTTTGTATATAGTCCGATAGGTGTTTCGTAATGAGACAAAGTAACGATAGGCTGAATCCCATATTTTAAACATTCATCAAATAGGTCATCATAGAATTGAAGACCATCTTCATTTGGAATTTCATCATCGCCATTAGGATAAATACGTGCCCAATTGATGGACATACGATAACAGTTAAATCCCATCTCCGCAAACAATGCGATATCTTCCTTATAATGGTGATACATATCAATTGCGATATGACTAGGATAATATTCCCCCTCTTTAACGACGAGTGTATTTTCTCTTTCTTTATTTAAACTACCGGCAGTCATTACGTCAGCGATACTCAATCCTTTTCCACCATCTAAATAACCACCTTCACATTGATTGGCAGCTGTAGCGCCACCCCATAAAAATCCTTTTGGAAATGCCATATTTTTTCCTCCTTGCTTTTCTTTAAGTATAAATCCGTATTAACGAGAACATCGAATTTTTTCGTTAAATGAAATCGATTACTTTATTTTAGTGTACCTTATAATATGAATTCTTTTTCACTCCAATATTTTAAAAAAACAAAAGGAATTGTCTTTCTTTTACTTTCTTTATTCAAAACACCCCTCTCATTAATCTTCTAGTTCTTATATCTTTCTATGTAGTCGGAAGGCTTGCTAAAATTCCATTATTAACTATCATGATCTTCCTATTGTTAAACGTTTATATCTTTACCAATTTTTCTCCTTATACTTTTGATTTAGGGTGTTTAATCTGTATGCTGGGATTAATGTTAAGTTTTAAAAATACCGGTCTTGCGATTATTGATGCCAATAAACAAGGACCCATTATATAATTGATAAAAAAGATGAAGCAAACAATAATTTGTGGCTTCATCTATTCTTTAACATTTGATTGGGTATAATCAAAGACAATAAGTCCGCAGTCTTTGCAGATAAACCCTTTAAAATTTGCCCCTCTGACTGTATTATTCACAATCAGTAAATCACCCTCATCTTTTGGAAGCAAAGATAATTTATGTATGTGCTGATTAAATGCCATGATTTTATTCGTTTGTAAATAGCCGGACTGCATTTCTTTTCCACATTTTGGACAATTCATTATATTCATCTCTTTTCCACTTTATTTCTTATTAGGGCGGCGCTTGATTCGCAGTAACTTCAGAAGCTCTCCCATCAAAGAAAGATCCGTTAATGCAAACATCATCCATTTACCATCACGATACGTAACACTTTCCTCATACACCTTTAAAATTGCAGGTGAATAGTTTTCCTGTTCTGCTTCAAACTTTTCACGTTCAGCTTTACCAAAGATTACCATAAAACCAATAGAATGATCTTTTGCATACAATGCACACAATGTTTTGCCACCACGGCGATACTTATATTCATAGTCCCATTTCTTTCCGCCCGTATTCCAAAGCTTCTCCATATCATACTTTCCTTCGACTTGACTGCATACTTCCTGCCATACAGTAAATAAATGATCTCCTAGCAATATATTCAATTCGTTAGGTGTTGGTTCATTTTTTGTCATCCTCATTCCTCCTGTCTATTTTTTAGTTTAAATAGCTGATGCCTACTATCATTATAGCAGTTAAAACCTGACAAGTAGATGTCAGGTTAATAAGATCAAAATAATATTCGGTCTATTAGCTTTATTTAATTGGATAACAGATTTCAGTAACGAATTCATTGGGATTATCTGTCTGTGCATATCCTACATGATAAATAGAAAAGTCAGGACCGCAGATCTCATAGTGATGATCGGTAATCCATGTGGCGATATGATAGGAAATCTCCGTAATATGTTCATATCCTCCCGTAAAGGTAACAGAAGCAACTTTTACCGCACCAATATTTCTGAACTTGATGTTTTCGGTATCTTCATAATGTCCTTTTACTTCCATTCTTATTTCTACATCGACTTCTTTTTCCTTATATCCGGGATCATAGAAAACTGCCATCACTGTTCCATTTTCTACCATATCCACATTTAACTGACATTCCTTTAATTCGTTCATCATTCCATGCCACAGCAAGCCTTCTTTTTCGTAAGATGGAATGATCGCTCTTTTACACATCATGTACTTTGCGGGTATCTCTTTGATTTCTACTTGGTAATTCATCATAATTTCCTCCTGATTGATTTTTTGGATCGTCAATGAAAGAGCATCAATCTTTTCCGTCAATTTATTGCGTTCACTTTCTAATTCTTTAAGCTGGCTATTCAAATATCCCGTTATTTCACGACCATTTTGAAAAATCGCTAAAATACTTTTGATCTTATCTGTGCCAAAGCCTAGATAACGCAAGTATTGAATATGTGAAGCAATAATCAATTGGGTAGGTTCATAATAACGATACCCATTGTCTTTCACGATGATCGGTTTTAAAATACCTTTTTCATCATAAAATCTTAGCATTCGAATACTGATTCTTGATAGTTTTGAAAAGTCTGATATCTTTAACATACGGAGGTCCTCCTCTTGAGCTCAGTGTTAGTATAAACTATTCCATCATGGTAGAGTCAAGTGCAGAGCAATAATAATTTTAGAAATTAAGAAGGAATGACTTTAGGCTAATAACGCCAAATAACGAATTCAAATATTATTCCTATAGTGTTCCTGTTAAATATATAGAAATTTACCCTTCTTTGCCGCAAGGTAAGAAACAGCTACGATAAAGCCCAATACCTCAGCTATTGGCACTGCGATCCAAACACCTATTTCTCCTAATAGATTAGGAAGAATAAGAATAGCACCTACAATGAAAATAAACGTTCTAGAAAAAGAAATGACTGCTGATGTTTTTCCATCAGAAAATGCTGTAAACATTGCTGAAGCAAAAATGCCAAATCCCATGATAATAAAAGCTAGAGAATAAATATTGAATCCTTGTAACGCTATATTATATACTTCACTGTCTATAGACGTAAAAACAGTTAATGCGTGGGATATAGTAAAATGGACTAAAAGATTGGCGGCAGCGGAACTGATTATCAAAAACAAGATACTGTTTTTAAATATACTGCGTAATTGTATGTTATCGTTATTTCCATATTTATAGCTAATAATCGGGGCAATACCATTAGAATAACCAAAATACAGTGCTGTAAATATATATTGAAAGTATAAAATAATAGTGATAGAGGCAACACCATTCTCTCCATAAAAATGAAGTAAGGTATAATTAAATAAAAATGTCGTTGCTGCATTTGCTAAGTTAGTGACCATTTCCGATAAGCCGTTCGTGCAAGACTGCAAGAGTACTTTATAATCAAATTGCGGTCTGACAAAACGCAATACATTCTTTTGGGAAGTCAAGAAAAAAAGCACACCGATAACAGCCGGAATACAATAGCCGATTCCGGTAGCGATTGCCGCACCCGCAACTCCCATATTTAATGATGACATAAAAATATAATCCAATACAATATTTGTAACCCCTGCCAAAAGGGTAACGATCAGACCTAATGTTGGTTTCCCAGCTGTTACAAAAAAAGTCTGAAAGGCAGTTTGAAGAAAAAAGGCGGGTGCAAAGGCAAATAGGATTTTTGCATAAGCAATAGATAAGGGTGCCTGCATGGAACTGGCTCCTAAAAACACTATAATCTCTTTGGTAAACAAAGTCCCGACTATAGCGACACCAATTCCCATCAATAATTCTATAACAATAAGAAAACTTATATTATTTTGTGCTTCTTTGTGTTTTCCTTCCCCGAGTTTTTTCGCTACGATAGCACTTCCGCCAGTGGCCACCATAATAGCAGCCGCCATTTCAAAGCAGACAGCAGGATAAACCATGTTTACAGCCGATAATGCAGTTGTTCCAATTAAACGAGAAACAAACATTCCGTCTATGATGATATACATAGATAAGCTCATCATCATCATAATATTCGGTATCGTAAATCGTAATAATGAAGAAAAAGTAAACTTTTTCGCTAAAGGATTATTCATTTTGCATTTCCTCCTTTAATAATTCATAATACATTGTGTTGCAGTCAATAAGCTGTTGTCTTTTTTCTTCTCCTAGATTATGCATAGCGTTTTCTTCCATTTGGTGAAGCTTTTTTAATATCGAAAGAGCAAATATTTCTCCCTCTTCCGTAAATGAGATCAGCCTTTCTCTTTTGTTTTCTTTATTGGCGATAATGGATATATATCCTTTCTTTTCAAAATCTAATAAAATGCCGTGGACTGTTTGTTTGGGTAGAGCCCACCAATCACAGATTTGTTTTTGCGTACATATCTTATAATCATTCAATGTATATAAAATAACCAAAGCATTATAATTTAATTGATGCTTTTTAGCCCAGATTCTATATAAATCTAATGTACCGCTTAAAGCGATATTAACAAGTTTAATTTGTTCTCGAATATTCATAACATCCTCCTTCATAGTACTAATTCGTACCATTTAATATTAGTACGAATTAGTACTATTGTCAATAAAAAAAGCTATTTTATTAAATAGCTCTCTTATTTATTCTATAACAGATTCTTTTTTCTGCAGCTGACTCAATGCCTGATAGAGGTCGGAGGCATTGACAGGTTTTACTAAATAACCGTTCATTCCTGCCGCCAGTGCCATTTTTTTATCCTCATCAAATGCATTGGCACTCATGGCTAAGATCGGCAAATCTCCTTTTATTCCTGTCAACTGACGAATTTTTCTTGTTGCTTCAAGTCCGTCCATCACCGGCATGCGAATATCCATTAATACAGCATAGTAGGTTTGGGGTTCATGATTATTCACCATCTCTACAGCTTCTTGTCCATTACTTGCAGTATCAACGATCAAGTCCTGCATTTCCAGTAATTCTTTAGCAATTTCCATATTCAGTTCATTGTCTTCAACCAATAAAATCTTTTTTCCATTAAGATTGTAGTTCACTTGATTTTCAGTTTGGTACTCGAATTCCGTATATAAGTTTTCTAATGTATCACAAATATTTTCTGTATATAAGGGTTTCGTAATAAAAGTATTGGCTCCTGCCTCAATGGCTTCTTGTTGAATGCTGCTCCAATCATAAGCGGAAATAATAATAATCATCGTATCCGGACCGACTAACTGACGGACTCTTCTCGTTGTCTCCAATCCATCCATATCCGGCATTTTCCAGTCGATCATCGCAACATCAAACAGAGAATTATTTTCAAGACGTGCTTTAACTTCTTCGATAGCTTTATATCCGGAATCTACCCATAAGCAATCAGCTCCAATATCTTCTAAGATTAAGCTCACCTGCTCACCGATCACAGTATCATCATCCACAATTAAAACACTCAGATCCTTCAGCAAAGATTTTTGTCGGTGAACCTCTTCTTCTTCCCTATTGATAAAGACAAGCTTCATTGGGATTGTCACAATGAATTCAGTGCCCTTGTCTTTTTCACTCTTGACTTCAATATGTCCTTCCATTAAATGAACCAAATTATAAACGATCGATAACCCTAATCCGCTTCCTACTTTATTTCTTGCAGAATCCGCATATTCCTGTTCGAAGGGCTGAAATAATTTCCACATAAACTCTTTTGAAATCCCAATGCCATTATCTTTTACTGAGAATTTTAAGTAGGCATATCCATTACGATGATATTCATCACTAATCGTAACCGTAATATCTCCTGAAACAGGGGTAAATTTAAGAGCATTGCTTAATAGATTCATCATAATCTGACGCAGATGTAACCCATCACCGACATAATTATGTGCGATCGGCTCCATAATATGCATTTCATAATTAATTTCTTTTTCATAAGCTTGCGGAACGATAATGCTGTTGATTTCCTGCATCACTTCGATCAGATTAAATTCTACCGGATTAATATTCATCTTCCCCTGCTCAATCTTAGACATATCCAAAATATCGTTGATTAAAGCTAAAAGATAACGGCTTGATGCATCAATCTTTTCAAAACAATGTTTAACATTCTCACTGTCATAGCGTTTCATCTGACCAATCGCCGCCATTCCAATAATAGCGTTCATTGGCGTGCGGATATCATGGCTCATCGATGATAGAAAGCTGCTTTTTGCCTCATTGGCTGCATTTGCTCTGGCTAAGGCATCACGCAGTAATTGTTCCTGACGAAGCTGCTCTGCTTTTTGCTCATCCATCTCTTTCACCAATAAAATAGCTAACTGCGATTCTTGGTAAGGGTCGTCGACATGAATGACATGAGCAGACTGCCAGTGGTAATTTCCATCCCCACCTAACTGCAGTAAGTCCATATAGATTTCTTTTTCTCCGGCCGCAAAGCGTCGAAGCATATTTTTTCTTTTAAAATTCTCGATATATGCCTCTTGATAGTCCTTGTGCACTCGTGGCAGATAATTATCGAACAGCTTATCATATTGTCCGCTTTCAGGCAGACCTTCTTCGATACGATTACTCAATAAAGTATAGCTATCCTGACTTAAATTTAAATTATAGATAAGAGGATAAGCGATATCGATTGCTGCACGAAGAGATTCTGTTTCCACTCTTCTGCTTTTTTCTATTTCTAACTGCATTTTCTTCTGTTCGGTAATATCTGTATAGATTGCCTGAATGACATCTTTTCCATCCATATTGATCAATCGCTTCATCAATACAGAAATCCAAAGTTCACTGCCATCTTTTTTATATGTTTTTCTTTCATATTTGACTAACTCACCATCAAGTACAAGGCTGTCCAGTAATGCCATAATATGTTCTTTGTCCTCTTTTAAAACAAACTGCAAAGGACTTTTGATCGTTTGATGAAACTCTTCTTCCTCATACCCATAGACTTCCCAGCCATAGCGGTTTGTCATCAACAATAAATGTGCATCATCAACGGTAAATTGAACAATACCGCATGGCAATGTATTAAATAATTCCATCATAAAAGCTGCCTGACGCTTCACATCTAAATCGGCTTTTTTATACAACAGTTCCATTTCTTTACGTTCACTGATATCACTTACGAAGCAGTAGACTTCCTCTTGTCCATCTTCATTCTTTATGATCTTCCCGATATTAACGATCCAAGTCAATCTTCCGTCGGCTCTTTTTAAACGATATTCAAGCATAAAAGATTTTCGTTCCCCAAGGCAGCGGCTGAGTTCTTTTTTTATTTTAGGAATATCTTCTTGATAGATGACTTTCGTGGTATCGCCGCCTGTTTCTTCCCAAAATTCTTTCTCATTTTCAAAACCTAATAATTCACACCCACTTTTAGAAATCCACTTAGTTGTCAAGTTTTCATCGAGTGAACAAATCGTTGTTCCACCCGGAAGCTGCGACAGCATTAATTCAATCTGATTATCTTTTCTCGTTAATTCATTTTTCAAGGTTTGATAATGCTGTTTCCCATAACGAACAGGAAACAGTTTTTCATCTTCCATCGCTTCATAGGCAATCGAATGATGTAAGTGTTTTATCTTAAACGTATCACCTTCTTTATGAAAAACAAAAGTTACACGCTGAAAGGCATGAAGTTTAACATCGCTGTTTGGATGTGTATCTATGTAGCCGTGTCCTTGGCAGATCGCATCATTTTCACCTAATAAGGTCACTTCATAGTTTTCTTCACTAAACAGGCAGGGAGACAAATCATCTTTCCCCTCAATAAAATGACGAGCGACATTTTCTTTTCCTTCTGCCACCTGTACTCTTCCAGAACCCATCCATAAAATGTCATCACTCATCGCATTAATCAATGGTTCTATATTATTATCCACAAAAAAAGTATGCATAATATAAGCTGCAAAAGCGATGACTTCCTCTTTATTCTTAATCATTCCATATCTCCAATCTTTAATTCTCATTGATTTAATCACAGAGTCTTGTTGTTCAATATATGTTTATTATACTCGTTTTCATTATATTGGAAAAGATAAACATTTTTCCTATTCATCCTACCTTTTTAACGATGACCTTCCCCTATTTGATAATAGAAGCCTAAATGAATGATAAAAACCGGAGTTGTTGACCATTATTGTAAAAAACAGTATACTTTAATTGTAAGCGCTTTATATAAAGGAGAAAAGGTATGAAACTAATAATTGAAGAAAACGAACAAAAGATGAGTGAAAGTGCCATGTTTATTTTATTAGGTGCAATGATGCAGGACAAACGTGTCAATATTTCTTTAACTTCCGGTCGTTCACCTAAAACAATGTATTCGATGATGATTCCTCATGTAAAAGATCAAGAAAAGTTTAAAGATATTGAATATTATCTGTTTGATGAAAATCCATATACAGATGAGCCTCATGGTCCAAACTGGAATGATATGCAGAATCTGTTTTTTAAAGAAGCGCATATCCCTGATGAACGCATTCATATTATGGATTTAGATAACTGGCAAAATTATGATAATGAAATAAAAAATGCGGGAGGCATTGATGTCATGGTCATTGGTCTTGGCTATGATGGTCATTTCTGTGGGAACTGTCCACGCTGTACCCCATTTGACAGTTATACCTACTGCATTGACTTTAAAGATAAGCAAGCCGTCAATCCCGGTTATGGTGATCGTCCACGTCAGCCTTATTCATTAACGATGGGACCAAAGAGTCTAATGAGAGTGAAACATCTGGTAATGATCGTTAACGGAAAAGAAAAAGCAGAGATTTTCAAGAGATTCTTGGACGAACCAATCAATCAGGACGTACCGGTAACCATATTAAAGATGCACCCTAATTTTACCGTAATCTGCGATCAGGAAGCTGCTTCTTTAATCGATCCAAACCATTATACAAATATATAATAAAAAATAAGAGCTGAGACTTTTAATCCCAACTCTTTTTATGTTTAAATGCTTCATCCATTAAAGAACTAAATAAAGTTTGTGGATACACGTTCTTCTTTTTCAGGTAATCCATATTCTTCTTTGCCTAATTGAATACTCTTGATAAGAAATGCCATATTTCTTCCTAAAGTTCTCATCGTTTGGCATCCTTCTTTATCAGCATAGACATCTTCAGGCGTATACCCATGAACACTGTTCCAATACTGACTAGAAGCGATCGGCATTCCCGAAATGGTAAAATACTTATTAATTTCATCGAATGTAGCCGAGCATCCGCCACGTCTGGCAGAGACAACCGCTGCACCTACTTTCATTGACCTATCTACCGGTACACTATAGAATAATCGATCGATAAATGAGATTAAAGTCCCGTTTGCTGAGGCAAAATAAACCGGTGATCCGATCACAATACCATCACATTCAGCAAATTTCGGTGCTACTTCATTCACTAAATCATTAAATACGCATTTCCCATTTTTCTTGCATTGACGACAGCCAATACAGCCACGAAGATCTTTACTGCCAACCTGAATGATTTCTGTTTCAATCTCTGCCTCATTCAATGTTTTTTCCACTTCCGTTAAAGCGGTATAGGTACATCCTTTGATATTAGGACTCCCGTTAATTAGTAATACTTTCATTGTAATTCCTCCTATTACACTAAGTTTACTGCTTAAAATTCACAACCATTTTCTTTCTTGCTTTTTTGTTGGTCTCGCTCTACAATTAAATTATAGCATCCGGTAGTAACAACCGAGCAAGAGTTTTTTATACTTTATGGAGGAATTAAAAAATGTGTACGATGAAAGAAGCTTGTGAAGAAGTAGGAATGACCTATGAAACATTAAAGTTCTATTGCAAAGAAGGATTAGTTCCTAATGTAAAAAGAGATAAAAATAATTACCGTGATTTTGATGAAAGAAATATTGCTTGGCTAAAAAGTCTGCAATGCTTAAAAAACTGTGGATTCAGCATCAAAGATATGAAAATTTATATGGAATATTGTCTGCAGGGAGTTTCCAGCATTCCACAAAGAAAAGAAATGCTTTCTAAAACCAATGAAATACTGCTTCATAAAATGCAGCTGCTGCAACAATCTCTACAGTTCATCAAACAAAAACAGGACTATTTTGATGGTGTTCTAGCAGGTGAGATTAAATACAGCAGTAATCTCATAGATATAGAAGACTAAAGGCAATACCAATTAGATACTGCCTCTTTTTTATGACTGCGTTCCTCTAATGTAAGGATTCTTAAAGAAAGAATATAATAATTGAACACACATTAAGCACCAGATTACCGGTTCGCAGATAATAACGCCAAAGTACCCCAAGGCTGGAATACATAGCCATGCAAAGACTACTTTACCAATAAATTCAATGACACTTGAAATTAATGGCACTACTTTTTTTCCTAAGCCTTGCAGTGAATTTCTCAGTATTAAAAGAATTCCCAGTACGGCATAAAAAGGAGCGTTAATCATTAAATAACGAGAGCCATTATCCAGTACAACCGCTTCACTTGAACCTGAAAGCAATGTAACCAACGGTCTGGCTAAAAAGAATAAAACAACCGTTGCGATGATGCCCCAACCAATCGCAATCTTAAACCCGGTTTTCACACCTTCAATAATACGATCACGATTATCAGCTCCTTTATTCTGTGAAACAAAAGTAGATAAAGAAGCTGCAATGGTAGCACATGGCATGATACAAAAAGCATTGATCTTTCTAGCTGTCGTATGACCGGCAATAGTAAGATAGCCAAAGCCATTGATTGCTTTTTGTAATATAACAGTTCCTGATGAAACAATCGCCATCATGAATCCCATAGAGAATCCCTGTCCCGCCAATTCCTGATATAACGCTTTATCAAACTTGAAATGATCCTTTTGCGGAATCAAAATCGGAGTTTTTTTCCACATATACACGATACATAAAACTGCGGAAATTCCCTGGGCAATAACGGTTGCGATCGCTGCTCCCTGGATTCCCATATTAAATTGAGTGATGAACACTAAATCTAATACAATATTAACTACTGAAGAGATAATTAAGAAAACTAAAGGCATGAAACTGTTTCCGATTGCACGCAATAATCCGGCGCACAAGTTATAAGCGAACATAACTCCTACAAATAACGTAATCATCGAAATATAAGAATAAGATTCTTGAATAATATTTTGCGGAGTATCTAATAATTTAAGCAGTGGATATAGTCCCAGCTGCGAAATAATCATTATAATAATTGTCAACCCTATTCCGATCACAATGGATCCGGCAACAGAACGTTTTAACAACTCTTTATCATTAGCTCCAAAGCTTCTTGCTACAACGATACTCAAACCGTTTCCGACTCCAAGTGCAAAACCGATTAACAGTTCATACACTGCTGTACAGGCACCGATTGCCGCTAATGAGGTATCCCCTAAAACATTACCAACAATCATTGTATCCATCGTATTATAAAACTGCTGAAAAATATTTGAGATAAAAATTGGTATTGCAAACAACAGTAAGGCTTTAAATATTTTATCTTTTGTTAGATCTACTTGAAAATTAAACATACTTTTTCTCCCGTTTTGCTCTCCTACTCTATATTAATCGGAGCTGTCAGTTCAATGTGATTACCTTCACTATCAATAAACTCCACAACCCAATTATTTTTTATTTTGGTAAGAGGAAAGCATATTTCTAAATTCTTTATTTTATTTTTGAGAACATCTAAACTTTCTACTTCTAAACTTGGCAGACAATTGCTTCCAAATTCATGATTTTCTCCCATTTTCTGATAAGCAAATAATCCTAAGCGAAAACCATTAAGATCAAAGACACTGTAGATTTCATCTTCTATTAATGGTAATTTTTCAAAGAAATCTTTATAAAACGTAATAGCGCGCTCCATATCTTTTACACATAGATATAAAGAATATAACCGACAATTCATCACGGTCTCCTTTCTATTACTCAACATCGATACGTTCAATTTTAAAAATAACCGGTCGTGTTCCATCATTACAACAGGCAATCATCATTTTTTCATCGTTGGTCCAGCCCTTCATAATCGAGCCTCCCTGCAAAGCTGTATAGACATAACGGCTGATCGCATCCCATGCTTCGGAGCAAAATTTTCCATCCATCATATGCCAGAAATCATCACGTTCACTGTTTCTTTCTAAAATAAACTCCTGTCCTACTTCAAACAGCGGACATACCCCTGCTTTAGGATCTGCCAAGTATTCTGCCTGTAAATCTTGATAACATTCTTTTTTTAATACTGTGATTTTACATTTATGTTCCATATGCGCTCCTCCCCCATATATAGTCATTATTCTTTTTACATTATACTTTATTTATCGACATTTTACTAACGCTTTTATGAAAGCGGTAAAAAAACTGCCCATCCTTGGGATAAGCAGCTTATAATTTGAAACTGTAAATATCTTCGTCTTCTTCTCTTGTGATAAAATTGAAACCTAATTTTATAAGGAGATTCCTGCTTGCCGTATTATCAGGGAAAACACCAGCCTTCAAAAATGATATATCCTGTTTTGAAGCCCAATTTATAATTCCAAAGATGGCTTCACAGATATACCCCTGACGCTGATATAGAGGATGTATGGTGTATCCCAGCCAAAGCTGATCTGATTCTTTTTTCAAATAAAGATCACCCATCAGCTTTGTTTCTTTATGATTAATAATAGCGAGCTGGATTCCTTCCTCCAACATAGACGGCTTTAACAATATTTGGTAATACTGCTCGTAGGTCAGCCCTTTGAATCCCTGATAGCACATCCACTGTTCATTATTGTGATACTCCATAAAAGTGAAGATATCAGACTGCTGAAACGAACGAATCAGACAACGTTTAGTTGAAATGACGGGAATTCCGGTATCTGCCATTCTACTTATTCCCTTTAACAAGTTCAAGGGCAGCTTTCCCTGACATATGCTCAATAGCGATTTCAACCATAGCTACGCGATTAAAAGATTCTTCGATTTCCTTTGCACGTCCTTCTTCATCCTGAGGGGAATACTTTTTAGCTAAGATTTCAATCGCATGACGTTTTTCTTCACTTTCTAATAGACGTGCTTTTCCAAACACGATCACACTTCGATAATACGTTGTATATTCTTCCGGAATTATGTGATCCTGAGCAATGATACAGAACGATACTTTATCATCATTTAAAATAGCCTCCATCTTATGCCCGGTCTTAGCACAGTGAAAATAAATCTTAGAATCTTCATAGACAAAACTTAATGGCACTGCGTAAGGATACCCGTCATCCCCTAGAACCGCTAAAGTTCCTGATGTTTCATGTTCAAGAATGAAGATGGTTTCTTCTAATGATAATAGTTGATTTTTACGACGTATTTCTCTAAACATAATCTTTCTCCTTTACCAACACTAAAATTTATCTTTAAAATAACTGTCAGCTAAATAAACAGCCCCTAACGGATTATGAGCCAGTACACGATCTTTTACCGCTAACACACTAACCGGAATCTTTGAATATTTAAAACATAATGTGTCATGCCCAACACAAAGACCTAGCACAATATTAAAATCTGTTTTCTGATAGCCCATCTCATGAGCAAAATCAATCATTTCTTTCAGTTGGGTTTTACTGCCGTAGTCATCCATTCCAATTTTAGAAGAAGCTTTCGCTATATCAAAATTTTCTTTATCTTGATACAGCTTGATAATTTCTTTTTGTTCCTCGTCTAATGACAGACAGTTCTTCGGGGCATTCTCTAAATCATTTTTATGACAGCTATGCTTTTGACAGTATATTCATTTTTCTCCCCTTTATTTATCCCATTATAACAGCTATTCCTGTATTATCTATAAAATATTTTTATATTTACTGTTTTGCTTTTCGATATCCGGCCTCGATTGCTTCTTCTTCGTTATTAAATATAATCAAATTTTTTGAATCTTTCATACTTTCATAAGCCGCTTGTCCTGGGCAATGATAGACTTTTGATTTTTTATTTCCTCGGATCTCTGCTCCTATCACTTCTTTAGTATCGATTTCTTCATTTAAGTGGCTGTCTCCATTAGAATAATCAATACTTATACCCGGCTGAACATTATACACATACACACAATACTGAATACCCTCACCATTATCCTCAACGGATTCAGCTTCCATCAAAACCCCGCTCGCGACTAAATGGTCCCCGTCATAAACAGGTGTCACTCGATATAACACATGATTGTCTGTTTCTTTGACATAGTCAGCAACCATATTTTCAAAAGGAAGCATACCTTCTGTATTCATATATCTTGTACCTGTAATCAGATTTTTCTCATTTGCGTTTTCTCCGGTCAGCTGAAACCCAATTAAATGACATCGGTTATAGAGATATTTCCCATTAATCTGATCATATTTAACAGTCTGCCAGCCAGAGGGTCTTACCTGTCCAATGGATCCACGACTTTCTATGGGCATTACTTCTTTTGAAACATTAGCATATGCTGCTCCGCATCTTCCCAGTGAATCAAGATCGCTGTATCGTTCAAATGAATTTGTATTTTTATCACTTTCTTCAAAATTTGGGATATTGTCATTCACAACAACATAGGGTTCTCCCGAAAATTCCGGAAGGTCAGCTAAATCAACGACTTCTTTTTCCGGTGCCAAAGAACAGCCAAAGAGGCTGACTGCAAGAACAAAAATAAGCAGTAATTTTCTAAACATCATGTGTCAAATCCTCGTTTCTGATATACACCTTTTTGGTAATACAGTCATGGGAATTACCCTGAAATTCCGTTTCAGATATTAACTGCCATTGTTTATCAGCTAGATTTATCGTCCATTTTAAGTCACTGGGATAGCTTCGATTCCAAGAATAAACGATAATTTCTGTGATTTGGTCTTCATATGGCTTTATATCCAAATCTTCAATAAACTGATAGCAATCATCTTTAAAAACAGGCAATTCATTTTTTATAATAATCGCTTTTGCAAAAGCATCTTTTTCAAACATCTTATAAGAATAGGCATTCATCACAATAGGGAGTGAAAGCCTCATGATATCTTCTCTTACCATACGATCCTGACTCTGCCGCCTTTGATTGAACATCATTCCGTTTTGATCGTCTAAACATACTATAATTTTCATTGTTTTCACCTCAGTTTATACTTACATGTTTTACTCTAACATAAATTTATTTTAACGGACATGAATAAGCTAAAAAAGACATAAAAAAATGGCTGTTTGTACAACCATTTTATTCACTACTGATGCCCAATAATAGAATGAGGAAGATAAAATTCTTCAAGTAATGTCATATCTTCTTTACTCAAAGTGATATTTAAGGCACCGATAAAATCATCTAAATATTTTTCTTTTGTAATCCCTACGATCGGAGCCGTCACTCCTTTGTGCCAAAGCCATGCAACCGCAATCTGTGAACGAGTCGCATGATGCTTTTCTGCTATTTCCGCTACTCTTTGTACAATCAGTTTATCTTGTGCTTCTGTGGCATCATATTTTTGTTTAGCCACTTGATCTTCCTGTGCACGTTTTGATTCACTGTCCCAATCTCTTGTCAGACGCCCGGCGGCAAGAGGACTGTAAGGGACCAAAGCAACCCCCATATCCAGACATAAAGGATTCATTTCCCGTTCTTCTTCACGATACAGCAAATTATAATGTCCTTGCATGACTGAGAATTTAGTCCAACCGTTCTTTTCTGCTACATACTGGGCTTTTTGAAATTGCCATGCATACATGCTGGAAGCTCCGATATAATGAACTTTACCTGATCGGACTAAGTCATTGAGGACTCGCATTGTTTCTTCGATCGGTGTCTGATAGTCCCAGCGATGAATATACAATAAATCAATATAATCTGTCTGCAGACGTTGAAGCGACTGTTCAACTTCATGAAGGATTGATTTTCTTGAAAGTCCGGAACCATTCGGTCCATCATGCATCTTTCCGCTCACCTTCGTGGCAATGACGATTTCTTCTCTAACAGCATAGTCTTTTAACGCTTTGCCCAAGATTTCTTCACTGCTGCCTATGCCATAAACATTAGCAGTATCAAAGAAATTAATACCTAGATCTAAAGCTTTTTTAATAATTTTTCTTGATGCAGCTTCGTCTAATACCCAACTGTGGATCCATTTCTTTGGATCTCCAAAACTCATACAGCCTAAACATATTTTTGACACATCTAATCCTGTATTTCCCAATTTAACGTATTCCATAATTCTTACCTCCTAATAATGTTGTCTGATCACTTCTTTTAAATAAAACTGATGGTCCGTAAATTCATAAACAAAGATACAACAGTTGCCGAAACCTTTTTCTAATTCTTCCATTGGATCTTGAATCGCTCTTAAAAAATTAAAGCAAGCACCGCTGTGTGATACAGCTAAGACAGAGCTGTGATCTTCTTTTTCCATTATAGAAGTGAGAGTTTCCAGCATTCGATCTCTCACTGTATTTGAAGACTCCCCGCCAAACTGCAAATAATAGGTTTCGCATTCCTTAGGTGTCTGACAGTTTAGACGTTCACTTTCTCCTTCCAGTTCGCCATAAAACATCTCTTTTAATCCTTTCAGTCGGGTATAAGGCATATCGGTTATATACTCTATAGTGTCACTGCATCGCTCACTAGTTGAACAGTAAGCATGATCAAAGATAATGTTTTGATTTTTAAAATACTGCCCTGCTTTCTTTGCCTGCTGAATACCGTTTTTTGTCAGGGGAGAATCACACCAGCCTTGAATGCGATGCTGGATATTAAACATGGTTTCTCCATGCCGCATTAAATAAAGTGTCTTTTTCATGCTTTCACCTGTTTCTTAGTTAAAGTAAAGGGTTCTCCCGGTGCTAAAACTCGAATACGCTCCGGATGAATTACTTTACTGTTCAATAGCTCGGGGTTCCCATTAAAGGGTGACATATCAGGGGCATCAACACTTCCCCAATGAATACAGATCAAATCCGCGTTTGGATAAGTATTAGCCAATAAGACAGCCCCATCGAATGTGATATGCCAGTCATTATCACTAAAATCAAACAATATGACATCAGGAGAAGGCATTTGTAAATGTTCTTCCATAAGTTGGGAATCTCCCGGAAGCCAGATCGTTCCATCTATTGTATCCAGCCAATAACCACAGTAATCTTCTTCTTTCCATTCTCTATAATGATACTTCGTTGAGCCATTTTGCCAGTTATGTTTGGCAGGGGTTAATGTTGCTGTAATATTATTGACCTTAAACGTATCATGAATGGCGTGTCCGGTTCCGTTAATGCTCTCCTCTCTCATCACTTCTGCCACATAATAAGGGGCATGGTAGGCTTCACAAACTGGTTTTAAATCCGAGCATGTCGGTCTGCTGAAATGATCATTATCAATATGGGTAATCAGTACGGCATCTAAATGAGGAACTGTCTGCGGCAAGATCGGCATTTCAAAAAGCAGCGGCATATCAAATCCTTCCAGTAAGGGGTCGATCATCAAAGTTGTTCCGTGACTGTTGATCATAATACCGGCATTGCCAAGCCAGCGAATTTCAGTTTGACGGGTTGGTAAAAAAGCATCTTCATTTATTTTTATTACTTTTTCAGGCATTGCCTGTCCATGTATACTTCTCTTTATTTCCATAAATAAAAGCCCTCCTTTTCTATACAATTCCATTTTAATGTATAAAGAAAGAGAGAGCAATTTACAATTATTTTTATGTTGTCCATAAATTGACATTTTACTTAAATTGTCAACCTATTCATTTTTTTTGATAAGGATTATACCCTGTGTTCGCATCGGCAAACAGTTTTTCCATTCCAATTCCGCGCATTTTTGTAATCAGTAATGCCATCTCTTCACAACTGGCAGGCATATCCGATAATATCCAAGAAAGTGTCATACTGCTGGAAGCCGTCGCATGGTACTCAGTTGCGAAACGAAGAGCCTCAGGCATTGGCTTTTCTCCATAAAGATGCTGATGCCACTCTAAATCAAATTGTTTGCAGTGATCAAAAATATAGTCTCTTAAACAATTTTGATCCTCCATCAAACAAGCTTGTTTCATAAAAACATGATATTCTTTCATTCTTTTAAAGGTATCCAAAAGAGACTCATAAAAATCAATTTCAGTATTGGCATCGTTGTAGCGAGGTATAATCTTTTCTAAATAAATATATTGAATCAAGTCATTTTTATCCTTGAAATGATTATAAAAAGTCTGTCGACTAACTTCAGTTTTATTCAGTAATTGTTTGATAGTAATCGTATCCAGCGGTATCTCTTCACAAAGTTCCAGCAAGCCATTTGCCAAGAGGGCTTTTATATTAATTGCCATATCCCCACCTCCTGTTCTTAGTATATCAGTTTTTATACAACTATAAAAAGATTAACCTTAAATAATTAATTTCTTTTATCAATTTCTTCTTTAAGCAGAATCAACGATTGGGACATAGCATTGATCAAAGGGGTAAAACGCTGGTAATAGGGGGTTCCCTTTTCAAACTTGGACTGCCCTTTTTCACATTTATGAATAATAGAGAGGATGGGCGGCAATGCCTGATGAAGTTCTTCTATGGTATAAACAGAAAGGTCTGCTTGTCTGATTAAGGCTTTTGAGATATACAACGCTTTTATTCTGTTTTCCAGTAAAGTATGCTGTGAACTTCCTTTTATAAATTTTGGCTGCATTTTTTCACAGTTTTTAATCGTAGCAGAAATTACCTTTTCCGCTTCCATTAATCCTTCTGATGTATTGCTTTCCATAAAAGCCCTCCTTCTTTTTATTTTATATTCTACCCTTTATTTATTTTATGTGCAATAAAAAAGAACTCTTCACCTTCATGGTTCCAAGTTCCTAAGTTCAATGCTTAAACGTTATTGGATGGATCAGTTTACCTAAAGAAATAATTTGATCTTTATTTTGGGAATAAAGTGGTAATTGAACCGCTATAATCTCACTGTTGTCATAAGTTTTAAAAAAGTATCGTGAAGTTACTAGATCGATAAACGCTGTATATTGAGTATAATCACTGGTTTTTCGTTTAGTTATGACTATGCCTTTAGGAATACTTACACTTTCCATTACATGAAAACAGGCTGCCACTGCTTCACTTTGATTATTTGGGTAAATGGTATGGCTTTTTAAAAAGGCAGCTCTGACAAAGCGGGATGGCGGCGTATAGTCTCCAGGTAAACCGAAGGTACCCGCACCTTGACCAAATGGTGTTAAACTAAATGAGTTCCACTTTATCGCTTCCATCTGTGTCGGGGTTACATTCATATAATTTCTTAAATTTGTCATATGCCATAAAAAGTCAGGACTGTTTGATAGTACCCCGATAGGATTATTCATTACCTGTAAGCCTTTTTCTGTTTTTTCAATGACACAACAGGCTCCCTCTTTATCTGCCATGATCCAGTGAAGCGGAGCAATCGATTGAGTTACCGGATCCTCTATTCCAACAATTCGAATTGTTTTCAATAACTTAGCTGCTTGGTCAACATTCGCACAGGTACTCAATAAAAACTTGGTCATTTCAAGTGCAGTAACAGATAAGGTTCGACGATCCTGCATGTCAATCGGATCATAAACTGCATAGCCGGGAAAATATAAAACAGCGATTGCAAAACCCATTTCATTGACTCCATCCGCAAAAGTTATCGGAGAAATATCCTGACCAATGCCCATAAAAGTATAATTCGCCTTGATCGTATGCGTATTTAGCTGATTATTCCATTCATAACCTTTAGGTACAACATAAAGCTGCGGATCTAAAGGATAAGAAAAATCCATTGTACGTCCTAAGAAAATACTGCCAAACTGCGTTTTAACATTGATTGCTGTGCACATAGGCCCTCCTAAGTTTATATCTTCTACTGTTATATATTCTATTTATATAAGAGATATTCCTTAGCTAAGATTCTCTAAGTATATTCAAATGAAAAAGATCCAATATTACATTGAATCTTAATCTTGAATCGGTCTTTTAATAAAGAAAGCTATTAATGCCAGTACTCCAAAGATAACTCCGCGCATAATGAACTGACTATTTAAACCCGTTGTCACATAACTAAACATATTACCAAGATATGGGGCTAAGAATGCACCTAAACTTTGAAACACAAAAACTACACTGGATGCATTCTCACCAAAATGAACATAGACAGAATGGTTTTTCTCTTGAATAAAGATACAAATGCCACTGCACATAAAACATAGAATAAAACTGACAAAATAAGTGATAAACGAGTAGCTCCAACCACATATCAGAAGCTGACCGAAAATAAAGGTAGCAACCAAACTTCCTAAGCCCCCTATGCTTCCCTGCATTCCGATCATAGTGCTTCTTGTTTCCCCATCAAAGAATGAAATAATTAAGGTAAACAGTGAGGAAGAAATTAAACCTACACCGATCCCAAAAACAGCTCTGGATAGCAAGATAAGAATGATTTCCTGAATGAAAATAGGGAAAACACCCCCAGTACCGAATAAGACGATTCCTAAAGGGATATTATTTTTATAGTCTATGTTCTTAGCGATAAACCGACCGAACATAATTGCCAGCATTTGAAACAATGACGGAATCGTTGTGATTAACTCAATGATATAAAGCGGTGTTGAAGAAAATGTCTTTACCATTTCCGGGATATTTCCCGCAATTGCATTTATGGACGCTGTGGCAAAACAGCAAGACAGTAATGCAATTTTTAATTTCAAATTATGATTTATTTATTTTTTCTCTCCTGATTCTTATTTTAAACATCTTACAGATACGAACTTATAATATGCCACAAGATCTATTATATCAGTAGAGTTTAATATAATAAAATACCCATACAGAATATGTGTATCTTACATTAAAAGCATGGGCAGAGTTTATCCGATTTTTTTAAATTACATATAAAAAACTACTAAAATAAATTCAGTAGTTAAATATAAATCGCATTATCGTATATAGAATTGCATATTAAAGTATTTAAAAATAACGTCTGACATGTCGCATATAATCCACATAATCCTCTTTGAATTTAATAAGACACCATCTTTCTTCGGAAAGAATAATCCAGTGAGCCGAAATCTGAAAAGTGAATACCGCTAACAGCAACAAAATTGATTGTGTGCTGACCGTAATCCCTAAAAAACATAGGAAATAAGCAACATACATGGGATTGCGAGAATAGCGATAGATACCTTTTCTATTTAGCCCATTAGGATCCGGTTTAGCAAAAGCAGTAATGGATAAAGCAAGAATAACGGTGCCTAAAATATAGAGGGGGAAACCAAATAAAAATGTATAGTGATCCAATTGAATCTTTAAGAAAAGCGGATAAAGAATGATAAGGATATTAGATAACTGATAAACAAGGTAAGCAATTTTTTCATTTCCTTGTAATGGCGAAAAAAAGGCTGCACGTGACAATGCCTCTTTATTGACCATCTGCATTAAACCAAAACGTATAAAAAAGAATGGGATCATCAATAAAAAGGCATTCATTAGCAGCTGCTCCTTTCGCTTAGCTTAAACTAAGCATTTTTATAGTTCTCTTACATAGATTCCTGTGGCTTGATCGAAGTCAAATCCGCGTGATATTAGTAACCTACAAGAAGCCTTATTTTCCGGTTCCGGCTCCACGACGATTCTCTTGGCATCATCATGAGTCATAATCATATAAATGAGACTTTCAAGGATTTGTTTTCTATATCCTTTTTTAAGATAGTCTAATTCTCCAATCAGGTAATCGACGCTATACGTTCCTTTTAGTTTTGTATACCCACCCAAAGATTCATCACTGTCCTGACAAGCATAATATTGACAAAAGCCAATTGGTTTTCCATTATCTTCCACAATAAAGTGATAAAACCAGGAAAAAATTCATTGTCTTGTTTTTCAATCTCTTCAATCCAATCTAGTGGCTCATGGTACCACTTGGCAACATGCGGCAAATAGAGCCATTTTTTAAAGAGCGGTATATCGTTATTCATCATTTCTCTAAGAACAATCATTTTTTCTCCTTTATTTTAAAAAATATTTATTATTAATCAGCAGTTTGATCCTGTGAAAACATTTCATCAATAATAATTTTTGCTTTTGAATAATAAGCGTAAGGTACGTAGAACTGGTAATTCTCCAGATATGGCCCTGTTTTTATTGCCATTGCAGCTCCCATACCTTCAACACATTCAAAAGGTATCTCTGCATGATCAAGCTTTTCTTTCAGCATCTCTGCCCAAATTGTTTGTTTTTCTATAAGAAAAACTACATCTTTATCCGTAATTTCTCTTAATTTTTTATTACCGCAGCAGCTGCATTCTTCCTGATCGTTTAGATGATAGCATTTTTCACAATAGTTCATAGTACTTCCCTCCTCATTCATTATTCAATGTATCTTCTTTATTTAATTTTACTATAGATTTTCCTTATTTACAATCTTATCTCCTTTTGCATTTTTCATACACTAGCTTAGCAAGTTTGCTATGACTTTAAATAGTGTTATAATAATAGTAAAGATATGAGGCAGAAAAATGGAACTTACTTTAGCTTGGTGCCTATGTATTATTTCTATCATTGGAATGGGTTGGATGCTTTATACTATTCTTAAAAAGAAAAGGAAAGGATTTATTATTCCCCTTATTGCATTATTAGTAATTTTTAGCTATTCATTCTTTTCTACTACAGGTTCAATCAGACTATCGATTGCGTTAATTGATGCCTATACGACGGGCTTTGATCCAAGTCCTACATATTATGGAACACGTAATACTTATTTAAAGCCTACCAAAGATATTAAAGGGGACACTGGCAACCGAATTTTGTACATAGAATGCAAAACCTATGGTATTATAAAGATATCGAGTTACTCTGGTTTTTAAGATAAGATTATCCAATTGGATAGTCTTTTCTTTTTAAAATAAAAGTATCTTGAGTCTACATATCACAGTATCAAGATACAATCATAACTTTATTACATCATATTCGGTTATATTTTAATTTGACGAATAATTTCGTCCACTACTTTCTCAATCGGTTGAGTGGCATCAATGATAATTGCCTTTTCAGGTAAATCCTCTCTTGTTTGATGCAGTTTTATCACTAGTTGTCTTTCTGACGGTTTTGATCCCCATTCGTCTTTAGGACGCTGGTCTAATCGATGTTTCAAGGTTTCAAGATCAATATCAAGGATAAATACCTCATCAAATAAATCAATAAACTTTGAAAAATTACGAGACCCTCCACAAAAGAAGGTGATCTTCTCATCATGATTGGCGACTAAACATTTTACTTTCTGAATGTTCCAAATATGATGTTCATGTGTCAGACCAGCTGTTGGCAAGCCGGTTTCAAGGTCCCCCTGATAGGCTAATTCACGATCTCCATGAATTGCTTGATAGCCACGTTTTATCAGTTCATCACAAACTGTTGTTTTCCCTGTACAAGATACTCCTTCAATTAAATAATTCTTAATCCCCATTGTTCTTTTCCTCTTTAATTTTATATCATTTAAATTTATTATATTCCCTTATTGCCGATGTTTCCAATATTCAAATACAGGCACTTCCGGTTCATCTTGATTCCATGGCATTTCATGTCTTTCAAAATAACCAATCACCTTACCATCTATATCTCTTACTGGTACAAAGAATTCTCTTTCACCTGTTTTACCATTAAGAAGTTCAAACATTTCCTCTTCACCAGCATCTGCACGCCTTAAAAATTCTTCAATCTTGATCTTCGAATTTTGATTATGACAATTAAAAAGACTATTTCCTATTTGAACGCGATCCCCATATCTTTGCTTAGCTTTTTTATTTATATAGCGAACAATATGTTCCCGATCGACAAAAACTATTTCATAAATATAGGCATCTAAAATACTTTCTAAAATTTCTTTTGTTATTTCCATTTTTTAGTCCTCTTTTTATTATTTTTCACATCATATACAAGAATGATAAACGCCGTTATATTGTTTCTTACTAGATTGGATAACTTTATAGACTAACATATATAATAAATACAATCAAAAAACATTTTAAATATAAATATTAATATAATAGAAATATGTTTAATGTTATATAGATTTTTACTTACTTCTTTATTTTTCTATTTTAAACTGCCATCGTCTTTTATCTCTTGATAGGCTTCTTTTACTCCTGCTTTGACTGCCAACTTCATAATAAAACATAAAATAACAAATAGTAAAACTGTAATAACTATACTTAATCCTACATTTATATTGAGTAAATTGAGCATACTTATCTATCCTTTCATGTTATATCGGATATACCTGAATTTCACTTTCTGTATCAAGACAACAGGACACACATTCTATTCATTTAATTCTAATAAAAAGACTGTTTTATAGTAAAGTCTTTGACATTCATACATTAGTTTAAATGTGTTAACTATCTTTGATAACTCACAAAGACCATTTCCATATAACGGATCCGATTATACCAGGCTCTAATTCTGCATAAGAAGCCTAAGTAAAATATTAGAAACTCTTCCCTTTTTTACTCTATCAATAAAATTAAAATAAGTCACTTTATATAGACAATAGAAGAGCTTACTTATTTTTCATACTGTAAAAATAACTTTCATCATCAATTACTTTTCTTAATATCCTTAAATGTTCCTCATTATATGGTATATAAAGAGCATCCTTTTTAAAAATTAATACAATAATGTCATTTAAAATAGCACAACAATACAAACTATTCCAGTAATATTTTTTATTATTATCCATGATGTATTCTTCATCTATTATTAAACTCACTAGATCATCGGCATTCTTAATTTGTTTAAAAGAAGTATACATTATGTAATAATTAACACAGGCTAAAAATAGCCATATTACTCCTAGAATTATACAAATTGTTTGCATAACTGTCAGAAAGATATTTACATCGGATTTTTGTAATAAGTAATAAATAAAAGCTATTATAAAAAATAAAAAGGCTTGAAGCAAGAGAGTTTTAAAATTCGTAGAAGCTTTTGGAAGCTTTTTTAATTTCTTTATTCTTTTTTTATTCATGAACAGACCAAGCGCAATATCTAACTGTGCTTTATTTCTATCATTAAAATAATTTAATTCATACATTGAGCCATCCCCTAAATTATAACTAAGTACATTGTAAATCTTTTTTGTATTTTCTAATATTTAGATATATCCTATTTTTATATTATCATAGAAACTTTATATCAACAATTGAAATTAAAAACAGATCAACCTGTTTGACTCAATATGACAAATAGACAGGTGCCAAGCTAAGTTCAATATTTGAAAAGATACTAAAATTATCCTTTTATCATAATAAAAAGCATACTCTATCTTTTTAAATTCTCTGTCTTATAAATATAATATCCCTCATAATAATAACTCGCATCAATTCCCAACATATATACTTCTCGATCATCAATTTTACCTGTTAATGCGCTCTTCAATAAAACCTTAATTTCTACATCTTTAATCGGACTTCTCTCCATAGCCAATAAGTAGTCCTCTTTATCAACCTCATTCCAATCAATAACACATTTTAATTCTTTTTTTAAAATACAATCTAACCAAATTCTTGTACTACGCCCATTACCTTCACGAAATGGATGAGCTATATTCATTTCTACATATTTTTCAATAATCTCATCAAAATTAGATTGTGGCATTTCATCGATATTTTTTAAAGCTGCTCCTAAATACATAAAAGGAGCAAAACGAAATCCCCCTTTAGCAATATTTACATCCCTCATTTTTCCAGCAAAATCATAAATGTCACTAAATAAATAATCGTGTATTTGTGCCAAGCCTTTAAAAGTACCAACTTCAAAAGTATCAAGTAATTCATTTTCAAATAGATCCAACGCTTTTGCCTTGCTAATCTGTTCTTCCTTGCGTGCAAGCTCTGCTGAATTATTTATGCCAAGTTTATTTTTCAACATTTTATTTTGCTCCTTTCTTATATACAAAAAAAGGATTATAAATTAATCCTTTCATTTTTCCTTTCGCCTTCACCTCAACCATTAATATCTTAATGACTCAGGTGGAGCCGGGGGGAATCGAACCCCCGTCCAAAAACAGTCCCTCTAAAGCGTCTACAGTTTATCTTATTGAATGAGTTTAACTAAGCTACGATCAATAAGCAATCTTTCACTTAGCGAGCCTATTGGTTTTCGTAAAAAGGAGCTAGGCAATCCTTTTTCTTAACTCATAAGTTATGATACTAGCTGATGAATTATGAGTAAATCCAACAGTAGCATGCCAAAGTCTATGTCGACTTAATTAGGCAAATGAATAATTTGTTCTGTTTCCAGTTATTTGTTTGTGCACGTAACGTGTGCCTCCGACTGCAGCTAAAGTCAGACTTGTCCCTGTCGAATCCAAGACGACCCCAGATATGCGGATAACCGCATATGAATTATAGCACATTCATTGAAATGAAATCAATAAATGTTCTTTAAAGCTTTTTCAATGTCCCTTTTCGCATCTTTTTCCTTTAGCGACTGACGTTTATCAAATAATTTCTTTCCTTTTGCCAAAGCAATCTCCACTTTCACTTTACTTCCCTTATCAAAATAAAGCTTAGTGGGAACAATCGTATACCCACCCTCTTTGACCTCTTTTGCCAATTTAAGAATTTCTTTTTTATGCAATAAAAGTTTTCTAGTACGCAGTGGCTCATGGTTAAAGATATTTCCCTGTTCATAAGGAGCAATATGCATATTTTCTAAGAAGGCCTCATCATTCTTGATACGAATAAAACTATCCTTTAAATTAGCACTTCCTTTGCGAACAGATTTGATTTCCGTTCCTTGTAAAACGATGCCCGCTTCAAAAGTATCTTCAATGAAATAATCATGATAAGCTTTTTTATTTTGGGCTAAGATTTTCATTTTGATCCCCTCCTGCTTCGACTTTTATTAGCTGGTCGCTTTGAACGAGAAAATAAATTTCGTGAAGTAGGTGTTCTTTTTTTATCACCTTTTCTGCGATGTACAGGCTCTTCTTTAGGTTTACGTTTTTTCTTCTTGCTGTCAATAATTTCAAAATCAATCTGACCATCCAGTTTAGAGGCACTGATGACTTTAATACGTACTCGGTCTGACATACGATAAGTATTCCCAGTTCTTTCTCCTACTAGTTGTAAATATTGAGCGTCATAATGATAATAATCATCCTTCAAAGTAGAAATATGCACCAAGCCATCAATGGTATTAGGCAGTTCTACAAACAATCCAAAAGCAGTCACCGAAGATACAATTCCATCATATTCCTGACCGATGCGGCTTTGCATATATTCTGCCATTTTCATATCCATTACATCACGTTCGCAGTTTACCGCATCAATTTCGCAGTTTGATGAACTTTCCGCCAACTGCGGTACAACTTCACTAAAGTGCTGAATTGTCTGACCATCTAATTTTTGCTCAAATACATAATTTCTGATAAGACGGTGTACTAATAAATCCGGATAACGTCGAATTGGCGAAGTAAAATGTGTGTAATATTCGTCAGCTAGTCCATAATGCCCTAAACATTGAGCATCATAGCGTGCTTTCTGCATACATCTTAACAGCAAGGTTGAAATAACACTATGCTCTGGTTTGCCTTTTGCCGATTCAATCAGTGAGCTTAATTCTCTTGGATAAACATGATCCAAAGAGCCTTTAATCTTATAACCTAAAACGCTGGCAATCGTAGCAAAATTCAATAATTTCTTTTTCTTAGGATGTTCATGAACACGATAAATAAAAGGTACTTGCAGCCAGAAAAAATGTTCTGCCACAGTTTCATTGGCAACCAGCATAAACTCCTCAATAATTCGTTCACTGATTCCTCGGGTTCTTAATACTACATCTGTTGGTTTACCTTTTTTATCAACAATAACTTTTGCCTCATCCACGTCAAAGTCAATAGCCCCTTTTTTACTACGTTTACTTCTTAAGATAATCGCCAATTTCTCCATTTGGAAGAATAATTTATGAATATCTTCATAACGTTTCGTTGTTGCTTTATCTCCGTCTAATATTTTATTGACATTATTATAAGTCATTCTTTCTGTAGAATGAATCATCGTTGGCAAGATCTGATGGTCAACCACATCCCCTGATGAATTGATTTCCATGATACAAGATATCGTCAATCGATCAACATGCGGATTTAACGAACAGATTCCGTTAGAAAGCTTGTGTGGAAGCATAGGGATAACACGGTCAACTAAATAAACCGAAGTTCCTCTGCTGATAGCTTCTTTATCAATCTGACTTCCTTCTTTTACGTAATGAGAGACATCCGCAATATGAACCCCTAATTGATAGTTTCCGTTTTTCAATCGTTTCAAGCTGATGGCATCGTCTAAGTCTTTCGCATCATCACCATCGATAGTCACAATTAATTCATCACGCAGATCGACGCGGTTTTCTTTATCTTCTGCCGCCACGACATCCGGAATACTTTCTAATTCTGCCATTACATCCTCATTAAATTCAGTCGCTAAATCATAGCGTGCAACAACAGATAAAATATCGACTCCGGGATCATTGCGATGCCCTAAAATCTGTACGACTTCCCCCATAATCGGCTGTTCAAAACTTGTGATTTTTGCGACAACCTTGTGTCCTTCCATTGCTCCTTTGCGGTTTCCGCTAAGCAGGACTAATGAACCAAATTTATTGTCATCGACAGATACATAAAATTTCCCCTGAATCTGCTTCACTAATCCAACAACCTGTTTTTGACCTCTTTCAATTATTTCAATGACTTCTCCTTCTAAAGAAGAACCACTTTGTTTTCCATCAATCTTGACCTTAACCTTATCATTATTTAAAGCCCCATGCAGGTTCTTCTCCCCCACATAGACATCATCGAGATCATCTCCCACTCGAATAAATCCAAATCCACGCGGATTTAATTGAACTGTTCCAATCACAATGCCTGTACGATCAGGTAAAAAGTAGCGATCACCAATTCCTCTGACAATAGCTTTTTCATCCTCCAGCTTTACCAAGCATTTTACCAGCTCTTTAAATTTATCGGTTGTATCAAATCCCAATGCTGTAGCTAATTCATCTACATCCATTCCTAAATAATCATCGGCTGCTAACCATTCTAATATTTGCTTTTCCATAACATCCCTCCTTCAAAAAAAAATAGGACTGCATTGTCCTATTGTTTACCCCATTTGGATTAATACTGCCAACACAAAGAAAGCAATACCGAATCCAACTGTTAATCGTGTTAAAACTAACTCTGATCCTCTTTCTTTAGTTTGTGCGAATAATGCCGAACTTTGTCCGGTCAAAGCGCTGACGATTCCTTCAGATTTACCGCTTTGCAATAGAGATAATACAATAATTGCAATACATACGACTACCATTAATATATCTAACATGATCGATCCTCCTAAATACTAATTAAAACTCATGTGAATTTTCTGATTTACTAGCATTGTCATAATACCATATCTATTTTTAAATTTCAACCATTTAAAGGGCAAAAAAAGAAGCGATTAAGCTTCTTTATAGTCGATCCCGACAACATAATACAATTCTGTATCTTTTACGACAGTAATCACCATTGAACTCTTTAAGGAAGAGGTTGGCATGCCTCCGCTCACTTGCTTATAAGTAATATCAATGCTGATATCAAAGCATGGCTTATCTTTATCCTCTTCACTTTCTAAGCGGAATTCTGATTCTGAAACACCATTGATTACATAGTTTTCTACTTCCGGAAGTAAGCTGATTCCATATTTATTGGCATAATCTGTGAAATTTGCATAATAGTCACGCAAAGCAAATGAGGCAAAATCCTGACGCGAATCCGGCCAAACATAATTTAAGCCGCCAATATCTTCACGTTTCGTTTTATTTGACCATGTAAAGAAATCAGTCGCAAAATAAGCAGCTGCATAAGTCATTTCTTTTTCCTGATCTCCTGATTGATTAGCTGCTTCCAGCTGTTCAAAGATTTCTTTCATTTTATCTGTTGCATTGGTTGACAATGTATAATTTAAGCCATCATCCACTGGCTGCACAACAGGAGGCTGATTGCTTTCTCCTTGATTTTTAAGATACATCACCGCCACTACTCCAAATACAACACATACACTTAAAATGGAAACAATAAGTATCTGCAATTTTAATTTTGACTTGCTATCTTTTTTCATGATTCGTTTAGTCCTTTCATATGCTCTGGCACGCCGACGATAATAATCGATCTGCTGCTTATTTTCTTTATTGATTTGTGTAGATAGTTCCTTTAAAGTATGAACATCGGGTTCCGGCTCACTTAAGATCGGTAACTTATCACTATGGACAAAGAGATTGATAATCGTTAACAATGGTCGATAACGACGGCTGATCATCTGCGTATACTCAACAAATAACTCAAATGCGATAACTAACAAAACGAATAAAGCAATCGCTGCTTTTTTGTCAAACAGATAAATATAAGATGAAAGTGAGAATAAAACAGTCGCTCCGTATAATATTAAAACACTCTTTTTTTGTCCTAGGTTTAAGTTAAACATTAATTGATGATGCAAATGTTCACGATCTGCATCAGAGAATTTTTTCTTCCTTAGTTTACGTCTTAGAATCGCCATGATCGTATCCATAATTGGAACGGCTAAAACAATAATCGGTGCACCTAACGTAAAGAAAGCCGAACTTTTATATCCAAAACCTAACAATGAAATAACAGAAATCATAAACCCTAAAAACAAGGCTCCGTTATCTCCCATAAAGATAGAGGCCGGATTGAAATTATAGAAGAGAAAACCAACTGTTGCTCCCGCCAGCAATAGTGAAAGCGCAGCAATATCGGTTCTCCCGAAATGTAAACTGGTAAGCGATAAAGTTACAAGGACGATTATTGAAATCCCAGAGGATAGTCCGTCCAATCCATCGATCAAATTGATCGCATTCGTAATACCAATAATCCATAAATAGGTAATCCCAATAGAAATCCATTCACAAATATCACCCGGAAGATAAGGAATCGTAATCCCTCTCAGCATGATCTTTCCATAAAAAATAATAATGGAAGCAGCAATTATTTCTACAAGTAATTTAACTTTGGGACTGACATCATGAATATCATCATACAGTCCAATCATAAAGACAAGAAAACTTGAAAATAGGATCGAATTGATCTGCACATCTGTTTTCAAGAATATATAAGCACAAATGATAAAACTGATATATATGGCATAACCGCCAATTCTCACGATTCGGCCATTATGTATGGTTCTTTCATTTTGCAAAGCAATGATATTGAGCTTGTCTCCTACAATCTTTACAATAGGAACGAGGAGTGCACTGAGGATCATTGCTACTATAAATGATAATATGATTTCAATTTTCATTCTCATGCCTCCTACTGTATGTCATTATACCATATATTTCTTAGTGAACAATGTGAAATAATCGAAAATAAAAAAAGAGGGAAGCATCCCCCTACAGCTTATTTTACGTAATGTAAATTATTTAACATAACGCCGCATCCTTCAGCAACACAATCCAAAGCATTATCTGCTACGAATACCGGTACGTTTAATTCTTTTTCTAATAAAGCATCCAGTCCATGAAGCAATGCTCCACCACCAGTTAAGAAAATACCACGGCTTACAATATCCGCTGCTAATTCAGGCGGTGTTTTTTCTAATACTGATTTTGCAGCTGCAACGATTGTATTACAGTTTTCTCTTAATGCCAGTTCAGTTTCATCTGCGCTGATTTCTACAGTATGAGGAAGTCCGGTGACTAAGTCACGTCCTCTAACTTCCATGACTTTATCTTCTCTTCCGCCTCTTACAGCTGTTCCGATTTCAATTTTAATTTGTTCGGCAGTACGATCACCGATCAATAATTTATATTTATCTTTTAAGTAATGAATAATTTCTTCATCCATACGGTCACCCGCAATTTTTAATGATGTACTTGTTACGATATCGCCTAAAGATAAGACAGCAACATCAGTTGTTCCCCCACCAATATCAATGACCATATGTCCAGCCGGTCTTGAAATATCCAAACCTGCTCCGATAGCAGCTACTTTAGGTTCTTCTTCAATAAATACACGTTTAGCACCACAGCGTTCAGCTACATCTTTAATCGCACTTTTTTCAATAGAAGTAATATTAGAAGGACAGCAAATCAAGATTGTTGGTCTTGAAAAAACACCCTTCAAATTTAATTTATTGATAAAATGTGTAATAAGGATTTCAGTCACCTGGAAGTCTGCAATAACACCGTCTTTTAAAGGACGAATGGCTTGTACACGACCTGGTGTTTTCCCTAACATTTCTTTTGCTTCAGCTCCAACTGCCAATGCTTTATGTGTTTCAGCATCCATGGCTACAACTGAAGGTTCATTAACGACGATTCCTTCGCCTTTAACATAGATTAATATATTTGCAGTACCTAAATCGATACCAATTTCTTTTGAAAATCCCATGATTTTTTCCTCCTATGAACCTATTTCTACAGTATTATATCATATACTATATCTAATAATCTAGCAATAAGAATAATAAAAACTCATAAACTTTTTATTATTTTTTTGTTTCTTTTCGAATTGCCTGCCACTATTAGTATAGATAAGGACTAAATTTATATTCATGAATAAGAAAATAAAAAAAGTTAGAAACAAATTCTAACTCTTCAATCATCTATAATTCTTTTGTTGTCTTATCAAAGCATTTTTCTGGGTTTAAAACATTACCATTCTTTTCAACGATCATGTGTAAATGATTACCAAGATCTGCTTCATAAAGGTTTTCTCCGGTTTTTCCCAACACATCACCTTGTTTAACTTTGGCGTTAAGTTCTACAGAGACCTCAGACATACTTTGATAAGTGATTGTTACACCATTATCACTTTCAATGGATACACATAATCCAAAGATTGGATCTTCTTTTTTGCTTGTTACGGTGCCACTTAAACTAGCTAATACTTCAAATGCTTTATTATTGCTTGTAAAATCGGCACCTTGATTAGGACGATACACTCCTTCAAATAGCACTAAAGATTTTCCTTGTTTTTCAGCATCGTCGCTTTGGTCATAGAAACTTCTTGCTACTTGTACTTCACCTGCATATGGTTTAGCGATTTTTTCCTCTGTTTTTGTTTCTGTTTCCGTTGGTGTAGGATTCATGGAAACAACGGGGATATCCTGGTTATTTTCATTAAACTTTTCATATACCACCAATCCCGTTAAGAAAACAAAGACAGATAAACAAAACAATAAACCAATTTTATATGTTTTTTTATTCATAATTTCACCTCATAAACAGTATTTCCATTATGAATAAATTTATTCTATAATTTACAAATTTCCACGTTTTGGTAATAGTATGCTAGAATTTCTTCATAGCTATAGCCATTCATTGCCATTCCATTAGCACCGTACTGACTCATTCCTACGCCATGACCGAATCCAACAGTATCAAATATATACTGACTGCCATCATAGTTAATTTTAAAATCCGTTGACGCTAAATTCAGTAATTCCCTTACTTCCCTGCCGCTGTAAATTTGATTATTTACACTGACTTCTTTTACACGTCCGCTGTCATAATGAGAGACGATATGAATGTCTTCGATATCCTGATTAAAAGCAGCTTTCATTTGTTCAGGTGTAAAATTACTGGTACGTTCTATGTTGGGGCAGATTGATAATTCCCAAGTACTGTCTACAGAACGTAAGTAAGGAACACTACTGGAAGCAAAATAATCTTCACTATTTTCTGTTTTTCCGTTTGAACTTGAAAAAAACAAGGCAGAGATATAATTATTATTATATTTCATTACTACATTATGTGTAGAACTTACAATATTTTTCAATCGTTCATATTTTTGATCAAATTCATCTTTCCAGTTATTCTTCATCTGCTCAACAGTTAAATAGACTTGTGTGTTAGTCGTTGTGTCTACCTTTAAGCCTCTTGAAAAAGCAAAGGTGCGGCTGGCAACTGTTTGTGCTTTTAAAGCTTCATCTTCAAATGATAAAGGCATCTCTCCGGCGACTACACCAACTAGATAATCATCTAACGCTAAATATTGAACACTTCCGTCTTTTTGAGTTACCTCGACCTGATATTCACTGGGAAGTGTAGTTTTATCATTTGTATCGTTTAACTGCTGAATATCCGGTTCTTTTGCGTGAGATTTATCCGGTTTTAAATATAAAGAATAATTAATCCAAGCAAATAACAGAGCTAAAGCTCCTAATCTCATAAATATCTTTTTCAAATCATCACCCGATTCTTATTGTCATAAATTCGAGTATAAATGAAGCGACTAAATAAGCTAAAGCAAAGCACATCAATATAAAAAGGGTATTGAACTCTCTTGCTTTATTCTTTTTTAGAAAACGAGCAAAGTCTATACAGCTTAAAGCATAGAAACTTACCATAACACTTCCTATATACGTCACTAATTTTATGATTGAGTATACCATCATTATTCCTCCTTTCTTTAGTTTTATAAGTTTTTGACGTGAATACGGTTCAAAGCCTTTCTTAAAGCAATCTCTGCACGCATAACATCACCGTCTTTGCTTTGCAGACGCTTTTCCGCACGTGCCTTTGCCTGCGTAGCACGTGCCAAGTTGATTTCTTCTTGACTTTCAATCGAGTTGGCAATAATCGTTGTTTCATCATTTCCGACATATACAAAACCACCGCCGATTGCATAAAAAGTTCTCTGATTGTTTTCTACAAAGTTCATTTCCGAAATTTCAATCGCACTGGCTAAAGGCAAATGATGGGCTAAGATCCCCATTTGTCCTCCGGTTGTTCGAATATTTAAAATATTCACATCTTTTTCTGCGTAAACACCACTAGGAGTTACGATTTTTAAATGAAAGGTACTCATCATTGCACCTCTATTCTAATGTTTCAGCTTTAGCGACAGCTTCTTCGATTGATCCAACGTTATGGAAAGCCTGTTCAGGTAAATGATCCCACTTACCTTCCAAGATTTCTTTGAAGCCTTTAATAGTATCGTCTACATGCACATATTTACCATCCATTCCGGTAAACTGGCTTGCTACAGTAAATGGCTGAGACAGATAGTTACGCACACGTCGTGCACGAGCAACGGTTAATTTGTCTTCTTCACCTAATTCATCCATTCCTAAGATCGCAATAATATCCTGCAATTCTTGGAAACGCTGTAAGATTTGCTGAACGCCATGAGCTACTTCATAGTGTTCTTTTCCCACAACCAGCGGATCCAGCGCACGTGATGATGAGTTCAATGGATCTACTGCTGGGTAGATTCCTAATGCCGCAATAGAACGATCCAATACAACTTTAGCGTCTAAGTGAGCAAATGTTGTAGCCGGAGCCGGGTCCGTTAAGTCATCGGCTGGTACATAAACGGCTTGTACAGAAGTAATGGATCCCTTTTTAGTTGAGGTAATACGTTCCTGCAGTTGTCCCATCTCTGTCGCTAAAGTAGGCTGATATCCGGCTTGTGAAGGAACACGTCCCAACAAGGCAGATACTTCTGAACCGGCTTGAGTAAAACGGAATATATTATCGATGAACAGCAAGACGTCCTGTCCCTCTTCATCACGGAAATGTTCCGCCATTGTTAATCCTGTTAAAGCTACTCTTAAACGAGATCCCGGTGGTTCGTTCATTTGTCCGAACACTAGGGTTGTTTTATTTAAAACACCGCTTTCTTTCATTTCATAGTAAAGGTCGTTTCCTTCACGTGAACGTTCTCCAACACCTGCGAACACAGATAATCCACCATGTTCAGTCGCAATATTGTTGATGAACTCCTGGATTAATACGGTCTTACCAACTCCGGCACCACCGAATAATCCAATCTTTCCCCCTTTGATGAAGGGACAAATTAAATCGATGACTTTGATTCCGGTTTCAAGGATTTCTGTTTCCGTTCTTTGTTGTGAATAGTCGGGAGCCTGACGATGAATCGGCATCAGCTTAACATCATCCCTGTCAAATTCCTGATCATCGATTGGCTGACCTAAAACATTAAACATACGTCCCAATGTTTTATCTCCAACCGGTACTCGGATCGGCGCCCCTGTATCAAGGGCATCAATTCCTCTGGTGAGTCCATCTGTCGGACCCATGGCAATACATCTAACAATATCTTCACCGATATGGCTAGCAACTTCAACAACAAGTTGGTCTTGTCCATTCATGATCTCAATGGCAGTATTAAGCAAAGGTAAATGATCTGCTTCAAATTGCACATCGACAACGGGTCCAACGGCACGAACGACTTTTCCAATATTTTTTTCAGACATCATACCGCCTCCTTTTATTGAGCATTAGCACCGGCAACGATTTCTGAAATTTCATTCGTGATCGCTGTCTGTCTTGCTTGATTGTATTTTAATAATAGATCTTCGATTAATTCTTCTGCATTATCATTAGCATTTTCCATCGATGTTCTTCTTGAAGCATTCTCACTGGTAATGGATTCTACCAAATACCCATAGATAACGGCTTGCAAGTACATCGGGATCAGCTGTTCCAATACGGCTTCCGGACTGGGTTCAAATAAAGTCTCTTTATTTGCATGACTGCTTTTTACAAACTTGTCCGCAGTTACCGGCAGCAATGTTACCGCATGAGGCACATAGCGCAGATTATTAACAAATTCTGTATAAATAATTTTAATATGACCAATTTTCTTTTCTAAGTATAAGTTCTTCAGCTCATTAACCAAACGAACGATTTCATTAAAATCCAACGATTGATTCACATGCATGTAAGTCTCATTGACAGAAGGAAAACTTCTTTTTAATGAGCTATAGCCTTTTGTTCCGATTGTGTAAACTAAATCATTCGCTTTGATTTCTTCTAATGCCAGTTTGATGACATTAGCATTATAGCCGCCGCATAATCCTAAACTGGATGTAATCACGATATAAGCGGTTGTTTCTACATCGGTTTTCATTAAGTAAGGGCTGTCACTTTGCCCTTGGCTTGATTCAAGGATTTCTGCCACAGTAGAGCGGACAGTATTATAGTAAGGCTTTAATTGATCTAATTGATTTCTTGTTTTTCTTAATTTAGAAGTGGCAACTAATTCCATCGCTTTTGTGATTTTTTTAGTTGATTCGACCGAGCGAATACGACGCTTGATCGTCTGCATTCCAGCCATAAGGCGCTATCCTTCTTTTTCGGCGGTTTTTACGAATCTTTCCGCAAAAGTTCCGATAGTTTCTTTTAGCTTCGCTTCTAATTCAGGTGAGATGGCTTTTGCCTCTTTGATCTCTTGAATATAGTCATCATGATTTTCAGCAATTTCTTCTAGCAGTTCATCCATAAATAAATTAATTTTATTTACCGGAATTTGTTTAGTAAAGCCATGTTTCAAAGCAAACAGTGTAATGACCTGAGTTTCTACACTTCGTGGTGAATACTGTGCCTGTTTCAATACTTCACGTACTTTTTGTCCATGATCTAATACGGCTTTTGTCGCATTGTCCAAATCTGATCCAAACTGTGCAAAGGCCTGCATTTCTGCAAACTGTGCTAATTCAAGTTTCAATGATCCGGATACTTGCTTCATTGCTTTGATCTGTGCGGCAGAGCCTACACGAGATACGGATAATCCGGTATCAATAGCAGGTCTGAAGCCGGCATTAAATAGATCTTGCTGCAAGAAAATCTGACCATCCGTAATCGAAATAACATTTGTAGGGATATAGGCTGAGATATCTCCGGCTTGTGTTTCAATGATTGGCAAGGCAGTGATTGATCCTCCGCCCATTTCATCATTCAAACGACAAGCACGTTCCAGCAGTCTTGAATGCAAATAGAAGACATCCCCCGGATACGCTTCACGTCCTGGTGGTCTCTTTAATAATAAAGACACTGTACGATAAGCGACGGCATGTTTCGATAAATCATCATAGACAATCAAAACATCTTTTCCTTTATCCAGCCACTCTTCTGCAATGGCACTTCCTGCATACGGGGCAATATACTGCACCGGTGCCAGTTCTGAAGCAGAAGCGGATACAATCGTCGTATAATCCATTGCTCCGCCTTGACGCAATTTTTCAACAATTTGAGCAACCGTCGAATTCTTTTGTCCAATAGCGACATAAACACAATAAATATCCTGACCTTTTTGATTTAAGATTGTATCGATCGCAATTGCTGTTTTCCCGGTTTGGCGATCTCCGATAATCAACTCACGCTGACCGCGTCCAATTGGAATAATCGCATCAATCGAAGTAATTCCTGTTTGTAGCGGCACACTCACCGATTTTCTAGTCATAACTCCCGGAGCAACTCTTTCAATTGGTCTTGTTTTATTCGTCAGGATCGGTCCTTGTCCATCAATAGCTTGTCCTAATGGATTCACAACACGTCCCAGCATTTCATCTCCAACCGGTACCTCAATAATTTTTCCGGTTCGTTTTACTTCATCGCCTTCCTTGATCTCATCACTTTGACCAAGCAATACGGCACCTACATAATCTTCTTCAAGATTCATAACCATTCCATAGACCTCATGCGGGAATTCCAACAATTCTCCCAGCATGGCATTGTCTAATCCATGGATCAATGAAACACCGTCTCCGATTGTCATGACTTTTCCGATATCTTTTGTTTCAACAACTTCGTCATAACGTTTGATTTGTTCTTTTATGATTGAACTGATTTCATCTGGTCTTAGACCCACTCGATCCACCTACTTTCTAAGCAACTCATTTTTCAATAAGTCCATTTTATTTTTAACTGTTCCATCAATCACATGATTTCCAATCACTACTTTAATACCACCGATCAGACTTTCATCGATCTTTGGTGTCAAGACGATCTTTTTATCCATTTTAACTGATAAAACATGTTCTAGTTTTTTTATTTCCTGTTCATCTAGCGGCATACTTGAATAAAGCGTTCCCTCTTTGATCCCTAAATAATCATTCGTCAAAGAATGATAAGCCTGAATAATCTCCGGCAGTGAACCCATACGATTTTTATCAATCAACAATTTGATAAAGTTTTGCACATAGACAGATAGATTATTATCAAACGCTTTATCAATTGTTTCTTTCTTTACTTTTTTGTCAACATTAAAATGCATAAAAAAGCTTAGGACTTCTTCATCTGAGCAAATGATATTTTTCACTAAGGCTAAATCTGCTTCATAGCGTTCAATCTTTCTTTCTTCCTGAGCTAACTCAAACAAGGAAGAAGCATAACGCAATGCTACGGATTCCATTAGTTCACCAAGTCGTCGATAAATTCATCGACCATATCTTTATTCGTTTTTTGATCTACTTCTTTATTCATTACTTTTTCAGCAACTTCAAAAGCAACCTCAATGATCTCTTGTTTCATTTCCTCTTTTGCTTTTAACTTTTCAGCTTCAATTTCTCGATCTGCCTGTTCGATCCTTATTCTAGCTTCTTGTGCGGCTTCAGCTAAGATTCCCTCTTTTACTTTAGCGGCATCTTCTTTTGCCTTTTGAATCGTAGCACGATATTCTTTGGCTGCTTCTCGTGCCTGCTGCTCGCTTTCTTGTACAAAGACTTTTGCCTGTTCATTCATTTGTCGAGCTTCTGTAATATTTCCTTCAATCGCTTCAGCGCGCTTAGCCATATATTCACGAATCGTGCTCCATAAGTACTTCTTGAATACTAAAAGCATGATGCCTGTTGAACACAGCTGTACGATCAATGTCGTGATATTCGGGAATAACTTTCCGGCTATATTGATATCCATCTTATTCCTCCTATTCTAATTAATGATGATTAATAAACGAATAATAGGATGAAGGCGATCAATAACCCATAGATCGCTACTGTTTCTGATAAAGCAATCCCTAAGATCATCATGGTACGGATTTTTCCTTCCGCTTCTGGGTTTCTTCCTACTGCTTCAACTGCCTTACTTGCGGCAATCCCTTCACCGATACCGGTTCCTAATCCGGCACATACTGCAATCCCTGCAGCGATCGCGATTAATCCAACGTCTGTCATTTTTAAAATCCTCCAATATTGTTTTTTATTTTGTTTTATTCTTCTGCTTCAATAGCGATCAGAATACATGAGAGTGTTACGAACACTAACGTTTGAATACACCCTGCAAACACATCAAAATAAACATGCAGTACAGGGGCTAAGATTGGTCCGACAAAGTTAAACGGAATGATCTTGAATGAAAGCCACCCGGTAAAACTGTATACCAATCCCATTAAGATGGTTCCGCTTAGAATATTACCGAATAAACGCATAGATAATGAAATAAGCGGTGAAATTGCTCCTAAAATATTGGTGGGCGGCCATACTAATTCTTTGATGTAGGTCAGTCCACCTTTCTTTTTGATAGCGTTGTATTGTATTAACGTAAATGTAATCAAAGTGATGGCTAATGTAATAGAAAAATTGGATGTCGGAGAATCAAATCCGATCAGTCCGCTTAAATTAGCACATACTAAGTACACAAACATTAATGCGAAATAGGGGTAATAGTTTTTGGCAAATTTCTCCGGCATAATAGATGCCATATAATCCTGCACTGTACGTACACCTACCTCACAAATTAAGACGACTCCTTTAGGCTTTTCCAAAGGATCCGCTGCTTTGATCTTTTTTCCCGCATAAACGCAAAAAAGGCAGATTGCGGCCATGATGATCAAAGAAAATATAAGTTCTGGCTGAATGATGATGTGAATATCCGCTAACATCAAACGCATTGTATTCACATACCCTCACCTCGCTTTCTAATCCTATAATCATAATAGAATATAGTCAATTTTATCATAAAATAGCCAATTGTTACAGTAAATATGTTAAAAACTGAAGGGAGTTTCACAGCTAGAAAAAATCCAAAACCATAGACGACCATTTTAATCAGATAACTAAACATCACAATCATTGCGGAGATCTTGCTTCTAAATAATAGAATGTTGTCAACGGTGATCGTAATGATCTTAAATATGATTAAATTAATCCCATACCCTAATGCTAACCCAAGAACATAGGAGATTTCTCCAAATAACAAACCAATTCCTGCAGTAACTGCCGCAATAACTAAAAAGACAGGGATTGATTTTTTTACGATGGCTTCTTCTTCCTTCACTTACTTTCCTCCTAATCGCAGAATGTGCTTAAAACTGCTGATAATTCCTAACGCACTTCCTAACAGTATCCCGATTGGCTTAATTCCAAAATAATGGTCAATTCCTAGACCGATAAAGACACTAAGAATCAAAAAGCCAAATATTTCCCAGCCGATCCCCAGTGCCAATACAATATACTTCCAAATCTTATTCTGTTCCAAAAATACGATCTCCTGCATCACCAAGACCAGGCAGAATATAGCCATGCTCGTTGAGCTTTTCATCTACTGCACAGATATACAGATCCACATCCGGATGAAGCTGTTCAATCAGTTTAATTCCTTCAGGGGCTGCCACTAAGCATAAGAATTTAATGTGTTTGGCGCCTTTTTGCTTGATGCTGTCTAATGCTTTTGCTAAGCTTGAACCGGTTGCCAGCATTGGATCTAAGACAATAATCATATCTTCGTTGATGGTACTAGGAAAATTGGCATAGTATTCCTTAGCTTCTAAAGTTTCTTCATCACGCTTCATGACAATGTGTCCCACCTTAGCGTTAGGAATGACTGATTTCATACCATCTAAAAAACCAAGTCCGGCTCTTAAAATAGGCACCAATATTACATCTTTAGCTAGCATTTTGGTTGTTGTTAGCGTTAATGGTGTTTCAACTTCTACAATTTTTGTCGGCAGATCTTTTGTCACTTCATAAGCGGCAAGTGCTGCAATTTCTTTAAGATTTTCAGCGAAGTCTTTGCACTTCGTCTCTTTATTGCGCATAATTGATAGTTTATGAGTGATCAATGGGTGTTCAATAACAAATGTTGCCATAGTATCCTCCTTTCTCTAAAGATAAGTTAATCCTTCGTATAAAGGATATTTATCTGTCAATGCTTTCACACGACGAATGCATTCTCCTTTTATTTCATCGGTTTCTTCATTTTTTAAGCGATAAGCTATAATTTTTCCAATTTCAATGAAATCTTCTTCAGTAAATCCTCTGGTCGTCATTGCCGGAGAACCGACACGAATTCCACTTGCTTTAAATGGTTTTTCTGTGTCAAACGGTATAGCGTTCTTATTAACGGTAATATGGATTTCATCCAATAAACGCTCGGCTTTTTTACCACTGATTCCACAGCTGGCTTTGACATCAATTAATAATAAATGATTATCTGTTCCATCTGAGACTAATCTAAAGCCTTCTGTTTTCAAAGAATTTTCCAATGCCTTAGCATTTAATACAACATTTTTAACGTATTCTTTGAAACTTGGCTGTAAAGCTTCTCCAAAGCAAGCAGCTTTAGCTGCAATAATGTGCATCAATGGTCCGCCCTGCATTCCTGGAAATACGGCTTTATCAATGGCAGCCGCATATTTTTGTTTGCACATAATGACACCGCCGCGAGGTCCGCGCAATGTTTTATGTGTCGTTGAAGTTACAAAGTCTGCATAAGGTACTGGGGATTGATGATATCCTGTCGCTACTAAAGCGGCAATATGTGCAATATCCACCATCAGCATGGCACCGACTTCATCTGCCGCTTCACGCATTTTTTTAAAGTCAATTTCACGGCTGTAGGCACTTGCTCCGGCAACAATCAATTTCGGTTTGAAAGTCAGGACTTTTTCTCGGAACGCTTCATAATCGATTGTTTCTGTGTCTTTATCTACACCGTAGCTTTCAAATTCATAATTCATTCCAGAGAAGTTTAATGGATGTCCATGCGTCAAATGCCCGCCATCAGCGAGAGACATTCCCAATACACGATCCCCGTTTTTTAGGACTGCTAAGTAGACTGCTGTGTTTGCCTGTGCTCCTGAATGAGGCTGAACATTGGCATATTCACAACCAAACAGCTGACACAATCTTTCTTTCGCTAAAGATTCGACGGTGTCCATGTTTTCACATCCACCGTAATAACGTTTCCCCGGATATCCTTCCGCATATTTATTTGTAAACACACTTCCGGCTAATTCCATGATTTGTTTCGATACAAGATTTTCAGATGCGATCAACTCAATATTTTCTCTTTGACGCATCAATTCTTTTTCTACTGCCTCAAATACTAATTCATCTCTAAAGTCATTCATCCTAAATCCCCTCTCTTATTTTTATTGTTTTTCAATAGCCATCATTTTTTCGATACGCTGATCGTGACGTCCTCCCTCATAATCAGTATGAAGCCAAGTATTCAATATTTCTAAAGCTAATCCTTCGCCAATTACACGTCCGCCCATTGCAATCATATTTGTATCATTATGCTGACGAGTTGCTTTAGCACTAAACAGATCGTGTACCAAGGCACAGCGAATACCATCCACTTTATTGGCAACGATGCTGACTCCGATTCCGGTTCCGCATACAACTACACCACGTTCACATTCTTTATCTGCTACTGCTTTAGCGGCTTTATAAGCATAGTCCGGATAATCCACACTGTCCTCACTGTTTGTTCCAAAATCAATGACCTCATATCCTTGAGCAATCATTGATGCTTTCAATACTTCTTTTAGGCGATACCCGCCATGATCACATGCAATCGCTATTTTCATTTCAGTTCCTCCTCAATCATTTCAATAGTGATTCTTCCTTGTCTTAATATTTTAATTTCATCTGTGGTTAGATCCACTACACTGCTAGCTTGAAGCTTACCGCATTCTCCCTCTACGACAAACGGAATGCGCCCGTTTAGCTGTTCAAGCACTTCTTTAGTAGTGGTGGTGCTAGGCCGGTGGGAAATATTCGCACTTGTCACATACAATGGTTTTCCTGTTTTTCGTATCAATTCACGAACAAACACATCATCTGGTATACGAATCCCGATCGTTCCTTCTTCTTTTTTACTGTTAAGGATAACGGTAATATCCCCCGGCATAAATTTATCAATAATCAATTGATCCCGATAGGAGACATAGACATACTCATCAAGCTCTTCTTTGTCTGACAACATCAATGTAAAGCGCTTCGACATGTCTCTCTGCTTTGCTTCAATAAGACGTTCTACCGCCGCTACTGAATCATAAATAACCCCTAATCCGTAGACCGTTTCCGTTGGAAAAGCAACGACTTTTTCCTGCTTTAAAGCAGCAGCAACATCATCTATTTCCGCTCTTTTTTTGATTTGTGTTTCCATCGGCTTCACCTCTATGACATCATATCATAAATGGAATAAAAAGGGAATTTTAACACAAAATTAATACCCAACAAAAAAAGCACATATCGTGCTATTCAAACAAACTGCCAATAAATGATTTAGGCTTTACATCTACCTCACAGTAATCTTTTTTTAATTCCCCGCTGATACTCTTTCCTTTTCCTTCACCGATAACCAAAACTACTTGATTATTTTCATAATACATTTGTGGATAAAGGACAGTTAAATCTTCCATGACTTCTTCTTCACTTACTCCGGTTATCATTTCCTGATAACTTTTGATTATTTCATTTTTATATTGATACATCTCTGCGATATCTTCTTTTGTATTTGAATTAGCGACAATATTGAAAGTTTTGGAAGATGTAGGATTGGACAGTGTCATGCCAATTAAAAAGGTACAAAATATTTTTCTAAACATGTTTCTCACCTCATTTGGATTATGGCCATTCCCGCCTTTTTTAAACCCAAAAGAAAAGAAATTGGGATACTTTATTTCTTTCTACTTATTTAATACGTATAATAAATTCAGATCATTAAACATATTAGCTAAAATGGTCGAGAAGCTAACACAAAATAAGCCTATAATTGAAAATGTAAGGAGGAATATTTATGCTAGAACAAATTGAAGCGGTACAGCGTATGCAGGATTACATTGAAGCCCATTTAGAACAAGATATTACACCTGCCGATTTATCGAGAGCATCTTTGTTTTCTCCCTGGTATTCTCGTCGTTTATTCATCAAACAACTGGGATTGTCTCCGGCAGAATATATTCGCAAGCTGAGACTATCAAGATCTGCCCTTAGACTTCGTGATGAGCCATGCAAGATTATTGAAATTGCATTTGACTTAGGTTTTAAAAGTGTCGATGGCTATCAGAGAGCTTTTCAGCGAGAATTCGGGTGTAATCCCAGCGAATATGCCGCACATCCGATACCCATATACTTATTTACTCCTTATGGCGTTAAATTCAGACATATTGAAAGGAGAATGCATATGTTGGATTCAAAAAATATTTTTATTCAAGTCATTGATAAACCTGCCCGAAAGGTTATTGTGAAAAGAGGCATTCATGCGAATGATTACTGGTCTTACTGTGAAGAAGTGGGGTGTGATGTTTGGGGGCTTCTTCAAAGCATCAAATCTATCAGTGGTGAACCAATTTGTCTTTGGCTTCCTGAACGTTATCAACTACCACAAACATCTCAATATGTTCAAGGTGCAGAAGTACCTTTAGAATATGACGATGTCATTCCAAACGGGCTAGATATCATCGAATTGCCAGCTTCTAAATATCTAATGTTTCAAGGAGAACCGTTTAACGAAGAAGATTACTGTGAAGCTATTGAACTGCTTCAATCCGCTATTGAAAAATATGATCCGGCCGTTATTCATTATCAATGGGACCATGACAATCCAAGGATTCAGCTTGAACCTATCGGAACAAGAGGGTATATTGAATTAGTGCCTATTAAATAACAAATACCCCGATAGCATAAATATGTTATCGGGGTATCATTATGATTTCAGTTTTCTTGTTTGCAACGCTTTTACTGCCGCTAGACAAATGACTAACGCCAGCAAAATCTCTAAAATACCATTTGTTAGAATCGTTGTCAGCAAAACGGTGAGCAAGGTTGAATATTCAATACCTCTGACTGCCGCATAAGCAGATCCAAAGAAAAGATAAATCCCACCTAATACTAAAAGAGTATTCGTTAATGTTCCTACAAATGCACTGAGTATGATCCGACTAGTTTCATTTTTATATGAAGCAAGTCGTTCATAGATCATGCCGCTGCTCCAGCCCAACAGTATTCTTGGCAAAACCGCAATAATCAAACTATATCCATTTCCGTTTACTGTTCCCACCGTAATAAAGGGAGAGAACACAAAAGAAGTTAAAGTGGGCTGCAATGTATTGATGATCACTGAGCTGATCCCAAATAAAGCCCCCATCAGCATTCCTTCTTTTTTGCCTAATACCATTGCCGTAATCAAAACGGGAATATGCATTGTCGTAATACGTAATACCCCTAAGGGAATATACCCTAACGGGGTAAACATCATCATGACAAGAATAGCGATCATCATCGCTAAAAAAGCCATCCTAAAAATTTTCTTATTTTTCATTTTTTCCTCCACTATCGCTCCTACTAGGATGCCATGCGTCTATAATATTTGCCTTTTATAAGAAGGTCAGTGTCATCGGATCACTGCCAAAGATCTTTTAGGCATTTTTATTATAGCGAAAGGATGAAAGAAAGTCATTTGTTTTTTACCTGTAATCATAAGAAAAAACTCCGCAATTACACTTGCAGAGAAATCTGATAATGATGTATCTTCGTATTATAAATCGAATAAGAGACTTCGATGATTCGATGTTCGAGATCACAAGTCGTACGTTTACGGCAAAGCAATGCCTGATCTGTTGTATTTAAAATATTTAAAACATGTTTAGGCGGATAATCCACAAAAAAATCATCATCAAAGCTTTGCGGATTATACTTATGCTGATGTAAAAAATGATAAATCGAGAAATCTTTAGCGTCGATTTTTTCATCAAGGGTTAAGTCTCCCGGAAGATAGTGAGTCATAAAAATATAGGGCTTGCCATCTAAATAATAAGTACGTTCAATCTTCAGACAATGATCGCCGAAGATAGAATAAAGCTCATTTTGCGGAACTAATGAAATAAAAGTACTTTTCATATCTTCTTTTTTTAACTGATAGCCGCTTTTATTCAGAATACTTGAAAAGGACTCTCCTTTTGATAATCGATTGATTAAAGAATTAGATATAACCGTTGTTCCCTTACCGCTTTTTTTTGACACATACCCTTCATTTTCAAGCAGTTCGACAGCTTTTCGAACGGTGATTTTGCTGACGTTAAACTGATTTTCAAAATCCGTTTCGGTTGGCAGTAAACTGCCAATAGGATAAGTGCCATCTAAAATGAGTTCTTTTATAGATAACATTATGGAATAATATAATGGTAATTTTGCTGACATGATTTCACCTCGCCACTATTATATCATATCTTATTAAAAACAAAACAAAAATATAACATTATGATGTTTACATCAAAACATTATAATGTTATTATGTATTTGAAAAGTTTGCACAGATGATTTATTTAAAAGAGAGGAGTGAAGTGAATGGAAAACTATTTAATAAAAAAAGCTCGTTTGACTGATGGACAAGTGGTTGACATCTTAGTACACAAAGGTGTTATTAAAGAGATCGCGGCCAATATCGAAAGCAATGAACAAATCATTTCATTCGGTAATGATTTTGTTAGTGCGGGATGGATGGATATCCATACGCATTGTTTTAATAAGTTTGAAACTTATGGAGACAAAGCGGATCTAGTTGGCTATCGCCAAGGTGTCTGTACCGTGGTAGATGCCGGAACATCAGGAAGTGATACGATCGATGAATTATACCAACAGGCATCAAAAGCGAAAACACGTGTCTATTCTTTACTTAATATAGCGTGTACCGGAATTTATGCACAAAATGAATTAGCGGATCTGAACCATTTAAAACGTCAAGAAATACTGGAGGCTTATCAGAAATATCCGGAGTTTATTATCGGGATCAAAGCTAGAATGTCAAAATCCGTATTAGGAGATTCAGGAAATCAGCCCCTACATTTTGCCAAGGAACTTCAAAAAGAACTGAATCTGCCATTGATGGTGCATATTGGCAGCGCCCCAAGCAAACTTGAGGAGATTATGGATTCATTGGATAAAGGGGATATTATTACCCATATCTTCAATCCTAAAGAAAATGGTATTAAAGACGGTAATCAAATAAAAGAATGTGTTTATAAAGCTATTGAAAAAGGAATTTATTTGGATTTAGGGCATGGCACCGACAGCTTTTCTTTCAATGTTGCCAAACTTGCTTTAGACAATGGAATCATGGCAGATACGATCAGCAGTGATATTTACTTTCGCAACCGCATCAATGGACCGGTTTACGATTTAGCGACAACAATGACTAAATTATTAGCAATAGGGTATTCATTGAACCAAGTAATTGATAAAGTCACAAATATGCCGGCAAAATTATTTAATTTAAGTCACTTCGGTAAAATCGAAGTAGGCAAAACTGCTGACTTTACTATCTTTAGATTAGAAGAAAAAGACATCGAGTTAAAAGATTCATCAGGGAAAGTGATGACTTATCACCAAAGCATCACACCGACTAACGTAATCGTGAAAAATCAACTTTATAATCTTACGGAGGATAAATAATGAACGTATTTGAAAAGTATCAAGTGAGTAAAGTCATCAATGCTTCCGGAAAAATGACTATTCTTGGCGGTTCAAAAGTCAATCAGGAAATTATTGATCAATGCAGTATGGGATATGGCAGTTTCTTTGAAATAAAGGATCTGCTAGATCAAACTGGTCGATATATCGCCAACCTATTAAAGGTTGAAAGTGCCTATATTGTGAACAGTGCTTCTGGGGGAATCGCACAGGCGGTTGCCGCTGCCATTTGTCATGATGACAATCATAAAATTATGAATCTATATGAAGCCAAAAATCAAAAAAGAGAAGTCATTATATGTAAAGGGCATAATGTGAACTATGGTACAGCAATAGAAGTCACAATGTCATTAGGAGGCGCTAAGGTGGTAGAAGCCGGCTATGCTAATGAGTGTACTTTAGACAGTGTTGAAAGCTGTATTACAGAAAATACGGTGGCAATGCTTTATGTTAAATCTCATCATTGTGTTCAAAAAGGAATGCCGGATATGAAAGCCTTTATTAAATTAGGGCATCGTTATCATTTGCCAGTCATCGTAGATGCAGCCGCAGAGGCAGATTTAGTGAAATATTACAACTATGGCAGCGATTGTGTGATTTACAGCGGAACAAAAGCTTTATGTGGGCCGACTGCCGGTTTAATAATCGGCAGACAAGATTTCATCGAGATGATTAAGCTTCAATATTGTGGAATAGGCAGAGTTATGAAAGTAGGTAAAGAAAATATTATTGGGCTGACCGCAGCAATCGAACGTTATTTAAAAACACCCCAGTTAACTATCGAAGAGCAAAAAGCACGTCTTGAACCTTTTAATCAAGAGTTAAACAGGCTTAACGGAGTAAGCGCTAAATGTGTTCAAGACGGAGCCGGAAGACCGATTGTCCGCAGTGAAATAACCTTTGAAAATATCAGTGCTTTGGAAGTAAGCAAACAATTAAAAAGCGGATCGATCCATATCTATACACGTGACTACAAAGCCAATTTAGGGCAAATTGAAATTGATATTCGAGATGTCGATGATAATGAATTAACGATGATCTATAATAAAATTAAAGAAATAATAGGAGAATAATATGAAAAAAACACCAAATTATTTAAATGATAAGATCTGTCTAAATGTACTGACCGGTTCATTAGAAAACGCCAAGGAATTATATGAAGCAACAAGGGGGCATATTTTGCTAGGATTATTGTCAAAAAATTATCCGACAAATGAAGAAGCGATCGAAGACATGCTGAAATATGCTGCCATTGTCGATAACTGCATATCAGTGGGACTAGGAGCCGGAGATCCTAATCAATCTAAAATGGTTAGTGAAATTTCACGTTACATTCAGCCACGTCATGTGAATCAGGTTTTTACCGGTGTTGCTGCCACTAGAGCCCTCTTAGGACAAAATGAAACAGTAGTCAATGGTTTAATTTCGCCAACCGGAACTGTAGGAATGGTAAAGGTCTCTACCGGACCGTTAAGTTCAACTGGAAAAGATGCAATTATTCCTGTAGATACTGCTATCTTGATGCTTAAGGATATGGGGTGTTCATCTGTTAAATTCTTCCCGATGAAAGGCTTAGCTACCCGTGACGAATTTGTGGAGGTTTGTCAGGCCTGTGCACGCAATGACTTTATGTTGGAGCCAACCGGAGGAATTGATTTAGATAACTTTGAAGAAATCTGTAGAATTGCTTTAGACAACGGTGTAAAGAAAGTAATCCCGCATGTTTACAGTTCAATTATTGATTCCGAAACTAAACTTACTCGCATAGAGGATGTTAAAGTATTATATGATATCATGCAGAAGCTGACAAAGTAGGTGGAGATATGAAAATATTAGCATTTGGTGAAGTGATGATGCGGTTGATGCCGCCGGATTATAAGATGCTAAGTCAAGGCGACGAATTAAAGTTTTTATATACAGGTACAGGCGTAAATATTTTATCAGGACTTTATCAAATGGGAGAAGAAGTCTATCTGACAACTGTCCTGCCGAATAACGCTGTCGGCAAAGCCGGTGCAGGACATCTTCGCCAGTTGGGAATCAAAGATGATTATGTAGATTATCAAGGGGATCATATCGGAATTTATTTTTTAGAAGCCGGTTATGGCAGTCGTGCCAGTCAGGTCACTTATCTAAATCGAAAAGAAAGCTCATTTGGGCAAAGTACACTGGAGAATTATGATATTGATACGATTCTCGAGGGAATGGATATTCTTCACATCTGCGGTATTTCATTAGCTTTAGGAGAGAACACTCGTCAAACTGCCCTAGCTTTTATTAAAAAAGCACATAAAAAAAGGATTAAAGTCGTATTTGACTGTAACTTCAGACCATCACTTTGGAGCAAGGCAAGTCATCAGGAGATCAAGGAAATCTACGAATTGGTTTTATGTCAAGCGGATTTTGTCTTTGCCGGCAGTAAAGATGCCCAACTGCTTTTAGACCTATCTTGCTCCGCTTCCTTCAATGAAACAGAAGCATTGACCGACTTACTAGGGCAGATGATTAAAAAATATAATCTTCAGGCTGTCTTAGGCACTAGACGAACAGAGCATTCAATTCAAGGATATATTTGTAGACAAGATCGTCTTACTTTAAGTCAGGTTTATCCCTTAACTATTTATGATCGTGTTGGTGGGGGTGATGGATTTGCTGCCGGAGCCATTTATGGCATATTGCACCACTACAACGATGATGACCTTATCAATTATGCTGCAGTTTCCGGAATGTTGGCTCATACAACCTATGGTGACAGTCCAATCACAACAAAACAGGATATTGAGGATTATCTAAAAAACGGAAGCAGTGATATTAAGCGATAGAGAACTAAAGCAATCTTTAGTTCTTTTTTATTTGATAGTTCTTAATCATTCATCAAACATCAAGTACCATCTATTTTATCCCCATCATTCTCCCCTTTTTCGCTTTTTAACTATTTCCAAATTAAAATGAACTCATTAATATAAGAGTTCATTTTTTATAGACTGTTTAACAGATCCCTGATTCTATAATTTTATAGTAGAAATTTAAAGAAGTTTATCAAGTCTCATATTATGCAAAAACAGATAAGCAGTACTCACATTTATTTCTTTGTTATTTTAACATTTGTCCCATTGGCTATGACAGTAATTAACCCTTCAATGATGATATAGTCAAAATCAATGCCAATAATAGCATTGCCGCCTTTCATCAAAGAACTGACAATCAATTCACGTGTCGCACTTTCTTTCGATTCAATCAGACGATTGCCAAAATAACTGGATTCTGTTCCTAAAAAGTTACTTGCAGAAGCACTCAAGCCACTGAATGCACCGGAACCTAAAGCAGATTGTCCGCTGATTATCCCTAGATACTCGCTGATTTCATATCCTTCAAAATTATATCCAGTGGTCAGCATATGTGTACTCATATTACTCAGATCCACATATTTTTTCTTTTCTTCAAAAATATTTCGTTCAATCTTTGCTCGTCGCTTTTGTAAATAACGAATAATGGCTGTCTTAGTTTCATCGTTAAACTGATGTTTTTCCATTTCCGTTTGAATCAGCTTAAATGTTTCATCTAATTTTTGAATATCACTTTCATTTGATTTAATCTGAAAATGTTCCAACTTCTTATAACATTCTCCGCATAATACCTGAGTCATATCTGAATCCAAATAATATTCAGGATTACGCATTCCGGTCTTTTTACCACAATTCATACAAACTGCCATTTTTTTCCTCCTAGCAAAAAAGGACATAATCGTCCTTTTGTTTTATTTTTCATCTTTAATTAAAATTAATTCTTTTGCATAAGGCAGTGTTTCAATCCAATCACAAACAGTATGCCATTCTGCCAATTTATGATGTTTTCGTGCATAGTAAATATTGATCAGTGTTTCATAGTTCATACTGCAAGTGCGCATTTGCTGATAACTGCTTGGAAGCAATTGAATCATGCTGTACCAAACTGTCTTATCTTTTGTTTCTAAATATTGCTGACGTAAGGTTTCTAAAGTATCAACAATCTGATTTAAGCAGGCTAATGTTTCTGTGTTCATATGGTCATGCGAAAAATCATCGATTGCAAAACGCTTGCTCGCTATTTTGTGCATCGTTGAAGTGGAATTGGCAACAGTTCCTACCTTGTATGTATCAAATTCTTTCCACCAATATAATGGAGCCGTAATATCAACAGAAACAAAAATCTGACGTAAATATTTACGATGATCGCTTCCGGCCTTAGCTAAGCGCATCGCTAAATTTAAATCATTGGGTCCTAATATATACTGCCCTTTTTCATCATAAGCACTATCCATACGATTCCAACTATTCATCGGGTTGCGGGCTCCACGAATAGCATTTTCAAAATTCATCACACTGCTGTTTTTGATTTCTAACATTTCATTTACTCCTTTATTAAAGCATCATACCATTTTTCAATTTTGATAGGGTCTAAACTGCTTTTAGTCAGTTCACTGCATACACAATGAATAAGATATTTCTGCATCTTGTCGCCATTTTCTCCTAATACTTGGTAAATCGTATCAATAATCTGTTTACCATCCTGATCGTTATAAGCTTCATCTTCTAAGATAAGAGCAGTTTTATCTAATAATTCTGCGGTACTTGTGAAAAGTTCAGATGTATCGCCTATCCAGTTTTTTATTGTTTGTTTATCCATGTTTTCACCTTCCACCTCTATTCTAACAAAGATAATAAAAAAAGACTATTATTTTAGCAATCTAAAAAAATAGTCACCGTATTTCTCATCATAATCAATGAGCTGAAACCCTAATGAAATAAGTAAACGCATAGAAGCCACATTCCCTTCCATGACATAGGCATCAATTTCATTCTTTTTATAATACATGAATAAATAGTCAATCATCGCACTGACCGCTTCGCGGGCAAATCCCATATGATGATAGGCGGGATGAAACGTATAGCCAATACTCACGCTTTGCGGATTATTGACATTCACGCCGATAAAAAGATCGCCAATCATTTCACCATGGTATTCGACAGCAAAGTTTCCGCAATCAAAATAGCCAGTAAAGGGATGCATTTTATTACGTCTGACTAATTCCGTTGCTTTTTCAATTGAATAGTCATCCCATGACTGGTAGCGTTTAATCTCATCGAGATGACGGTATTCAAATAAAGGATAAATATCTCTTTCTTCCAATGGTCGAATTCTCAACCGTTTGGTTTGAATAAATCCAAACAAGTGATCACCTTATTTCTTACTGATATTTTTATAAATAAACAGCATACGATCTTTCCCATTGATATCTTTTAATATTTCAAAAGGATAATCAGGGAAATAATGTTTAACTTCTTTTTCCATGTCTTCTTTTTGATCATATCCCATTTCAAAAGCTAAAACAGCTTTATCTTTTAAAATGGCTTCAACACTATTAAAGATCTGACGATAAAAATAAAGTCCGTCCTGTCCGCCAAATAAGGCAACATGGGGTTCATGGTCTTTTACTACACTTTCGATTTCCTGCTGAGAAGGAATATAAGGCGGATTAGAGACAAAGATATCCACTTTAATTCCTGCATCGATCAATGGCTGTACCATGTCACCCTGCATAAATGTAATCTTTGCACCATTGTGTTCGGCATTCTTTTTTGCCGTTTCCAATGCCTTATGAGAAATATCCGTTGCCCATACCTTTAAACGTGGTTCTTCACATTTTAAAGACACTGCAATAGCTCCACTTCCGGTCCCCACATCACATAAATTGATATGATCCAAATCTTCAAAATAATCATCAATAGCGTATAAAATATGTTCAACTAATTCTTCAGTTTCATAACGGGGAATTAAAACATCCTGGTTCACAATGAAATCCCGACCAAAAAAGTTTTCAACACCCTTGATATATTGTATGGGTCTTCCTTTTAAATATTCATTTATTCCATCTTGAAAGGAAGTTAAAACAACTTCATCGACTTCTTCATCCATCATTAAATAAAGTTCATGAGGCTCTTTATTGGCAAGATGATAGAACCATACTTTTGCTACTTGGATGTCTTTTCCTTGTTCTTCCAGTTGTTTTTCCGTTTGACGTATTAATTCCCTGACAGTCATTATTGTTCTTCTCCAGCTAATTTCAAGCGCTGATCTTCATTGACTAACGCTGTGATTAAATCATCAATGCGTCCTTCCATGATACGATCCAATTGTTGTACAGAATATCCGATGCGGTGATCTGTCACACGATTCTGCGGATAGTTGTAAGTTCTGATTTTTTCTGCACGATCTCCGGTTCCGATCTTGCTTTTTCTTTCACTGCCGATTGCTTGTTCTTGTTCTGTAATCATCTTATCGTAAATTCTTGTGATTAAAGCTTTCATCGCTTTATCTTTATTATCATGCTGGCTGCGCCCGTCCTGGCTTGAGGCAACAATTCCCGTTGGCAAGTGGGTAATACGCACTGCTGAATCGGTTTTGTTGATATGCTGACCACCGGCTCCCGAAGCACGGTAAGTATCAATACGTAAATCACCCGGATTAATATCTACATCGACTTCTTCCGCTTCCGGCATCACTAATACCGTTGCCGTTGAAGTATGAATTCTTCCTTGTGTTTCCGTCTTTGGTACACGCTGTACTCGATGAGATCCTGATTCAAATTTCAACTTTGAATAAACGCCGTCTCCTTTTACCATGAAAGAAATATTACTAAATCCTCCGGCTTCGGCTTCGGTTGCTTCCATTAAATCTATAGACCATCCTTGAGATTCTGCATATTTTGTATACATACGATAAAGGTCCCCGGCAAAAATATTTCCTTCATCTCCACCTGCTGCTCCACGAATTTCTACAATAACGTTTTTCATATCATTTGGATCTTTTGGAATTAACTCTAAGTGCAGCTTTTCTTCCACTTCTATTAATCTTTCTTCCAGTTCGGCTAATTCCATCTTAGCCATTTCTTTAATTTCCGGATCATTTTCCTTTGCAAGTTCTTTTGCTTCTTCAATGCCAGTTGTTACTTTTTTGTATTCCTGATATAAATCATAAGCATTTTGCAAGCTGGCTTGCTCTTTTGTTACTTCTGTCATTTTCTTGATGTCTTCTCCGATACTAGGATCCATCAGCATTTGATTTAACTCTTCATATCGTCTCTCCATCGATTCTAATCTATCAATCATGTTGTTCATGGTTTATACCTCCAAATCTTTAATATTATATACTATTATATATAAATAATCAAAATATAATCTACTAGAAACAAAAAAATCATGATTTTCTCATGATTAATTGACTAAATGGGGAAAGGTACTGCAGCATTGCAGTACCTTGGGGATTAGTGTAGGTGCTTATTTTGGGAGAGGGGCACCTACATTATTATTATTGTCCTTCGACATAGAATATAATACTCAATAAATATGAATTAAATATGAACTCTATAAAAATGTTTAAATAAAAATACATATCATTGTTTATACAAAAAGACAATCACTGTTACCAGAGCGATTGTCTTTTATGGGGAAATTTTGTAGGTTAATTGTTTGGGAGAGTTTTTCCTACAGTTATTATTATGTTGTCCTTTGACAAACATATAATAACAATTCTATATGAATTATTTATGAACATTTAAAGTTTTTTTAATTTAGGTTTGTCAGGCACGCTATGGCAATGGCGACAGCGTGGTTCATAGTGATCCGTAGCACCAACCAGTACAATCGGATCATCAAATGAAGCCGGTTCACCATTAATCAAACGCTGTGTTCGTGTTGCCGGTGCTCCGCATTTTGCACAGACTGCAGTTAATTTTGTTACAAATTCTGCTCTTGTTAATAACTCCGGCATAACCCCAAATGGTTCTCCTCTAAAATCTTTATCCAATCCTGCAACCATTACACGTTTTCCTTGATCCGCCAGATAATCACAGATTTCAACGATGTCTTTATCTAAAAATTGAACTTCATCAATAGCGACGACATCAATTTCCGGATCTTTACTGACATAATCTAAAATATCAACTGATTTATCCACAGCGATACAGTCAATGCGTGTCCCTGAATGAGATACGATTTGTTTTTCCGAATAACGGTTGTCAATTCTTGGTTTAAAAATCACAATCTTCTTTTTCGCATAGCTCAAGACATTTATTCTTCGGATCAATTCTTCCGTTTTACCTGCGAACATACATCCGCAAATGACTTCCAGCCAGCCTTCTCTATATTGATGATACATCCTGTTTTACCTCTAAGTTCTTAAATCTTTTGTTCCTTCGATTTGTTCTTTATAGCGATTATCAATATTACTGAAACGACTGAAATTCTTTTCAAATAATAAATCTACTTCGCCTAAAGCCCCATTTCTATGTTTAGAAATGATAATTTTAACCGGTCCGGCATTTTCAACCTGACCATCCTCAGTCTTTTGATAATCTTCACGATGCAGGAATGCTATAATATCGGCATCCTGTTCGATTGCTCCCGATTCACGCAAATCGGACATTAACGGTCGCTTATCTTCACGCTTTTCAATTGAACGCGATAACTGTGACAATGCGATCACCGGTACTTCTAATTCTCTGGCTAATGCCTTAAGCTGACGTGAGATATCCGATACTTCCTGCTGACGGCTGTCGCTTCTGCCGCTTCCGGTAATCAACTGTAGGTAGTCAATCACAATTAAGCATAAGCCATGCTCTTGTTTTAAACGACGGCACTTTGCAATGATATCATTAATTTTTATTCCGGCTCCATCATCGATATACAAATTGCACTGTGACACACGGTCAGCAGCGGCATGATAACGATTCAAGTTTGTTTTAATAATTTCACCTGTTCGGATCTGATTGCTGTCAATTCCGCCCATTGAGGAAATAGTTCTGCTGACTAATTGTTCAGCAGGCATTTCCAAAGAGAAAACAGCAACCGGCTCTTTCGATTTATAAGCAATATTGGTCGCTAGGTTTAAGGCAAACGCCGTCTTTCCGACAGAAGGACGTGCTGCCAAAATAATTAAATCTCCCTTTTGCAAACCGGAAGTAATTTTATCTAAGGCATAATAGTTTGTCTTTAGCCCTGATATTTCTCCACCCTGACTGCTTAAAAGCATTAAACGGTCAGTCACGTTCTGAACAACCTGTTTAATATTTTTAAATTCTCCTGAGTTTCGGTCACGGGTAACTGATAATAAATCCTTTTCTGTTTCTCCGACAAAGTCACCGACATCATCCACTTCACCCGTTGCTTTTTCAATTATGGAAGTAGCTTCTTTTATCAGTTTGCGTAGCATTGATTTATCTTCTAAAATCCGCATGTAGTAACGGCTGTGCGCAGTTGTCGGAACGGATTCACTTAATTCCAAAAGATATTCCACACCACCTGCTTTATCTAAGATTTGCTTATCTTTTAGATGAGCGGTCAAAGTTGTGATATCAATCGGCATATTCTTTTTATGTATATCGATCATCGTATCATAAATCATACGATGTCGATCCAAATAAAAGTCTTCCGACATTAGTGAACCGATCACTTCATAGCATACTTCCTTAGATAACAGCATGGCTCCTAGAATGGAACGCTCCGCTTCTGTATCATGAGGTAAGGTATTTGGCATTTTAACCCCTCCCTACTAATCTTGCGTCAAATGGACTTTTAATTCTGCAATGACTCCTTTATATAACTCTACTTTATATTTCGTTGTTCCCAAGCTTTGAGCCGGTTTAGCATCTAAGAATTTACGTTTATCCACTTTAATATCATGTTCGCTTTGAAGTTTTTCCACGATATGCTTAGTTGAAACCCCACCAAACACACGTCCTCCTTCTCCGGCTTTCACTTTGAAGTCTAAAGTAATCTTTTCGATCACTTCCTTCAAAGATTCTGCATTCTTTTTATTTAATGCATCCTGAAGTTTTTCTTCTTCTTTATTGGCTGCGACGATTTCTTTACCGGTTTCTGTAGCAATCACAGCTAAACCATTCTTAATCAGATAGTTTTGTCCATAGCCATCTGCAACTTTCACGATATCGCCTTTTTTTCCTAATTTTTTTACATCCTGAGTTAAAATTACTCTCATTTTATTCCCCTCTTTCTTCTAAATACTGACTGATCTGCACCTCTAATTCATTGGTAGCATCGTCTAATTTATAATCATGGAGCTGACAGGCTGCCATTGAAAAGTGTCCGCCGCCGCCAAGTGCTTCCATAATAATCTGTACATTGATATTTCTTGAAGAACGTGCTGATATAGCGACTTCTCCTTCTTCTATATAGCCTAATGTAAAGACTGCATCGATTCCGACCGTTGCCAGCAATTCATTTCCGACTTTCGCCAGCAACGCGCGACTCACATACGTATCTTCATTATTATAGGCAATTAAAATATTGTTTTGATAGCGATAAGCTGTCTGCATAATGCTGATACGTGCCATTACATCTTTAAAATCGTCTTCCAGATATTCATAGGCTGTACAAACATTTGCCCCTTGTTCTTTTAGTTTTGTTGCTGATTGGAACGTACGCACTCCAACTCGAGCTCTAAAGTTATTCGTATCAACCAGCATCCCCGCATACATGATTGTTGCCTCTTCTTCCGTCAACTTTATCGCTGATTCCTGATAATCAAACAATTCTGTAATGAGCTCAACTGTGGAAGACGAAGTAGGTTCCATATAAGTTAATACCGGTGAATCAATAAATTCTTCGCCGCGACGATGATGATCGATCACGACTACATTTTTTGTAACATCAATTACCTTGTGATCAATAGCTAATGATGGTTTATGATTATCCACTATGATAAGCAATGTAGTTGGCTTAGTGAGTTCAATCGCTCGATTCGGTGAAATCATCACGCCTTGATAGGCTTCCTGCTGTTTCATTTCGGTCACTACTCGCCCGGTTTTATCTTCCAATGAATTGCCATCTATAATAATATTTGCTGGAATACCATAAGACTGTACAATCTTATACATACCTAGAGATCCGCCAAAGGAATCCAAATCGGATTGCTTATGTCCCATAATCATAACATTACTGCTTGATTTAATTAAACTACGCAAGGTTTTAGCAATAACACGTGCTCTTACTTTATTATTCTTGGATGAAGCTTCACTATTTCCGCCAAAGAAGCGGATCTGTTCATCCATTGACTTAATAACTACTTGATCGCCACCACGTGAAAAAGCAAGATTCAAAGCAGAGCCTGACATTTCTTCCAATTCTTTTAAGGAATCATACTTTCTTGCTATCCCCATACTTAATGTCAATACTACGCCTAGTTTGTCGGCTTCTTCTTTAATTAATTCCAAAATATCAAATTTATTATGCACTAATGAATCATAAATTTGTTCATTAAATACTAAAATATAGCCGTCTGATTTAAAACGACGCAATACAATGCCATAATCACTTGCCCATTTAGATATATCGTTACGGACTGCGGATTGGATCATTGCCATTTTTTGTTCATCCACACTTGCAATCGTATCATCATAATTATCAATGGATAAATATCCAAAGACTGCTCGCTCATTATGATAAGATTCACTTAATTCATTAAAATCTGTTACATCACGCAAATAGAGGACACGCGAACTGGCATTATTGAAAACTTCAAAACGACGCTTGTTTGCCTCGATCATTTTCACAGATTCTTCTTCAAACAGGATTTCTAATCCCGGCTGCCACTCTAATAATTTCTGTCCAACTAAGTCCATGCCTAATTCTTTTAAAAGTTCACTCGTCCACATAATATTGCGATTCTCATCATACATGATTAAACCAATTCCACCAAAGATACAGGCATTTCCAACATCTTCACCTAAAACCGTTGAAATATCCACCTGTTCCTGATCAAATTGCCGACACAGTAAATACAAGAGCGCAATCATAATGCTGTTTTTGACAAAGATATATAAACTTAAGGCTAATATGAAACTGGATGTCGTTAAAGCACTTATAGAAACCACAATAATAAACTCAACTAATAAGATAAACATCACAGCGTTTCTATACTTAAATAATGTTTTTGACAATTCAATCACCACCTTTTACTGCTTATGTTTATTATACAGTAATTTTTTCTTTATACCAATCATTATGTCAATAAAACCTAGGATTCCATAGATATACCAGACATAAGGAATGATCACTAAAAGCATTGACAAGAAGTAAAAAACAATCTTTTTATTAAGAGTAAAATAGAGCCCAACAAGAGATGCGCCCTGAACAATCAGGATTGTTTTTAAAATAACATCTAAATAATGAAGAAGTAAGCCTCCCTCGATAAAATAATTCAGTCCTATAATAAGAAGACTTATGATACCAAAGCCTTTGGGAAATTGCATCAATAAGAAATTAAAACGGAATGAAAACGGCACTTTCAGCCTTGGTAAAATGAGCATCATCAAAAGGATCATGACATAGGCTTCAATAATCCCCATAAAGAAGATGACTAATGGAACAAATTGTAAGAATATATCAAGAGCAATCATACTGCCTGATGGCATAAAGCCTTCTACCATATGGTAAATTGAGGTTGCTTCACTGATCAAGTCCATTTCAAACAGCTTTGAAAACAGTGTATACATTAATATATTAGAGAGCAAAGTTATGGTGGTTGTCACTAAAAACAAAGTCGTAGCATTGACTTTCTTTTTTACACAATACCCAATTACAATTCCCGCTAACAATGCCGATATTGCATAATAAAGACTAAGCGGCGATGCAACAAATAGCGTAATAAAGAAAATCGCTATACTTAGTGTCAGTGAATCTTTCAGTTCATATTTATATCCATACCAAACAATTAAGGTTGGCAGTATAAAATATAAATAATAGCCAAACAATCCTCCGCTGTACATATCAATTAAAAAGAGGGTTCCAAAAATAGCGGAAATAGCCGCTCCTTCTACGATTTTTCTTGTTTTTTTCTGTCTCATTTTCTCACCCGATTTACATATTTTAAATATTTATTGTCTATCTATTGTTTTTCATATCATTTTAATATAATTATAGCCTTTTGACCACTGTTTTTTATCACAATTTGTAATTAGTAGCGTAATATCTTTAGTATTTTATTCTCTGCCAATTTATGATTTACTTAAACTAAGTAAAATTTTAAAAGAAATTCAAAAATAAAAAAACTCCTGTTTCTACAAGAGTTAAGTGTACACAGAGTTATTTGAACTTGTATAATGGCCTATTTGATATTGCTTGTATCCGATTTAAAATATATTTACCTAATACACTGCCCGCATGATCGTTTAATAAACAAAAACGACAATAAATGTATATACAATTAAAGTAACAATCATGAATAATGATATAAAAGCGGCTTGAAAGTCTGCATCTTCTTCTGATTTATTTAGAGGTGATACAAGCATTGGTATCGCAAATCCGGTCGGACACATAAAATAAATAAGGACTGCGATTCTATAGATTTTATCTGCCATTAAGTGTGGGAAGAAAATAAAGAATCCGATAATCACGCAGATGTAAAATAAGACTCTAACCGTTAATAGTTTTATGAGTGAGCCTAATGTTTCCCTGCTAATTTTTAAATTATAACCAATAATAAACAGAATCATTCCGACAATCGGTCCCGTTGCCTGCAAAATCGTATTGGTATAAATATCGATCAACGGTGTTGTACTTAAATAGGCATAAGCTCCTGTAAAGTTCAGTATTAAGGCAAGACTGACGGCGATGACAAATGAGTTTGTGAAAATAGTTTTCATCAGTTCTTTTGCACTTGTTTTTCCTGCTGTCGATTTGGCTACCATGATCGGAATAACCACAAACGCTATAAAAGTCCCTGCAATATCAAAAATTACAGTATTGCTGGCAAAACTCAAACCAACAATAGAAGTATATAATGGTAAAGCGACATTTCCTCCTTCACAAGTAGTTAGCAGATAAGGTGAAATATGTGCCACCTTTTTGCCGGTAAAGCGACTTAAAACTTTCCCCATTATAATGGCTAAGCTAAAAGCGATAAATACATATAGAATAATCCATATTGCGGAAGTTTCTATTTTCGCTGTAAACAGAACATTAAAAATCATAATAGGAAATAAAATATTAAAAACAATGTTATTGGCGCCATCCTTTTGTTCGGGTGTAATCCATTTTTTTATTCTTGCTAGTAAACCTAGTCCAATCATAAAAAAGACGGGAAATAACGTTGATAATGCTGTCATATTAATTTCTCCTCTCTTATCGGTATCATTATACATAGTTATGTTTTCTATATCAAATACCTACATTTTATGTCTGTTTATACTTAATAGGCATAGTTGAAATGCAGTCACTGAGAGAAAATACATTGTTAAGTTATAATAGACTAAGCAAAATAGTACCAACAAAAAAACTATAATATTTCTATACAAATTCTTGCTGCTTAGAAAATTATAGTTTGGTTATACACTAAAAAAGAAAAACCTCAGATTAAAATCCAAGGTTTAAACACTTAATTATTCGCCAACGTATGGTAATAAAGCCATTTGTCTAGCTCTTTTGATAGCAGTTGCTAACATTCTTTGATATTTAGCACTTGTACCAGTTACACGTCTTGGGATAATTTTTCCATTAGCTGAAATAAATCTTTTTAATAATTCTACATCTTTATAATCAATTTCAGTAATTTTATTTTTTGTGAAATAACAAATTTTCTTTCTACCCATTCTTTGTTTTCTGTAAGCCATGTTTACACATCCTTCCTAATTAAAATTGTATGTCATCATCCATAATGTCGAATGCATTGCTGACATTGTCAAAATCATTGCTAAAATCATTTGACTCAACATTATAGAATGATTGATTTGATGTATCGATCTGTGGTTGCGCTTTTTCACGAGCCGCCTTTGTTTCTAAGAACTGAACAGAATCACACACGACCTCAACAACAGTACGCTTTGTACCATCCTGAGCATCATATTGACGTGATTGAATTCTTCCTTCTACCCCTACTAAAGAACCTTTTGAACAATAACGTTCAACATTTTCCGCTGCTTTATTCCAAACGACACAGTTAATAAAATCTGTCTGACGTTCTCCATTAGCACTTGAAAAATTACGGTTAATTGCAAGTGAGAAGCTTGTTACAGCTGCTCCTGAAGGCGTTCTTCTAAGTTCAGGGTCTCTTGTCATACGCCCCACCAATACTACACGATTTATCATATCTCTACCTCTTATTTACGAATGATCATATGACGTAAAATGTTGGCATTGATTCTTGATAAACGATCTAACTCAGCAACATCTGCAGCTGAAGTAGTTGTATCAACAATGACATAGTAACCTCTTGTGAAGTCTTTGATTTCATACGCTAATTCACGTACTCCCCATTCGTTCACATTGTCAACAGTTCCATTATTAGCAGTTAAAATGTTTTTCACATTTTCTAATAATGCAGCTCTTGTATCGTCTTCTAAATTAGGACGAAGGATAAACATAATTTCGTATTTATTCATTTCTTGTGCACCTCCCTATGGTCTATTGGCTTATACTTAATATATAAGCAGGCAGTAAATTATTTTTACATGCTTTATCATTTTAGCATACCCTTAGACCTTTGTAAACAAAAATTACTATGAATCTTCCAACATTTTTCGTTATTTATAAAACATGGCTTGACTGCTGCTACCTATCTTTCTATACACTTTATTTTGACAAATTCCTTAAAGATCTTCTGGTGTTGTTATTTTGATATTGCCATAATCCCCTTCAACTATCTTTACTTTTACATCTGACATCATCTCAACTAATGAAGCGTCGTCTGTTCCTAAGACACGCTGTTTTTTTGCTAAACGGTAGGCTTCTTTGATGAGTTCTGTTTTAAATGCCTGAGGAGTTTGTGCATGCATGAGACTTGTACGATTTGGTGTTTCTTTCACAAAACCGTCCTCATCCACAATTTTAATTGTATCTTTTGCCGGTACCATCAATAAGCAAGCCTCATATTGTTCCAAAGCTGTTAATAGTCGCTTAATACAGTCTTTTGTTAAATAAGGGCGGGCACCATCATGAATCATCACATAATCCGATTTAACCCGCAATAATCCCTGATATACGCTGTCCTGTCTTTCTTCTCCGCCTAAACACCATTCTACTTTTTCTGTAGAATCAAATAAATCTATAAATTCTTTTTGATCTTGCGGGCTAATCACTAAAATGATTTGTACACAATACTCATCTGAGGTAAAAATACCAACAGTTTTTTCGATGATAGTCTTTTGTCCATCCATTTTGTAAAGAAGCTTATTATAGCCTAAGCCCATTCTTTTTCCCATACCTGCGCATGGTATCACTACACTATAGTTCATAAAAATCACCCATGTGTATTATATCACACATGGGTGTTGTTTAATATCTGCTTATACATATATTGTTTCACAGCTCGCTTTATTGCCCTTGCTCCATACTTTTGAATATCCTCTTTAGGTAGCAGTTCATTTAATTTGTTGCTTTCATATTGGATATCCATATTTAATTGCTTATTGTAAGTTTCAATCTGCATATCTGCAATCTGTCGAGCTGCTGCTTCACTGATTGGATCAAAATAAATAACTTGATCAATGCGATTCAGCCATTCTTTTGGGAAAACAGAATCAATAATGTTATTCTTTTTCTTATCCTTTTTAAATCCAATAGAATCTTTCAAAGCGTCACAGCCGGCATTTGAAGTCATAATAATAATACATTCTTTAAAATCAATGGTTTTTCCACGTTGATCTTTTAAAACGCCTTCATCAAAAACAGATAAGAAAAGATTTAATACATCACGATGCGCTTTTTCAATTTCATCTAACAGGATCACACTTCGTGGATGGCTGCTCATATGCTTTACTAGCAATGACTGCTCATCATATCCGATATATCCGGGACTTGCTCCGATAATTTTACTTACACTGCTGGACTCTTTGTATTCCGACATATCTAATTTGATAAAATGATGTTCATCGTCTAAATAATACTTTGCCAACAGCTTTGCAATCTCTGTCTTACCCACACCGGTAGGTCCCACAAATAAAGAAACCCATTTAGGCTGACCATCTTCATATAATCCACTTTCGACTAAAGAGAGTTGCTGAATAATTGTTTCAATTGCTTCGTCCTGCCCTTTAATATACTTTAGCAGCTGCCCTTTTAAATACTGCAATCGATTGCTGTGGGCTTTCATATTGGTCAGTTCTTCAACCATTTTATCCACATCATGCTTATCGATACTGTCACTTTTATTCATCTTCGCTCTTACTAAAATTAAATCCAAAAGATCTATAGCACTATCTGGCATGAAACGATTATGAAAATGACGTGAGGCATTTTCAACTAGATAAGGAATCAAACTGTCCTCTAACTTCACCTGATGAAATTTTTCAAAGGATTCTTTTAATCCCTCAATAATCGCAGTTGTTTCAGAAAGTGTTGTTGGATCTAAATGAACATACTGGAAACGGCGGTTTAATGCCTCATCCTTTTCAAAATACTTGTAGTACTCATCTTGTGTAGTAGCCCCGATACAGGTAAACTGCCTTCTTGCGATATAAGGCTTGATAATATTTGAAGCATCAATCGCTCCTTCTGCACCACCGGCACCTATAATATTATGAATTTCATCGATAAAAATAATGCAATGAGGATCATTGCATACTTTACGTATGATCTTCTTAAACTTTTCTTCAAATTCACCACGATATTTTGTTCCTGCTACAACACTGACAAGATCTAATTCGTAGAGCGTACATTCTTTTAAGGCTTCGGGTACATTTCCATTATTGATTTCAATAGCCAATTTCTCTACTAAAGCTGTCTTTCCAACCCCCGCTTTTCCAACAATGATTGCATTATTCTTTTCTTTACGACTAAGGACTTCTATTAACTGATGAAGCTCTTTATCCCGACCGATGACAATAGTATTTTGAGCTTTTACTCGTTTATTGATATTGATTAATTCATTAATTTGATCAAGCTCATTTTCTGTCTTTGTCATTTCTTCTAATTCCTCTTTTACTTCTTCAATATCGACATCATACTTTTTCAGCAATTCTATTGCCACACTGTCTTCTACGCTTAAAAGCCCCAAGCATAGACATTCCACGCTTACCTTTTTTTCACCGCGTTGGTGTGATTCTTTAATCGCCTTATCTAAGATAACACGAACAATATTTGTATATTCCATATAAAAGGGCTGCATGTCATTGGTTCCAAACAAGCGAATGATGTCATCCTGCAGTTTCTGCTCCGTAATCTGATACTTTTCCAGTAAGGGATACATTGCATTATCTTTCATTTTCATAATCGATAATAGCAGATGCTCGCTGCCTACGTTTGCATGTCCCAAATCAAACGCAACACTTTCAGCTATCACAATGATCTTTTGTGCTTTTTCACTAAACTTAGTTAACATAGTACACCTACTTTCTCTTTCTATTGTATGAAATTACTTTTAAATTATTAACCTTTTATCCCTGCTTTAAACAACACACAAAAGTTTATTCAAAGCTCTTTATTTTATACGTGACTATGCTACAATTAATGACAAGGAGATGTTTATATGAAACATTTAGAAACAAAACGATTAGTGCTGAGAGATTGGCAGCAAAATGATTTACAAGATTTTTTTGCCTATGCCTCGAAGCCTAACATAGGTCCAGCTGCTGGATGGCCGGCGCATACCTGTATCGCAACCACACAACAAATTTTAGACAGTTTTATTAAAAGTCAAGAAGTTTGGGCGATTACAGATAAACAGTCTCATCGTGTTATCGGTTCTTTCGGACTGCATCTTGATAAACATCGTAATAATCCTAACTGCCGAATGATCGGCTATGTTTTAGATGATTCCTACTGGGGTAAAGGACTGATGAAAGAAGCTGTGGAGGCTGTACTTGATTATGCTTTTAATGATTTATCATTAGACCTTATTTCCGTTTATCACTATCCGTTTAACCAGCAGTCCAAAAGAGTTATTGAGAAGTGTGGTTTTACTTATGAAGGAACCCTGCGCCGTGCCCTTGTTCATTTTGATAAAGGAGTCATTGATAGTTGCTGCTACTCCATGACAAAAGAAGAATTTAACCAGCAAAAAAGATCTTAGAAGTTTGAGGCAACCCCAAATAGTTAGACTAAAAATCTAACTGATTGGATGTAGCTCCTATTCCCAAGATCCTTTTTTATTATTTTATCATCACAAATTGGAATGGCTTCAATTCTCCTAATTGATATTCCGTATAATTGTTCAATAATACGCTTCCCTTAATCTCCCTGATTTTAAGTATGTTTGGACTAAAATTGCATAGACAGCTGATCTTTCCTTCTGCACTCTCACGTGAATAGGCAATGACATCATCGGGCATTTCTAATATTTCTTCAAAGTCACCTTCCACTAAGATTGATTCTGCTTTACGAAGTGCAATCATCTTTTTATAAAATTGAAAAACAGAAGGTTCATTGTTTAGTTGTTTGGCTACATTAATTTCTTTATAGTTATCCATCATTTTAATCCATGGTTTTACGTCTGAAAATCCGGCATACTCGCTGTCATCCCAATGCATTGGCGTACGTGTATTGTCACGACTTCTTAAATTCACAAAATGCAGTGCTTCTTCTTTACTGTATCCCTCTTCTATCGCTCTTTGATATTGTCCTATACTGCCGATGTCATTGAATTCATCAATACTTTGACGAGTAAAGTTAACCATGCCTATTTCCTGTCCCTGATAGATAAAAGGTGTTCCTCTTAAATTAAAGAACATTCCTGCCAGCATGGTTTTTGAATAATAATTTCGATCTTCTTCATTAACAATCAGCTTATCGATTGAACGTGGCTGATCATGATTTTCTAAGAAGCTTGCAACCCAGCCAATTTTTTGAATTTCTCTTTGACCTGTAAATAATAATTCCCGATATTCTTTAGGAGTCCATGTTTTTCTTTTAAACCATTCTTCGTCTTCACCAATATCAAAATTTGAGTAATTGAAATCAAACATCATTGAAAAGCAGCCTTGCTCACCAATAAAAATACCTAAATCAGGATAGTTGACTCCTACTGCTTCAGCTACTGTCATACAATTATGTTTTGCAAAAGTTTCTCTTTTCATTTCTTCAAAGAATTTTTCAATTCCCGGCTGGTTTCTTGAAAAAGCAAAGCATGCAGATAAGCCATCCGTACCATCAACCGGTCCATCTTGATAACACTGATCCTTTTTAATAAAGTTAATCGCATCCACTCTAAATCCTGCGATTCCTTTTTCCAGCCACCAATTAATCATCTTATATAAATCCTGACGCATTTGTGGATTTTCCCAGTTCAAATCCGGTTGACGCTGCGAAAAAGCATGAAAATAATAATCGTTTGTGCCTTCCACTTTTTTCCAGACTGATCCGCCAAATACACTGCGCCAGTTCGTTGGCTCTTTATTGTCCTTTGCTGATTTAAAGATATAGTAATCACGATAAGGGCTATCCGGATTCGCAATAGCTTCTTTAAACCAAGGATGTTCGTCTGATGTATGATTAATTACCAAATCCATAATAATTTTAATATTTTTCTTTTTTGCTTCTTGAATTAATTCTTCTAAATCCTGCATTGTCCCAAATTCCGGGTTAATGTCATAATAATCAGAAATATCATAACCATTATCATCCATTGGTGACTTATAAATGGGACACAGCCACAGCAATGTTACCCCTAAATTTTCTAAATAATCCAATTTTTCTGTAATTCCTTTAATATCACCTACTCCATCATGATTTGTATCTTTAAAACTTCTTGGATAAATCTGATAAGCAATTTCATTTTTCCACCATTCATTCATAAGTTACCCTCCATATATAGGTATATTATACAAAATTGAAGTCATAATTTGTGGTTCTTTTTTGATTTTATAACAGCACATTTTTGACAAAAAAAACATGCCTGGACATGTTTAATATAAAGCATTATATGATGGATAAATGGCAATCAGTGCATCTGACTGCAATCGCTGCATTACACTGGCAAGGACACTTTCTGGTATTGCCACACATCCGTATGTATAAATTCCAATATCACAGTGAATAAAGATAGCTGACCCTACTCCAGGGGTACAATTTGGATTATAGTTAATATTTACACAGTAATTATAATATCCCGGAAATTCAACAATATGCTCCGCACTGTTCCAATCAGGAGTGATTTGTGAGATATCTACAAATTGGTTATAGTATTTTGAGTTTACATCATCAACCCAATAATGATTGCTGTTCGCCTGAGTATATCCATATGTTGCACCCGGATTTCCATTCAAACCAAAATTCATTCCTAGACTAAAAACGCCATTGGGTGTTGTTTTTGACCATTCTGTTGTTGGACCAATACCATTTACCCCTACACGTGCATTGCATTGAAGAACCTCAACCCAAATTCCATTACGTTTTTCATGTAAAGCAAAATCAGCATATGATCCTCCGGTTCCAACAACGGTAAGCAATTGTGTTGTATTATTTGAAGCACTAAGACTTGCAGCTAAAGACTGCTGAACATCTTGGGGTGATGTTTGGTTTTCAGCATTTGATGCTGAACTTGCATTTGAATTGCTTGCTGTAGTATTGTTTCCTAACTCTAGCGTGTTAGAGGACGTTGTTTCTTGTTCATCTGTTTTCTTTTCGATCACTGTTACATTTACTGTCTTTTGTGTTTCATTTCCGGCAGCATCTCTTACAGATACAATCATCGAATAATCCCCAGGTTCATCTTTATTAATAAGAGAAAGATCATATTTTATTTCCTCTAATTCATTTAAATCTTTTGCTGTAAATAAATTCTCTGTCGCTAACTCTTCTCCCTGTGTCAGTTCTAGTTGATCCGGTCCATCTAATTCCGGCTTGATGGTATCTTCAATCACAATCTTAAAAGATAGTTCTTCTTTGTTATAAAGAATTTTTGCAGAATATTCTCCAGTTTTAACAAAAGATAATTCATCTTTCACCATTTTAGATTGATCTGGAATATCTATAACCAATTCCATTTTTTCCAGTTCATCTTGAGTTAAATCTTCTGTATCTAAATAATCTTTTAAATCTGTACTTAACGTATTCCCTAGTTCCGCTTTAAATATATCCTGCTTTAACTTTAATTCTTTTTTCTGACTGCACCCTGCTATTGCAATAATCAATCCAATAGCGATCCATATTTTACACATCTTTTGCATCTTATCCCCCCCTCACACTCCCATTATAACAATTCCCACATACAAAAACCAACTACTTTCTTAGAAAGGAAAAGAATGAGTTGCCCCATTCTTAACTAGCTAAAACCTTTATAACACCACATGCAATCTTCTTGCCTGCATTTCCCGCTGGCTGGCTGGTAAAATCATCCACCTTTTCATGAACGATGATCGTTCGATTAACAATTTGATCCGGAGAAAACTTATCCGTATATACGCACATCCAAGCGTATCCTTGATTTGAAAACAAAGGTGGTAAATCTCCAGTATGATAAGGGTGCGGACAATCATTTAAGGAAAAATGACTGCCTGCATTTTTATAAGGATCTTCTTTATCTCCGGTACAGCTATCGCCAGTATGAATGTGTAAAGCATGGATACCTTGATTGCAGCTTGTCTGCGGGAGTCCGGATACCTCAACCATGACCAAAGAGCCGTCAAGATATTTATATGCTGTCATCATGCCGGTAATCCCATTTCCTGAAATAGAAGCATAAACCTGTGGTGTATCATAATATAAAACTTTTAAAATATCAAAAGAGTTCAAAGCATTTCCCCCTTGTATACTATATGTTTGTTGCTTTGATTTTGTGCCTGTCTTTACCCACAGTATTTACATAATAAACTATTTAGCAGTTCGACATGATGCTGCTCATCTAAAATGATTCTTTCCAACATCTTTACTATATTTTCATCACAGATAATAGCTGCCTGCTGCTGATATTTTTTTATTGCATCTTCTTCCCCTTGAATAGCATATTTTAATAAACAGCTTAATTCTTTTGGATAAGCATGAAATTGCGGTGACCAGTATTCAAAGTTTCCTTGATCACATGACCACCAGCGGGGATCAACACCTTCCAACAGACAAAATTGACTAAAAATATCTAAATGATGCATTTCGACAATACTGATTGCGTGAAATGTATCTGATATTTCTTTAAATCCGGGTCTTGTAATAATTTTATTATACGTGTACAAACTCACTGCATTTACTTCGGAATTACTGCTACCTATATTTGACAAAAGCATATAACCATATTCAGGATAAACACCATTGATCTGAATTGGCGGATAGGGTAAATCAACTTTATAATTGCTCATCTCAGCACCTCCATTATAAATATACGGCGGCTTTGCACATTTATGTAAAGAAAACAAAAAAGTGGTTTTCACCACTCACATATTTTATTATATCAT
>NZ_JBKTEM010000010.1:0-88490 GCF_047239305.1 Beduini sp.
TCGCGAAAATAGCAGATTGCCGGGTAAGAGAAGAGAGGAGGGTTTCCTCCTTTTTCTTTATCACAAAAGTAAGTACTGCATATAATAAGTAATAAAGTTGTTTTATTTGACTATTTCATTTATAATAGTCAAGAGTATAAAAATATTATATGTGATAAATATAAAGAGACAGGATTGAGGAGATTACTATGTCAGAAAAGATTATTATAGAGGGTGGGCATAAATTAAATGGTACGGTAATGATGAGCGGTGCTAAAAATGCGACTGTTGCATTGATTCCTGCAATCGTTTTAGCCGAAGGACCGGTAACTGTTTTTGGTGTGCCTGAAATATCGGATGTAGAAGCCTTAGCGACGTTGCTAAGAGAATTAAATTGTAATGTAGAAACATTTGAAAATCACATTATTGTGGATCCTACCCATTTGCAAAGTGTCCCTTTAGTAAGTGATGCAGTAAATAAATTGCGTGCCTCTTATTATTTTATGGGGGCTCTGCTAGGGCGTTTTAGCTATGTTAAAATGAAAATGCCGGGAGGATGTTATTTAGGTCCTCGTCCAATTGACTTACATTTAAAAGGATTTGAAGCTTTAGGTGCTAAAATTACTTGTGATGAGGATGGAACTTATGAAATCTATGCTGAAGAACTGGTAGGTACTAAAATTTACTTAGATTTCGCCTCTGTTGGTGCGACAATTAATATTATGCTAGCGGCTGTAAAAGCGAAAGGCAGAACAGAAATTGAAAATGCGGCTAAAGAGCCGGAAATTATTGATGTAGCGAACATGCTGACAAAAATGGGGGCTAAGATTCGTGGTGTTGGAACAGACACGATTACAATTGAAGGTGTAGATCATTTAGGGGGATGCTATCATGAGATTATCCCTGACCGCATTGAGGCGGGAACTTTTTTGATTTTAGCTGCGGCGGCAGGTGAAAGAATTGTTATACAGAATGTTATTCCTCAGCATTTGGACTCATTGATTTCTAAATTGAAAGAAATGGGAGTTAAAATGGAGGTTTCTGGAGATAGTGTGGTTGTTTATGGATTAGAGTCTTCTTTGAAAGCAGTGGATATTAAGACTCAGCCTTATCCGGGGTTTGCTACCGACTTACAGCAGCCTTTAACAACGCTTTTAACACAGGCTACGGGGCAATCTAGTGTAGAGGAGACCATTTATCCGGAAAGATTCAAACATTGCGCAGAATTGAATAAAATGGGAGCAGATATTGATATTCATTCAGGTTATGCCAATATTAATGGCAAGACAAAATTAAAAGGAGCGAATGTTTGTGCGACTGATCTGCGCTGTGGTGCTGCTTTAGTTATTGCAGCATTGATTGCCGAGGGAGAAACAGAGATTGGCAATGTCTATCATATTGATCGAGGCTATGATAACATCGATCATAAATTAATTATGCTTGGTGCAAGAATTACCAGAATTGAGCGGGAAGATGATTAATCTCTATCTTTATAATAAAAAATACTGAATAATACTTGTAAAATTTAATTGAAGATGCTATTATAATTCAGTAACTTACTTTGGAGTTAGACAAAAAATTTCAAGGCGGAAGGAGAAAGAGCAATGAAAAAAGGAATTCATCCAGATTATAAAAAAGTAAAAGCAGTATGTACATCTTGCGGAGCTGAATTTGAAACTGGTTCAGTTTTAAATGAAATTCGTGTGGATACTTGTTCAAACTGTCATCCTTTCTATACAGGAAAACAACGTTTTGCAAGTGCTGATGGACGTATCGATAAATTCAACAAAAAATACGGACTTAAATAATAAAGTGGCAGATTTGCCACTTTTTATTTTTTCGTGATATAATGAGTTAACGGAAGGAGCGATAAGATGGAATATCATGTTTTAGCGAGTGGATCAAAGGGAAACAGTACCTTTATATACAGCAATGGTTTTGGGATATTGATCGATTGCGGTATTTCTAAAAAGCAATTAGTGACGCGTTTAAATCAAGTGGGGTATAGTGAATCGGATATAAACTGCGTTTTATTAACACATGATCATAGTGACCATAAAAAAAATATACATATATTTGATCCTTCTATAGTATATGCGGGTCTAGGATGCTTGGAAGGACTGTCTTCACGCCATATTCTTAAACCTTATCAGTCAATTGGATTTGAAAATATAGAAATTACTCCTTTATCTATTTCACATGATGCAACCAGTCCACTGGCATTTGTTGTGAATGACACGGTTTCAAAGCTTGTCTATATGACTGATACGGGTTATGTGAGCAAAAAAAATATGGGCTTCATAGAAAATGCTAACTATTATATCATTGAAAGCAATCATGATATTGATATGCTGATGAACAGTGCCCGTCCCATCTATCTGAAAAAACGTATTTTGTCAGATGTAGGCCATTTATCAAACGATTACAGCGCTCGCTTAATGTGCAAAGTTTTAGGTGATCAGACACGGGACATTGTATTAGCTCATTTATCTCAGGAGGCGAATACTCCGGAATTAGCAATGGACTGCTACTGTAAAGTGTTTGAGTACAGTCAGATTAATATTGAAAATTATAATATAAAAATTGCGAGCCAAGTAGAAGTTGTAAGTGGAGGAGATACTATTGAAAATCAGGATCGTCAGTATTGGCAAGATCAAAGAGAAGTACTTGTTGGCGGGGATTAATGAATATAAAAAGCGTTTAGGTGCTTTTACTAAAATAGAGATAGTAGAATTAGAGGATGAAAAAATTTCTGATAAGGCTTCTTTAGCGGATGAACAGCTGGTCTTAGATAAAGAAGGCAGAAAGATCTTAGATCGAATAAAAGACGATGAATATGTCATTCTTTTGGATCTTCATGGAAAAGAAATAGACTCTGTTCAATTATCTAAACTAATTGAAACAAAGATGATTGAAGGGAAAAGCACGATTACTTTTGTTGTCGGGGGATCGCTTGGTCTCGCAAAAGATGTTGTTGCACGCAGTAATTTTCGTATTTGCTTTTCTAAACTGACTTTTACACATCAGATGATTCGTTTATTTTTACTGGAACAGATCTACCGTTCTTTTAAGATTATGAATAATCACACCTACCATAAATAAAAAACCAAGCAATGATACAATTGCTTGATTTTTACTATCTTGGCAGAAAAGCGCGGATATCCTCACTGTTATAACCGGCTAAAAAACGTTTATCATCAAATATAATCGGTGTTTTTATTAGTTTAGGATCACTGATCAGAATTTTGACTAGTTCACTTAAACGCAAATGATCAAAGTGATGAACTAAAGAACGTACACTATCCGACTTTATGGATAAGATCGAAGTCACTTCATCGGGATTCTTTTCTAAAATATCAATCATCTCATCCTCAGTCATTTTGGAACTGATTTTAATTTGCATGACAGGAATCTGGTAATCGTCAAAAAATTGACGCGCATTTCTTGAAGAACGGTTGTTGGAAATATACATTGTTATCATCTTTATCACCTCGAGATTATTATAGCGGAAATAAAGTTAAGAACAGGGCAGCAACTATCATTCAACACCAATATACTGGTGTTATAATTTTTTTGTTCAATGTCCTTTTAAATTGTGAGTAATCTTGCTATTATGAAAAAAGGAGGACGATATATTATGAAAGCGATCTTTAATCACTGCAATATTAATGTTACTAATTTAGATCGAAGCCTTGCTTTTTATAAAGAAGCATTGGGCTTAGAGGAAATAAGAAGAAAAGAGACGGAACATTTTACTCTTGTCTATTTAGGCGATGGAATAACGCCTTTTAGCTTAGAGTTAACTTGCCTGAACGATCACCCGCAGCCATATGAACTGGGAGAAAATGAGAGTCATATTTGTTTTACCGTAGAGGATTATGATGCGGCTCATGCTTTGCATGAAAAAATGGGATGCATCTGTTTTGAAAATACAGCAATGGGATTGTATTTTATTCATGATCCTGATGACTACTGGTTTGAGATTTTACCAAAACGTTAAAAGTGCCTATAATAAGGCACTTTTTTAATCTGATAACTATTTCTTTTTTGCTGAATACACCATTATAACCAAAATTTGAACCACAAATAATACAAGTGTAATTATGGTGTAATGAACAATTCTCAGAAATACCGAAATAAGGTATATTAAACCAGTCCATGTGTAATAATGCTTTTTTTGAGTTTTACTGCCTAAATGATATAAATAGAGAGCTATTAGTTGAAGAATGTTGAAAAATAAACCATATTCATCATACATATTAATCATCTCCTTTAATTAAAGTTAAGAAGAAAATGAACATAAAACTTAATTTTGTCAAATCATCTAAGACTTGTTTTTATAGAGACTGAAATAGTTTTACAGCTTCTTCATTATATTCAGTTTTCATTATCGCAAAGCCATTGTTTACCACTATTTCAAAATCACCAAAGCCTTCAAGTGTAATGATTCCCTCTGATTCAGCTTTTTTATAGGCATCACTTGTCTTATCAAATTCGTAAAATTCTAAACTGCCCTTGTCTGTTTTATATTTAAATCCACTTTTAGCGCCAATCATTGACGCCGCCATTTCGGTTTCTTCACTGATTGTATAGCCGTTATCCTCATATACTTTCTTTATCGTATCAAAAGACAGCTCTTTATTAGTTTCTTCTTTTGTTGGTGTATCGGTATTTGTCTCTTTCTTTCCGTCGTCTTTTGGACTACATCCAGCTATTCCAAACAACAATACTGCAACTAATAATAATGAGAATCCCTTTTTCATTATGCTATTCCTCCTATATATCTTTATTATACTACAATTATCACTATAAATGATAATTTTGCCGATAATGAATAAAAATTATAAATAAAGCTAATGTGGGAAACCAGGTAAACAAATAGAGATTTAAAAAGAACCTTACATAGTCTAATCAAACGTTAATTTTCATATCGTAAAAAAGCGACAAGAAAAAAATAAAAATGATTATAATAATACAAAAGGGGGAATTCCATGAATAAAAAGATAGTGTTTTTTGATATCGATGGAACCTTAGTTGGGGCTTCCAGAAAAATAACTGAAAAAAATAAAGAAGCAATTCATTTGCTAAGAGAAAATGGGCATTTAGCCTTTTTATGTACGGGACGCGCACCTGCTTCAATTGAGCCTTCATTAACAGACATTGGGTTTGACGGGGTAGTAGCATCAGCTGGCGGACTGATTAAAATTGGCGGTGACTATGTTTTTGAGAATTTTATTAATCAATATTTATTAAGTGAAATTATGCTGCTGTTCACTAATCATCAGGTTTTATTTTCATTGGAAACAAAGGAAGCTATTTATCAGGCACCGGGAATTAAAAATTTTTTTGATACAATCAATAAAGAAAAGTTTAAAGATAATCTTGAACTGGCACGTACGTTTGAAGACCGTGAGAAAAACTTCAGACGTAAAACGTTAAAGGATTTTGATATAATGACAACACCAGTAATGAAGATGTGTTTTATTTCTCCGGATAAAGAAAAGTTCTTTCAATGTGAATCCTTTCTGAAAGAATTCTTTAATATTGTGATCTTTAGTGATCCTAAAGAAAGCTACATCAATGGGGAAATCATATTAAAGCATTGTACTAAAGGCGATGGGGTAAAATTTGTCACTGAATACTACGGTATACCTATTGACGACAGTATTGGCTATGGGGACAGCATGAACGACTATGAGATGCTTCAGGTTGCAGGGTATAGTGTTGTATCTGAAAAATCTTCTGACATGCTGAAAGAATTAGCTGATGATCTTTTTGAAGAACCTGACCATGATGGAATCTATAAACACCTAAAAAAACTCAAATTAATCTAACTATGGAAAATTTTCATAGTTTTTTTTTATTTCTTACCTAATATGACAAATAACTACGAACCATATCTATATAATTCAAGTTGAGGTGAGAATCATGCAACTAACAAAGTCTATTGAGATGAAAAAAGTCAAAAATCTAGTAAGAAAGGGTATATTTTTTATTATCGTCGGTTTACTTAGCCAGGTACCGCTTTTTGGGATAAAAGGGTTATTAGGGATGACCATGCTTTCTATCGCTTATGTATCAGGTTATGAATTTGTTTTAATGTATTTTGTAGCGATGGGATTATCTTTTAATGTTCCTTTAGTGATCCTAAGCGTAGGAATATATGTATTATTGGAATTAACCAATCTGCTTCATTTATTAAAAAGTTTTCTAGTTCCCATTGTGGTATCGTTATTAATCGGGATCTATATCAACTTAATGTATTTTGATTTCTCGATTGCGGGAATTAGTGAGAGCTTACTTATTCTCTTATCCCAATATATGTTACAAACCATAAATTTAGAACTTACTAATTTCTTTGTACATACCCATGCAAGAAAGGTAACAAAACGGGAATATACATTGCTGCTGTCATTGTTGATTGTAGCTTTAATGAATGTGGTTCCTTATAATGCTAATCTGGTTTTAACACTCGTTTATGCAATCATTCTTTATTCAGCCTACAGTCTCTCTTTAACAAGTGCATCGTATTTAGGACTGTTTTCTTTATTCTTATTTATATTTATGCAGCTGGGCAGCGTTTATGACTTAGTCACGATGATGTTCCCGATGATTGTATTTAATGTCTACAAGCCCAAAAATAAATTTATATTTGCTTTCTTATTCATCTTATCTAATGCATGGATTCCATTTTTATCAATAGAAACCTTAAAAATACAAGCTATAAAAATCGGTATTGCCACCTTAATATTCTTGATCGTTCCAGCTATTAAAAACAGTGCGCTTGAAGCACGTTTATCAACTTCTGCTCAGTTAGAAAACGATCGTGGAAAAATGAAAAGAAAAGTATTGGAATTTAGTGAGTTGTTCAATAAAATCACCTCTTCTTTCCAAATCGAGACAACACCGACCAACACTAAACTTTATGTAGGACACCTATATGATGAAGTCTGTAAAGAATGTACTTGTAAAGATCAATGTTTCGATCGATATAACGGAAACCATCGTTTAATTAAGTTATTTATGAAAGGTTTAGATACCAAGCTGCAGCTTCATGAGATGAAATATGTGCAGAACTATTGTTTAAATGCTAAGCAATATAAAGATCAGCTGAAAGTAGAGACGACTCTATTTGAACAGCAGGAAAAAATGAATAAAGAATATGATTTGTTGAAGAAAAATCTATATGAACAGCTAATGGTTGTTTCAAGTATGCTGACAGATTTCCAAAACAATTTAACGAATCAATACACCAGTCAAGATGATTATGTCATGGATCTGTTGAAGGGCTATCATTTTGATGTGGAATATCTGCATTGTGAAACGATTGCCAACAATCAGTATGAGCTTGATTTAGGTGTTAAAAATATTACGGCTAATGAGGTGATTGATGATTTAATTCCATTGTTGAATTTAGGGTACAATACAACCTTCCGTTTAAAAAAGCAAACAATTCCAAAACACAAGGGGTATGTTCATTTAGTATTAGAAAATAAAACATTATCTTATTTAACCTATGGAGTTTTTCAATCTTCAAAGGATGATAAATACTGTGGGGATCAGTATGCTGTGTTTGATTACGGCAATAAAAATGTACTGGCTATCAGTGATGGTATGGGACACGGTAAAGTAGCTTATGATGAAAGTTCATTCCTGCTTGATGTTTTACAGAAACTGATTAAGACTGGAGTGGGTATTGAAAAAAGTATTACCACTATGAATGCGCTTCTAAAAATTAAAAACCGCTCAGATATGTTTACTACTTTAGATTTAGCTGTGTTTAACCCGTATAAAAATGAAATAGAATTTTATAAAAACGGCAGCATGCATTCCTTTATTATCAGGGATGAAGCGATCGTTGAAATTGAAGGCCGTACGCTGCCAATAGGAATCATGAGTGAAGTTGAAACCAAACATGAGAAATATGAATTGCGTATTGGTGACTATATTGTGATGTTAAGTGATGGAATCGATGAAGGCGAAGAAACTCGCATTATTGATTATATCATTGAACATAATAAGCAAAATCCACAAATGATTGCTTCCACCTTCTCTACCTCCCTAGAAGAAGCTTCGGCAATTGATGATGTGACACTGCTTGTTATGAGAGTAGAGGGCTAACCTCTACTTTTTCTTTTATTCAATTGCTTAATCGACTATAATAATAGAAGCAATGCTAGGAGGTCATGATGAAAAAGATCGCATTAGATTATTTATTAAAAAATGAACAGTTACATATTGATATGCTAGAAACGATGCGTCATGAACGTAATCAATTAGTGTTTGCCAGTGATAAAGGTGTTTTGCTGTTCAATGAAACAGCAAAAATATATATGCTTACTACAGAGGACTTAAATCTTGGAGAAGAGTTAATTAGGCAGCATTTGAAAGCAGGGACAGGGATTGTTATTCATCAAAGAGACCTGGAACCTGTTGTTAGAAAATATTTTAAAGTGAATGAACGATTGGAATGCTATCAGGAGATATTTCCTAAAACAGAGTTAATGACATTGCCCGGGCAATTGGAAATTAGAGCGATGACAGATACGAAGAAGGTATGCCAATATTACAGCCATGACAGTGATCCGGAATATATTCAAGAAATTATTGCCAGCGGCTGGATGTTTGGACTTTATGAAAATGAGACCTTGGCTGGTTTCATAGGGCGCCATACGGATGGCAGCATGGGGCTTTTAGAGATTTTGCCTGAATATAAACGCAAGCACTATGCGACATATTTACTTAACTATATGTGCGTTCAATATCAAAACAGGGGCTGGACAGCTTACTCACAGGTAGAAATACAAAATGAAGCTTCTTTGCATTTACATATAAAGGCGGGAGCGATTAAATCAGATACAGCGATTATTTGGCTGATGTAAGGAGAAAATATGGAAGCAAAGTTAAAACAGCGTTTAAAACAGTATCCTAAAGATATTCCATATATTGTAGGGGTATCCGGCGGGTGTGATTCGATGTGTTTATTAGATATTTTATATAAAGAAGGATATCAAGTCATTGTTTGCCACGTGAATTATCGTTTGCGACCTAAAGCAGAGACGGACAAAGATTATCAAATTGTCAGTGATTTCTGCAAATTACGTCATATTGCTTTTTACTATAAAGAAGTAGATAAATATCAAAAAGATAACTTTCAGCAGCTAGCCCGCCATATTCGCTATGATTTTTATTTTGAAATTGGTAAAATTTACCATACTAATAAAGTATTTTTGGGTCATCATAAAGATGATGTCTACGAAACGATCCTCATGCAAAAAGAGCGTGGCGGAGAAGAACTTTATTGGGGCATCAAAGATGAAAGTGAAGTTCGAGGAAATCAGGTTTATCGTATTTTTTTAGATGTGACAAAAAAAGAAATTATGGAATACAGCCATAAATATAATATTGAATATCATGATGACTATACTAATTTTGAAACACATTATAAGCGTGATTATATTCGCAATGTTGTTCTGCCGAAAATGACAGATCAGGAAAAAGAATGGCTATTGATAGAGGCTAAAGCACATAATGAAGCATTACATCTAAAAAGAGAACGAAGCAAATTATTGTTACAAACGCATCTGATTGATCAGCGTCTTTATTTTAAAAATCTGGATGAAGCGGACTTACCTGAAGTTGTTCATCGATATTTAGAAATGTATTTGCCTAGTAAGCGTATTTCTAAGATGTTAATCGGTGAAATTTTAAAGGTAATAAAAAATAACCGTCCAAATTTAAAAATAACTCTGCCAGTTAATCTTAGGTTCATAAAAGAATACGATAATGGATACATTCAAACAAGTGGCGAGAAGGTGAATTATGAGTATTGTTTTACTCATTTTTACGAGTTTGAATGCGACTATTTTGAATTGGCGGCAAGTGGACAGCTTAATGAAGGCATTTATTTATCTAAAGAGGATTACCCTATCACGATTCGTAATTTTAGACCAGGTGACATCGTTCATACAAAGTTTGGACATAAGAAAGTCAGCCGATTATTCATTGATAATAAAATACCGCAGATTCAACGTATGACTTGGCCGATTTTATTAAATAAAAATGGTGAGATTCTGCTAATTCCTCATATTGTGAAAAACTTGAGGTATATGGATACAAAAGCGAACGTTTTTGTGGTAAAATGAATAATAAATTTACTGGAGGTATTTTTAGGGATGCATAAGGATGTAGAGCGTATTTTATTCTCAGAAGAACAGATAGTTGAAAAATGTAAGGAACTTGCATGTCAGATAGATGACTTTTATAAAGATGCAGATCATATTTTTACGGTAGGCTTACTGAAAGGATCTATTCCTTTTATGGCAGAGCTGTGTAAACATCTGCAGACACCATTGACGATGAACTTCATGCAGGCGAGCAGTTATGATGGTGTGGAATCTAAGGAATTAAAGATTAAACATGATTTAGAAGCAAGTGTCGAAGGAGAACATGTTTTAATTATTGAAGATATTTTGGATACCGGTAAAACATTGTCAAATGTGAAAAAATTACTGGTTGACCGAGGTGCAAAGGATGTTACGGTGGTGACTTTATTAGATAAAGTAGAAGGACGTACATTCGATTTTAAAGCGGATTTTTATGGTTTTGTTTGTCCAAATGAATTCGTTATCGGATTTGGTTTGGATTTTAATGAGAATTATAGACAATTACCTTACGTAGGGGTATTAAAAGAGTCATGTTATAAGTAAAGGAGAAGTGTATGAAAAGTAAACCAACGAGTTTAATTAAAACGATATTGCCTTGGCTGTTACTGTTAATCTTAATTGGTGCTGCATATACCATGCTTAATCCTAGTACAAGCAAGACATTAACGACTAGCGAATATGAAGCATTGGTAGAAAGCGGAACAAAGATTGAAGAAGCTGAAATTACACCAAGTGATCTCGTAATCAGTATGACGGGGGTATATAAAGAAGACGGGAAACCAGTTAAATTCTCAGTCACTTTACCGAATACAGAAACTCAGATGAACGAATTGCAGGCAGCTTTGGCAGCAAGCGGAACGTTGTATACAGTACGTGATGCTTCCGGTGATGGAATGTTCATGTCTGTCATTATGACCTTCTTGCCGACTATTCTGTTGATTGGTGTTATGTTCTTTATGATGACTAAAATCGGTGGCGGTGGCGGAAACGCGAAAGCCTTTGAATTTGGTAATTCAAGAGCAAAATTAGAAAAAGATCAAAAGACACGTTTTACAGATGTAGCGGGTGCTGATGAAGAAAAAGAAGAATTGAAAGAATTAGTGGAGTTCCTTAAAAACCCTAAGAAATTTGCCGCTATGGGCGCAAAAATTCCTAAAGGGGTATTATTGGTAGGGCCGCCAGGTACCGGAAAGACATTGCTTGCTAGAGCGGTTTCCGGAGAGGCTAATGTACCATTCTTCTCTATTTCAGGTTCTGAATTCGTCGAAATGTTTGTCGGAGTTGGTGCCGGCAGAGTTAGAGATATGTTTAAAAAAGCAAAAGAAAATGCACCATGTATCATCTTTATTGATGAAATTGATGCTGTAGGACGACAAAGAGGTAGTGGTATCGGTGGCGGACACGATGAACGTGAACAAACATTGAACCAGCTATTAGTTGAAATGGACGGATTTGCCGGAAATGAAGGAATTATCATTTTAGCGGCAACAAACCGTGCGGATGTATTAGATCCTGCATTATTGAGACCAGGTCGATTTGACCGTCAAATTCAGGTAGCAAATCCGGATAAACGTGCACGTGCACAAATCTTGCAGGTACATGCCAGAAATAAAAAGTTTGCAGCAGATGTAAACTTTGATAATATTGCGGCTCGTACACCAGGATTCAGCGGTGCCGAATTACAGAACGTATTAAATGAAGCCGCTTTATTAGCAGTTCGTTTAGGACGCGATGTTATAACAATGGATGATATTGATGAAGGGATCGACCGTGTTATCGGCGGACCAGCTAAAAAGTCACGTAAATATACTGAAAAAGAACGTAAATTGGTGGCTTACCATGAAGCAGGCCACGCTATTATCGGGTTAACATTGGAAGATGCCAATAAGGTACAAAAGGTAACCATTATTCCACGTGGAAATGCCGGTGGGTATAACCTGATGACTCCTAAAGAAGAAACCTACTTCCAAACAAAAAGTCAATTAGAGGCTAGTATTACCGGATTTATGGGTGGACGTGTAGCTGAAGAAATCTTCTTTGGCGATGTAAGCTCAGGGGCACAAAATGATATTGAACAAGCAACACGTTTAGCTCGTTTAATGGTTACTGAACTGGGAATGTCTGAATTAGGTCCAATCAAATATGGTAGCGGACAAGATTCTGTGTTCTTAGGAAGAGACTATACTTCAACGAATAACGATCATTCTGGGCAGGTTGCCTTTGAAATCGATCAGCAGGTACGTAAGATTATAGATGAATGCTATAAAGAATGTACGCGTATTATTAATGAAAATAAGGATAAGTTAGAATTGATTGCTGCTGCTTTATTAGAATATGAGACGTTAGCAAACGAACAAATTGAAGCTTTATATACAACGGGCAAAATGCCGGAAGTCAGTGGTAAGACAGCAAATGGTACAGATGTTATTTTACCTGCTGAAATTACATTCGGTGATCAGGAAGAAGAAAAAAAAGCAGAGGAAAGTGAAACTGCACCGGCTGAAGAACCAAGAGTGCGCAAGCCTGTTTCTTATGAAGATTTAGATGATTTAATTGATGATATGAAATAATAGATTTGGGGTTGGCGAAGCCAGCTCCTTATTAATTTCAATAATTACTTTTTTTTACAAGTACTTTTGTATATAATGAGATAGGTGATAACAATGACAAAAAACAATCGTAAAAAAGTAAATAAATTCTTGGTAATCATGATCATTTTCGCAATGGTCGTTCCCAGCCTAATTACGGCTTTGATTATCTTATTTGGAGGATAGTATGAAAGATTATTTAGTAAGAGGGATAGTAGACAGTAAAAATGTACGCGTATTTGCTTGTTCTACGACGAACCTTTTAGAAGAAGCAAGACAAAAACATGGACTTTGGCCTACTGCCTCTGCAGCATTAGGAAGAATGATGTCTGTGGTTTTAATGATGGGAAGCATGATGAAAAGCGAAAAGAGCTTATCATGTACAATTAATGGCGGCGGTCCGATCGGAACGATGATCTGCAGCACTAAAGGTGATGGTAAGGTCAAAGGCTTCGTTGCAAATCCGGAAGTTCATTATACTTATAATGATACTGGAAAATTAGCGGTAGGCGTTGCAGTTGGAAAAGAAGGCTATTTGGAAGTGGTACGTGATATGCAGCTTAGAGAAGCATTCAGCGGTCGTGTAGCTTTGCAGACCGGTGAAATCGGTGATGATTTCTCTTATTATTTTGCAGCCAGTGAACAAGTTCCTTCTGTCGTTTCAGTAGGTGTCTTAGTAAATGATACAAATGAGATATTAGCAAGCGGAGGTTTTATTATTCAATTACTGCCTGATGCAACAGATGAGGATATTGAGTACATTGAAGAAAAAATGAAGGATTTCCCTGCTGTTTCTGCTTTAATCCATGAAGGAAAAACTCCGGAACAAATCTTAGAGATGATTTTTCCTGATGTTAAAATACTGGATCATCAAGACCTATCTTTTGAATGTGACTGTTCAAGAGAAAGAATGGCAGAGGCCTTATACAGTATAGGTAAAGATGAATTAACGGCTATGATCGATGAAGATCATGGATGTGAAATCAAATGTCATTTCTGTAATACGGCATATCAGTTTAATGAAGAAGAACTGTCAGCAATTCGTGATTCAATTAAATAAAAAAATACAAAACCAGCATTAAGCTGGTTTTGCACTATATTAGGAATAAACTAATGATTAGATAACTTACGTCTATTTTAAATTGGGGGAGGAAAAATAGAGGGGAATCGGTAAGTTATCTGTACTAATTATGCCCCAATTAAAAAGTTATTATACATTTGTTTTTGCATATTTTTAAAAATATATTATAATTTGTTAAGTATAAAAATGAAGGAAGTGAAAACATGCATATTGGTAATGTAGAGATTAAAAATAGAATTATTATGGCACCCTTGGCAGGTATCACGAATATTGCGTTTCGTAAGATTATTAAATCATTCGGAGCCGGACTTGTTTATTCCGAGATGGTAAGTGATAAAGCGATTATATATGGAAATAAAAAAACATTAGAAATGCTTCAAGTAGATGAAAGTGAGCATCCAATTAGTATGCAGGTATTTGGCGGGGATAAGGAATCAATCGTGGAAGCCGCTCAATTTATTGATCAGCATTCTAATTGTGATATTATTGATATTAATATGGGATGTCCGGTGAATAAAGTATTAAAGTCAGATGCCGGAAGTAAGCTTTTGCTTTATCCTGATAAAATATACGATATTGTTAAAGCAACGGTAGAGGCAGTAAGTAAGCCGGTAACGGTTAAAATTCGCAGTGGCTTTGATTTTGATCATATTAATGCAGTGGAAGTAGCAAAACTGATTGAAAAAGCAGGAGCTAGTGCGATCGCTATTCATGGACGAACTCGTTCTCAAATGTATGAAGGAAAAGCAGATTGGAGCATTATTAAACAAGTTAAAGATGCTGTGAGCATTCCTGTTATTGGAAACGGAGATGTCAAAACAGCAAAGGATGCGCAGCGCATGTTAGACGAAACCGGTGTGGATGCAGTTATGGTGGGACGTGCGGCATTAGGAAACCCATGGGTTATTCAGCAGATGGTGGCTTATGTAGAAAACGGAATTGAGCTTGCTGATCCAACCTATGAGGAAAGAATTGAACAATGTTTAAAACATGCTCGGGAACTGATTGAATTTGAGGGAGAGCGTTTAGCGATTCGCGAAATGCGCGGACACGCACCTTGGTATATAAAAGGGGTTAAATCTTCAAGCTACGTTAAAAATCAATTGTCAAAGATTGAAACATATCAGCAATTAGAAGAAATCTTAAACGATTATTCGCAGTATTTAAACACCGGAGATAAAAGTATTATTGAGAAATGGGATAAACAATGCGACTCTTAGTTGATGGAGATGCCTGCCCTGTATTAAGTATTGTTGAAGAGATGGTGCAAGAAAAACATTTGGAACTGGATATTTTCTGTGATATGAATCATGCCTTATACAGTGACATTGGAAGGGTACATATCATTGATCAGGGAGCAGATGCCGTTGATTTTGCCTTACTAAAAGCAGTCAGCAAAGGAGATATTGTAATTACACAAGATTATGGTTTAGCAACCCTCGTCTTATCTAAAGAGGCAAAAGCCTTGCATCCTGATGGGCGTATCTATGATAATGATAATATTGAAGAAATGCTGTTTGGTCGCTATGTGAGTAAAAAACAGCGCCAATCCAAACAAAAAGTCCACTTACGCGGACCGAAAAAACGAACTCGAGAAGATGATGAACATTTTTATGAGCAGCTTCTGCTATTAATTGAAACCAATCAGTAACTGGTTTCAATTTTTTTACAGATTTTTTAAAAAAGCTTTTTTTGCATTAGAATCAAAACCACAGTCTTTATAAAAGTTAAGTGTACTTTTTTCTTTGGAACCAGTCATCAGCATCACTTTATAACAATCTGCCTCTTTTGCAATCGTGACTGCTTGATCAATCAGCATAGAAGCATAATGTTGACCACGATAATCACTATGTGTAACAACGTTTTCAATGAGGGCATAAGGACGATGGTTATGTGTTAAATTTTGAATAATAATAAGGGTGACTGATGATACAACATGCTGATCTTTGATTCCGACAAGCAAGTGGTAATAAGGATCTTTCTCAAATGAGGCTATCATCTTTTTCCAAACATCAATATCCTGTGGCTCTTGCGATGGTGTTGACGTTAAATGTTTTAAATAAAGTTCTTTCAAATCTTCAGCGTCATGTATACATGCTTTTCTAATTTCAATCATAAAAATCTCCTTTTCTTTAATTTATATATAGTTCTGATAGGAAGTCAATAGTACTGATAGTCTCTCTATTAAAAATTTAATATTGTTTTATAAATCTATTGACAAATAATAGATATAACATTATATTGTATATATACGATATATACAATATATAAGGAGAGATGAAAATGACACAGTTACTATCAGTAAAAAATTTAAACAAGCGTTTTCCTAATTTTCAGTTAAAAAATATAAATGTGAAGTTAGACGGTGGTTTGGTTTTAGGATTGATCGGTGAAAATGGTGCCGGTAAAACAACCTTCTTAAAGTGTATCTTGAATATGATGCATATCGACAGCGGCGAAGTTTTAATACTCGGGCAAAATATGAATAATGCCGAAAAGGATGTAAAAAAAGAGCTTGGAGTAGTTTTTGAGCAGTGTCCGTTTGGAGATCATATAGAAATCAAAGATGTGGCAGACATCATCAGAAGAATGCACCCAAAATTTAATGAAACGAAGTTTTATGATTACACAGAGCATTTTGGACTGCCTAGAAAACAGAAAATAAAAACTTTTTCAAAAGGAATGAAAATGAAGCTGTCAATCGTGACTGCATTGGCGTGTGATCCAAAGTTACTTATATTAGATGAACCTACCAGCGGATTAGATCCTGTAGTTCGAGGTGAAATTTTGGATATCTTCTCTGATTTTGTCAGTGATGAAGAACATGGCATCATCTTTTCGAGTCATATTACCAGTGATATTGAGCAGATTGCGGATTATGTTGTTTATATTGACCATGGACAAATAGTCTTTAATAAGGAAAAGGATGAAATCAGAGATAACTTTGCTATTGTTAAAATGACGGCAGAACAATTTAGTCATTTTGACTCACAGCTTTGCTTAGGGTATGAAAAAAATCAGTTTGGCGTTGAAGCATTGGTAGAAAATAAATCAGATATTCAGGAAGCCTATCCGGAATTAATATTTGAACGTGTGAATCTTGATCAAATCATGAGATACCATAGTAAGGGAGGAAAATAAAATGACAGGATTAATGTTTAAAGATCTAATAAATTTGAAATCTTATGCTAAATCTGTTGGCTTAATGTGTGCTGTTTTCTTGGTTATCAGTATTATGAATGAATCACCGGCTTTCTTTACCGGATATATTCAGATGCTGAGCATTGTTCTTATTTTAGCTACATTTGGATATGATGAAAGAGTAGAATGGGATCACTACGCAATGACCTTGCCAATCAAGCGAAATGATATTGTTAAATCTAAATATATCCTTGCGTATAGCACGGTTCTTCTTATGACGATTATCGGAGCAATAACTATTGTTATTGTAAGTTTGGTTCAAAATAAAGATATTATGGCGGATGGAAATATGTTTGCGAATATATTAATTGCATCCATTGTCAGTCTGGTGATAGCAGTCGTTATTCCCTTCACATTTAAATATGGAAGTGAAAAAGGTCGTTATGTTATGATGTCTATCGTTGTGATTCCTTTTGGAATTGCCGCTATATTAAATGCATTAAATGTCTCAATGGAAAGTGTTGTTCAATTTGTAGAGATCCTTTCTAAATACCCTGTTATATATCCTTTTGTTATTATTATTGCAATAGGAATTTCCTATATGTTTTCGCTCAAAATTTTTGATAAGAAAGAATTTTAATTGACAAATTCTAAAATATTTGGTTGTATAAAAGAAAGGATTGGGGTGTGAAAATGGATATTATCATAAATAATGCGAGTAATCAACCATTATATGAACAGATCGTCACACAGATTAAGCAATTAATCATTTCCAATGTTTTAAAAGAGGGAGAAGCACTTCCCTCTATGCGTTTGTTAGCAAAAGAATTAAAAATCAGTGTCATCACGACAAAGCGTGCCTACGAAGAACTCGAAAGAGAAGGATTCATCGAAACGGTTACCGGTAAGGGCAGTTTTGTTTCAGCAAAAAATCCGGAGCTTCTTAAAGAAGAAAGCTACCGAATCATTGAACAATATTTGAATAAAGTAGTGGAAAAAGCGAAGCTATGCGGGTTAAGTAAACAGGAAATATTAGAATTATTAGATACATTATATGAATAAAAGGGATCTTTGTGATCCCAATGGCGTAAACCTAGAATTATCGGTGCTTACGCTTTTTTATTTATTCATAAAGGCATTTAACTGATCGATAGTTGGCAGCCCCTCATTATCGCCCATGACACTGACCTGTATAGCCCCAATGGCATTTGCTCGGTCACTGGCTTCTTTTAAAGAAAGACCTTCGAGTACAGCACTGATCATTCCTACCGCAAAGCCATCCCCGGCACCAACGGTATCAACAACTTTTTCGACTTTATAGCCAGGCTGTATGAAACATTCCTGATCACTTTTTATGAAAGCACCATCGCTACCTAATTTAATAATCACTTTTTTGATTCCCATCTGATGATAATAATCTGCAATTCTATTAGGATCATCACTTCCCATTAGAGTTTTAGCTTCGCTGATTCCCGGCAGAATCATATCGGCATAAGCGGCAATTTCATGAATAGTTTCAATCATCACTTTTTCACTAGTCCATAAAAGCGGACGTAGATTAGGGTCAAAGGAAATCTTTAAACCGCTTGATTTAGCTTTTTTAACAAGCCGCATAGTCGCTTCACGACAGTTTTCACTTAATGCACATGGAATACCCGTTACATGAAGCAGATCGTATTGGTCTAAGTTTAATGTATCTATAATACTTGGATTCATTTGGGAAAAGGCAGATCCTTTGCGATAATAAGCAATTTCCGGATCTCCTTTTTCAACAATGTTTTTCATCATCATTCCCGTTTTATAAATAGGATCGTAACTAATCATTGAAGTATCAATATTTTCTTCAATTAATTTTTGACTAATACCATGACCTAAAGGATCTTCTCCTAATCTTGTCAGGTAAGTGACTTTATGACCTAGACGAACGAGTCCGATTCCAACATTAATTTCCGCCCCGGCTAAACTACGCTCAAATTTTTTAACTTCATCTAATGAACCATATTCCGTTGCGGTAAAAAGAGCCATGGGTTCCCCAAATAATAATATCTTTGCCATTATTTCACCTTCTTATCTATCAAATGACAAGCCATGCCGCCAATTTCTTCTTTAAGATAAATAAAGGTAATCTGTCCTTTTTCATTTTTACGGACTGTCTCATAATCAAAAGTATAGCCCGCCTTTTCAAGGAAAAAGATCGCTCTTTGAACATTAGCGGTTGAAAAACCTAAATGCCCGTTAGTTCCCGGTGAACCTGCTGGCATTACTTCTAAACGATCAACAAATATAGAAGCCGGCTTCTTGTCCAATGGCGTACCTAAAAACTGGCTGAAACGATGTGCCACCTGTGAACTGGACTGATCCTTTGGACTATTAATACCTACATGATGAAATTGAATATCCAGCATTTTTAAAACCGCAAGTTGAGTTAATTCAGCAATCTCATCAAAGCGTTTTTCCTTTACTAAAGCATCTGGCACCATCCATGTTCCACCACAAGCAATTATTTTATCAAACTCTAAATAACTATTTAAATTATCAGGGTTAATCCCGCCTGTAGGCATAAATTTTAGCTGTCCATAAGGTGCTGACATAGCTTTAATGCTTTTTAAGCCACCGCTTGCTTCAGCAGGAAAGAATTTAACGACATCTAAACCAAATTCAATCGCTTTTTCCATATCACTTGGACACGATGTTCCTGGTATTATAGGATAATTTTTTTCTAAACAATAAAGGACAGTATTAGGGTTAAAGCCCGGTGAGATAATAAATTCACTGCCTGCTTCAATCGCTTCATCAACTTGCTTACTATTTAAAACAGTTCCGGCACCAATCAGCATATCGGGACAAGCCTGTTTCATTGCTTTAATGGCCTCAGCAGCGCAATCCGTTCTAAATGTCACTTCCGCTACAGGTAATCCCCCTTGACACAGAGCTTTTGCTAAAGGGACAGCGTCTTCTAGTCTTTCTATTTTAATAACGGGGACAATCCCGTACTTTGCTAGTTTTTCAACAATTGGATACATGATGTTTCCTCCTTATATCATTCGTCCGCCATTCATCGGTGAATCGGCTAAACGGGTATAGATGGATAAGATTCCATCCTTATATTTAGCTGGCTTTGGCTTCCATTTATTTTTTCTTTCAGCTAGTATTTTTTCAATAGTTTCAGGGCTTTCCTCTTTTCCATTAATTCCAATTATAGCGAGTATACGCTTTTCAACATCAATGTGGATTAAATCGTTTTCCTCAACCAATGCGATAGGACCCCCTGTTTGCGCTTCTGGTGAAACATGACCGATAACAGGTCCTTTACTTGCTCCAGAAAAACGACCATCTGTGATTAAAGCAATGCTGGCTGCTAATTTGGGATCTGAACTGATTGCTTCTGAAGTGTAAAACATTTCCGGCATTCCGCTGCCTTTAGGTCCTTCATAACGAATAAACACGGCATCACCTGGCTGTATGCGTTTATGAATAATCGCATCAATGGCTTCTTCTTCACTATCAAATGGACGTGCTTTTAATGTTGCTTTCATCATCTCTTTTGGACAAGCTGAATGTTTGATCACGGAACCATCCGGTGCCAAATTTCCTTCTAATATCGCAATCGTACCATCTGTTCCGATCGCATGGTCAAAATCACGAATAACATCTGTGCGTTTTAATCCGGTCTTATCAAGATAACCCTGACATTTTTCATAGTAACCATTTTGTTTTAATTCATCTAAGTTTTCACCTAATGTTTTCCCTGTCACTGTCATTACATCTAAATGCAGCTGATTTCTGATTTCTTCCATGACTGCCGGAACACCGCCAGCATAATAGAAATATTCCGCAGGCCATTTCCCAGCAGGACGAATATCTAATAAATAATGGGCTCCACGATGCAGTTTATCAAATTTTCTTGCATCCAGATCAATTCCGAATTCCTTTGCAATGGCAGGAATATGAAGCAACGTATTTGTACTTCCGGATATTGCTGCATGAACCATAATGGCATTTTCAAAGGATTTCATAGTGACAATTTCTCTTGGTGTTAAATTTTTTTTAGCTAGTTCAACAATCTGTTCCCCCGCTTTTTTAGAGATTGTCTTTAAATCTTCACATGTCGCAGGCATTAAAGCACTTCCTGGCAGCATTAAACCCAGTGCCTCCGCCATAATCTGCATAGTAGATGCCGTTCCCATGAATGAACAGGCTCCACAGCTTGGACACGCGTGATGTTTATAGTATTCAAATTTTTCTTTAGTAATTTCACCACGTAAATACATCGCACTGTATTTACCGATTTGCTCTAAGGTAAGAAGATCCGGACCAGCCTCCATAACTCCACCAGTAACAAAAATGCAAGGAATGTTAATACGGCCTGCTGCCATTAAATGAGAGGGTACCCCTTTATCACAGCTGCAGACAAACATTGCCCCATCAAATGGTGTAGCATTAGCATGGATTTCCGCCATACCGGCAATCATATCACGATGAGCTAGTGAATAGTTGATACCATCATGCCCCTGCGCCTGTCCATCACAAATATCCGTAGTAAAATATTTAGCTGCCTTTCCTCCAACTTGATTGACTCCCTTTTCAGCTTCTAAGACCAATTCAAATAAGTGAGCACTTCCGGGATGGCTGTCTCCATAAGTGCTTTCAATCATAATTTGCGGTTTAGACAAATCTTCTATGCTCCAACCCATACCAATTCTTAATGGGTCCATTTCGGGAGCAATTTTCCTAATCTCCTGACTTCTCATTATTCTCCTCCTAGACATATGACGTCTTATCTGCTATTATTGTATCATGGAGCTGATATTTGTCAATCGGCAGATGAAAAATAACGATGAATTGAAATAAGGTGAGAAGATGGATAAAATAACAAGAAACAAACCGTTAGCACAAATAGCGGCAGATCATATTGTGGATTATATTATGAATGGGACCGTAAAAAAAGGCGAACGTCTTCCAAGTGAGGGAGAATTAATGGAAATGCTTGGAGTTGGCAGAGGAACGATTCGTGAAGCTATCAAGATATTGGCATCTTTACACGTGGTAGAGATCCGCAGAGGGGTAGGGACATTTGTTTGTGAAAATATGGGGGTAAGTGAAGATCCTTTAGGTTTTCAGTATATTGAAGATAAATACAAGATTGTCTTAGATACTCTTGAATTACGCATGCTAATTGAACCTAGCTTAGCAGCAAAAGCGGCTAAGAATGCAACCCAGCAGCAAATTAGTGAAATCGGTCGCTTATGTGATTTAGTAGAAGAAAAGATTAACAATAAAGAAGACTATTTGAATGAAGATCGATTGTTTCATACTAAAATAGCTGAAAGTTCAGATAATTTAGTGATTTCTAATCTCTTACCTATAATCCATGGATCCATCGCATTATTAATGGAAACAAATAAGAAGGCTCTAACTAAGGAAACCGTGGTTACTCATCGTAAAATATATGAAGCAATCAAGGCACATGATGAAAAAGAAGCCTATCAGGCAATGGACGAACATCTGCGCCTTAATTTTAAGTCTATTTCTAAATAAATGAGTTTAAGGGTTGCTTAACCTTTTTTTTTATAGGTATTATATTAATAGATAATTAGACAATCATCTAAATAAGAAAGGTGGGAGAAATATGAATAATATTTTTAAAGCATTAAGTGACCCAACCCGACGTCAGATTCTGGAACTTTTAAAGGAACAGTCATTGAATGCCGGAGAGATAGCAGAATATTTTGATATTACCAAACCCTCTATTTCTCACCATTTGTCGATATTAAAAAACTGTGATTTAATTACTGATGAAAGACAAGGTCAAAATATCGTATATTCTTTGAATAGTACTATCTTTCAAGATGTGATAAAATGGTTTTACGATTTCATGGGGAGGGATCAAAATGAATAGAAGTAGATTGTTTATTCTGATTGCTGGAATTTCATTTATTATATCCTTAGTGATTATATTGAAATTGCCAGCTATTGTACCTATTCATTGGAATGCATCAGGAGAGATTGATGGATATGGTTCAAAATGGACATTGCTTTTTCTTTCGGCAATGCCATTGATCATTTACTTTGGGATGGGACTTACTCGAAAAATTGATCCTAAGAAAGCTAAGATTGATAAAAGACCGGAAGTCTATGAATTTTTTAGAGTGCTGACCAGCAGTATCTTTATTGTTTTAAATGCAGTGATTTTGGTTGGAACATGTAATTTGGGAATTGATATCTCGATGATTGTTCCATTTGTAATTGGGGTTATGCTGATTGTAATGGGGAATTATATGCCGCGTATTCCTCAGAACTATTTTTTAGGGTTCAGAATCCCTTGGGCTTTAGATAATGAAAAGGTGTGGATTCGTACCCAAAGAATGGGCGGATTGGCTATGGTAATTTCCGGTATAGTGACGATTATCGCAGGATTCATGCGTGGAGATATAGCATATATTATTATGCTGGGAGTGACAGCAGGATCTATTTTATGGGCAACGATAGATTCATATATTTATTTTAAAAGAGTGACTAAGAAAGAGCATGAAGAATAAAAAACATTGACATTGTCAAGTTTATTTAAACAATCACTTGACAAAATGAAAGAAAATTATATATAATCAAACACGTAGAAATAAAAGCGATGAAGAGAAGAGTAGCTTATGACGCTAAAAAAGAGAGTCCTAGAGGGTGTGAATGGATATTAGCTAGTAGAGTGAAAAAAGCCTTGGAGCTGCATAAGGAACCATATTGGGGATAATATGCCGGATGTTCACGTTACGAACTAGACTATGTTTGTAGTCAACAAGGTTAATATGGTGACATATTAATAAATTAGGGTGGTACCGCGAATCAACTCTCGCCCCTATGAGATTTCATAGGACGAGAGTTTTTATATTTTAGGAGGAAATTATGGAAAGAGAATTTAGTGAACAAGAATTAGTACGCCGTGAAAAGGCGAAGGCATTGGCTGAAGCTGGAATTGATCCATTCGGTCAAAGATTTGATATTACTCATTTTTCAAGTCAGATCAAAGAGGAATTTGCTGGCAGAACACATGAAGAATTAGAAGAAATGGCTGTCCCTGTTAAAGTGGCAGGAAGAATCATGACAAAGCGTCGTAAAGGCAAAGTATGCTTTATGCATATTCAAGACAGAGATGGGCAAATCCAGATCTATGTTAGAAAAGACGTTATTGGTGAAGAAAATTATGAAATCGTGATCAAGAGTGATATTGGTGATATTGTTGGGATTGAAGGAACTGTCTTCGTTACCAATACTGGTGAATTATCTGTAAAGGCTGGTCAATTTATTCATTTAACGAAAGCATTGCGTCCTTTACCGGAAAAATATCATGGATTAAGTGATGTCGAAGAAAGATATAGAAGAAGATATGTAGATTTAATTATGAATGAAGAAGCAAGAAAAATTGCGTTTGCAAGACCAAAGATTATTCGTTCTATTCAGCATTTCTTAGATTCTAAAGGATATGTGGAAGTGGAAACCCCGGTATTGAACCCAATTTTAGGTGGTGCGGCTGCCAGACCGTTTACTACTCATCATAATGCTTTAGATATGAATTTCTATTTAAGAATCGCAACCGAATTATCATTAAAGAGATTGATTGTCGGAGGAATGGATGCGGTTTATGAAATCGGACGTTTATTCAGAAATGAAGGGATGGACAGAACACATAATCCTGAATTTACAACAATCGAGGTGTATAAAGCGTTCAGTGACCTTGAGGGAATGATGGATTTAACAGAAGGAATTATTTCTAATGCTGCCATGGAAGTGTGTGGTACATATGAATTAGAGTATAAAGGTCATCAGATTTCTTTAGCTCCGGGATTTAAGCGTATTTCAATGACTGAAGCGATCAAGGAGAAAACTGGAATTGATTTTGCTGAAGAATTAACTTTTGATCAAGCTAAGACATTTGCAGAGGAACATCATATTGAAGTGGAACCTCATTTTGGCTATGGTCATATTGTGAATGCCTTCTTTGAAAAATATGTAGAAGAAACAATTGTGGAACCTACTTTTGTTTATGGGCATCCGATTGAAATTTCTCCATTGGCTAAGAAGAATATGCAGGATCCACGCTTTACACAACGTTTTGAGTTGTTTATTTGTGGTAATGAATATGCGAATGCTTTTACTGAATTAAATGATCCAATTGATCAGTATGAGAGATTCTCAAATCAGTTGAAGGAAAAAGAGCTAGGTAATGATGAAGCCAACGAAATGGATTTAGATTATGTAGAGGCTTTAGAGTATGGACTACCTCCAACTGGTGGTATGGGTATGGGGATTGATAGATTGGTTATGTTGTTAACTGGACAAGAATCTATCAGAGAGGTTATTTTATTCCCACATATGAAAAATAAGTAGAACCTTATACAACCTATGTACAATAGGCATACAACAAAAAAAGCACGATAAAATCAATGTATTTGACCGTATATACCCTTTGTACAATCGTAAATAAAAGTCATGAATTTTTGCGTGATTTTCCGTGAAAATTCCGTGAGAATGAAGCAGATTTCTTAGATGATATCTGCTTTTTTATTAGAAAAATAATTGAAGAATAGATTTAATTGTTGATGTAAAGTTTCTATGATACAATAAAAATAGAAAGGGTCTCATAAATTAGAATTTACAGAGGAGGTCATTATTATGGCAAAAACAGCTTGGATATTTTCGTATAAACTTAAAAAGAATGTTAGTGAGGAACAATTTATTGAGTTAACACAGAAATTACATGATGAAGTAATTTCTAAAGCAAAGGGGTTTATTTCTTGGGAGCATTACTTACAAGATAAGACATGGACTGACTTTGTTCTTTGGGAAACAAAAGAAGATGCGAATAATGCAACAACAATAGGACAGGGAAAAGAAGTAACTGCAAACTTCTATGCGTGTATTCAAATGAATACTTGTAGAGCGTTGATTTCAGAGTTCGTAAAGAAATATTAATATTTTAAATAAAGATATAACTTCAAATTTATCAGTCTTTCAAACTGTAATTTGTGGAGGTAATAATGGTTAAAGAAGATTGTTCGTGTAAAAAGAAAAGTTGTGAACAGCACGTTAATTGTGATGCTTGTAAAGCATATCACGCAGAGTCTAAACGAAAGCGCTCATGTGAAAGAGACAAGGATACTTTTCTTTCGATTAAGCATTGAACTGATTAAATCAACAACTTTCAGCTTGTGCTGTTGGCAAATTAGAATACATGAGGGAGGATTAGATATGAAATTTCCTTTCTATGATGCACCAAACACAGCAACCATAATCTGCTGTCATGCAATGAATGGCGAAGAACCTATTTTATTTGTATCACATGATGAAGATGACGGTATGTGGCAATTCTTATGTGGCAAAACACATGAAACAGATGATGCAAAATTAGTATCACTGGAGTTTGTTTTTAAGTTAGACAATTCAATCGGAGCTTTGATAGATATGTCTTGTGGTTATTATGCGATAAGAGAAAAGCAAGAGGATAATTGGATGATTAGGAAATGTTAAATTAGAATTTGTGGAGGATACAAAATGAAAAAATATGAATACAAGTTTATTGAAGTTCCTGTTGTTTTTGAGAAGAAAGGCATAATAAACATTGTTCATAAAGGCGATACCTTTGAGGAGTGTAAATTAGTTATAAACAAAGAAGCGGTAAACGGCTGGAGATTAAAACAAGTTGTAGTCCCTTTTAATGAAAAATCAGGAGTATATGGTGCAAATTGTTATCAAGTGATATTTGAAAAAGAACTAGATTGATTGTTTCGCTAATTTAATTTAAAAAGTGGATACAAAAGATAACTTCCAGTTTGATGAATAAAATTCTAGGAGAGTAAAGATAAGAGAATGGTTAAAATAGAATAAATACTACATAACAAAATTATTCTTAATTGTAATAAGTACAATCATACTTATTTTTTTATATATTGATATAAATATAGAATGGGAAGTAGCAAATTTTTTCAAATATTAATTATAGAATTTATTATTAATTATGGCGACTATTTTATAATTAAGATTTTGTAGGAAAAGAATAATATTACTAAACACAGCGAAACTTTATTGGTTATTTTAACGCTATACTAAAAATTAGTATCCTTACTGTAATGATTAGGATTAGAAATAATTTTTTCTTTGGAAATCAAAGTGTAAACAGTTTTATAAAAGAAGTATATCAAAATAGTAATACATGAATAAGTCATATATTACTATTTTTTATATAATGAATCATTTAGAACGCTCAGCAGATTAATATCCCTAAACCATGATTAAGAGGAATGCTTCTCTGCTATCAGTTTCCTTATCATGGCTATTTCTTGTTTATGCCCTTCATTATCGAGAGGAGTCTCAATATAAAAAGGGATATGTTGAAGTTTGGGATGGGTTAGAACCTTAAGTATGGACTCTAATCCAATGGAACCATTTCCAATATAAGTATGCCGATCTTTCAATGAATGAAACGGAGTCAAACTATCATTAAGATGGATAGCTTTTAATCTTCTTAAATCTAGGATTGTATCAAACTCTTCAAGTATCTGATCAATATTTCTAATATCATAGCCAGCGGAGTATACATGACAAAGATCTAAGCAAATACCAACCTTTTGCGGGTGTTCTAATCCATCAAGAATCCTTTTTAAATGTTCAAAGCGATACCCAACCTCCGTTCCTTTCCCGCTCATTGTTTCTAATAAAATATGAATGTCTTCATTACCTGTGATAATTATATTAAGACCTTGAATTATATTGTTTATGCCTTGCTCTACGCCTAATCCAACATGACTGCCGGGATGAAGGACAAACATTTCAATGTTTAATTGTTGCATTCTTTGAATATCTTCTTGAATGACATTACATGCAAAAGTAAATATTTTTTCATTAGAACTAGCAAGATTAACGGTATATGGAGCATGTGCCAGCAAAGGACCAAAATGATTCTTTATTCTGATTTCTTGAAAATCATTTATTTCTTTTTGTGAGTATTTTTTATAATTAGATCCCCGCGGGTTACGACTAAAAAACTGCATAGTATTAGCCTTGATATCAACAACATCTTGTGCAGCTTTGGCTAATCCTTTTGCTATAAACATGTGTGGTCCAATAATCAGCATAGTATCTCCTTATCTATTATCATGATAATATCATTATCCCCCTTAAGACTATTAGATATGCACTAGATTTTCATAGAAGGGTTAAAAATAAATTCAAAGAAACTTAAATCTAGATAATAATAGAACCATTATTTCGTCAGGAAAAGAACATTTCCATGTTTAAAAAGGAATAAATTATTTGTAAATATAAAGTTAGAGATTGACAAAGAAAGATACCCTAAATATCTAAGCTCTATCTTAAGTTCATATAATGTATTTTAATTATTATTTGACAGATATTCACTAAAATGAGTATTAAAACTGATGTTACTACCTAAAACAAGAGAAAATAAAGGTGCTTTGATAATAATGCGTTAATTGCTGTAATGGATTTGAGAGAAGAAAATTTAAAATAAGTGACTAAAACACATAGTATTCATGATGACACTAAGACCGAACTAAATGATGTAAAATACAATTTGATGGTATAATTCAAGAACACTGTTGTATAGGGATAAAAGTGATAAAATCGGCACACAAAGAAAAAGTTGCAGAATCTCATAAATGAGGTAAAATGCAGTGATTGTCATGGCAAAAGGTTGAGTGAAACAAGCCTTAACTGTAAGATTCGTGGTTTTTTCGTTGCTGACATGTATGGTTTAGAACTTACGCAGCTGTGAGAGGTCTTATCTGAAATATCTGATCCTACAGTCAATATTTTAATTCAGACCTTGATAGAGAGGTTTGATCGTATGATTGACATCTATCTTTATTTGAATCGAAAAACGCCTACACTTTCCGGTGGTGAACGGCAAAGAATAAAGCTCGCTAAAAAATTGAAAAAGAAAAGCAGTATTATTATCATGGATGAACCCACAACAGGACTGCACATGTCAGATATTCAAAATATATTAAGACTGTTTGATTCGATTGTATCTCATGGCAATACACTTATCGTTATAGAGCATAATTTAGAAGTAATGAAACAAGCTGACTGGATCATTGATATTGGACCTGACGGTGGCAAAAATGGCGGCGAGGTAGTGTTCGTGGGAACCCCGACTGATATGATAAAAAATTCTGAAACACTGACTGCTGACAGTTTGAGAGCGGCTTGTTCACAATAACTATTGAATAAGAAATCTTATTCTTCAAACTATTTTTATCGTATCTTAATTTCAAAATTAAGACAAGGAGAGCAAACAAATCTCCTTTTTTAGATATGTAGATAAAATTTATTGAGACAAGAAGCACTATAGTGTAAAATGAACACAAAAGAGCGTGGCTCATAAAAGAATATAGAGTGAGGTAAATGAATGAATAGAAAATATCCTAAAGTGACAATTTCAAAAGAAGGAGAAAAATGGCTTAATCAAGGACAGATGTGGATGTACAAAAATAATGTGGTGGATTTAGATGATACGATTGAAAATGGAACATTAGTTGATATTATGACTACCAGTGATCGTTATTTAGGAACCGGTTTTTTATCTAAACAAAGCCATATTACAGTGCGTATTCTAGCTATTGATCTTAATGAAACCTTTGGAAGGGACTTTTTTAAAAAGAGAATACAATTTGCCTATGACTTTCGTAAGACTTTAGAATCAGAAAATATGACGAATTGCCGATTAATTTTTGGTGAAGCGGATCAATTACCAGGATTAACGGTTGATCGCTACAATGATATTTTAGTGACTCAAATTAGTTCTTATGGGCTGGATAAAATAAAAGATATGCTGTATGAGGTACTGCTTGAGGTATTAAGAGAAGATGGGCAGGATATAAAGGGAATCTATGAAAGAAATGATATCAATGTACGTTCCAAAGAAGGGCTTCCATTAGAAAAAGGATATTGGCGAGGAACTAATTTACCGACTACGACAGTCATCAATGAAAATGGAATAAAGTTGAATGTGGATGTGGAGAATGGTCAAAAAACAGGTTACTTCCTAGATCAAAAAGAAAACCGTGTTTTACTAAGAAAGATGGCTCATGGAAAAAAGGTATTAGATTGTTTTACGCATACAGGCGGGTTTGCTTTGAATGCGGCTTATGGAAACGCTAAAGAAGTTGTTGCTGTTGACTTGTCGCAGACAGCATTAGATCAGGCATATGAAAATGCAGTGCTTAATCACTTAGAAAATAAGATTCAGTTTGTACAGGCAGATGTTTTTAAATATTTAGATGAATGTAAGACAGGACAATATGATATTATTGTGTTAGATCCGCCCGCTTTCACTAAATCTAGAAGAACAATTGATCATGCCTATAATGGATATAAGAAAATTAATATGAAAGCGATGAGACTACTTGGAAGAGGGGGCTACCTTATTACTTGCAGCTGTTCACGCTTTATGGAAACGGCAAATTTCGAAAAGATGCTAAGGGAATCTGCTCATGAGGTGGGAGTTACATTAAAACAAGTTTCAGTTACTCAGCAGAATCATGACCATCCTATTTTATGGACGATGGAGGAAACGTCTTATCTTAAATTCTATATTTTCCAAATCATTTAGAGGAACTAAATATATAGTAGGGGGTTCAGGTGAGAAAAGATAAATAGTGGCATATGTATCCATATGTCATTTTTATTTTGAAAAGAGAAGGAAGAAAAAGAAATCTATTGTATAGGTAGAGTCAGTGCATTATATGAGGTTAAAATAGTGAGGTGAAAAGTTTATATTTATTTAGATTTACATGGAGAATATTCTATTTTCAAAGATATAAAGGAGCATATTGATTCAAGAAAAGATAAAGACTTAGATTTATTGGGGAATTACTGTGGTTATGACAAGGCAACGTATCTTTATTAAAATATCAGTAAGGATTAACTAATACTTAGCGTAATATTACCTGTCTAATACTCAGCTATGAGGAGATATTTTTAAATTATGTCTAGCCTAAAGAAGAGAGGTAATTCTTTGTTGTCATGACTGTTATCTTTAAAAAGACATGTAGAAATATCTGCCGATGCATACAAATTAGTGGGAGTAAGACGTAATAAATATATTACTTGCGATATGTGGGAAATTTATTCTGTTGAACACATCTGTAACTAAAAAAAGAAGAAATCTAATCTAAATCAACCTAGAATATCTAACTATTTGGGTTAGTTTAAATTTCTTCTTCTAAATGTGATGCGGGTTTATTTGAAAATATTAAGTAATTCCCGTATATTTTCAATTCTGTAATCAGGCTTGATACTTTCATCCATGGGAATAGGGGAATGATCACGATTAACCCAAATGGCTTTTAACCCATATTTTTTAGGAGCAACCACTTCCCAAAGGTAATGATCGCCTACCATACAGGCTTCACAAGCATTTGCATTACAGGCATTTAAAACATTATCGTAAGCTTGTTTTTCAGGTTTTCCAATCCCTTGTTCGCCATCGATGAAGATAAAATCCAATGATTTTTCTAAATCAAAGCGTACTAGTTTTTCTCGCTGTGTCAGAGCATCTCCGTTTGTCAACAGTGCCAGTATATATCCTCTGTCTCTTAAAGTTTGTAGGGTTGGATGAACATCATCAAAGACATAGACAGCTTCATGCTTGCATTCTGCATAATGCATGACTAGAAATTCAATTGCTTCTGAATTATTTATCTTTAAATTATAAAAAGCTTTTTGAATAATACTTCGTCTAAGCTCATCAAAGGAAAAATTTCCTCTTGGTCTTTTTGCCTCATCTTCCCAGATACTGTTGTTTACTTTATAAATTTCATCCGATAATACTAAGGCATCACAATGGGTTGGAAAATGCTTTACCATTTCAGTACATGTCAGATCCCATGCTTTTTTTGTTACTCCTCCATAGTTTATCAGTGTGTTATCTAGATCAAAAATAATCAGTTTTATATCTTTTATCATTTTAGTGTTCTCCTAATTTTATATTCTTTGATACAAACATTCCGACATGAGAGGTCAACTTGAAATGTTCAAATCTTTGTTGATATTGTTTTAAATAATCATACAGTTTATCCTGCTTTTTATATAAGGGCTCTAATCCTGAGCCCAGCCCTTTGCTGCTTAGTAAGAAATGATAATATTCGTCTAAATCTGTGATTTGGTAGATTTCTTTTCTTTCATACAGCTGAATATCATTAAAATAATGGGCTAGTTTTTCTTTTCCATTTTCATAGCCGAATTTTTGATACAAAATAGGCTGATCAAATGAGATCTTTTTATCAAATTTAGAAAGCAAAGCATCTCGTTCTTTCATCATTTCTTTTCCAATAGTAGAACAATAAAATAATCCATCGATTTTTAACACACGGCATATTTCGTTTAATGTTGAGGATAAATCTTCAAAATACATTAACACATGATTGGCTATAACGATATCGAATTGATGATCACTATATAAAAGGTGGTAACAATCCGCAATCTCGTAAGCTTTGATTTGTTTTATATGCTTTAAATTCTGTTGACTTTCCTTTACCATGCTTTCGGAAAGATCGGTAAGTGTTATTTCAACATCGTTAGGAATTTTATCTGCGTTTGATAGCCAGAAACTGCCATCTCCACAGCCAATTTCCAGTATTTTTGCTTGAGGTGTAAATGAATAATGACTGAACATCCATTGATGATAATTATCATGAAATTGGGTATGATGCTGATGAAATTTAATGCGTGTCTGTAACCCTGCAGGTGTTTGAAACTGTAATTGCAGATTAGAAGCATTCTGAATTCTTAAAAATTCTCTATAGATATCTTGATTTCCCATACCATTATTTTGTTTCAGTCTTTCGATAAGACCAAGCATAGTTTTAATATTGGTCATTTGAATATTCAATAAGTCTTGCTGCATAATCAATTGATCTTCGATTTCTCTGTTAGAAAGAATCTCTTTTATTTCCATTAAAGTGTAATTTGCTTTTTTAAGTAATTGAATGGTCTGCATTTTAATCAGATTACTGTCATCTAAATATTTTATTCCATTAATTAATTCATCCTGCAATAGACCAAGAGATTCATAATATCTCAAGGTTCTAATGGTTGACTGACTGATTTTTGAAAATTCTCGGTAAGTTAATTTTGACATCTCTTTTCATCTCCTACATTGATTCTACAGTGGAACGTACCGTGCCTGTCAATAAGAATTATAGAAAAAGCAGAACGGCAATAATACTGTCCTGCTTAGCTTATATAATTATTTAAAACAAATTAGCTTTCTTCATCTTCAAAACAATCTCGGATACGATGCAGATAATCAAGTTGGCTTAATTCTCCACGTTCAAACTCAGTGGTGATCTGACCATCTTTTAAGTAAAAGAAACGACTTGAATAGCTTGCCACCAAGAGATCATGTGTTACAAGTAAAATTGTTAGGTTTAAACGTTTATTTAACTTTTGCAGTATTTTAAGCAGTTCATGAGCATTCTTTTGATCTAAATTCCCGGTTGGTTCATCAGCGACAATTAATTTTGGATTAGTGATTAATGCTCGGGCTACAGCTATGCGCTGCTTTTGACCACGTGAACACTGATCTGCCATTTTATCAAGCTGATCTTCAATATGCAGTAGGTAGGCAATATCTTGAACACGATGTCTTATTTCTTCTTTATCAACATTATTTACAAGCAAGGGTGTTGCAATATTTTTAAATACACTTAGACGCTCATTTAAATAGAAATCTTGGAAAATAAAGCCTAGATGTTCATGCCTGAAGTCTGCTAATCCAATTAATCCTAATTTACCCACACTGATATTATTAATGATGACAGATCCGGTAGTGGGTGCATCGATTGTAGATAATAAATTGAGAAGTGTTGTTTTTCCGCTTCCTGAAGGACCCATAATACACACAAATTCACCACTGTAGATTTTTAAGTCAATGCCTTTGATGACATCATGGCGATTGGTTCGGTATAAGCCAAATGATTTTGTAAGATGACGTGCTTCTAAAATAATATCTTTTTGTGAACTCATGATAAGGCACCTTCTTTCATTAATAATCGTTTGCGATAACAATAGGTTGCAATTAATGAGATGATTGTACATAATACACTAAAGCAAAGAAGGCTCAATCCCATAGATACTGGCATAAATGATAAATTCGTTACGATCATCATTCCGCCAAAAATAATAGGAGAAATAATCATCATAATAAATAGGATAAATAATTCTAAACGATTAATTTTATTTAACTGTTTACGTTGAAAACCAAGATAGTAGAGTGTTCTAAATTGCTGCATCTGATTAGGTGTTTCAATAAGATTACGATAAAACAAGGCAAGATTCATTAATACAATGATAATAAAGTAACTCATACATAAGATAGAAAATATTTTTGTATCGTTCATCGTTTCGATCATAAATGCCATTAAAAAGGTCATCGCTATAAAGGTAATACAGATGTAACCGCATAATGAAATAATTAAATCTGAAGCTCGTCCGATGGCAATCATACTTTCTTTTTTGTTTACGCAGAATTTAGTTCTAATAAGCAGGAATACTTTAGACAAGGCTTTTTTTATAATTTTATTTAATGCGATTGCCCCTAGTCCACACATAAAGCATAGTGCGCGGCTTTGACCTGAAACAGTAGTTACTCCATATATTGCCGCAGCATATAGAAGCCACCAAACAATCTTAGGCATACGTATATGAGAGACAGGTAATGGCTTACTGTTTTTAGATGGACCACTTAATAAATCAATAAGTTCACTTTGATAAGCGAAGCCGACAGCCGCAATAGCTAGTGTTACGATTACAATGCCAATTACCATTAAACTGGAGACAACCGCTTCGCTGGAAATATAGAAAAGGGGAATCACCGCACTGGTAGTCAAACTTATAATACCATTAAAAATAGGATTCATTATAATAAATAATACAATACCAAGGGGTATAGCTTTAATCAACACCAGCGTAATCTGCATTAAGAAGTACACACTGATCCTGACAAGGTTTACACCGGAAAGATGCAGTATAGCAATTTCCTTGTTTTTTTGTTTAAGAAAAGTATTTGAAATGACATACATTAATCCACCGATTGCTAAGATCATTATTAATCCCACTGTCATAACAAAAAGGTTGGCATTATTTTCGGAAAAGAATGATCCACCAATGCTTACAACTTTGTAGGAATCATTGTTCATATAATTAAAGAATAAGAGTACAGAAGAAGAACAAAAAGCCAAAATAAACATGTATACATAATTCTTTTTCTTATCTAACATGAAATTTTCTTTAGAAAAATTAAATAAATCTCTCATAATAACGCCTCCATATCCGGAACAATTGCATTAAAGAGCAGCTTGTAGAATGCTTCATTAGTGAGATCTTCCTTATTATAAATATGCTGAAAACGTCCATCGACTAAGTAATAAACTTTATTAGCATAGCTTGCACAAAGCGGATCATGCGTTACCATTAAAATAGTTGTTCCTTGTTTATTAATCATAGTAAATTGATCTAACAGCTGACGTGTGTTGACACTGTCAAGATTACCGGTTGGTTCATCAGCGACAATGATTCTCGGTTGATCAAGCAAAGCACGAAGAATAGAAGCACGCTGATTTTGTCCGCTCGAGCATTCTCTTGGATAATGATAGAGCACTTGATCGATGTCAAGGATTTTGGCTAAATGATGAATCTGTTCCATAGTTTTTTTCTTTTGACGGATAGGATGTTTAATAATAATATTTTCAAATAAAGTGATGGAATCAATCAATTGATGTTCCTGAAAAATATAGCCAAGTTCAGTTTGTCGAAACTGACTCAAAGCGGCTTCATCCAAATCTGTTGACCTTTTACCGTTGATCATCACTTCACCGGAAGTAGGATAATCAATCGTTGAAATAAGATTGATTAATGTACTTTTACCACTTCCCGATGGTCCCATAATGCAAATAAAGTCACCAACATCAATTTTTAAATTAAGTTGGTCAATTGCCATAAACGGCTTAGGACCATTTAAATCATAAACTTTTGTCACCTCCTGCAAGGTGATAATATTATTTTTCATAAAATCTCCTCCCCAATTAATATGAAATAAATTAATGAAAATTATTTTTATTATTTATATACTTATATATTATTACAATAAGCAGATAATCGCAACTGTCTATTCAAAAATTGAAAACTTTTCTTTTTGTTATATATATAATTATAGATTCTTACTGCGAATAAAATACTGCTTTAAAGATTTTCTGCTGAAATGGAGCAGCCAATTTTTCACGTCATACAGATTAGAATAAAATAAATTACATACTTATTTAGAATAGAACTTTTATATATTATTTTTCATCTTTAATATAAATAAAAATGATCTATCGAAAGATAGATCACTACATATTCATTTTCATAATTTTTTGGATAATAAAATTTCTTCTCTTGATTTTCTTGGTCTTGGTTTAGGTGTTTCCGCCGGATATCCGATTGCAACAGCAGAAATTAAATGCAGATGATCACATCCGAGATATTTAGAAATAGCTCTTTCGTTAAACCAAATATCTCCGATCCATACAGAACCTAAGCCAAGATTTACACATTCAAGGCAGATATGTTCTATTGCAGCTCCCGTTGATAGAAGATCAGAAGCAAACCATTCTTCTTCATAGACTTGAAAAACAGCGATTAAAAGCGGTGCCCTTTTGATTATCTCCGCTGAATATTTTACGGTATTGACATAACCAAATATTTCTTTGCTTTCCTTATTGGAAGATTCCATCATCATATCTGCAACTTTGTTTTTTTCCTGTCCTTTTAGAATCATGAAACTCCAAGGTTGTCTGTTTTTTGCAGATTGACATAAGCGTGCACAATCAATTAACTGGTCGACCTTATCTTGCTCAACCTCTTGTAAAGTAAAGTGACGAATACTTCTTCGGTTTTGAATAACTTCATTAAATTCCATCTGTAATCCTCCTTTTAAAATTAGATTTAATTTTATTTTAAAAGGTTTATCACTGCTTGTCCTGTCTTAAATTGCGCATTCTTGTCTGTTTATTGATCTAATTATTATTCTTTGTTAAGCTATTGAAAAAATTATATTGTTTATTTTTAAGTGCCAGCACAAGTTCCTTGTTGTTATTAATGGGAACATCTATTTCAAATAATTTACAGCCAACGCTTTCAAAACCGTGGCAATCACTGCCGCAAATGTACTGTAAAAATGGATAGTCTTCTTGATGGTCTAAAGCCCATTGTTTTAAATCATCATTATAGTTGTTGTGAAAAGGGGTGTAATTAAATTCATAGCCATCTAAGACATCAGCGCCTTTTATCTCACATGGTTTTCTTAAAGGATGTGCCTGAAAAATAACACCACCTTCATGATGCACAATTTCTGCAACACTTTCTAAGCTTTCATTAAAAATAGTAGGATATTTAATAATGAAAGCTTCATCAATTCCATAAATTAGATAGTCATTAGGATGTGAGGCAAGATTAAGTTCCATCCCTAAAAATACCTTGATCGAAGATTCTTCCGCCTGTTTTAAAGCATTCCGATACCCTTTAAGATAATTGTTCTTTAGATCATCTTTAAAACGTTCATAAGTATTTTTTGAATAATGATTCGTAATCACAACTCCGTCTGCACCAAATTCTTGATAGGCTTTAATAACATCTTTGGCTTTTTCCCTTGCACAGGAACTTCCTTCACTGGTATGTGTATGCAATTCGATTTTCATATATTAGACCTCCTTGTCGTATTTCATTTAGTATAGCTTTGAAACAACAAGCAGTCAATATTCAAGAAGGATAAACAGTTTAAATGAATGCTGATACGAATAGTTATAATAAGCACAATTTGACAGTAGCAATATAGAAAAATCGAATTATTTCAGGTTATGAAAATAAAGCGTCTTAATCATCTGTTCAGCGTATACTTATTTTATAACATTCGTCATATTATAACGAAAGAAGCGGAGGTGATTGTTTGGCGAGAATAAATGAACTCAAACTTAGTAATATTCAAGAGATAAGAGAGTGCTTTTACAATGTTCAAGTATGGACTAAAAATGAATTGTCCGAAGAAACTGGACAATCTTTAGCGGGGATTACAAATATTCTTCATGACCTGATAGAAAAGAAAGAAATTGAATATATTGGAGAAGCGGAATCTACGGGGGGCAGAAAATCAAAACAGTATATTCTTAATAAAGATTATTATCATATGGGTATGATCATTTTAAAACGCGATCAAGATCAGTATCAGTTTATTGGCAGAACGATAGATCTGATGGGAACAACCCTTCATGAAGAAAAATTGGTAAGTAAAATAGGCAATTTAGAAGAATTAAACGATATAGTAGATCAGATGATGGCAAAGGATAGAAGTCTCTCTCTTTTAGTTCTCAGTATACCGGGAATTTGTCAGGATGGAAAAATAGATATCTGTGATTTTGAACAGCTGAATGGCTGTCATTTAGGTGAAACATTAAAGCAACGCTATGGAGTGGACTATGTCATCGAAAATGATGTGAACATTGCCTGTATTGGTTTATCCTATATGTATCCTAAGAGCCCACATCTAGCATTTATCTATCAGCCCTCAGCAGTCTATGTAGGGTGTGGTATGATGATTGATCATAAATTATATAATGGCTTCTCACATTTTGCCGGAGAATTGCGCTATCTGCCGTTTTATACGCACTCTCAGCAGGATCAATTATTAAAAGAAAATCCGCAGTTACTGCTGACTAAGCAAATAATGACACTATGTTGTGTATTTAATCCGGAAATAATCGGGGTTTGCAGTGATGTTGTAGAATCTGTTGAGCTCTTAGACAGCGGCAGTGAAATACCGAAGCACCATTATCCACAGATCGTTCAAATTAAAGAGATGAATGAAATGATTTGGAAAGGGCTCTATAGTATAGCGATCAGAAATTTAAAAGAGAACAAGGGGAAAAAATAATGAATAAATTTATTGATTTACACATGCACAGCATGTACAGTGATGACGGCGAGTTTATACCTGCTCAATTGGTTGACAAATGTCATGCTGCCGGAATTACAATAATGGCAATCGCTGATCATAATAGTGTCAAAGGTATTGATGAGGCAAAGAAAGCTGCAGAAGAATACGGTATGCATTATATTCATGCGATTGAAATTGATTGTACTTATAATGGCATTAATCTACATGTTTTAGGATACGGGATTGATCATAAAAATCCAATCTTCAGCAAACTGGAAGAAAATATTTTGAAACAGGAATTATCATGCAGTGAGGAAAAGTTAAAACTTACAAACCAGCTTGGCTTTGAACTGGATAAGAGTCAGTTAGACAAATTAAGTGCAAATGGTGTCTATACTGGGGAAATGTTTGCCGAAGCATTGTTGAATGATTCTCGTTATCAGGATCATCCATTATTAAAACCATACAGAGAAAATGGACAAAGAAGCGATAATCCTTATGTGAATTTTTATTGGGATTACTATGCTCAAGGAAAGCCTTGCTATACGGAAGTATTATTTCCATCATTAAAAGAAACTATCAAAATTATCAATGACAATGGCGGGATTGCTGTATTGGCTCACCCGGGAAATAATTTAAAAGGACAATTTGAAGTTTTCGATGAAATGGTAAAAATCGGACTTCAGGGCGTAGAAGCATTCAGCAATTATCATGATGAAGCCACCGTAAATTACTTCCTGCAAAAGGGGAGAGAGCATCAAATGCTGATCACCTGTGGCAGTGATTATCATGGAAAAACAAAACCGGCGATTGAACTTGGAGAAACACGCTGCCATATTGATGAACATGAGATTGAAGCGCAATTAAAAGAATATCATTTGATTTAAATAGACGAACAATTATTCAACAAAAGATGATAGAATATATCTAATAATATATTTTCTATAAAGAAGGAGAAGAAAAATGAATAGAGTCTTAAATATAAAATATTCATTGAGTCAGATTTTCTACTGTGCAGCAATCTGTGCAATGATGGGCTATGCTTCCGTTTATTTATTGGGGGAAGGCTTTTCTAACTCGCTCATCGGAATCACTTTGGCACTTAGCAGTATTGTGGCAGTTATTTTACAGCCGCTAATCGCAACGATTGCAGATAAATCTTCTACAGCGAAGATCAATCTTGTTATTCGTATCCTGTTGGCAGTGACGATCATTTGCTCAGCTGCCGTTTATTTTATTCCGATGAATAAGCAAATTCTGGCTTTCTTTGTTATCGTTATCTTTTCACTAACGACCTCATTAATGCCATTAATCAATTCCTTTGCTTTTGTTTTTGAAAAGTTTGGCTATAAGATCAATTTTGGGGTAGCCAGAGGATTAGGATCAGCTGCTTATGCCTTAACTTCCATTGCATTAGGATATGTTGTAAGTGCCGTAAACAGTTCAATTATTCCATTGGCTTATGTTTTATTTAATACATTGCTTTATATTATTATTCAGTTGTACACCGTAGTAGATGATAATACAGATAGTGAGCTAAATGAAGTAGAACAGAAGTCACAATTATCATTTGGACAGTTTGTGCATAAGTATATTAAATTCATGATATTCCTGTTAGGCTTTGTATGTATTTATTTTGCACACAGCATTATTAATAACTTCTTTATTCAGATTGTAACCAACGTAGGCGGCAACAGCAGTGATATGGGAAATGCAGTTTTTGTAGCCGCCATGCTTGAACTGCCAATCATGTTTATGTTCAATAAATTAAATGAAAAAGTAAACTGTACATTGCTTATTAAAATATCTTTAGTTTGTTTTGCCTTGAAGCACATTCTTACTTTAGCTGCAACCAATATGCCAATGATTTATATGGCACAGGTTTTACAAATGGGGGCGTATGCATTGTTTGTTCCCGCTTCTGTTTACTATGTCAATCAGATTATTGAGAAAAATGATATGGTTAAAGGACAGTCCTTTCTAACAACATCAATGACTTTAGCCGGTGTGTTTGCCAGTCTTGCCGGAGGTATTCTGCTCGATATGATTGGTGTACATGAATCTTTGCTGCTAGGAGCAATTGTTTCAGTTGCCGGTGTGATCTTAGGTTTCTTAACTTTAGAAAAAGTAAAATAAATAAACGAGGGCGAAGAAACATTTCTTAACGCCCTTTTATAATGTCATTATAGATCGTATAGAGCTTTGCCCAATGCTGCAATAGGCTACATTAGTTCATACTGTCTTTTTTAACTTTAAAAATACAAGCACTTTGATAAAAATCATTCAATGTTTATTGTAACTACTACTAACCATTTAATAAATTTATTACGGTTTTTATTGTTTTTATGGTTTATTGTCACTAAATTAATAGACTGTTTAATTGTCAAGGTAGATTTAATATATTAGTTTGCTGATTAAAAATAGAGGATGGCTATGAACTTACACAATAAAAAACGTCTTGCCGGTTTTAAAATGGCAAGACATTTTCTTTATTTCTCTCTTTGAAAAATTGTTTTTCCTTCTTTAATTGTTTCAAGTACAGTGATATCTGCAAGATCTTTAGGATCAGTTTCCAATGGATTTCTATCCAATATAACAAGATCGGCAAGTTTACCTGCTTCAATACTGCCTTTTTGATCCTCTTCAAAATATTGATAAGCACCATTGATAGTGATTGCCTTTAAAGCGCTGTAAACATCAATTTTTTCACATTCACCTATTGATTGCCCTTTTTTAGTTTGACGGTTGACTGCACACCAAACAGTTTTCATCATGTCCGGTGGAAGAACGGGGCTGTCTTGATGGAAAGTGAAGGGAATACCTAAATCCAATGCATCTTTTGCCGGCGAAATATGCTCAGCTCGCTCTTTACCAAAGTTTTCAATGTGGATATCTCCCCAATAATAGGTATGGGCAACGAAAAAGCTAGGCATCATATCTATTTCTTTCATTCTTTCCAGTTGATCTTTTCTAACTAATTGGGCATGAATCATTACTGGACGATGTGGTTCCCAATTCGGATGTTTCTGCAGTACTTTTTCAAATTGATCAATATATTGCTGAGATGCGGCATCACCGTTACAATGGGCTAAAAGCTGCTGATCTTCTGACAGGGCAGTTTCAATTAAAGTGTATAAGTGTTCATCTTTAAGGGTTGGATACCCACTGTAGCCATCTTCAGCATTTTGGTAAGGGGTACTCATCCAAGCTGTTCGTCCCTGTGGAGAACCATCTAAAAAGACTTTATAACCACCTAATTTTAAACGATGGTGATACTGATTAACATATTCCTTTTCACGAATTAAGTCATGAGCGTGATCTAAATCAATAAAACCGACTACATCTAATTGAAGCATATCCGATTCTGCTACATATTTTAATAATTGAAACAATGGCGGAGTAACCATTCCGTCTTGTACAGTGGTGATCCCATAGCTGGCATAAATATCCTGTGCTTTTAATACAAGTTTCAATAGAGTTCCAATATCTGTCATAGGAGTATTATTGCGAAATTCCGTAAAGGCATTTTCCTCCATGTATCCGTTAGGTTCATTAGTTCCTTCAATGCGATTATATTTACCGCCGTCAGGATCCTTCGTCTGATCCGTAATATGCTGGAGTTCTAAAGCCTTAGAATTTGCAATTCCCATATGACCGGAAGCATGAATAACAACAATCGGAAGATCTTTTGAAATCTGGTCTAATATAAATTTGTCAGGATGCCTTTTTTCCTTAAGAAAATTATGGTCATAATTTGTGCCAAAAACCCATTCTCCATCTTTGACTGGATTTTCTTTTATAAAAGCCTTCATTTTATTGATAATATCATCAAATGAAACAGCTTCAGAAAGATCGCATTGAGATAGCGAATTAGCGACACCAATAAAATGACTGTGCGGATCAATAAATCCCGGCATCATAACTTTACCTTGAAGATCTATAACTTGTGTTTCTTCCTGTCTTAATGGAAGAATAGATGAGTCATCTCCAACTTTTATAATTTTGCCATCTTTAATATATACCGCGGTGGCTTGTTTGTTATGTGAATCCATTGTCAAAATTGTTCCGTTATAATAAATAGTGTTCATAAAAGCCCTCCTTTATTTTATATCTATTTATATCATAACCCTTTTTATAAAAAATTAAAATGATATTGATGTTTCCCTTTTAACATTGATAAAAAAGAATCGCGAAACTCTTTTACTTTTGTATTAGTGGAATATATGCTTCATAGCCTTCTTCTTTCATCTTTTCTAAAGGAATAAATAACAGCGATGCACTGTTGATACAGTAACGTAGTCCCCCTTTTTCGATTGGACCATCGGTAAACACATGACCTAGATGAGCATCACCAAGACGACTTCTTACTTCTGTACGTTCCATATTGAAAGAAGAGTCTCGAAGTTCTTTGATAAGTTTACGATCAATCGGTTTACTGAAGCTTGGCCAGCCGCAGCCTGAATCAAATTTATCATCAGAGATAAATAACGGTACTCGAGTTGTAATATCAACGTAGATCCCTTTTTCAAAATGATCCCAATATTTATTTTGATAAGGCGGTTCTGTCTTGCCTTCCTGAGTAACCAAGTATTCTAATTCACTTAATTGTTCTTTTAATACTTCATCATTCGGCTTAGAAAATGAAATTTTTTCTTCTTTTGCATATTTTGCGGATTCAATCTTTTGACGGGATATATGGCAGTAACCATTAGGATTCTTTTGCAGATAATGCTGATGATACTCTTCTGCCGGATAAAAATTAAGTAAAGGTTCACATTCGACTGCTAACTGGTCTTGATAAAGTAATTGCAGCTGAGCCAATGCATTTAAAATAATATCTCGATCTTCATCCTGAAGGTAGTAGATCCCGGTGCGATACTGACTGCCAATATCATTGCCCTGACGATTAATTGAAACAGGGTCAATTACTTCAAAATACATTTTTAATAAAAACGCTAAACTTACTGCTTGCGAGTCATAAAGCACCTCGATAGTTTCGGCAAAACCACTGTCATTATGACAGACAAGGTCATAAGTTGGGTTTTCTAATGTTCCGTTTGCATAGCCTGCTTTGGTGGAAATAACACCGTTAATATTATCGAAATAAGACTGCATTCCCCAAAAACATCCACCCGCTAAATAGATTTTATTCATATGTATCACGCTCCTAACCTGATTATAAGTAAAGTATTTCAAAAATACTATTAATATGCTGTTATTATAATATGGTCATAAGTTCATGAGTGAATGCAAGCAATCTCTATCAGTTTCTAAAAAGATTGTGGTATACTAAGAATAGAAATTATGGGGGACAAACAGATGGAACGATTAAAATGGAACAAAATAACGAGTGAAGAAAGAATTCCTAAAAATAATTCAAAACAGGATCTCAGCGGTTTGCGTAGTGAGATAGAAAGTGATTATCATCGTATCATTCGCAGTGCATCTTTTCGCCGCCTGCAGGATAAAACACAAGTCTTTCCGCTTGATAAAAGTGATTTTGTCAGAACCCGTTTAACTCATTCATTGGAAGTTGCCGCGATCGCTAAATTGATTGGAAAACAAGTCTGTACAAAAATCAAAGCTAATCATTTAGAAGCTGAGGAAGATTTGCCTGATCCTTTAAACGTGATTGAAGTATTGAACTGTTCATGCCTGCTGCATGACATTGGCAATCCTCCTTTTGGACATTTCGGAGAAACAGCAATTCGCGACTGGTTTATACAAAACTTAGAGAAACTGACATTGAATAATAAGGTATTAAAAGAATATCTGACATCTCAGCAATATGGTGATTTAATCAATTATGAAGGAAATGCCCAAGCTCTGCGCATCGTCAGTAAACTGCATCGTTTAGTTGGAAATAATGGAATGCATCTGACATCAAGTGTAATGGATACGATCATTAAATATCCAACCAATTCTCTTGTTAAAATGAAAGAAGATGAATTGCCTAAAAAAGAAAGAAGCCTGCTAAGAAAAAAGATCGGCTATTTCCAAAGTGAAGAGTGTATTTTCAATGAAATAAAAGAGAATACCGGCTGTTATGACTGTCGTAATCCACTGGCATTTATTTTGGAGGCGGCAGATGATTTAGCTTATACCTTTGCCGATCTGGAGGATGGCTTCAATAAATCACTTTATTCTTATGAAGATCTCTTGAAAGTCATTGTTGATTCAGGAGATGTGAAAGGTGCAGAAAGCCTTGAAAAAGCTTATTGTGACGGTAAAAAATTAGTTGCTGAAAAGGAGAAAGGATTTGATCCTTACAAGCATGCTGTGTTTTCATGGCTGACTTTAAAGCAGCTTTATTGTATCTCACAGGCAAGTGATGCCTTTATTTATCATTATGAAGAGATTATGCAGGGAACATTCAATAAAGAATTATTGGCAGTTTGCACACAGGCAAAACTGATTGATGGTCTTAAACGTTTCTCTTTCGATCGTATTTATAATGTGTCACCTATTTTAAAACTGGAATTAATGGGAAATGAGATATTAACCTTTTTATTAGATCGCTTCATGAATGCGCTGATTGTTTATGAAACCGATTCCATTACGGAAATTCAATCTAAATATATTGATTTATTATCACGCAATTATTTAGATAATTATCATAGAAGTGTTAAAGGGATCACCAATGAAGGTGAACGTTTATATCATCGTTTATTGCTGGGCTGTGATTTTATTGCCGGAATGACAGACAGCTATGCAAAAAGTCTTTATCAAGAATTAAAAGGAATTTAAAAAGAGGTACTCATTACTGGGTACCTTTAGTGTTTAGTAGATAAATTCAATAATCATGCAAAGAATAGGAATCGTGATTAGGGATAAAGCAGTGGATAAAAAGACAATCTGTACTGCCAGCTTAGCATCACTTTCATATTTCTCTGCCAGAATTGCCGTTGTCGTTCCGGCAGGCATTCCTGATAAAACGGTGCAGACTGCCACAGCTAAAGCAGACAGTTTAAATAAAAAGCAAAGACTTAATACAACAGCGGGAATAATGATTAAACGTAAAAAACTGTAGTATAAAGAAAGCTTGTTCAATACACTTTTTAAATTAATCTCTGCTAATATTCCGCCAATGACAATCATGGATAGAGCGGTAGTGCAGTTACTGGTAACCTTGATGGTTTTGGTCAGAAATAGCGGAAGCTGAATTTGTGTCAGCATTAAGATCATTCCGATTATAACCGCAATAATGCAAGGATGAGTAATTACCTTTTTAATAACATCTTTTCCTTTGGCATCAGTAAAACAGGAAACACCGGCAGACCACATGACTATTCTTTGAGGAATACAGTAAATAGAAGCAAACAACAATCCCGTTGAGCCATAAATGCTTTCAATCAGTGGATTCCCCATAAACCCGGCATTTGAACAAATAGTTCCATAGGATAATACCGGAATTTGCTTTTTATTAGCCATAGGATATAGGTGTTTTCCCAATAACTGACAAAAAATTTGAATAATAATAGAGATGATTAAAACAATAATTCCGGATTGGATTATATCCCAGTTCATCTCAATTAAAAATGAATTAATTATATTTGCAGGTAATACTACATAGATTACCAAGTCAGTCAGCGACTTTCTTGCTGATGCCGGAATCATATTGATTTTACGCAAAATATAGCCAATCATCATCAATATAAACAGCTCAATTTGCAAATCAATCAGACTACTAAAATCGACCATGCCCATTTCCCCCTAGTATTTTTATCTTATCATAATACAAAATGGGACTTATGAAAAGATGAACGGAAAGAGAACTTTATTCATTGCTAAGTTTTTCTTTGAGTATTAAGAAAAAGTAAAGCAATCCAATCCCTAAAAGAATATGACCAACTCCTGCAATTCCACTGATGGCTGCATTCATGGCTGAAGACAATGAAGTATCTAGGACAGTAGCGATACCTCGTACAACTAACATGATAATGGTGAGTGATAATCCAACGTTATAAAATAGTAAGAATGGTTTTATTTTTTTGTTTTTAGTTAATTTAAATTGTTTTTCTAGTAATAAAACAATCAAGAAAAAGAAAAAACCAAGCATAAAAGCATGTGTATGGACTAAGCCAAGTGAAGTAGTTCCGGTAAATTGATTAAATTTAGTGAATTCGCGGTAAAAGATTCCACCGATAATGCCAATAAAAGCATATGTCGCAGATAAACGATAAAATTTTTTCATATTTTCCTCCTTTTTTAATTGGTAATAATAATCATTATTAAATATTTACAGATAAAGCATATACTTCTCTTGAGGATTTGTCAAATTTCATGCTGGTATGGTGAAAATGGTAAATAAGAAGGATTATTTTCTGCTTGTTTGCAGCTCTTTTTTTGAGTATAATTAGTAGTAATTTAAAAGGGGGCTGGGAGAATGATCATTAATGGAAAAGAGATTTCTTTAAAAGTAAAAGATGAAGTCAAAGAGGAAGTAGAAAAACTTAAAGAAGATGGTAAAAGAGTTCCTACTCTTGCTGTTATTTTAGTTGGACGCAATCCTGCAAGTATGACTTATGTGAAAAATAAAGAAATTGGGTGTCGTTATGTTGGAATTGGTTCAATTAAAATTGAAATGTCTGAACAAACAACACAAGAGGAATTATTAAAACAGATTAATACATTGAATGCAGATTGTTCTGTAGACGGAATCTTAGTACAGCTGCCTTTACCTGCTCATATTGATGAGACAATTGTGATTGAAGCTATTGATCCTAAAAAGGATGTGGATGGATTTCACCCGGTAAATATTGCGAATTTATTCTTAGGCAAAGCCAGCCTATTGCCATGTACACCCTATGGGATGATGGTGATGCTGGAGAATATAGGTTATGATTTAGAAGGAAAAGAAGTGGTTGTGGTAGGGCGCAGCAACATTGTCGGAAAGCCGGTAGCATTGCTTGCCTTATCAAAAAGTGCAACTGTGACCATTGCGCATAGCCGCACTAAGAATTTAAAAGCAGTTTGTCAAAAAGCAGATGTATTGATTGCTGCTGTAGGACAAGCTAAAATGTTTGATGACAGCTATATTAAAGAGGGTGCTGTGGTCTTAGATGTAGGAATGAACCGTGATGCAAATAATAAGCTGTGCGGAGATGTCGATTTTGAAAAATGCAAAGATAAAGCTCAGGCTATTACACCTGTACCGGGCGGAGTCGGACCTATGACCATTGCCATGCTTTTGCATAATACGTTGAAAGCATATAAACAGAGAGAAAATATAGATTAGGAGGTTCAAATAATGATCGATCATCAATACGGATTAAATGATATTGTGGAAATGAAAAAACAGCATCCTTGTAAGAAATCGACAGAGTGGCAGATCATTCGTATGGGTGCTGATATAAAGATTAAATGCTTAGGCTGTGGTGCCGTGATAATGTTTACCCGAAGAGAATTTGAAAAGAAACTAAAAAAGGTGGTAAAGCATTATGATGATTAACAGATCGTTGCGATCTGTTTTTTGTATAATTTTAGAAAATATTTCTTGATTTGAAAAACACTATCTCCATAAGTTCAATGTACTATACTTATCATAGATGCCTGTAAATAGGCAGATAACAAAGGAGTGAGTGAAATAATGGATATCAATTATATGGTGTTTGATATAGGGGGAACAGCTATTAAGTGGGCGGTTGCCAATGAATTTGGCGATATTTTAGTGGATGGAAAAATTTCTGTTCCTAATGATGTGGATGCTTTTTTTGAGGCACTGGCAAATAAAACAAATGAATTAAAAAGTTATAATCTAATGGGAATTGCAATCAGCGCACCGGGAGCAGTTAACTGTGAAACCAGTGTCATTGGCGGAAGCAGTGCAATCAAATATATCCACGGACCTAATTTTCGACGCATTCTGAATCAAAAAACAGGGCTTAATGCAGAAATTGAGAATGACGCTAACTGTGCGGCTTTAGGAGAATGCTGGCTGGGTGCCGGTAAAGGACATCAAGATTCTGCTTTCGTTGTATGTGGTACTGGAATTGGCGGAGCAGTCGTTAAAAATAAGCGTATCCATGGAGGGATACATCAGCATGGCGGTGAATTTGGCTATTGTATTATGGATTTTGATCCTACCCAAGAAGCACCGGAAAGATTTAAAACTTGGTCACAAGTGGGATCAACGGTAGCATTAGTCAGAGAAGTCGCTAAAAGAAAACAGTGCGATCCTAAAACCTTAAGCGGATTGCAAGTGTTTGAAATGGCTGCTAATCAGGACCAGGATGCGATTGAATGCATTGATCGTTTCTATTATTATATGGCAATCGGTATTTATAATATTCAATATCAGTACGATCCTGAGATCATCGTGTTGGGTGGTGCCATCAGTGAAAGAGAAGACTTCTTAACTGAAGTTGAAAAACGTATGGACGATATAATGGAATCCCTGCCCGACGCTAAAATACGACCAAAGATTGCCGTTAATCAATTTGGGAACAAAGCGAATTTATTAGGTGCTTTATATAATTATTTGAGCAGAAATCAATCTATAGATGAAGAATAGGAGAAAAGAATGAAATATATAGATATTTTAAACAGTGATTTAAAAGTATCACAAATTGCTCTAGGATGTATGCGTATTGCCGGAAAGACACCTGAACAATTAGAAAAACTGATTAGTAAAGCTATGGATTTAGGTATAAACTTTTTTGATCACGCTGATATTTATGGTGGTGGAAAATCTGAAGAAGTATTTGGCGAAGTTTTGAAAAGATATCCAAAATGGCGTGAAAAGATGATTATTCAGACAAAATGTGGAATTTGCAAAGGTTACTACGATTTTTCTAAAAAACATATTATTGAATCTGTCAATAAAAGTTTAGAAAGATTACAGACAGATTATGTAGATGTATTATTGCTGCATCGACCTGATGCCTTAATGGATCCAAAAGAAGTAGCGGAAGCATTTGATGAATTGTATGAAAATAAAAAGGTAAAATATTTTGGTGTATCTAATATGACACCATATCAGATTGAACTGATTCAAAAATATACAAAGCATAAATTATTGTTTAATCAAGTTCAGTTCAATGTTGTCAATGCAGGTATGATTGATTCAGGGATTAATGCAAATATGACGAATCCTCAATCAGTAGATCATGATGGTGGCATTTTAGATTATTGTCGTATCCATGATATTACAATTCAGCCTTGGTCTATTTTACAGGCATCATGGGAAAAAGGTACCTTCCTAGATCACCCTGACTATCAGAAATTGAATGACCTTCTTGCCACTTTGGGAGAAAAGTACAAAGTAAATAAAAGTACCCTGTCTTTAGCTTGGATATTACGTCATCCTGCTTCTATGCAGCCAATTGCCGGAACGACTTCACCCGATCATTTAGAAGAATTATGTCAAGCTGTTGATATTGAATTAAGCCGAGAAGACTGGTACGCTCTTTATTTATCTGTAGATCGTCCGTTACCTTAGAGATAACTTTGTTATCTCTATTTTTATAATGATCAGACGTTTAGAATTAAAAGATACGGATAAATTAAAAGGGCTGCTTGACAAAGTTACAATGGATTTACTGGATCGGGGAATTCCTCAATGGCAATATCCATGGGATACAGCATTTTTAATAGAAGAAATAAATCAAAACGATGTATTTGGACTATTTAAAAATGAAGAACTGATAGGCAGTTTCTCTATGAAAAAGATAGAAAGAGGCTATTACTTTTACCGACTGGCGATATCACCTTATTTCCGAGGAAATGGGGAGACTAAAAACATCATGGATTTCTTGAATCAACACTATCCCAAGCAGACAGAGATTTATTTAGACTGTTACTATAAAAACGAAAAATTAAAGATATTATATACTGCCTTAGGCTTTGTATATATAAAAGATTTGCCAGAAGAGGACTATTATGTTAGTGTGTTTCATTATCAGACTAAAAGGGGAGAAAAGAAGCATGGAGATTCAGGAAATTGAAGTAAATAGTTTTCTAACGAAAAGCAAACCGTTCGATCATGTTTTTAATCCTTATCGAGGATGTATGCATCGATGTAAATATTGCTATGCCCATTACATGAAAGATTATACTCAGCACAAAGAAGCATGGGGAGACTATGTGGATGTGAAAAAGATTCAGAGGTATCATATCCCCAAAAATGCTAAACGAATTATGCTTAGCTCGGTGACTGACCCTTATCAGCCGATAGAAGCAAAATATAAAGTGACACGAAATGCTTTGAAACATTTGATTGGTTTTAGTGGAAAGGTTTCGATCCTGACAAAGTCGAAGCTGGTGACCCGTGATATTGATCTGTTTAAGCAGATGGAGCATGTTGAGGTAGGGATGAGCATTGCTACAGTAGATGAAAAATTCAGATACATTATGGAAGAAGGGGCATCACCGATAAAAGAAAGAATGGAGGCATTGAAAAAAATTCATGATGCCGGCATCACCACATATGTTTTTGTAGCTCCGATACTGCCTAAGTTAACCAACTATAAAGAAATTATTAGAGAAAGTAAGCCGTATGTTGACTATTATATGTTTGATACTTTGCGTTTGAAAGGAGAAAATAAAACGTGGGTAATGGAAGAGATTAAGAAACATGCACCTACGCTTCTGCCCCTCTATCAGCAGATTTATAATCAAGGAAACCGACACTATTTTGAACTGTTATCTAAACAAATTGAAGAATTTTGTATACAGGAAAAGGTGGAGTATCAACTATTTTTTTAATAAAATTTCTATTGTATGTTAAAACTTATGATAAGTCGTAATAGTTCGACAAAACAACTTTTATTATCCTAGATTTATGTTAAAATAGAGATATATTAAGAAAATCTAAATATTCTTAAGAATTGCTAATTATTTATATAATTATATGTCAAATTGGGGATTTGATGATATAATGGTCTAGATATTTTAGTCGGACAGAAGGGTGAAGTTTATGGATAAGCGGGAGAAGATAATAGCGGGTATAATGAGTGCATTGCTAGTGGGTTCCGTCTCACTGGTAGGTCTTTTATTTACAGTTGATCCTGTCGCGGTTAAACAAAAGCAATTTACTTATGAAATCTATTCTGAAATCCCTACGACTGCTGAAAATTATTTGAATGCTAATGAAAAAGTATTAGAAAATGCAGTCATTAATTTATCCGATGTTCAAATTGACCAGATTGGTATATATACTGCATATGCAGAATATGCAGGAAAACAATATCCTTTTACGATTCAGATTCGAGATACGGAAGCACCGATTGCTTCTTTGATACAAACAAAATATGAAATTAAAGTAGGCGATACCTTAATTGCTGCTGACTTAGTAAAAGATATACAGGATGCTTCTGAATACATTGTTTATTTTGATGAAGAAGACAGACCTAAAACAAAGACCTTTACAGAAGCAAAAACTTATAATGATGTGTTTATTATTGTGGAAGATATCTATGGGAATCGTTCAAACAAGCTTCGTTTAAGTGTTGTAGTAAGTCAGGATAATGAGGCTCCAACCTTTAGCGGTGTGGATAATAAAGTAGTAAAGGTAGGTTCTGTATTTAATGCTTTGGAGGGTGTAAGAGCTAATGACAAAACAGATGGCGATTTAACTACTTCAATAAAGGTCACTGGAATGGTAGATACGAATACAGCAGGAAGTTATACTTTGACGTATACTGTATCTGATTTATCAGGAAATATCACCACTGTCAATCGTACTATTACGGTGCAAATTGATGGTGTCGATGAAACGGACAGTGTGCAGGATGTGGCGAATGGACCTTATCTGCCAAAAGAAAAATATCGTCAATTAGAAGGGAATTATCTAACGATCAGCCGAGCAATGTTTACAGCGACGAATCATTTGGATTTGGTGAAGCAAATGAATGATTATTTGGTGAAGTTTACTAAATATCTGCCAGCGGATGCTCCGGGTAAATATGCTAATTCTTCTTATGGAGCGATATGTAATAATGCGGCTACGGATGAAGGCTTCGCACGCGCATTTTTATATATGTGTCAGCAGCAAAAGATTGACTGCTATTATGTAGAGGGTACTTACAATAACATGGAAATGGTATGGAATATCGTGAAAGTGGGCGAAAATTATTATCATATTGATGTAGCTTACGAACGTATTTATGGAACTGGATTCCAATTATTATCGACAAGTGAAATGAAAGAATTGGGATATGCCTTTGATGAAAGTTATTATCCGCAATGCACTAAGAAATTTTCAAATTAGTTAAATAACGAAGTGATAGAAAAATTCCCGCCAATTTGTTAGTGTTTGGTCTAACATATGGTGAGCGGTTTTCAAGCTATCACTTTTTTTATTTATTCAAAGATTGTATAAATCTAAGAAAATATGGAGTGAATACTGCGATAATAAATAATCGGTAGGAAAAAGATAGACAGATAATTTTGGCTGAGATTTGGGATATTTTTTCTTCTAAATCATGTTAATATGATAGTGTAGAAAAAAGTATGGAGATACCTTTTTCTATTTTATTTTATTGAAAAGGGGGAAAGTATGAAAAAATGTTTAACTATGTGGAAAATGGCATTAAGCATTCTTGTAGTGTGCCTCTCTCTAACTTCTGTCAGTGCCTTGGCGAATGGGGATAAGGGGTTTATCATGAGGGAAGTTGTGGCTGGAATCATGACAAAGGCACAGGGAAAGATTGGCAATGATGAATACTTTAATGGAAAAGGAGGGGCAACTTATGATGACTTTAAGATCATGATTGCAGGAGCTAATAATGAATTTGTTTATTGTATAGAACCCGGTGTTGTTTCGATTGACAATAGCCAATATCAGGGAAGCAACGTACCGCTTTTGTTTGTTAAAGCGTATAATTCTAAAACTACACCAGACAGTAAATATCTGAATGTTTCAAAATTACTGCAGTTAGTACAAACACAGTATCGTTATGATGATGGAACAAATGAAACGAGATTGCATTATTTAGTTATTCAAACACTGATATGGGAAGTTATGTGTGAGGAGAGAAACGAAAACTTTAATTATATTGGATCTAAAAAGGGAACCACAGCAATTACGTATTTGCTTCAAGGAACAAATCAGCAAAATCTGAATCGCTTTAATGAACTTTACGATGTCTATGAAAAGAAAATGTTCCAGCATTCGCTTGTCCCGTCGTTTACGTCTAATCAAGCTGGAAAAGCGCCTACAGTTTACTTGAATCAATATGATGAAATAACGAAAGAATACTATACTATTTTAGAAGATACGCATCATGTTGTTGAAGGGTTTAAATTTCATACCGATGATAAGGTACAGTTCACGATCAATGATAATAAAATGAAAATTACATGTAAGATTCCCGATTATGATGGACAGATTAATGGATATAACAGCATGGTTCAAGGGGATCCGCTGAATCCCAAATCACAGGTTATTGGACATAGCCAAGGCAATAATCAGGCTTTGGTATCATTGTCATCGATTGGTCAGCAAAAAGACAGTGCCTTTCTAAAGGTGAGATCAGACAATTATACAGGAACATTATCGATTGACCCCAATGGTGGAATCTACAATGGCAAAAAAGAAGTAACCGTTGTTAAGAAAATGGCAGGAGAAATAACAGCTATTGAGCAAGTCAGCCGTTCTGGCTACAGTTTTGACCGATGGCAGTTATTAGGTGTTGGACGTTTAGAAAATAATCAGTACACCCACAGTAAAGGGCAGGCTACTTTAACTGCTCAATGGACAAACCATTCTCCTGTGATAACCAGCCCGATTGTAAATGGTGGTGATACCTATATTGAGGGTGAAAATCTCATCATTCAATTAGGGGATAAATTTGTGGCTTTAGACTATGCGACGGCTTATGATCAGGAGGATGGGGATATTACAGACCAATTGATTGTGACAGATAATGGAGTCTTACTGGATGAACAGCTGAATACCATTAAAAGCGGTCAGTATAAAGTGACGTATCAAATTACTGATCTTGCCGGAGCGATGGTTCAAAAAACAATTACGGTGATCGTAAATGATCCACCTGTCATAAAAGCGACGGATCGTTATTTTTTTGTTGATGATGAAGTGACGGATTCTTTGTTAGTTCAAGGCGTTCAGGCAACAGATCATGAAGATGGCAATATAACAAATAAAGTGGTGATCTCAAGTAAGTCAATAAATGAACATCAAGAAGGTGTTGGAGAAGTTACTTTCAGTGTCACGGATCGATATCGAAAAACCGTTTATAAAAAAGTGCTTATTCATTTTTTGCAGCCCAAAGAGAGGGAAACGGAAAAAGTGATTCGCTATATTGGAGATGATTATTTAGGCACTTTATATCCTCAATCTAAATGGCGAATAAATGGATCTATTCACCAGTTATTGAAAGATTCTTTGGATAAAGAAGCAGCTGATGAAAATAGTCTTTACATTTTTGAATGGAGCAGAGAGGAAAACAATGGATTGAAACAGCAGTTATTAAGTGACGGACAAATATTGGATTTGTCTTTTTTTAATGCTTATCGCCAAAGATAGGAGAGGAACATGAAATTAGCAGTAAAATTCTCTTTTTTGTTTATTTGTATGTTTATATTTTTCATATGCTTATCAGATATTAACGGACGTCCATTTAAAATAAATGAAACTCATAGCATTAGCTATGACAGCACATATTATCCGCTGAAACAACTGGCATCGCCATATCATCAGATTACATCAAATGATCAGCTGGTGGCAGAAGTGTTAAAACAAGTGGTACTTAGTAAGCAAAGCGACTGTGATATTAAAGTGCAGATTTTAGGAGTTGATCATATTAATGGACTGCTGGATGTTAATATTATTCAAACTTATCAGCATATTAACGGGAAAGAAGAAGTGATTCAAAGTCGTCAGACAATCATAATCGAGGAGGAATTATAATGGATTTTTCACTTAAACAGGCATTAGGTGTTGTCGTTGTCATTGCAGTAGCAGCATTAGTTGTCGTTGCTGCTATTAGTATAACGAACACAAATAATGAGAGTGCTCAAGGGGCGCAGACAAAAATGTGGGAACAAGCAATCAACGTAGTTCCAGAGGCGTAGTATGAAGTGGTTTAAAAAGAATGAGGAAATAGACTATTTTGAGACAATTTCAAAAATTGAGGAGGAATCAGAACCTTATATAGCGGAACTAGATAAGGCTCCGCAAAAAATAGAAAATATCCATGATCCAAGATTTTTTGGGAAGATACAGTATTTGATTGATGATATCAATATTACAGATATTAATTGCAATAGTCGTTCAGTTTGGATTAATCATATCAGCAAAGGACGCTATCAATGCCATGATATTACATTAGGTAATGAAGATATAGAGAAGCTCGCCTATAAAATATCAAATGTCGAAAACAAACAATTTAATGTGGTTTCTCCTATATTAGAGGCGGATTTTAATGATTTAAGGCTGCAGTTTACGCATCAGTCTTTTTCTACCAGCGGAACTTCAATGTCCATTCGTAAAACTCCCTGTATTGCAAGAATGAGTGAAGAGAAAATGACTAACCAGGAGTATTGTCCTAAGGAAGTTATTCAACTATTCAAAAACAGCGTTCAAAGTCACATGAATTTCTTTATCATTGGAATGACCGGAGACGGAAAAACGGAACTAGCTAAATTTTTAACTTCCTATATTCCTAACCATGAACGTATTATTACGATTGAGGATACGATTGAACTGCATTTAAACCAGCTTTATCCAAGCAAAGATATTGTAGAGTTGAAGGTGAATGAAAGGGTAGATTATAATATGGCAATAAAAAGCTGTATGAGGATGCTGCCAAAGTGGATTCTGTTATCCGAAGCTAGAGGCTATGAGGTCAAAGAGTTAATTAAATCTGTTTCAACGGGGGCTAAAATAATAACCACTTTACATACTGACCATGTGCTCAATATTCCTAAACGCATATTAAACATGTTAGAAGGAAACGAACTGGCCAATGATAAGATAGAAAATATTATTTATCAGTCAGTTGATATTGGAATTCGTGTGAAAGCAGATATTACAGATACAAAAACTTTTCGCTATATTAGCCAAATAGCTGTTTTTTGGTTAGATGTAAATAACCGTCGGCATCATAAAATGATTTATGAAGTAGTTAAGCGTCATAATCAATTTTTTGTCAGTTATCATCCTTTACCAAAATGGATGAAAGATCAGTATGCGGAATATAATTGTCATTTTCTATGGAAAGGAGACGAAAAACTTGCTCAAAATTAATCGTTTAAAAAGTTCTATTGAAAAATTAGGATATCATTATTCTGTACTGGATTATCTGAAGTCCTTGGTAATATATAGTCTGTTATTATCAGCGGTATCTTTGGCCCATAAACTAAAATGGCAATTTGCAGTATTATTAATATTGACGGTTGTCTTATTACTGCCATTTATTATTTATGCTCAGTTTAGCTATACCTTTGAATTTCAGCGTTTTAATGATTACTGTCTCTATTTGAAGCAAATGACTATCCAATATAAGACGCATAAAAAAATAAAGAGCGCTTTATTGCAGACTGCTGAGGCTTTCAAAGATAATACTTCAAGAATGCATGGCTGTATTTTAAAAGCAATAGAGGATATTGAGGATGGGGAAGATTTTGAAACAGCATTAATGAATATTGAACGCCATTATTGTAATTCATATATTTTGAAATTACATTCTTATATGGTTTTAGGAGAACAGATTGGTGGTGATAATGTTTATCAGGCTTTAAACAATGTTGATTTTGAAGATTGGCAAAGTGATGTGATCCGATTTCAAAATCAGAAAAATAACGTTAAAAAGACAAATATTTATTTTACGTTATTAAGTGTAAGCATTTCTTTGTTTTGTCTTTATATGTTTCCACTGGATCTCATGAAGAATCTATTCAGCCTAACGCAATTTCAGTTGATAACCTTCTTATATTTTGAAATGCTGATTATTGCATATACATTAGTGACATGTGGATTAAATGGTAAATGGATCAGTCGAAAGGAGTAAAAAATGAAATGGCTATATCAAATTAACGAAAGAAATTTAAATAGTTATTTAAAAATTTCTGATATCCGTCTGCGGCAATTTTTTAAGTGGCGCTTAACGATAGGATTTCTATTCATATGTTCATGGATAAGCGGTTATTGGATTATTTCCAGACAGATGGAATTTTATAAACCTGTTTTCCTTTATGGCATAATAGGCGCTTTTTTATTAGGGTATAAGCTGCCTTATTTTTATATAAGATTTAAAGTTAAGCAAAAAACTGAACAAGTATCAGCTGATTTTCCTCTATGGCTGTCTTCTCTAGAAGTATTGATTTTATCTAATAATATTCCCAATACATTAAAAAAATCTTTAATAACTTGTCCGGGTTCTATTAAAAAGGATTTGAAGATTTTAGTAGATAAAATAGAAAAAGATCCAATGGATCAACAAAACTATACTGAGTTTCTGTCACAGTATAAATTATCTGATATTAATGAGTTAATGTTGGATCTGTATCAATTCAATTACTTGGATAAATCACTGATGATCAGTGAATTTGCTGTTTTACATAAACGTCTTAATGCAATAAATACAAGCAATCGCCAGCATTCACAGGAACAGAACTTATTTTTTATTGGTGCGATTAATTCTGTACCATTATTTTTATTAAGTATTTATATTTTATTGATTGCCAATATGTTGTCAAATTCACTTATGGGAGGGTAATATATGAAATTTTCTTTAGAACAGGGATTTGAACTAATAATGAATTTAATTTTATACAGTGGGTTATTAACGATTGCCTATCAGTGTGTTAATAATGTTCATCGGTTTTAGTTATGGATTATACTTTTGAGAATTTCTGTGATCTACTGATTGCGGTAGCTGTCGTGATTGTGTTTATGAAAGGAATAAATTACTTGTTGTTTAGTGAGGTCGTTAAAATGATGATTGGAAGACTGATATAATGGATTTGAGTATAAAGCATGCAAGTCAATTAGCACTTTATATCGTTTTATGCACTCTATTTCTTTACAGTTTTGCACAGTTTCTATTACAGATGAATAACCAACCTATGTTAGCAGTAAATGAGTTTATAACACCGGATATTCAATATTCCGCTATTTCAATCAATGCAGATAAGATTGCATTAAAATTAAATGAAGAATATGATCTTAAAGCCTTTGTAATGGCAACAGATGAAATAGAAGGGGATATTTCAAAAAAAGTAGAAATTTATGATAACATTAATATTAAAGAAAAAGGTTATTATAAAGTGCGTTTTGCAGTAAAAAATAGTTATGGACAATGGGCGGACAAAATTGTAGATGTGAGGGTGGATGAATGAAAATATCAGTAGAATGGATTGTAGACAGCTTGTTAATCACTTTTTTTATTGTATTAGTTATGGGACTGTTCAATATTGCTTCACAGATTAATACCGCTTATAATTATCATCACTATATGATCGCACAAATATCGCAAAGTCATTTTGATCAAGGAATTATGGAAGCGATGGCGAATTCAGAGCAATATCGTATTACGTATACAGATTGTACAATAGATCATGACTTAGAATTTTATCCTAAAGAGTTGCTCTATCAAGTGGAAACAGAATATACACTTAAGTTACCGATCATAGGATATCAGATAACAAACAAAATCATCAGTTATGCTCGTTAATAATTCTTTTGACAATTTGATAGTTTCGTGTTTTGATATTAAAGAAGTGGAGGACTTAACATGAACTATAAACTGATTGCATTAGATTTAGATGGAACACTAAAAACCAGTCAGAATACAATTTCTGAAAAAACAAGAGAAGTATTGATTCAATGTCAAGAGTTAGGAATTAAAGTTGTATTAGCCTCTGGGCGCCCTACACCTGGACTGCGCCATGAAGCATTGGCGTTAGAATTAGAAAAATATGAAGGTTATTTATTATCCTTCAATGGTGCAAAAGTCAATGATTATAAAACAGGTGAGATTATTTATGAGAAAGCATTGACAGTTAGTCAAGCTAAAGAAATGATCCAGCGAGCAAAAGAATATCGTTTAGCCGCTATGTCTTATTTGGATCAGGATTTAATATCTGATCAGTCAGATAATAGCTACGTTATAGGAGAAGCAAAGTTGAATGATATGGGATTACGTCAAATAGACGATTTAACAGCGTTCATTGATTTCCCGGTAAATAAAGTATTATTAGCAGCAGATCCTGACTATGTAGCAAGTGTCTTAGATGAATTTAAGGCTCCTTATGATGGACAGTTAAGCATTTATCGATCTGCACCATTCTATATTGAAATCATGGCTCAGAACATTGATAAAGCTGCTTCTTTAGATTGCTTAGTAAAGCATTTAGGTATCAAGCGAGAAGAAGTTATTGCGTTTGGTGATGGCTACAATGATTTATCAATGGTCGAATATGCGGGTGTAGGAGTAGCGATGGGAAATGCAGTTGAAGGGGTAAAGGAAAAAGCAGATAAAGTGACGCTTAGCAATGATGAAGATGGTATTGCCTATATGTTGAACCAATTGATTGATGGAGTTGAATTATAATGAGTTTGCCTAGAGATATTAATATTTTAGTCAGCATGTTGAATATGATGCTTAGAGATGATGATATGTCATTAGAAACTATTATTGAAACAAAAGGTGAAAGTTATGAAGAAATCCTACGTATTCTAATGGATAATGGGTATGAATATCAGAAATCAATCAATCAAATCAAAGTGAAATAGAGTCTGAATCAATAGGTTTTAGACTCTTTTTTTAATAAAGCTATTGTGCTATACTATTAAAAAATGAGGGGGATATCTTATGCTTAAATTAGATAATTTTAAGGAAGCAAAAAATAGATTGGATCCGGTTCTTGTCAAAACATCATTAATTTACAGTGAACCGTTTTCTAATGAAAGTGATAATGAAGTATATATCAAGCCAGAAAACTTGCAGCGTACAGGATCTTTTAAATTAAGGGGAGCATATAATAAAATCTCGAAAATGGATCCGGAACTTAAGAAAAAAGGGTTGATTGCATCTTCTGCAGGAAATCATGCCCAAGGGGTTGCATATGCAGCACATCAGGCGGATGTGGAAGCGACGATTGTTATGCCGGCACATACTCCGTTGATTAAGGTTGAAGCTACGACTTCACACGGAGCTAACGTTGTATTGCACGGAGAAGTATATGACGAAGCTTATGGAAAGGCTTGTGAGTTACAGAAGGAACATGGATATACCTTTGTTCATCCTTTTGATGATGAGGATGTTATTGAGGGGCAAGGCACTATTGCTTTGGAAATTTTAGAAGAACTGCCAGAGACAGATATCATTTTAGTTCCAGTAGGCGGAGGCGGATTAATTTCGGGTATTGCCTGTGCAGCAAAACAAATGAATCCTAATGTGAAAATCATAGGTGTAGAGCCAGATGGGGCGGCTAGTGCATTAGCGGCAATTGAACAGGATGAGGTTGTTACTTTAAAAGATGCAGTGACGATAGCTGATGGTACAGCTGTAAAAAGAATAGGGGATATTCCTTTTCAATATATCCGAGAATATGTTGATGAAATTGTGACAGTATCAGATTATGATTTAATGAAGGCCTTTCTAGTTTTGATTGAAAAGCATAAGTTAATTGCGGAAAACTCAGGTATTCTTTCACTAGCTGCATTAAAGAAGCTTAACGTTAAAAATAAAAAAGTCGTTTGTTTGATTAGCGGCGGAAATATCGATGTGAAGAACATATCTTCAATGATTAATAAAGGTTTAGTGGCCAGAGGCAGAATTTTTACTTTTACTGTAGAATTACCAGATGTTCCGGGACAATTAGCAAAAGTTTCTAATTTACTGGCATCTTTAAATGCCAATGTCATTAGTCTTGAACATAACCAGTTCATTAACCTTCCTCGTTTCTCCGAGGTGGAGTTACGTGTAACATGTGAAACAAATGGTGAAAAACATATTAAGCAGATTATTGATGGATTTAAAGAGAATGGATTGGAAATTAAGACAGTAAATCAAGATTAAGCAGGGGTTCCTGCTTTTTTAATCGATCGTGACTTTTCTTAAATTTGTTGTTGCATATTTGATTCAATTCTACTATAATGTATAAGAATAAGAAAGGAATGAGGAGAATGAAGTATTTATTAGATCATGCATTAGCATTTAATTTAAAAAAACACTGCTGTTTTCCTCGTTTTTTATAGTTCATTTTATAGACATATCATTTTATTTGATATGTTTTTTTGTGAATTAAATATAAGAAAATGGAGGACAAATTATGCCAAAGAGAGAAGACATTAATACCGTATTAGTTATTGGTTCAGGACCGATTATTATTGGACAGGCCTGTGAGTTTGATTATTCAGGTACACAAGCTTGTAAAGCTTTAAGAAGCTTAGGTTATAAGATCGTTTTAGTTAATTCCAATCCTGCAACGATCATGACAGATCCTGAGATTGCCGATGTAACGTATATTGAGCCTTTAAATTTGGAAAGGGTAACCCAAATTATTGAAAAAGAAAGACCCGATGCATTGCTGCCGAACTTAGGTGGACAATCAGCGTTGAACCTCTGTTCAGAATTAAATGAAGCAGGCGTACTGGAAAAATACAATGTACAAGTATTAGGAGTACAAGTTGATGCTATCGAAAGAGGCGAAGATCGTCTGGAATTTAAAAAGGCGATGAACGAATTACATATTGAAATGGCTAGAAGCGAGGTCGCCAATACTGTTGATGAAGCATTAGCTATTGCTGAAACATTAGGATATCCGGTTGTTGTCAGACCTGCATATACAATGGGTGGAGCCGGAGGCGGACTCGTTTACAATGTTGAGGAATTAAAAACAGTGGTATCTCGTGGATTACAAGCCAGCCTAGTTCACCAATGTTTAATTGAAGAATCTATCTTAGGGTGGGAAGAATTAGAGGTAGAGGTAGTTAGAGATGCCAACAATAATATGATTACAGTATGTTTCATTGAAAATATCGATCCACTAGGGGTTCATACTGGAGATTCATTCTGTAGTGCCCCAATGCTGACGATTTCTCAGGAAGTGCAGGATCGTTTAAAAGATCAGGCCTTTAGAATCGTTGAATCTATTGGTGTTATTGGGGGAACAAATGTTCAGTTTGCACATGATCCGGTTACTGATCGTATTGTAGTTATTGAAATTAATCCAAGAACTTCACGTTCAAGTGCATTGGCATCAAAAGCAACAGGATTCCCAATTGCTTTAATCTCTGCTATGTTGGCAGCAGGTTTAACATTAGAAGATATTCCATGTGGAAAATATGGAACTTTAGATAAATATGTACCAGATGGTGAATATGTTGTTATTAAGTTTGCAAGATGGGCCTTTGAAAAGTTTAAAGGCGCAGAGGATAAACTAGGAACACAAATGAAAGCTGTTGGAGAAGTAATGAGTATTGGTAAAACATACAAAGAAGCTTTCCAAAAAGCAATTCGTTCATTAGAAATCGGAAGATATGGCTTAGGTTATGCAAAAGATTTCAATAACTTATCAAAAGAAGAATTATTACAGATGTTAGCTACTCCTACAAGTGAAAGACAATTTATTATGTATGAAGCTTTAAGAAAAGGTGCTACTATCGAAGAATTATTTGAGTTAACTCAAATTAAGCATTATTTCATTGAACAAATGAAGGAGTTAGTAGAGGAAGAAGAAGCAATCAAAGCTTATAAAGGAAAATCTTTACCTGCAGATGTATTAAAACAGGCAAAGCAAGATGGTTTCTCAGACAAATATTTGAGTCAAATTTTAGATGTTAAAGAAGAAGCAATCAGAAATGAAAGATTATCTAATGATATTAAGCAGGCATGGCTTCCTGTTCATGTAAGTGGAACAAAAGACAGTTCTTATTATTATTCTACATATAATAGTGAAGATGAAAGTCATATTCATCATGGAAAACAAAAAGTAATGATCCTAGGTGGTGGACCAAACAGAATTGGTCAGGGAATTGAATTCGACTATTGCTGTGTTCATGCAACATTGGCTTTAAAGAAACTGGGATTTGAAACGATTATTGTTAACTGTAACCCAGAAACAGTTTCAACCGACTATGATACATCAGATCGTTTATATTTTGAACCATTAACATTAGAAGATGTATTAAGTATTCATGACAATGAAAAACCAGTAGGAGTTATTGCTCAGTTTGGGGGACAAACACCACTTAACTTAGCAGCTCAGCTGAAAGAGAATGGAGTTAATATTTTAGGAACAACTCCTGAAACCATCGATATGGCAGAAGACCGTGATTTATTTAATGCAATGATGGAAAAACTTGAAATTCCAATGCCAGAATCAGGAATGGCAGTAAATGTTGAAGAAGCTTTAGAAATCGCTAAAAGAATTCATTATCCATTGATGGTAAGACCATCTTATGTATTAGGTGGACGTGGAATGGAAGTTGTGTATGATGATGAAAGTTTAACTCAATATATGAAAGCGGCAGTAGGAGTTACACCTGACCGTCCAATATTGATTGACCGTTTCTTAAACAACGCCATGGAATGTGAAGCAGATGCTATCAGTGATGGAGAAAACGTATTTGTTCCGGCAGTTATGGAACATATCGAATTAGCCGGAATTCACTCAGGAGATTCAGCATGTATCCTGCCATCTAAACATATCCCAATGCGTCATTTAGAGACAATTAAGGAATATACAAAGAAGATTGCAAAAGAAATGGATGTTCGTGGATTGATGAACATGCAATATGCGATTGCAGATGATAAAGTTTATGTGTTAGAAGCAAACCCAAGAGCATCAAGAACCGTACCATTAGTATCTAAGGTATGTAATATCAACATGGTAAGAATTGCAACTGACATTATTACTAGAGAATTAACAGGAAGAGTTTCTCCAGTTCCAGAATTAAAAGAGAAAAAGATACCACATATCGGTGTAAAACAGGCAGTATTCCCATTCAATATGTTCCCGGAGGTAGACCCCATCTTAGGACCAGAAATGAGATCAACTGGTGAGGTATTAGGATTAGGCGGATCATACGGTGCAGCTTACTACAAAGCCGCAGAAGGAGCTAAAACAATTTTGCCAACTGAAGGGAAAATACTGATCAGTGTTAATGATTTAGACAAGCCACAAGTAGTTGATCTTGCAAAAGGATATTATGATGCAGGATTTACGTTAGTTGCAACAGGACATACTTATGATCTAATCTCTAAAAATGGAATTCCGGTTGAAAAAATCAAGAAGATCCATGAAGGCAGACCAAATATTATGGATGCCTTAACAAATGGAGAATTAGCGATGATTATCAACACTCCACATGGAAAACAAAGTGCAGATGATGATAGTTATATTCGTAAAAATGCAATTAAAATGAGAATACCTTATGTAACAAATATTGCTGCAGCAAAAGCTTCATTAGAAGGTATTATGGAAATGAAAATTCATGGCAGCCATGAAGTAAAATCATTACAAGAATATCATTTATTAATTAAATAAATTTAATAATGCTTAAAGGATAATCCTTTAGGCATTATTTTTTATCTTCAAGTTCAAATTCTGAAAAACAATAAAGATAGAAAAATACAATAGTATAATAAAATAGAACTTTAAAGGAGGATATTGGGAATGCTAGTCACGGGAAAAAATGGGATGGTTTCATCAGCACATTGGCTGATTAGTGAAACCGGAATAAAAGTATTGCGTAATGGAGGAAATGCTATTGATGCCAGCATTGCAATGGCATTAAGTGCTGGTGTTGTTCTGCCGGATATGTGCGGAATTGGTGGTGACGCTTTTATGCTGTATTACCATAAACAAACAAAGAAACTCTATGCGGTCAACGGAAGTGGAGAAATACCAAGGCGTTATGATATTAAAACACCGATACAACAGCATGGCATGACTTCAGTTACGGTTCCAGGATGTGTCAGTGTATTATTTACTGCTTTAGAACAATGGGGAACACAGCCATTTGAAGAGCTGTCAGGAGATGCAATCAGATATGCAAGAGAAGGTATTTATGTTCCGAGTAAAGTGGAAAGACATATGCATACAGACCTTGCGGAATTGAAAAAATATAATGCCGCAAATTTGTATCTAAATAACGGGAAACCTATGACATCAGAAGATAAAATTGTGAATGAGGATTATGCAAAAAGCTTAGAATATTTAAATAAGCATGGAAACGACGGTTTTTATAAAGGTAAGCTCGCTAAAAAGATAGTGCAGCATAGTAAGGCACATGGCGGGTATTTTGAATTAGATGATTTTAGGCATTATAAATGTGAGATTGTTGAGCCAATAAAAACTAATTATCGTGGCTATGATGTTTTTCAGACCCCACCGGTATCGCAAGGATATGTTCATTTACAGGAACTTGCAATCTTAAATCAAATAGATATGGAATCATTAACTCCGTCTCAAAAACTTCATGTGCAGATTGAAGCAAAAAAATTAGCTTTTAATCATCGCGAAATTACTTTTAATAATATTGAAGAAGAATTATCAGAACAACGTTCAAAGGAATTAGCTCTTCAAATTGATTTAAATAAGGCAAATAATGATATTGATGATCCCTATGTGCAAAATAATGGACATACCACTTCTTTTGTAGTAGTGGATCAATGGGGAAATGCCTGTTCATTTATTTTAAGCATTGCCGGTACTTGGGGAAGTATGGAAGTTGTTGATGGAACAGGAATCCTATTAAACAATCGTGCAGGTGTTGGGTTAAACACTCAACCTGGACATCCAAACTGTATTGAAACACGAAAGAAAGCCATTCACACATTAAATACCTGGATGATTTTTGATCAAGAACATCTAAAATATGTTGGAAATACTCCCGGAGGGGATTATCAGGTTATGTGGAATATGCAGATGGTCAGCAATTTAATCGATCAAAAGAAAAATGCGTTTGAGACTGTAGATTCAGTCAAATGGCGTGCAAATTATAAAAATGGGAAACACCAGATAGAAATAGAAGAAAATATTTCCAAGGAAATAGTGGAAGAACTTAAAAAAATGGGACATGATATTGTCTTGATACCAAAATACAGCGCTAGTGGAGCGAGTGAAATTATCCAAATATTTAATGATCATTTAGAAGGAGGGTGTGACCCACGCTGTGACGGACAGGCAATTCCTGTTTATAAATTTTAAAATAGTTATCTTTTTAATGGATAAATTGATATAATTATAACAGCAAGGGGGGAAAACAATGACAACATTTTACGTAGGAAGCTATGGCAAGCAAAAAGGTATTTACGCTTGTGGTATTGACGAAGCAGGACAGTTAGAATTAAAAAATAAAATTGAAACAACAGATTTTGCTTCATATATGATAAAAGAGGATCAGTATTTATATGTTGCATATAAAAATGCAACTAAAAAACCTAATGGAGGAGGAATAGGCAGCTTTGAAGTAGTGGGAGATACTTTGAAGGAACTGAGCCATTGCAGTTCTCATGGACGATCATATACACATCTTTGTTTAGATCCAAATAATAACTATATTTATGCTGCCAATTACCATATTGGAACAACCGTAGCTTATCGATTAGAGAATCATAAAGTCGTAGAAAAAACATGTGTGGTGTATCATCGTGGGATGGGACCGGATTTGTTTAAACGCCAAACACAGCCGCACCCACATTATGTAGGAATTACACCGGAGAAAAAGTATTTATACAGTGTAGATTTAGGCAGTGATAAAATCGTACTTTATCATTATGAGGAGGGAAAGATTGTAGAAGATGAGGATCTTACTATTAATGTATTGCCGGGCAGTGGTCCTCGACATATGATTTTTTCTGGCAACGGAGAACATGCCTATTTAGTAAATGAAATTGCTAATAATATTATGGTGTTTGACTGTGGCAGTGATGGCATTATTTTAAGGCAAAAAATTTCCTGTCTTCCACACGGGTTCAATAAAGCAAGTTCTGCCGCCGCTATCCGCATGAGTGAAGATGAAAAATATTTGTTTGTATCAAACCGCGGACATAATTCTATTGTTATGTATAAAATAAGCAGGGAGACAGGTAAAATTGGTTTGATTGGTTTTTATGAGGTGGGAGAAAATCCTCGTGATTTTAATGTGATCGGAAAGTATTTGGTGGTTGCAAGCCAGAATGATAACCGTCTAGAAGTATTGGAAATCGGGAATGATGAATTGATTCACCTAGATCAACAACTCTCTATTCCGGAACCTGTTTGTGTATGTAAGTAGCTATTTGATAGCTGCTTTTTTTATTGACAAAAGAAAAAGAAATCGCTAGAATAATTATGTTTTCAATGAGGTGACATACAAGTGAAAACAAAAAACTGAAAGGGGCGAATCGCTTGAGATTTAATACGAAATTAATTGCTCAAAATGCGATTATAGCTTGTATTTATACAGTTTTTACACTTGCAATTGCACCACTAGCCTATTCTGAAATTCAATTTAGATTATCAGAAATTATCGTTTTTCTCGCTTTTTATAATAAGAAATATATACCGGGTTTAGTTATTGGATGTTTTATTGCGAATATCCCTTCTACGCTAGGATGGTTGGATATGGTTTTTGGAACATTCAGTACCTTTTTGGTTTGCATTGCAATGTATAAAATGAAAAATAAATATTTAGCTGCATTTGTAGGAGCTTTGATTACTGGTGGAATCATTGGATTTGAATTACATTTAGCGTTTGGAATTCCTTTTGTAGTTAATGCGATTTATGTATGGATAGGAGAACTGGCAGTCTTATTAATTGGTGTGGTCTTGTTTGACTCTCTATCTAAAAACAAGAAGTTCATGGAATTCATCACAAAATAAAAACTTAGCGGAACTCTCTTATTATTAGAGAATTCTTGACTAAGTTTTTTATTCACCTTCGTAATAATCAGCTTGATCTTCTTCTTTATAAAATTGACTAGAAACATTGTGCTGAATAATACCAATTTTCTGAGAATGAGGATAATGTATGACGTCGGGAGAGTGTGTTGTATCAAAATCAATATAGGTAAGTAGCTGAGAAGATGAGCTGTTGAATAATTGGTGCCCACCTTCTTTACCAGAAGGACAAACTACGATATCTCCGGCTTTGATCGGAGAAGTATCATCTTCAGTAATTAATAATCCTTCACCGCTGATAATATAAAAAGCTTCTGTATTAAAATCATGATAGTGAATCGGGTAATTATATTTTTGCGGCGGTATTTCATAAAAGCAGATATATGCCTGTGAAAAATCTTTTCTTGGAGTTACTTCATATTTATAATACTCGTAAGGCTCATGTTCATCTTTATGATGAGCAACGAGCTTTTTTTGACTGGTAATGATAATTCCTGACATTAATATTCCTCCTTTTCGTTGTTGCTATTAATGTATTGTTGGATATGAGTTTCTGGATAGCCCAGCAAAGATCCAAATTCATAAGCGATGTTTTCTCTAATCTCCTGATAATCATTATTCGTAATCGCCTTTTCCTTTTTTATTTTTAGTGCTTTATATTTTTCAATAATATTTTCGTCACGATAAAAAATAATATTGTATGTAAATAGATTTAATGATGCTGCAAATAAATCTGTGATCAAAGGATCGTTGTCTAAGTAATAATAGTTTCCATATTGTTTTGTTATTTGTTTGACAAAAGGAATATATACCTCACGTTCTTGTGGTGTTTTAAAGGGATGAGCCAGAGCCATTGGCTTTAGACCGGCTTTTACCATCTCATTAAAACAGTCCATAATACCACATTGATAAGAAAACGAATCTATTTTATGCATATGCTTCACCTCTTTAAAATTATAGCATAAGTTTAATAATATGAAACTATTTGTTTAATATATTTAAAAATATATTGACAAGAAATTTTAAAATAGATATACTGGTTTCGTGATAACAAGAAGCTATTTCATACATCACACTAATTTTGGAGAACGCATGACTGCGTTCGATAAGAACATACGAAATAAGTTATTTCTTATTTTTGACCACACGACAGTGTTAAAGGCCAACGGACAGCCAGGTCAAAAGCCGATTTTAGACAGGTGTAAACTTGTGACTATACTAAGTATTAATGCTTGGATTAGATCAAGAGATGAAATGGTGAACCTATTATTTTCAGCTATCTTAATCGCAGGCATTGCCTGCGTTTTTATATTATACAATGGAGGAACCGTTATGGATGGAAAATTAAAATTATATGGCTTCAATAATCTAACTAAGACTTTAAGCTTTAACATATATGATGTATGTTACGCCAAAACCAGACGGGAACAGCTTGATTATATTAAATACATTGACGAACAATATAACTCTGAAAGATTAACCAATATACTTTGTCAAGTTACAGAAATGATTGGGGCAAAAGTATTGAGTATTTCCAAACAGGACTACGAACCTCAGGGCGCTAGTGTTACCCTCATGATTTCAGAGGAATTTAAGATCAATAATAATGGCAGTGGAGAAAGTGTTGTTGGGCATTTAGATAAATCTCATGTTACGGTGCATACGTATCCTGAATATCATCCGGAAACTTCCATTGCCACTTTTAGAGTGGATATTGATGTATCAACTTGTGGAGAGATTACTCCCCTTGATACACTGGATTATCTTATTCAAAGCTTTGATTCAGATATTATTACTATTGACTATCGGGTACGTGGTTTTACACGTGATCTTAATGGGAAAAAATGCTTTATTGATCATGATATTACCTCGATTCAAGATTATATTGATGAAAAAATCAAAAGAAAATATGATGCGGTTGATGTAAATGTTTACCAATCCAATATCTTCCATTCCAGACTTTTGATCAAAGATATTATCTTACAAAACTATTTATTTAAAATAGATACTTACGAACTGACTCCGGAAGAACGATTACAGATTACACAAAATTTAAGAAAAGAAATGATAGAAATTTACAGTGGGAGAAATATATATGATTAAGGATCAAAGCCGCGCTCCTATTTATGAAGCATTAAATGAATATAAACATAATCGCATTGTTTCATTCGATGTACCCGGACATAAACAGGGCAGAGGAAATAAGCGTTTAACAGAGTTTTTAGGACAAGCCTGTCTGGATGTTGATGTCAACTCAATGAAACCACTCGATAATCTTTGTCATCCCACCGGAGTTATTAAAGAAGCTGAGGAGTTAGCGGCAGAAGCTTTTGGTGCAGCGCATGCTTTCTTCATGGTGAATGGAACATCCAGTGCTGTTCAGGCGATGATTATGACCGTTTGTAAGCGTGGGGATAAAATTATCATGCCTCGCAATGTGCATCGCAGTGCAATCAATGCATTGATTATTACCGGGGCAATCCCTGTCTATGTTAATCCGGGAATGTCTAAAGAGATTGGAATTTCATTAGGGATGAAAATTGCGGATTTAGAAGCTGCGATAAACAAACATCCTGATGCTAAAGCTATTCTTGTAAATAATCCAACTTATTATGGAATTTGTTCGGACTTAAAAAGAATTGTTGCTTTAGGTCATCAGGCAGGAATGAAGGTTTTAGCCGACGAGGCACATGGGACACATCTTTATTTTGGCGAAAATCTTCCTATCAATGCGATGGCAGCGGGGGCGGATATGGCAGCTGTCAGCACACATAAGACCGGAGGAAGTCTGACTCAAAGCTCATTGCTGCTTTTAGGAAAAGAGATGAATGCTGATTATGTAAGACAGGTGATCAATCTGACACAAACGACTTCAGGATCTTATTTGTTGATGTCTTCAGTAGATATTGCTAGAAGCGAATTAGCAATCCATGGAAAAGAAATTTTTAAGAAAGTAGTAGAAATGGCGGACTATGCACGACAGGAAATCAATAAAATTTCAGGACTTTATGCTTTCAGCCGAGAATTGTGCAATGGCGATGATCTTTATGATTTTGATGTAACGAAGCTTTCTATTCATACACGCCAAATGGGATTAGCCGGAATCGAAGTGTATGATCTGTTAAGAGATGATTTTGATATACAAATAGAATTTGGTGATATTGGAAATATCCTAGCTATTATTTCAGTAGGGGATCGTCCCTTTGAGATTGAGCGACTAATCGCTGCTTTAGCTGAAATCAGCCGTACTGCTTCCAAAGATCCAAGTGGTCTTTATGATCATGAATATATTGATCCGGAAGTTATCTATTCCCCTCAAATTGCATTTTATGCAAAAAAGAAAGCAATGGAGATTGATAAAACGGAGGGAATGGTGTGTGCGGAATTTGTAATGTGTTATCCCCCTGGAATTCCAATACTGGCTCCGGGAGAAAAAATTACTAAGGATATTTTGAAATATATAGATTTCGCTAAAGAAAAGGGTTGTGTATTAACCGGAACGGAAGATATGGATTTAAATTATTTAAATATAGTGGAGGTGGAGTAATGGAACTGTGGTACAGCGAGAAACATACAGATGACGTTAAATTATCTATTCGTGTTGATGAACATCTTTATAGTAAACAAAGTGAATTTCAGCGAATTGATATCTTGAAAACCTATGAATTTGGAAAAATTCTGACACTGGATGGAGTTGTCATGCTGACCGAAAAAGATGAATTTATTTATCATGAGATGATTACCCATGTGCCGATGGCGGTCAATCCAAAGATAAAGAAGGTCCTTGTTATTGGTGCTGGTGATGGTGGAACGGTAAATCAATTGATTCGTTATTCTTCAATAGAAAAAATTGATGTTGTAGAGATTGACCGGTTAGTGGTGGAAGTTTGCCGACAATATTTTTCCATAGCAAAAAGTTTTGATGATCCAAGAGTGACTGTTTTTTATGAAGATGGATTGAAATTTGTCAGAACTGTCAATAATGAATATGATTTGATCATTGTCGATTCAACAGACCCCTTCGGTCCGGGTGAGGGTTTGTTTACAAAAGAGTTCTACGGAAATTGTTATAAGGCATTAAAAGATAATGGTATTTTAATTAATCAGCATGAAAGTCCTTATTACAGCGAAGATGCTTTGGCAATGATGCGTGCGCATCGAAAGATCGCTTCAACATTTGAAGTAGCAAAAGTTTATCAGGCACATATTCCCAGTTATCCGTCCGGTCATTGGCTGTTTGGGTTTGCGAGCAAAGGACTTAATCCTCAAACAGATGTATCAGCTTGGAATAAACTTAACATAAAAACTAAATATTATAATACAGAGTTACATGATGGCTGTTTTAAACTGCCAAACTATGTACTGGATATGTTAGAGAAACATTAGGAGGAAGAAAGATGGCAAAAAAAGCTTTAATTATCGGCGCTGGTGGCGTAGCAGGGGTAGTGATTCATAAGTGCTGTCAGCATAGTGATGTGTTTGGAGAAATTATGATCGCAAGCCGAACTAAATCAAAATGTGATGCGTATAAAGACGCATTGAAAGATAAAACAAAGACAATTATTCACACTGCTCAAGTGGATGCAGATAAAGTAGAAGAACTGGTGAATTTAATGAATACATTTAAACCGGATATCTGTATCAATGTAGCGTTGCCGTATCAGGATTTAACAATCATGGATGCCTGTTTAGAATGTAAGGTGGATTATTTAGATACGGCAAATTATGAACCGTTAGACACAGCAAAGTTTGAGTATAAATGGCAATGGGCATATAAACAAAAGTTTGAAGAAGCTGGATTAACTGCAGTTCTAGGATGTGGATTCGATCCCGGTGTAACAGGTGTATTTAGTGCCTATGCCTTAAAACATGAGTTTGATGAAATTCATTATATTGATATTTTAGATTGTAATGGCGGGGATCATGGGTATCCTTTTGCGACTAATTTTAATCCGGAAATTAATATTCGTGAAGTGAGTGCAAACGGAAGCTATTGGGAAGATGGCAAATGGATAGAAACAAAGCCAATGGAAATTAAAAGAGAATATGACTTTGCACAAGTAGGTAAAAAGGATATGTATTTATTACATCATGAGGAATTGGAATCTTTAGGAATTAATATTCCGGGAATTAAAAGAATTCGCTTCTTTATGACTTTTGGAGAGAGCTATCTGACACATTTAAAGTGTTTGGAAAATGTTGGCATGACTTCAATTGAACCTATTGAATTTGAAGGAAAGAAGATTATTCCATTACAATTTTTAAAAGCTGTGTTACCGGATCCTGCTAGCTTAGGTCCAAGAACAATAGGTAAAACCAATATTGGTTGTATATTTAGTGGTGTAAAAGATGGTAAAGAAAAAACATATTATTTATATAATGTATGCGATCACCAAGCCTGCTATAAAGAGGTGGGATCACAGGCTGTTTCCTATACAACGGGAGTACCGGCAATGATCGGAGCAATGATGGTATTGACCGGAAAATGGAAAAAACCAGGAGTGTTTAACGTTGAAGAATTTGATCCTGATCCATTCATGGAACAATTAAACGTATGTGGATTGCCATGGCAGGAATCTTTTAATCCGGTATTGGTAGATTAAAATGATAGATTTTAATCAATACAGTACTCCATCTTACATCGTTGATGAAAATAAATTAATATCTAACCTTAAAATTCTTGCGAGTATTAAAGAACGTACCGGATGCCATATATTATTAGCGGCAAAAGCTTTCTCAATGTACAGCGTATTCCCTCTGCTTGGAAAATATCTTGATGGCATCACGGCTAGTGGAATCAATGAGGCACGTCTGGGATATGAAGAAATGGGGAAACAGGTACACATTTTTTCACCTGCCTATATTCCACAGGATTTTGACTCCATCTTACACTATTGTGACCATATTGTCTTTAATTCCTTTAATCAGTGGGAAATGTATAAGGATAAAGTAAGTCGTGCTTCTAAAAAGATAAGCTGCGGATTACGCATTAACCCCGAATATTCAGAGCAAGATCATGGAATTTATGATCCCTGTGCCAGTCATTCACGCTTAGGAATTACGCTTGAACAGTTCCAAAAAGGTCAGCTGAAAGGGATTGAGGGGCTGCATTTCCATTCTCTTTGTGAACAGAATTCAGATGTCTTATGGCGCACATTGCAGATTATTGATCAGCATTATGAACCTTATTTAAAGAAAATGAAATGGATTAATTTTGGCGGTGGCCATCATATTACAAAAGCAGGATATGATATTGAAACACTTATTAAGTGTATTCGATTTATGCAGGATAAATATAATTTAGATGTATACTTAGAACCTGGAGAAGCAGTAGCTCTTGATGCAGGATATTTAGTAACATCAGTCCTTGATTTCAATGTCAATGGAGTGATTAACTGTATCTTGGATACTTCAGCTGCATGTCATATGCCTGATGTATTGGAGATGCCTTATCGTCCGCGTATCATTGACAGTGATTTACCGGAAGTCTTACCTTATAGTTATTTATTAGGTGGACCGACATGTTTAGCCGGTGATGTTATTGGGGAATATTCTTTTAATCAGCCATTGAAAATTGGACAGCATATCGTTTTTGAAGACATGGCAATCTATACAATGGTTAAAAATAATACATTTAATGGGATAAATTTGCCAAGTATTTATTTACATAAAGTAAATGGTGAGGATGTTTTGATTAGAGAATTTAACTATGATGATTTTAAGTCGAGATTATAACAGGTGCAATGCATCTGTTTTTTTATAATATTATAAGATAAATATAGGAAGTCACGACGGCAAAATATATAACTCATTTTCAAGGTGGCTTTAAAGAAGTGTTTGAATGGCTTAAACAGGAGATTATGGAGGAAAGCTTTATCGCTTTATTGAAAAAGAAAGCTATATAAACCTAAATGGTGTAGACTGTGCAGTTCTAATCTATGAACGTCACAAATATATCGTCAGCTATCACATAAGGTTAAATATTACAATTTTAGCTGATCAAGCAGATGTGTATATTATTAGTATTTCAACATGTAGGAGTCAAGGCATAACCTTTAGTCTCGATAGATTTGGTGAAGGAGCATTTTTAGAAAACTACAAGAAGCTATAGAACACTACGTTAATAAGACTTCATATTAGCGAAGTCTTTTTTTGCCGTCAATTTATCTAGGCAACAGGGGAAATGAAGTTTATAATAGAGATAGTAAGATCAATTATAGATATCAAGGAGGACAGAAAATGAAATTTGATTATCAATGGGTAAAAGACCCAGAATGTTTTGAAATCAATCGTGAGAAAGCGCATTCAGATCATAGCTATTATGCTAGTTCACAAGAAATGCTGATGGATGAAAGCAGCTTTAAGCACAGTTTAAATGGAGTTTGGAAATTCCACTATGCAAAGAATTACAAAGAAACGATTCGTGATTTTGAACAAAAGGATTATGATTGCAAAGACTGGGATAATATCAAAGTACCTGGACATATCCAAATGCAAGGATACGATAAACCCATGTATGTTAATCAAATGTATCCGTGGTCAGGCAGAGAAGGGATTAAACCTGGAGAAATTCCGGAACATTTTAATCCGGTTGGCAGTTATGTAAAATATTTCAGTGTGCCTGAAAAAATGAAAGATCAAAAGCTGTATATTTGTTTCCATGGTGTTGAAACCGCTTTTGCATTATGGTTGAATGGTGAATTTGTAGGCTATAGTGAAGACAGTTTTACACCTTCAACTTTCTTTTTAAGCCCTTATTTAGAAGAAGGAGAAAATAAGTTAGCAGTTCAAGTCTTTAAATACAGTAGCGGAAGTTGGCTGGAGGATCAGGATTTTTGGCGTTTCTCTGGTATTTTCAGAGATGTTGAACTCTACAGCATTCCCTCAACACATATTAAAGATTTATTTGTAAAAACGGTAATGGAAGAGCCTTTCGATGAAGCCAATATTGAAATAGAATTAAAAGTTAAAGGGAAAATTGAACATTGTGTTATTCAAAGTGAATTATTAGATCCTGATGGGACAGAAGTATTAAAACATGAATTTAAAATAACCGAAAAGAATCCGCTATTAAGTATTCCGGTTGAATCGCCGCTGCTATGGAGTGCAGAATATCCTCATCTATATACGTTAATTTTAACGGTTCTTCATAAGGGGGAAGTAAAAGAGATTATTTATCAGCGTGTTGGGTTCAGAAAGTTTGAAATGAAAGATGGCTTAATGTGTATCAATGGTGAACGCATTGTATTCAACGGAGTTAACCGTCATGAATTTAGTGCTAAATCTGGGCGTGCTATTACTAAAGAAGAAATTTTAGAAGATATTTTGATTATCAAACAAAACAATATGAATGCAGTGCGTACATCACATTATCCAAATAATTCTTATTTCTATAAGCTTTGCGATGAATATGGATTGTATGTAATCGATGAGACAAATTTAGAAACACATGGCACATGGACAGATTTTTATGACAAAGATATTATCTTACCAGATGACAAACCGGAATGGGAAGCAAATTTAATTGATCGTGCCAATTCGATGTTTCAGCGTGATAAAAATCATCCAAGTGTTGTGATTTGGTCATGCGGAAATGAATCATACGGAGGAAAAGATATCTTTATGATGTCGGAATTCTTTAGAGAACGCGATGATACAAGGCTTGTTCATTACGAAGGAATTGCTTGGGATCGTCGCTATCCAAATACAAGTGATATGGAAAGCCAGATGTATACTCCAGCAGATGAAGTAGAAAAATTTATTCAGGAACATCCGGAAAAGCCATTCATCTTATGTGAATATGCTCATGCCATGGGAAATTCTAATGGAGCGATGCATAAATATACAGACCTAGTTAAAAAATATCCACAATATCAAGGTGGCTTCATTTGGGATTTTGCGGATCAGGCCATTTATACATTAGATCGTTATAATAATGAGTTTTATGCTTATGGCGGAGATTTCGGAGAAAGACCGAGTGATTATGATTTCTGTGGAAATGGCATTGTTTTTGCAGACCGTCAGCTAACGCCTAAAATGCAGGAAGTAAAATACAATTATCAAAGTATCGACACAACTATTACGGATGAGAATATTACGATCACGAATCATTATTTATTTACGAATCTTGATGAATTTGTCACTACCATTATGATCTTGCGTAATGGTGTAGAAATCGAATCGGAAGAGATGATCCTAAATGTTATGCCTCATGATTCAATTACAATTAAAAATCCATTTACGCCTTTAGATGAACAAAATGAATATTGTGTACAGGTTGTTTATACGACAATGGAAGATACAATATATAGCGACAGCGGACATATTGTGGCACAGGAAGAATATATTTATCCATATCAGCCTGTACAGACTTTGTCAAATAAAAAAATCCGTATCACTGATGATTTTGCTAATGTGGGGGTTATTGGAGAAGATTTTCATATTATATTCTCTAAGATCCATGGCGGAGTTATAGAATATAATTATCTTGGTAAATCATTGATTAAAGAAGTACCAAAGCCTAATTTCTATCGTGCCTCTACTCAAAATGATACAGGAAATAAATACGGATTTCGTTATGGGCAATGGTTTAGTGCCAGTTTATACCAAAAAGCTATATTCCAAAAAGCAACGCTAAATGAAGATGGTACTAGTGTTGAAATAATTTATCAGCATATCTTACCGGGAAATGTGGAAACTGAGATAGAAGTTACTTATTTAGTGGATGGCAATGGTAAAGTAGATGTTACTTTAGATTACCAGCCTTCAGCTGAACAAATTGAAATGCCAGAATTTGGAATGATGTTTAAATTACCGTTGGATTTTGAGAACGTTGAATTTTATGGGGAAGGACCTATGGAGAACTATATTGATCGTCAGCAGGGGACAATGCTGGGAATCTATCAATATACTATTTATGAAAATTTAACGCCATATTTAATGCCACAGGAATGTGGAAACAGAACGGGTGTTCGATATGCGGATATCTATAATAAGGATGAAATAGGATTACATTTCAGTTTTATTGATGATGTTTTTGAATTTTCTGCGATCCCTTATACACCAATTGAGATGGAAAGTGCTCGTCATCCTTTTGAACTGCCTTTACCATATCAAAGTGTTGTACGTATTAATAAAATTCAGATGGGAATTGCTGGAGATAATACATGGGGAGCCAAAACTCATGATGAATATTTATTATCGAACCAAGAACACTATGTATTTAAGTTTAGTTTCAATGGTCATATTCGTTAATTTATAAAATAAAAACTACCTTATCAAGACATGAAGTCCGAAAGGTAGTTTTTTATTATTGGCAATGTTTTATATATTTTTATTCTCTTATTATATTAGACGTAATAAAATACATCTCTTAATTCAATCTTTCAAATCATGAGATGTATTTTAGTTTATAGCTATTCTTTAGTTTTTGAGGTTCTCTCCAACATCTCTGTATAAGAGAACAAACATCCGCAATAGTTTTGACGATATAAGCCATATTGGCTTGCCATATCTACAGATTTTTTATAGCCATTGTTCTTTTTAAAGTCTGCATATAAAAAGTGAGTTCTATCTTGGGGTTTAGACTCCCCGATCTGATTAATCCATTGACTGTTTTTATGTGGAGATACACTTAGGACTGTAGTCCAATAATCAAAATGGTGTAAAGATGCGTACCGATAGGCAGATTCTATTCTCAGACTATAACATAAATAACAGCGTTTTCCGCCTTCTTTTTCTTCTTTTAATGGATTTAGATGATTTAAAAACTCAAGCGGACGATAAGGTTCTTCAATGATTACAATATTTTGTGAATAATCCTGATTGAACTGTGCAATAAAATCAACCAATTCCTGAAAGCGACGCTGATATTCTTTTTCAGGATAGATATTTGAGTTGGCATACAGGATAGTAATTTCAAATTGTTCACATAATTCTTTCAAAACATTGCTGCTGCATGGTCCACAGCATACATGCAATAATAGTGATGGCCGACTATCCTTGATTTTTTCTAATTCCTTTTTAAATAATAAATCAAAATTTCGTTTTTCCATTATAAGATAAACATACTGTCACCAAAAGAAAAGAAACGATATTCTCTTTCAATGGCCTCCTGATAAGCTTTCATAATTAAATCTTTATTTGCCAATGCGCTAATTAACATTAATAATGTTGATTTTGGTAAATGGAAATTAGTAATCAAGGCATCAATCGCTTTAAATTCGTATCCGGGATAAATAAAAATATCAGTACTTTCATTTGTCTCTTTAAAAGTATGGTATTTTGTATAATTTGATTCTAAAACTCTAGTTGAAGTAGTTCCAACACTGATGATACGCTGATCATTAGTTTTTGCCTTGTTGAGTATATCTGCACTTTCCTTAGAGATCATATAAAATTCACTGTGCATATGATGCTCCAATACATTATCCACTTTGACAGGGCGAAATGTTCCCAGCCCAACATGAAGAGTAACATCTACAATCTGAACTCCTTTTTCCAACAGCTTTTTATTAATAGCTTCAGTAAAATGCAGTCCTGCTGTGGGAGCGGCAGCACTACCTTCAATTTTCGCATAAACAGTATTATAACGATCAGGGTTTTCTAAGCGTTCTTTAATATAAGGCGGTAAGGGCATTGTCCCTAAGCGATCTAGGATTTCATAGAAAATGCCTTCATAGATCATTTTGAATAAACGAATGCCTTCTTCTCTAACTTCAATACATTCTGCTTTTAATGATCCGTCACCAAAAGTGATGAGGGTTCCCACTTTAACAATGCGAGCATTCCCTACCAGACATTCCCAAATATTTTCATTAAGTTCTTTTAGCAGCAGCACTTCAACATGTCCATTGGTTTCTTCTTTGGTGCCGAATAATCGTGCAGGAATAACCTTTGTGTTGTTGCGTACTAAAATATCCCCTTCATTTAAATAATCAATAATATCATAAAAATGTTTATGCTCAATCTTACCGGTTTTACGGTCTAAAACCAGTAATTTAGAGGTATCTCTTTTTTCTAGGGGAGTTTGGGCAATTAAATGCTCAGGTAAATCAAAATCAAAATCACTTAATTTCATACTAAAACGCCCTTTCGTAAACATCACGTCCATATTTATTTAAAAACTCTTCTTTAAAGTCAGCCAATCGATCTTCACGTATGGCTTGACGTATGTTCTCACTTAGTTTTAAGAGAAAACGCACATTATGAATCGATAGTAAATTCTTTCCGAATAATTCTTCTGATTTGTGCAGATGACGCAAATATGCTTTTGTATAATTCTTACATGTATAACAGTCACATTCCGGATCAAGAGGAGTAAAATCATATTTATACTTTTCATTATTAATATTAACACGACCATGACTTGTCATTAATGCACCATGACGTGCAACTCTTGTAGGCAATACACAGTCAAACATATCAATACCACGCATTGCACCTTCAATTAAATCAATTGGATTTCCTACACCCATCAAATAACGAGGTTTATGATCTGGAAGCCACTTAACTGCATCGTCAATCATTTTATACATAATATCTTTAGGCTCACCTACACTTGTACCGCCAATTGAATAACCCGGGAAGTCCATTTCTACTAAGGCTTTGGCACACATTTCTCTCAGATCAGCAAATTCTCCCCCCTGAACAATTCCAAAAAGAGCTTGTTGGTCGCTTTTTTGATGTGCGGACTGTCCTCGCTTTGCCCATCTTAATGTTCTCTCTACACTGTGTTTCATATAATCATGCGTACAGGGATAAGGGGCACATTCATCAAATGACATAATAATATCTGCGCCTAATTTATTTTGTATTTCAATCGCTTTTTCAGGTGAAAGAAATAATTTGCTTCCATCAATAATGCTTTTAAAGGTTACACCTTCTTCTTCAATCTTTCTTGTTTTTCCTAATGAGAATACTTGAAAACCACCGCTGTCTGTCAAGATTGGACGGTCATAGTTCATAAATTTATGTAAACCACCAGCTTGCTCAACCACATCTTCACCAGGTCTTAACCAAAGATGATACGTATTTGAAAGGATAATTCCACTGTTCATTTCTTTTAATTGTTCAGGAGAAATTCCTTTAACAGTCGCTAAAGTGCCTACCGGCATAAAAATAGGTGTTTCTACATCACCATGGGGAGTGTGCAGAATCCCATAACGGGCCCCCGTTTGTTTGCACACATGTTTAAGTTCATACCAAAAATTGTCCATTATATCACTCCAATTCCGTTTACCAGTGTAACACAAATCGAAGGGAAATGGTACTAAAATGTACGATGTTGCAATTTGTCGATAAGTCCGTATAATAAAATCGAAGGAGGAATTTTCGATGAAGAAATTTTTTATGGAGTTTAAAAAATTTGCAATGAGAGGCAATGTGTTGGATATGGCGATTGGGGTTGTAATGGGGAGTGCCTTTACGGCAATCGTTAATTCTTTAGTCAAAGATATATTTACACCTGTTATTTCAGCAGTTACCGGTGTTGCTAATTTTGAAAAGTTAAATTTTAAACTGGGTGAAGCATTGATTAACTATGGGAATTTTTTGAATGCTGTTATCAGCTTTATAATAGTTGCATTTAGTATTTTTTGTATGATGAAGGTTATTGGAAGATTAATGAAAGAAAAACAGGTTCAAGAAGAGACCACAAAGGTACCCGAAGCAACAAAAGAAGAATTGCTTCTTACTGAGATCAGGGATCTATTAAAAGAAACAAAAAACTAGACCTTATTTCCTGTTTGTGAAAACACTTTCACACTATGAAAAAATGATTGTTTCCTCAGATAAACGCGCTATTATCGCATTAATAGGGGGATAATCATATGAAGAAGAAAAAGAAACGAGAGCCTTTATCAAGAGATGCGAAAATCTTATTGATGGTTGGAATCTTATTCCTATCTGGAATGACGATTGCAGCAACATTTGTCAATGTATATTTGATACGTTTAACGGATAATATGGGATTGATGATTCTGCAAAATGTTTCCAACTATATTGCATTGTTAGGTTCATTTTTGTTTGGGACATATTATGTCAAAAAAGGATCTATTCTTACTTTGCTGAAAGTAGGAATTGTATCGTCTGTTATCTACTACAGTCTTATTTTGTTGCTGCAGGCTGAGGCAAGCAAGTATTTAATCTATCTAGGAATTTTTAATGGTATTGGAATGGGAATGTATTACTTTGCTTTCAATATTCTAGTAGGAAAATTTACCGGCGAAAAACATCGTGCGACATTCTTTAGCTATCAGACCTCATTTAGCTATATTTTTGGAGTAGTTGCTCCTATGATTTCCGGGGCGGTTATAGTGCGCTACAGTGAATTAACAGGTTACTATATCTTATTTGCATTTAGTGTTATTGTTTATATTTTAGCTATTATTATTTCCTGTTTGCTTAAGAACGTCAAGTTCGATGAAGAATACCATGTTTTACCTATTTTGAAATTAAGGCATAATAAATACTGGAATGCAAATCGCTATTATAATTTTAGTTTTGGATTAAGAGAAGCAATTTATGGACAGATATTTATGGTATTTGCATATATCATTCTAAATAATGAGCAGATCATCGGAAATCTGAACTCAGCGATGTCATTAATTGGTGTATTGAGTTCAATTTTTATCGCTAGTAAATTTACTTTAGAAAATCAAAAGAAGTATCATTTATGGGCATCAATCATTTATTTAATTTCCATTGGAACCTTAGCTATTGTGGCTAAACCATGGAGCTTGGTCATGTGTTTTATCTTAAATGGTGTTATCTTATGCTGGAACTCTGTCATCTTCCAAACCATGAAGTATCAGCTTTCTTCAAGGGCGAAAGATGGGTTTAATGACGGAGATTACATCATCGCCTGCGAATTTCCTACGGCAGCAGGAAGAATTTCCGGACTTCTTATTTTCTATGGACTGAATTATTTCTACGGAGGATTTAATTTATATCGTGGTTTATTGCTGGCGGTATCGTTAGGTTTACTGATCGATCATTTTGTTATTGATCGTAAACTTCATTGGATGGAGGATGAAATTATTAGGGAAACTTCGTAAAAATTATAACTGTGTCATGTGCAATTATGGATCCTGTTGGTTAAATGTTTAACTGGCAGGATTTTTGCTGTAAAGTTGGAATGAAGATGGAACCAATGGTCAAGCGGAATTTGCTATAATGTATATGGTGATATTATGAATCAGGTAGAGCATATAGCGGCTAATCTTTATAATCGTTATCGTATTTTTTACGGGCAGACTATTGATGAGATGAAACTTCATAAATTATTATATCTATTACAGCGTGAAGCCTTAAATCTTTATCATCAGCCACTATTCAAGGAACCGCTGATTGGCTGGGTGCATGGCCCGGTATCTTTGGAAGTGCGAAGTATATTCTATCGCATAGAAGATTTTTCTATTCCGATTTCGCTTCAGACAGAAATGCTGATAGATAGTGTGCTAAAGCAGTATGGGAATCGCCAATCCATAGATTTATGTCATTTAACACATCAGGAAATCTCTTGGAGGAATTCAAGAAAATCCATGTGTAAAAATGAAATAGGCACAAAACCGTTAAAGATGAGTGATATAGTGAAAGATGCCAAAAGGATAAAACCATTTGATACAGATTGGGGTTGCTTTTTTGAAGAACATGCAGATGTGGGGCGGTAAAATTGTGATTACCTTGTTTCCTTATTATAATGTGCAAAATCATCATTATGCTTATAAGGCTAGGCCGGCTTTAATTATGGCTGGTTACCCTTTATCTGATGAAGAGTTTCTAGTTTTGCCGATCGCAACGCTGAAACGCAGAGAATTTTATTCTCCCAAATTTGATTATTGTTTATCTTTGCAGCTGTGTCATCAATTAGGGCTGCATGAGCAATGCTTTATACGTTGTCATAAACAAACCACCATTAATAAGGCAATGATTGGGCAGATTTTAGGCGATTTAAAACAAGTAGACGCTCATGTGTATAAAGAAGTTGTACAATTAATGAGGGAGTACGATACAATTAAATTAAAGTTGTAGTATAATGGGAACAAGGAGGTTTGTTTATGGCATTATTAGAAGCAAAAACAAAATTAGGGACATATGTCGGAATTCAGGACGATCATCCACAGTATACCGTGTTCAAAGGGATTGCATACGCAAAGGCACCAGTTGGGAATTTACGCTGGAAAAAACCGCAGCCACTTGACCCATTTCAAGGGGTTTACATGGCGGATACCTTTAGCCCGATCAGTGTTCAGCCAAGACATGAATTAGGATCATTTTATCAAAAAGAATTTTTTGGACACCAAGAAGCTATGTCAGAAGATAGCCTGTATTTGAATATTTGGACACCGGCAACAACACAAGAAGAAAAATTACCTGTTTTGCTTTGGATTCATGGCGGAGCGTATACAGGGGGATATGGTCATGAAATTGAATTTGATGGAGCGAAGTTCTGTTCAAGAAAGGTCATTCTAGTGACAATTAATTATCGCTTAGGGGTGATGGGATTCTTATCTCATCCATGGCTTCAAGAGGAAAATGAAAGAGGAAATTTTGGGATTTATGATCAAATAGCAGCTATTCAATTTATTCATGAACATATTGGAGCTTTTGGCGGAGATGCTAATAATATGACGATCATGGGACAATCAGCAGGAAGCCGAAGTGTCCAAATTATTTGCTCAACGGATAAGACAAAAGGGCTTTTTTCTAAAGCTATTATGCAAAGTGCAGCTGGAACAAACAGTATTTGTCAGGAAATCACGCAGGAGAAGCAGGCTAATATTATGAAAGAAGTTATCGCCGGATTGGGATACAAAGATTTAGCTCAATTAAGAGCGGCACCATATAAGGTACTCGTTCATGATATCCACCAATATATGGCAGACCATCAAATCAATCCGTTAGAATTACTAGGACCGAATATTGATGGAGAATTGCTGGTGGAGGAATGCGATAAGATTTTATCCAAAGCTGCTTTCCACGATATTCCTTATATGATTGGATGTACGAAAGATGAACTGTTTTCCAAAGAAACTGCACATGCGATTCTTGAATCCACAAAAGGATTTGCGAAATTGCAGAGTCAGCTGCATGATGCCCCAGTTTATGTGTATTCATTTGAAAAGGAATTGCCAGGCGATCAAGCGGGAGCATTCCATTCAGGCGAGTTATGGTATGAATTTGGTACTTTGAAAAGATGCTGGAGACCATTTACACCTGGAGATTATGAATTATCAGATAAAATGAATTACTATTTCAGCGAGTTTGTTAAAAAAGGTGATCCTAACCATTTTGATCTGCCTATTTGGCATAAATGGACAAGTGTTGAACAGTGGATTCAATGCTTAGATGAAATTATCAAATCTAAGAAAATTTAATGAAAAAGATAATAATTTTTTGCTTTTTCTTGCTTTTATTAGGATGCACTAAACAAAAGATCTACATTTAAGGGATATTATTGAATATAAAAATGTAGAATTCAGTACTATAGATGATGTGACTGAAATTACCTTTGCTGATAAGTCAACGCTTTATGTCGATATAAAAGTGGAAAATCGATCAGAAGACATTGTTTTTTGTGATAGTTCATTATGACAGTTAGAAATTGACGGAAAGAGATATGAGAATACTATTTTAAGCGAGAAGACTTTTCAGGTTGGAGTTGGAGAAAGTAAAACAGTTACACTATCTTATGAAATACCAGATACAAAAAAAGCGAAATACCTGAGGCTTTCTTTAGAAGAAGGTTCAAAATTTAAAATAAAATTAGCTGATGAAGAACAATATTAAAGGTGTCATCCATCATTAAAATCACGTAAATCCGGAATTTTTATTTCGGATTTTAATATTTATACGTTTATAAAGTTATTGAAATTATAATAAAATTGCTGTTTATTAATATTTATAATTCAATATATATATTTCTTTTATTTTCTGGTCATACTTATAAGGGTGATAAAAATGAAAGAATCTTATTGGCAGCAAAAAACTAAAATTAAAAAGTTCCCGGCATTGGATCATGATATTGAAACTGATGTTTTAATTATTGGCGGTGGATTGACGGGACTCATGTGTGCATACTTTTTAAAGGACAGCCAGTATCATATTACACTGGTAGAAGGAGATGAGATTGGATCACATTCTTCTTCTCATATGACAGGAAAAATCTCGTATTTCCAACCAAGTGTTTTAAAAAACATTAAGCAATCTTTTAGTGAATTGACAGCATTACGGTATTTTAAATCGAATTTAGAAGCATATATTTCCTTGGTAGAAATCATAGAGAAAAATAATATTCAATGTGATTTCAGTGTAAATCCACATTATTTCTATTCTGTTGATAAACCACAGGATTTAAAAACAGTTTACGACATGCTTGAAGGAAGTATTTCCACCATGGAGTTTACAACCAATCAAATTAAGATGTTTCCATTAGGAACCTTTGATCCTGTTAAATATATGAAAGGGATTGTGGAAACGTTAGATAATGTAAATATCTATGAACATACAAAAGTGCTTAATCATACAAAGATTCAGCATAAGCATGTTTTAAAAACTGGACAGCATCGCATTACCGCTAAATATGTAGTGGTAGCGACACGCTATCCTATCTTTAATTTTCCTAGTATGTATTTTTTGAAAATGCATCAGGTTCGTTCGGCACTTTTTCTGACACCGCAAAGAGATCGGCGAATTGTTTTGTGTGAAGATGAAGATATCTATAGCCGTCGCAATATTGATCATTATAACTTACATGTGACAAATGAACGACTTGTAGGGGATAAAGAAAAACCACTGCGAGTCTATGATAAAATTCAAACATGGCATAATCAGGATTGTATCAGTCATGACGGTTTGCCGATGATTGGATATTATGATAAAGGTGATCGCACAATGTTTGTTGCGACTGGTTATAATAAATGGGGCATTACTATGAGTCATGTTGCAGGAAAATTGATCAGTGAATTAATATTGAATAAGGAAAGTGAATATCAGGATTTGTATGAACCGCATCGCTTTAAACCGATAACCAGTGCATCTGCTTTTTCAAGATTAGCATTAAGAACAATGAAAGCAGAAATTGTAGATCGTATTGTTTTAAAAAAAGTCGACATTGAAAATATGGATAATCATAGCGGAACAGTAACAGATTTAGATGATACAATGGTTGCTGTCTATAAAGAAAATGGACATTATTATGGATTTGTTCCTGTCTGCAGCCATTTAGGATGTATATTAAAATATAATTCTGCTGAACATACATTTGAATGTCCATGCCATGGTTCACGTTTTGACTATACGGGTAAAGTGTTAGATGGACCGGCTATTGAATCGATTGAGTCTACTATTGTGGCTAGTGAAGATGAAAGCAATGAAAAAGAGCTATGACTTTTGTCATAACTCTTTTTGAACATTTCATCTAATAGTTGATCATCAGTTAGTTAACTATGAGTTAGAATTTTCTTAAAAACTCTGTTGTACGATCCATATTGATGATTTGTTCCATCGTTCAATCTTAACTTTGTGGACGTTGTGTTTGGGGTAAATAGGTTAAGATTAACAATGCTCAAAGGATTTGTTCTTCTTTTTATTATTACATCATTGAAGAACTTCTTCCTCTTTCTATTTATATAATAATCATAGATGATTGGAAATACAATCGTTTTTCTATGTTTAAAAAAGTCTGTTTCTTTAATAGGAATATATGATATAATAAAATATGTGAGTGGTGAAAACCACTTTTTTGTTTTCTTTACATA